>JBDNFI010000092.1:0-2572 GCA_041689935.1 Cyclobacteriaceae bacterium
ATCATATTTAAAAACGTGTGGCTATAATTGGAGGTTTTCAGTGAGCTTGCTGTGTACTTATATCGCTCTTGGAGCATGGATATATCTGAGGATAAAAACTGTAGCCCTGCAAATTTGGACATAAAAAAAGCCTTCTGTTTTTGCAGAAGGCTTTGGTGTCGGGGTGGCAGGATTATCGCCACCTCAGTATAAAGCCTGAAAATCAATTAGTTAGGATGTAATTGTTTTTGTGTATACCTAATTGTGCACCAGTATTTTGGAGTTAATTAGTTGGATTTGTGCAGTATGACAAAGAACCATTGATATCAAAGAACCTTTTTTTGATGTAGTAAATATAGTTAAAATCCGCTAAATATTATGACAAAAAGAGAGAAAATTAAAGGTTTCCAGGCTATCCTTAAAAATTTTAAGATTGTTTCTTTTATTCAAAATGCTATTTTCTAATGCAAGTAACTTATACTTTTGTGCACTTTGTATTTTTACCAATTGTCATCTTTCTTTTGACATTTGTTTTAATTTTAAGAATTCTAGAGAAGATGAAGCCTGCAGATGCAATTTTCTTTTCAGTTCTAAGCCACAAAGCATTAATGCAACCTAAAAGTCAATTTTAGAACATCGTTGCAAACTCTGGGTGTACTTTTCTTTATCCTTCCAGATCGCATAATAGATTCATTTAGACGCTACTTGCTGCAACAAGGGCAAAAGAGGTAATGATTTACTCTTGTTGTTTTAATGACCAAATCAATATCGTTTATAACATGCGAATTATTAGAAAGTAAAACAGCAATGATGCAAAAGTGTATGGAGGGCTTTTTATTACGCGGGCACTCGGTTGCTGTGCGATTTTACCATTTGGAGGTAAGAGTTCGTTAATTTTTGTTGACAGTTATATATCATCGATTTATTCCATATAAGGCTGCCATTGCACCAGGATTAAGCGGTAGGTATTCTTTCTTTCGTCAAATTTTCTTAGAAAGCCATATTCATAGCAAAATAGGTAGACCTCTCCTTGAAGATTTTTCCAATAATTGGTAAAATATTTAGGGTTAAAGCCCATTTTTAAGATTAGATTTTCTCTTATAGTGGTAACTCCTTCTTTGTTGTATTGCTTCAAAAGTTTTCTATTAAGCTTCAATTGGTTGTCTACCTTTTCAAATAAGGACTTTGGTTTATCCTTTTTCTGCTGGTATTGATAGGCGCTTTTGCAATAAGGAGAGCAAAATATTTTATCTGCTCGGCCTGATAAGGGTGCTTGGCAATATTTACAAGTTGAATCTGGCATCATAGTCACATATTTATACGCATAATATACGTATAAATATACTATTATTTTAGTAAGTGGCTTCAAAATAGTTTTGGTTTACAATCAGATAGCAAAAAGCGTACGATTATGGAGCCATTACAAAAAATGATTAGCCTGAGGCATTTACAGGTCAACGGAAAGCGTTTAATAGGTTTAAAATTCTATCCTGACAAAGTATTGCAAGCTTTAGTGAAGGGTTTGCCTAATCCTAGATGGCATAGCAAGGGCCAAATGGCTTGCATTGAAAATAACCCAACAAACTACCGAGCTATTCTTAATGCATTTAAAGGGGTAGCTTGGATTGATATGCGCTATTTTAGCAAAAAGGGATGGCTAGGGTGCGGTGATCCTAGTTTAGTCATTGAAGGTTTTAGGAAAAGAAAGCTAGAAAACGGGTGGAAGCCCTGTCCTAATAGTTTTTTTAACGAATTAGAACTGAGAAAATATGCCATAAATACCGTTAGAACCTACATTTCTTGTTTCGAGAAATTTATCAATTTTTATAGAAAAAGCAATATCAATGATCTAGGAGATGCTGAAATTACGGCCTTTATGCAATCATTAATAAAAGGAGGAGCAAGCGATTCAAGCATCAATCAGCATATTAATGCTATTAAATTTTATTATGAAGTTGTTAGTAAAATGCCGAATCGCTTTTATGAATTTATAAGACCACCAAAGGCCGAGAAACTGCCAGAAGTATTGGCTAAAGAAGCTATATTGGAGATGATAAATACATGTTCCAATTTGAAACACCGCTGTATTATTAGTTTGTTATATTCGGCAGGCTTAAGGCGAAGTGAGTTGCTCAGCTTACAAATTCCTGATATCGACAGCAAAAGAATGTGTATTAATATTAGAGCTGCTAAAGGCAATAAAGACAGGATCAGCATGCTTAGCCAGAAACTATTGAAAGAATTAAGAATTTACTATATGGAATATAAACCCAAAAAATACCTTTTTGAAGGTTATGAGGGTCATCCTTATAGTGGAACTAGTGTAGGAAAAATAGTGCATAAGGCAGCTAAGCTTGCGGGCATTAGAAAAAGAGTTACTCCACATATGCTTAGACATTCTTTTGCTACACATTTATTAGAAGGAGGTACTGACCTAAGGTATATACAATCGTTACTGGGGCACAATAGCAGTAAAACCACTGAAATTTATGCTCATGTGGCTACAAATATTTTCAAAACAATTATAAATCCATTAGATTGCTAAAAATACAAACCGGATAAAACACACTAGGGTTATTTTATTCGGATGTTA
>JBDNFI010000093.1:0-47997 GCA_041689935.1 Cyclobacteriaceae bacterium
CTACAATAGCAGACTACCTCACCATCTCTGCGGCTGCATCCACCTATGCACCGATTACGGGAATAGACAGGTACTTTGTGACAGGAACGACAGTAGGCGCTCCTTCCTTTACAACAAGGACAGCAGGAACAAAAATAGTCCTACGTGATGAGCTAGGAGGTTCGTCAGCCGACTATGCAATAGGTGTTGACACTTCTACAATGTGGTTCGGAGTATCTACCAATACACAGGTGTTCAGATGGTACGGTGGAGTAACATCGTGGGCTTTATTAGACAGTTCTGGATTCACGGTAAATAGGGTTTTGGCGAACCTCGCTCATACCTATGTTGATGGTGTTACTACAAATAGACTTCTAGGTAGAGCAACAGCAGGAACAGGTGTTGCTGAATTGATTTCCATAGGTGCCGGATTGTCAATGACAGGTGGTACGCTTTCGGCAACCATAAACACAATCCCAAGTCTACAATCGGTAATGGATATTGGTAGAGTCACAAATCTTGTCTACGAAATGTCAAATACAAATTTCGCCGTGCCGACAGTAGGAAATCCTGGAGGTGTTAGGTTTATTGACAAAACGGCTTTAATTAGTTGGGGACTAGCAAAAGTTGACAACAGAGGAGGTGTATTTCATTCCGTTGACCCACATTATGGAATGCGGGTTTATGACGAAACGTCTATGGCCACAACTGCTGCTGAACTATATCATTTTAGAAGGGAGCACGCCGCAACAAGGTTAGACTTCTACACTTTAAATGCTATGTCGTTTGTCTCAGGCGGTGATATGTATTTAAGTTCTGCTATTAATAAGAATACATACATTGGCAGCGACATTCAGAATATACATTTAACTGATAATATCTATTTAAAGGCAGATGTAAAAATTCTAAGCGAAGCCAATCATGGGTTCAAAAACCGGAGGTATATTATAAGCCCCACAGGTGTGAACGTAGATGCAGGAGGAATAATCGCAGTGGCTTCTTCAGCAGATGTATGGCTTTATACTGATAATATTTCAACGTCTGCCGAATTAGATTCAGGATTGTACAATAATCAAGAACTAATACTTACGGTTATAAATTCGTCAGGTAGCGGAAACTTGACGATTTCCGCAACAGTTAATAGCGAGTCGTACGGTGTAACAGTAGCGGCAGGTAAGACAGGAAAATTTATATTAGTGTATGACCTCACCCTCGATAAGTGGTTCCTACTTGGGTCAGCTATATTATAGGTTTGGAGGTTTAAGTAAAAAACCTATCTTTGCATAATACAAAATATTAGTATGAAATACGGTGTTTTAACTCAGACAGCTGGAGGAGCTTTTGCTATAAACCAAAAAGGTTTAGGTGTACTCAATGGAACAGCGGTGTTGCTAGTAAGAGTAAATGCTCTCTATACAAACAGCTACGACATAGGTTGCAGGGTGTTCGCCAGCCCGGCTGCCTTAGATGCTAGAGAGCAGCATCTTGTGGAGTTCAACATGAGGATAGACGACAAGGTGCATTCAAACAAGCTAGCAACTACCCCCTTGGAGCTTGCAATATCCTTGGCTTGTCAGGAAGTAAAAGCAAAAATCAAAGAAGTTAACCCAGAAATTCCAGCGCTCGCATTTTCTAGTGAGCTGAGGGATGTTGAAATATAACATTTAAACACAAAATAAGATGGCAAAGCAGTTAGGAGCTAAAGCCGACACTTCACAAATGTTGAGGGAGTTGGCAGTAAAGGATTTAGAAATTACAGGCATATCCAACCTAGTAGGGAGGTTTGCAAGTAAGGACTTGAAAACAGAGCACATAAAGAGCCTAGTAAGGCTGATGAGGCTCCTTCGCTCTAAGGTAGAGGACTCACACGCTGCTGTAAAGTTACTTTTAGAGGTTGGTTTCAAATTAAAGGCTTCTGATGATGGTAGTTACGATTGGAAGCAGCATAAAAATGCAGACGAGATTCAAGAGAAGGTGAACCAACTCCAGCAGTCTTTTGTAATTTTAGTACCGACGAATTTCATTCCAGAGGATGTTTTTTACAAGGCAGTATCTGGCCTTCAGGCGGTGCATATTGAGATTTTAGAGAAGGTATTATCAGACTCATATTCAGAGTAGGAAGAAAAAATTCAGCTTATCTAAAAAAGTTTGATAAAAGCCCTGTTATTTAACAGGGCTTTTTGTAATATTGTGGTATCTAAAAAACTGATTATCATGCAAGCCACAGGATTAGCCAGAACGGAAGTAGAGGTACTAGACCTTTCTTTCTTGTTTACGTCAGGCATTAAAGGTATTCATGGTGTCGTGGGTATCACAGAATGGGGAGTCCCCGGAGTACCCAAGGTTGTAGGTTCATGGCCAGCATACGTAGCTGAATTTGGAGGGTATGTCACTGGAGATACTTTCGCCCTTTTCTGCAAAACAGCCCTTGACCGAGGAGCAAAGCTTAAAATTAGCCGAGCTGCTCATTATGCAACGATTAACGATGCTTCGAGTATTGCCGGAACCACTGCCACAGGTATTGTGGGAACTACAGCGACAGCTGCCGTAGGTGCTGCCAGCACCGTAAACGATACTATCACTATTAACGGCGTGGATTTGACCACAAAGTTTGGAGGTGGTGTCGTGTTTACTATCTCAGGGTCTACTGGGAATAACGGCTCTTATACAGTCGTAAGTTCTGCATACACTGGAGGCAACACTGTTGTAACCGTTGCAGTAGTACCAAACGCAACAGCGGACGGTACGGTTACGTATGTCGACAATGGAGTTAGTGTGAAGTTCTTCTCACTAGGCACTGGTGGTAACAAGTGTAGCGTTAAAACCCAAGCAGCTTTTAATGGAGCAGCTAACCAATTTGACTACGTTGTGAGCATAGCAGGCTATCCTGACCTTGGCTACACCGTCCCAAATGTTCCAAAGAGCCCTAACAGCACTGAGATTATTCAGTTCAACCAAAAATCTAAGTACCTAAAAATCGTGTCAGTAAGCGGCACTCCAGCGCCGACAACTGTAACCCTCTCTGGAGGCGCTCAGGTTATAGCCGACATTGTGAATGTTGACTATATTGGAGACTCTGTAGGTAAAAACGGACTTAACTCATTTGATGAGGATATTGAGATTACATCTATTGCAGTTCCGATGAAGGCTGAGCCGACTATTGACGCTGCTATCAGTTTGTACGCTGAAAACCGCAAGGGCATTAAAGGGCTAGTACGTACACCAATAGGCTTAGATGCTGACGGTGTTATTGATTACCGGGAAGGCACTGGAGCATATTCGCACACGGCTATCACTAGTTGGAGGACGATGATGTTTACAGGAGGTCTCGAAGTGGTAGACCCTATCACTGGGGATTTCGTTCAAGTTCCAGAGCTCGCTGGTGTGATGGCATGTATGAGTCGTAAGGACAATCTGTATAACGAGTGGTTTAGTTTTAGTGGGCCAAAGCGTGGCGTTATTCCGGGAGTGAATGGCGTTGTTGTAAACTTTGGAGCTCCAGCTAAAAGACTGCAAGCTGACAGGGTAGATGCACGAGGCGTTAATGTTGTCATAAAACACCCGACCTTTGGCGTTTGCAGCTGGGGAAACTCGACCCTATATAAAACCCCTTCGCTTCTGCAAAAGGCAGAAGTGGCCGAACTGGTTCTACTCATGGAGCGCACGCTGCCCAGCTTTACAGATGTCGATTTATTCGACCCGAATGATGTTGAGACGTGGAAATCTATCTTTCGCAGAGTGTCTACGTGGATGGGATTTTTACAGGACAACAGAGCGGTGTGGAAGTGGAAGTACGAAGGCGACCAAGATATTGACGAAGTTTCTCAGGCGACTGTAAACAGCTCAGCTAACATCGACGCTGGTCAGTACATATTCAGACTATTTTTTGCTCCGAAGGTCGGCATGAAATACGTTGGCGTGAAGTTGGTAGTTACCAACTCCGGCGTTAGCTTTGAACTTTTGAACGAAACAATATAAAAACACGGATATGGCTAAAATTGCAAACACCCGTAAAAACTTCAATTTTCGCATCGAAATCGCTGGAGTTGACGAATGGGAAGTTCAAAAAGTAACTATCCCAGAGGTAGAGATTCAAAAGGTGATGCACGGAGATGCTAACTATGATGTCAAGACCCCCGGACGTGTCACTGTTGGTGATTGTGTTATGGAGAAAATACGGCCTCTCAACGGTTCTGATACGTGGGCGTGGGATAGGCTTATGGTAGCTCAGAACACTTTGACAGGTGGCAGCTTACTACCTTTACAGGTTCGTGAGATTATCGTTATAAAAGAGATGGATGCGACTGGAACACGTACTCTTAATCGCTGGCTATGCGAAGGCGCATGGGTTTGTAAAGTGGCTTCCAGCCAGCTTGACCGAATGAGCTCAGACAATATGCTGGAAACAGTTACATGGAGCGTTGACCGCTGTTACCGTGTATAAGACTCACGCTGCTTGCTCCTGACAGTAAGTGTGATTGCCGAGCCCTTGATATTTTGTCAAGGGCTTTTTTATGTTTACATTTGAGAACTTTAAAAATAAAAGTATCATGGCAAATCACACGTTTACACTACCATCAGGGGTAGAGGCAGAGACCACAGAGCTTGAGGGCAAGCACCAAAGGATTCTTACAGAGCAGACAGGCAAGAACCACGCCGACAAGCTTAACGAGCTATTAGCAGCCTTGCTGGTGCGAGTCGGCTCAGTCAAGAACCCGTCAGTAGAATTTGTAGGGAAGATGTTGTCAGCAGACCGTAAATGGGCGCTGATACAGGCACGTCAGTTCTCTATGGACTTTGACCCTACGTTCAAATTCAAGTTCCCATACGCCAGCGAAGACGGTGGAATTAAGCAGGAGGCAGAGCTGGAGGTGAATTTGGAGGAGGGGTTCGTGTTCACACCGTACAGAATGCGGCTAGAAAGTGGCCGCTTGGTGGAATGTGTTTATGGGGAGTACGCTGATATAGAGCGCACCCGCACAATAGAGCTGCCAAAGTCTGGCGATAAAGTTACTTTTACGCTGCTAGACGCTGTTGGAGAAAAACATGCTCAGGCCATCCCTAAAAACCAGCGCAGCTCTCACTCGTCCATTCTCCTTAGAAATCCTGTTGTAGCCTACAAAACGGAGAGCGACACTGTTCCCATAAAGCTAGACTTAGACAAAATGAAGCTCAAAGACATTGAGGCACTGAGAACAGCTATCAAGGAGTGCGAGGCGCAACTAGACACGGAGATTATGTTTGCCCACCCTGAAGCCGACAAGAAGCCACAGAACCAAAAAGAGGTCGTGTTGGACCTTCTGGGGACGGTAGCTTTTTTCTACCCTTCGGAAGCGATTTAGAGTCAGAGTATTTTTATCTGAATTACAATGGCTTCCGAATGCCTTTTTATGAGTATGAGTCCCTACGTTTTAGGCAAAGGGCTATATTTGTAGATAATATGAGGGCGCAAATAGCACGGGAACGTGGCGAACTCGAAGCAATGAAAGCAAAATTTAAGCCCGGAGGAGGTTAATTATGAGAGTCGGTACATTTTCAGGCGGTGGATTGGGTTTCGGTGTGGCTTTCACGCTGGAAGACCAATTTACTGCTGTTGCCGACAGGATAAACTCCAGATTTGATAAACTGGCCAATGAGACAGAGGCCGTATCTGAAAGGCTGACGCAATCATTTGACCGAATATATAAAGGCGCAGGGCTTGTCGCAGCAGGTGTGGCTATGTTAGCTCCTGTTGGCTTCGCTGTTAAGGTTGCAGGAGAATTCGAGCAGATAAGTGTCGCCTTTGAAACGCTGATTGGGGACGCAGGCAGAGCGAATAAGCTGGTCTGGGACTTGAAAAAGTTCGCTGACCTTACCCCCTTCACGGACGACGACATTTTGAAATCAGGGCGAATGCTTGTGGCTTTCGGCAAGCAAGCTGAAGATGTTATTCCTGTACTCGATAATCTTGGTAATGTAGCCGCTGGTGTTGGTATGAGCATGGGTTCGTTGGTAGAAATTTATGGTAGAAATTTAGCTCAGCCCAAATTAATGACTCGTGATATTTACCAAATAGCTAATCATGGTATTCCTATAATAGATGCGCTGGCTGTAGCCCTTAATACGGCAAAAACTAACGTGCTTGATTTAGTCGGCTCCGGAACTGTAGGCATCAAGGACATGGAGAGAGCTTTCGAGCTAATGGGGCAGGAGGGAGGGCTGTTTGCTAATATGATGGTAAGGCAGTCCACCACTATGAACGGGCTAGCCTCGACAGCAGAAAGTTACTTTAAAGGCGTGATGCGCTCTATAGGTGGTGCACTGCTGCCGGGAATAAAAACAATATTGTCAGGTGTAATCATTCCAGCGCTGGAGGCGATTAGAAACTTCGCCCTCACCGGGCTAGGAAAGTTTGTAGTATACGTGATGTTGGCTGTTATAGGCATAGCGGCTCTTAGTCTTATTCTAGTCGGGCTTAAACTTATATTTTTCGGCCTTGCTATGGCAGTTACAA
Source organism: Cyclobacteriaceae bacterium (assembly GCA_041689935.1). Lineage (GTDB taxonomy): Bacteria > Bacteroidota > Bacteroidia > Cytophagales > Cyclobacteriaceae > CAXBDP01. Next base: position 6,473 of record JBDNFI010000093.1, read on the forward strand.
CTGTAACGACCACTATGCTCCCTGCCATAGCCGCAGGGGCGCTGCTAGCAGCTCAATTCTATATTTTATACAAGTTACTCAGCTCCAACAACGCCCTTATCTACGGGCTGGGGGTGTTGCTTGCCATAGTTCTAGGGCCTATCGGCATGGTGGCGGCTGGTGTTTACACATTGATACGAGCGTGGCAAGCGTTCAGCTCAGTTGTTGACGGCACTACCCAGCCACAAAAAGGACTACTTGGATGGCTCCAGCGGTTGGGAGGCTACATGCAGGGAATTATCCAAATATTTAAGTCTGCTACTTCTGAGGGCTGGGAAATGTCGCTTGAAATGGAGCAGGCGCTTGCTAGCATAGGCATACTCGATACGGTTATTGATATGGGTACATGGATAGTGCGCATAAAAGAGCTGTTACGTGGTATGAGGGACGGAGCTGTTGAGGCTTTTGGAGACTTTAGCCGGGATGTCAGGTATGTTATAGACCTGTTCGATTCAGTGGCCGTGCGCCTAGGAGTTACAGATAGCTGGTTTAATAAAAACAGCCAAAGCATGGACAGCTGGAAAACTACAGGAGAGGCCGCTGGAGGCGTAATTTACGGTGTACTGTCTGCAATAGTAGTAATTGTTGCACTTCTTACAGTGAAGCTAGCAGCTATGGCAGTTTCCACACTAGCAGCCTTTTGGCCTGTTTTGGTTGTTATAGGGCTAGTGGCCGCTGGAATATATTTGATTATGGGACTGGTCGAGTCCATGAAAGGTGTCTGGGATTCGGTAGCGGACACCGCTCTAGGTAAGTCGCTTGGCATGAATACATTCGATTACAGTCAAGGAGAAATGCCTTTTAATTCAGAGGATGTGAAAATGACAGATAAGACGAGAGCAGTTTGGGAGAGTTTGGGGGCAGGCAGAGCGGAGATACAAGCTACTCAGGCATCTATGGGAGGCGCTGGCAGCATCAATACCAATACCACTAAGCAAATACTGGAGAGCCTAACTGTTAGCCTCGAAATGGATGGAGACAAGCTTATGGAGAAGTTAATAGAGAAAGCAGAAATAAACAATGCAAGGAGTGGCAAGACTTCTGGCGCAAGTGGAGGATATTAATTATGGCTGGGCCCTTCGTTGACTTTGATAAGATATTACAGCCAGCTCCTGAGAAAACACCTGCTGGTTCTGGTGGCAGGCTCTATTTTGTTGGCGTTGAGTCGCTGGACAAAATGGAGATACAATTTACGCCACCTAGTTTGAGCGTGCAGAGAAATGCTGGACAGCAGGCAGTTCAGATAGTTGGCAGAAACAACCCTTTGTACCAATACACGGCTGGCCAGAAATTACTTACTCTCCAGCTAAGCTTCTACACTACAGAGGAGGACAGGGCAGACATTATCCGCAGGTGCGAATGGCTGGAGAGCTTTACTATGAATGATGGTTCAGGAACTAGCACGGAACGTATTCGGCTGGTTTTTGGTAAGCTATTCGAGAACTCAGTTTGGGTAATGCTAAACGTCAATTACAAAATAGGCTTGTTTAACAAGGAGTACAATTATTTACCTCAGCAAGCCCTAGTCGATATTTCGTTAGCTTTGGATATGGAACGGGACGTAAAACGCTCAGACTTTAGATAATGGTACTAGAACTTAAGCCTAGCAATATGTATGCCTCTGGGCAGCTTATAATATTCAGCCCTACTGAGCACGGACTTTACCGTGAAGTTGTAGCCATAAGCCCCGAAAATGGCGACCAATACCACACAGTCGTGCAAGGGGATAGGCTAGATGCACTGGCGAGGAAGTTCTACGCTAACCGCTCGCAGCAGCCTGAGCTGTATTGGTGGGTGATAGCTGATGCTAATACAATTTACGACCCTACGGATATTTCAGGACTCGCTGGACAGAAAATATTGATACCTGACTTTTTAAGAGTACGTTTGTTGCTATGAGCACTTCTGCATTTTTCAGCGTAAAATTGAAGGACACAGGCCGGGACATATCTGGCCTGTTGGATTTTATGGATTTTGAGGGCAGCGTTGAAAAAGATAACGTACTCACTATAAAAGCCTCGAAGGAGTATTCAAAATCATTGATTGACGACCCTGAAATAGTGAACGGATTACGCCTGATTGTTCAGTGGGGGACTACTGACAAAGGCGTAAGCGCTCCTAAAGAGGTTGAGGTGGTAGACATAAAAACAACCTATGGGGAGCTTGTTAAAGCCACAATAGTTTGTTTTGATTACGGCAACAGACTGAAAAAAAACAAACCAGATCGCAAGTTCGAGAACATGACGGCCTCAGCCATAGTAAAACAAATAGCTGAAGGGCAGAACCTTAAGGCCAAGGTAGACAGAACTAACAAAGTGTATGCTGAGTTGAACCAAAACAAGCGCTCAGATTGGGAGGTTGTTGCAGAGCTGGCTAACAAGGAAGGCTTTGGCCAATTCATGTTTTACGTGGATAATGAAACGCTGTATTTTATAAAAAGGGACTTGAACAAAGAGCCCTTTAGAAAGTACAAATACGGAGAAAGCCCCTTCAAGCTTATGACAGTCACGACAAAACAGATAGAAATGTCGTCAGCTAAAAACGAGGTTGAGACAATATCAGTAGACCCAAGGACAAAACAGGTCGTAATTAAAACATCCAGCAAAGGCACAGATACGAAGCTAGGAAAGACGATGAATAAACGAGACGTTGATGGTGTGTGGCAAAGCAGCTCTTATAAGCAATCACTACCAGTGCCGACTATGCCTAAAGAGGAGCAGCAGAATCTTACGGACTCAGTATCAAACGAGGCGCTGTTATCAGTAATGGAGGCCGATTTGGAAGTGTTGCCAGACCCTGAATTGAAGGAGAATGAGGTGATAGAGATAAGCGGTGTTTCGGCCAAGCATGAGGGTAACTGGTATGTCGTCGCTATCCGACAGACTATACAAGGAGGCAGTGCTACACTGGCTAGAATAACGCTTAAACGGAACGCCTCAAACAGCCCTGTTTCTAATTCTACTATAGAGGCAGACAAGGTGAATAACAAGCCCGGTAAAAACAAAGAGAACACAAAAACAGTAGTTAGTAGGGATGTAAACGGTAATGTAATAGATTAGCCATGTTTGAAAGTATTTTAAAGAGATTCGGGCTGGAGTATTACGGGAGATACTATGCCAGCTACAGGGGGTTTGTTTCCAGCAACGAAGACCCAGAATTCTTAGGCAGATTGCAGTTAATCATACCACAAGTATCTGGAGACAAGCCACTGAAATACTGGGCATGGCCGAAGGGCAACTTTGCAGGCGCTAATTGTGGCATGTTTTTTATTCCAAGCCCAAAGGACGGTGTCTGGGTGAGCTTTGAGAACGGCGACCCTCAATACCCTATATGGGAGCAGGGATGGTGGGGTAACGGTGAAGTCCCAGCAGCGGCGAAGAACAATGGAAATAAGCCCACCAACAACGTAATTCAAACTAAGTCAGGCCACAGGCTTGAAATGGACGACTTTGAAAATCGTATTCGTATTGTGAGTAAGTCCGGGCTGGTGTTTGAAATGAACAGCGAAGGAAAATTCTCACTAGGCAAAGAAGGTGAGGCAACTTACCATGCAGCAAGAGCTGAAAAAGCCATAGCTATTTTAGAGGATTTGATTAAAGGACTTGAACAAGCCAAAACGGCCACCTCGATAGGAGCTCAGCCGCTATTAAATCTGGCGTATTTTACAGGCTTGAAAGAAAAGTTATCTGAAATCAAGTCTGATAAAGTAACTTTGGAGTAAGATGCCACTCATAAAAACCACACTCGTTCAGGCGATTAAGGCTGCGCTTGATGCAGTCGAGACCGAAGCCAAAAAAGGCTCAGAGGATACAGATGCAGTAAAGCAGCAGTATGCCGATGAAATAGCCGATGCTATTGATGTGTACATTAAGTCAGCTACTGTAACAGGAGCTTTCACGGGCACTAGCTCAGCTGGGCCAGTTACAGGAACTTTAACAGGAGGAACTATCACATGACTGACTATCTAGGGCAAGGCATTAAGTACCCTTTGCAGCTTGTTGCTGGCAGGGTAAATACTGTTTCTGATGTGGACAACATAAACCAAAGCCTCTACAATATTTTCTCTACGCCCAAGGGCTCAAACCTGATGAACAGGGAATATGGGTTTAGAGGCCATGAACTTTCATTTGAGCCCAACGACAGCGTGCTGGAGTCGATGCTTAGACTGTTTATAGAGGAGGCTATCGTGGCCTTTGAGCCTAGAGTAAGATTTAAAAAAGCGGCCTTCTCCACCGAGGCAGACAGGTGTACTATGGCCGTCTATTATGAAATACGTTCTAGCAAAGAGCTGGGATTTTTTGGCTACCCTTTTAACCGAAATTTGACATGATAAATACGTGGATAAGGTATTTTGACCGTACCTATGACCAAATACGACAACAGATACTGGACAATTTAGCCAGCAGAGTTCCTGAAATGACAGACCGCACCGACAACAATTTGTTTGTGCGGCTTTTGTCTATCTGGGCAGGCGTGGCTGAAATGCTGGGATACTATATAGACAATGCAGCGAGGGAAAGCTTCTCCCCAACAGCCAGACGGCTATCCAGCATGGTAACGCTTGCAGAGCAGCACGACCTGAGAGTAAGAGCTTTCAAAGCAGCCAGCACTCAGGTAACTTTTACGCTAGCTGCTGTAGTCGGTGATGATGTGATTATTCCAGCCGGTTCTAGCATATTCACGCCAGAAGGTGTAGAGTTCAAAACAGTGCAGTCGTCGGTGATAATCGGAGGCCAGCTAGCTGTCACAGTGGATGTCAAACAGCTGACTCAGGTATTGGGTGTAGTGTTAGGCGTAGCTACCGGAGCAGCCCGGCAAGAGTATGTACTTTCTGGACAGCCAGCGGCCAACGCCGCCACAGCCAAAGTCAATAATATAGCGTGGGCGCTCAAAGAGACCTTAGCAACATCTGTATCTACTGATGAGCACTATGTTATGACTGTTAACAGAGAAGGCCAAGTAATTATTCGATTCGGTGACGGCGTGAACGGCAAAAGGCCGCCTGCCAGCCAGCAAATTACGGTAGATTACAGCACCACTCTGGGAGCACTAGGAAACAGCGTAGAGGCTAACACTATCACCGACTCAGACGCACTTCAGGAGACGTTACCGAGCTACCCATTTACAGTAAGTAATTCGGCCAAAGCCACAGGAGGCGGTGCTATTGATAGTGTGGAGCAGCTAAGGTATCTTATTCCGAATAGTGTACGAACTCGCTGGAGTGCTGTTACGGCGCAGGATTTCATTGACATTGCTCAGCAAGCCGCTGGGGTTATACGAGCAGGTATAGAACTAAAATGTACTAAACAGGTGCTTGTATTTATTGTGCCAGATGGTGGTGGGATAGCATCGAGCTTATTACTGTCCGATACTCAGGCTTATATAGCCGCTAGGAAGATTGTTACTATGCAAGTGGAGGTGTATTCAGCTGGAGAGGTTCGGATGCTTATACGCCTACGGGTGAGGGTGCTAGCAGGCTTTAGCAGGGCTATAGTTGGAGCAGCCGTAACAGCGGCTTTGACGAGCTACCTGAGCTACTTGAAACAGGAGATTTCAGGGCGTGTAAACATTGGAGATATTTACCAACTGATTGAAAACGTCCCCGGAGTAGACAGCTCTGATTTGGAGAGATTCACTCCACAGCCTTACGCCAGACCGCTTGCCTCTGGCGTTCCTGCCCTAAGCTGGACTAGAACTCTAAAGCCAGCAGCGGCTGGGGAGGTTTTATGGAAAGTGGTAATGACAGCCAGCAACGCCTTTATAGTGTACAGGAACAACGTGTTTATAGGAGGCTACACTGCTGGGCAGACAGTGGTAACGCCAGAACTGGACTTTATTATAAGTACCAATAACTATGCTATAAACCACAGCTGGGAGTTTAGAACTTACAGGTACACGGGCAACCTGTCTTTGAATGAGCCGAGTATTCCAGTAGCCTACGCTGGAGATATTGCACTAATACTAGAGGGAGGCGTAGCATGAGTTGGGTTACTAGGCTGTTTAATGATTACTTCACTTCGCACGACAAGCTTGTAGATGTTAACAGGGACGTAAACGGTGTTGGTACGTTTGAGCGCTATATAGGAGTCGCTGGGCTGATGTTAGACGAGGAAATAGTACCACGTATAGAACAGCTCCAGACAAGCACCCTAGACCCTTATACAGCTCAGGACAGGTATGTAAGTATTATGGAGACAGCACTTGGTGTGCCGATAAATATTTTTACTGATGTTGTCGACAAAAGGAGACTGGTTGCGCAGTTCAGAACCTTTACCCAATACAAGGGGACGACCAAGGGCTATGAGCTTATGTACAACCTGTTGGGAGTTGTAGTGGATAGCATAATTGTAAATTTTCCAGTGGGGCAGCTCGACCTAGGAACCTTCGACAACCCGGATAGAACCTTTGACATGGCTTGCTCTGGGTGCGTGACTTACGAGGTTGAACTGTCAGGCAACGCTCAGCTAACAGCTGAATTATCCAGAGCACTGTTAAGTATAGAACAGTTTAATAGGCCAGTCGATGCAGTTATGTTAGATTTGCGATACAACGGCCAAAGCTTAATTCTTTTAGGAGATTTTAATGATGATTTTAATGATGACTTTTATACTGGTTGATATGGCAACAGAAGCCGCTAACAGTTCGAGCTGGAGGGATATAGGAATGTTCTTTTTAGTGCTTATTCAAGCAATATTCGGGCTGCTTGCTCGAAGGCTAATTAATCAGCTCGACACTACCACAGCATCAGGAGAAGCTAATGAAAAGAAGATTATGTCGGTAGAGGGAAATTCAAAACTGGCGGATGCTAAGCTGTCTGGTCAGCTAAATGTTATACAGTCAGAAATGGCTTCGATGGAAAAAAACAACCAGCTACAATTAAACAACATAGGGCATAATGTTGACGAAATTAAGCTGGGGCTTAAAAATTACATCGAACAGGACAAGACAGATAAGGTCTGGTTAAGGGAAAAGCTGGACCAATTAGTAATTAAAAAGTAACTTTATTATGGCACAAGTAAGAGATTTTGAATACAAGCAGGACGACACCACTAGACGTATGAACTCTAGGCTGATAGGCGTAGTTGGAGCAGGCAGGTACAGGGGATTTACCTCAGCAGCCTTTGCAGCTAATATGAACTTGACTCTGGAGCATCCAACAGGGGCGGTGCTCCCAGAGGGCAACGTGTTTACAGATAATGTCGGTGTCTGGGTAAGCACACAAGGTGTTGTTATAAAGGAAACCGAGGAGCTGGTGTTTCCAATAGCCCCGAACACCTCAGCTGAGGTGCGTGTAGATTTGATTGTAGCGGTTCACGTTATTGTCGATATTACAGGAGGGCAGCCAGCTATTTACACGGTGATAAAAGGCACGCCGGGCGCTGGAGTGCCTGAGCTGTTAAACCCAGACGTATCAGTAATTTTAGGAACGCTCACTTTACAGGGAAATACCACTGTGTTAGCTGGCTCTGGCGTTGAGTATGCACTATCGCCAGTACCTAAATTTGCTAATGACTCCTCGCTAGACCAGTTAGTAGCTAGCAACCTCGCTACGCTTACAAGCCGTATTGATGAACTGGAACTGCAAGGGCTAGCCGATGTCGCTATGCCTATAACTAAGCAAGCAGGGCAGGTTGTTATGTACTTAGGAGGAGTTTGGACAAATGTCGGCCTACTAACCTATTTGCAGAGTCAGATTATAAAGATGGGTAAGCGAATAGAAGGGAGTGCTACTTATAAAACGCTGGCAGGCATATTCAGCTCCAACGCTCCAGTCGTAGGCGCTATTGAGATAGCTACACAGTGGAGTCTCAACAACGGCGCTGAGGAGCATGGTAATTACATTGAGATAGACAGCTCTAATCCAGTGCAGTGGCCTGCTCCAGCGGACGTGCCAGCAGGCTATTATGACGTGCATACAATAGTGTCCACTGCTAAGGTTGGCACTCGTGTTGAACTGTGCTTCATATCAGCTGGCACACCCGTAGTAAATTTTGTAATTCAGGCAGGTCAGGATTACTTAGGAACAGGCATAATTCCGGGCTCTTTTATCTTACCACCAATCTATAAAAAAGGAGCAGCCCCCAACGCTGTTTTCGTGCCCGTTGTCGGCGTGTCTTACGGATTACTCAGGAGATCAAACGGCTGGGAAATACTGGAGTACGCTTAATCAAAAAAAAACCTCTGATGCTTGTATCAGAGGTTTTTTTTTATTTTATACTATATTTTTATTTGTTACTATTAAAAATATTCGTATATTTATATAAGCAAACAAACACCCACACCATGAAAACCTCAACCGTAACCACAATGTCAGAGCTAAAACTTCAAATTGAAGCTTGGATGACAACGGAGGCACAAACAACTGTCGACACTTATTTTGCTGAAAATTTAACAGCCCTCATTGCTCCTAAGTTTAGTGTGTCTTACGGACGTAAGTACGCAAAGATTATGCAGGAACACGCCGTCTGGGCATTCATTGCTTTATTTAATGAGCCTAATAAGAATATTGTTATAGGCGATTTACTTAAACCAGCTTCTTTTCAAATGCCTGCAAAAAATAGTTGTGGTAACATCTTAGATGGTACTGCTAATTATTGGACTTATGGCCCTTCTCGCTCAAAACAAACCCCTAAATAGATGGAAACCTTAACACTACAGCAGTGCAAGCATCTGCTAGCCCAGAACATGGATATGGAGTTCTTCATATCCAGTGACGACCACAAAGACCATGTTATTAAAGTCGGCCAACGTAATTACGACATGATGTTTAACAGAATGAAGATAAGGGCAGGGCTGACTGACAAGCCGCAGGTAGGAGACTTCGTGGTGTTAGAGAAGGAGCACACCGCCCCTGTAATAAAACGAGTAGCCCACATCTGGGACTTCGAGGGAGGCGGCATTCAAACCGGAGGCGTGAGTGGTTATCACCTAGCCAGCAGCGGCAACTGTTCCTATTCTGGAGGCTTAGACTCAGTAATCCCTTTTGAGAAGTTTGAAAAAACAACCGATACAAAAGATGGGTACGTTTGGAGTTTTAGGGATGATTGTGCAAGAGCACATAATGGCGTACATTGCGCCTTTAAATTTAACGTATTCAAAGTAAGACTATGACCCGACAGCACATTTTCAGTATAATAGCAAGTCAAGTGGCTGACGCAATCTGCGCAGAGTTCTCAACAATAACCGAGGAATCCACGCTAAAGGGAGACCTGCACATGGACTCCCTTGATGTCACAGAGCTAGTCTATTTGATAGAGCAGAGGTTCGATGCGCCTATCGTCGTCTCCCCGGCCACAGTAGGAGATTTGGTTACGGCTGTTTACAAAGAAATAAACGATGACAACAAATAAACCAGCATGAAAGATATTTTACTAGACAGATACCCAGCCACTGTTAAAATAGTAGGCTACGGCACTACTCGACAAGTGTCTGTAAACGACATAGAGCTGAATATTGCACGCTCTAGGGACGTGTTCAAGCACAGTGTAGAATTTAACTGGGGCTATGAAGGGAGTGGGCCAGCTCAGCTAGCGCTGGCGCTGTTGCTGGAGGTTACGGGCGAACCGCAACAAGCGCTAAATCTGTACCACAACTTCAAACGAACTTTTGTGTCGAAGTTTCCGGGCAGTTTTACAGCTACCATAGCGCTCAGGGAGTGGGCACAGGCAGTCAAAGAGGACTTACCTAACCAAAATACTGCCACTGATTTTATGGTGTTAGCAGATGCCCTGTTCGAGCACATACATATAAAGAGTGTGGGGCGTTTTTAGATGCTGCCTAAGCAAGAAGAGTATCAGACCCTGCTAGAAGCTGTAGAAACGCTGGATAAGCGTATAGCGCAACTTAAAATATTGCGCAGCTACACCCAGCAGCGAGCTCAGTTCGTAGATGCGCTTATACAGCATGAAGCAGTAGACAATCTACTGCCTACAAACGGGCAGGTAATTATAGACTTCCAATATAGAACACGGCTGGAAGACTTGACCAAAGAGCTCGACAGCTCCAGCGAAATGACTGTTTGGTTTATAGGCAGAGAGTATGACCAGAAGCGTATTAATAAAGCGCTGGCACTATACGATATTTTGTACCCAAAATAAAAGCACATTTATTTTGGTACTTTTAAATATTCTAGTTATATTTACTTAACTAAAAACACCACTATGTTAGATAACTTAATTACCAGCTCAAATGACTCATTTTTAGAGGGCTCAATGACTCCAGTCGCTTCCAACTCCCCAGAAATTCAGGAGTGCAAAAAGCCCCTGTTGTGCGAGGTTAAGATGATGAGCATGACAGACCTTTTACAAGACCACTTTGGAAAAGATATCCCAGCCCTTGCCAACCCTCACTGTAAGCAAGTTCCTGTAGTTTATACTCCAAAAGGAGTTCTGGCCGCTAATGCGTGCTCAAAAAATTACGAGCTTATACCGATGTCAACGCTTATGGAATTATTCGAGGCGGCGCTGTCTGAAGTATTTGAGTACAAGGCTATTTACCGCCACCAGAACTATTGCAAGTTCTTTGTGGATTACATTATCCAGTCACCTGTAACAGTCGGGCTAGAGGTTGGAGACATTATGCCACGTATCCGGCTCCAGCACAGTTACACTGGGGAGATAAAATTCAGCGCATCGGTAGAGTTCTGGAGACTATCTTGCAAGAACGGATTATCCGCCTTTGCAGGAAAAGAGTCGCTTATAAAGCTCAAGCACACAGGATGGAACGTAGATATGGCTTTGCGTAACCTTGGGCCGCTGCTCCAAAAAGTTGTAGCCCAGTCACCGAAACTAGCTAAGCGATTTGAGGACTTGGCTATGCAGAAAGTGTCTAACGTATCTGCTAGAATTCTCGATGTGTGTAACGCCACAAACTACCCAGTCCGTATGGTGGACGCAGCACTTCTAAGAGCTGGTCAAGAGCTTACACAAGGAGTCGATAAATCTGACTGGCTGGTGTACAACGCCCTGAACTACCAAATTAACCACAACCATTCAGTTAAGATGCAGGAGCAGCTTCGTAGGGAACTGGATTACAAGGTTTTAACATACCTATTGAACTAAAAATGACAGGGAGTACGGCTTTAAATCCTGCTCCCTTATTTCACGCCTATTTTTGTATGTACTCACAGCACGGTATTATAAAGTAACTTTATGTATAATATCGTGAAATATTAAGAAAATTTGGTGTACACGGAAATTAAAATATTTTTATAGTTATTAAAGTATTTTATTACATTTGTACCGATACGCAAAGAACAAGACAATTTTTAACGATATAACTCAGCCCTAATTTATGCTAACAAAGATAAAAAGTAACTTTAGGAGATGTAGCCAATTACTGGTGTTTTTGGCTATATTGCTGACTAGTAGTTGTTTACATTTTTACCCTTTCCGTACCCCTTCAGCAGAGGAAAATGTACCCCTGAAAACCTATTGTTATGGGGGATATATATACGTAGTATATATCCACCCAATGGGTATTTCCGGAAGGTGTTCGTTGTCTCCTAATGTGGGAGATTTAGTATGATAGCAGAATTCCAAAGTGAGCTGCTTAGGTTCATGCTTCAAACCAAGTCAGGGAAGCGATACATTGAGTTAGTGGATAAGGCCATGTTTGATGTGCCTGAGCTAAAGGTGGTGTTCGAGCTTTCCCAGAATTATCTGAAGGAATACAAAAGCTATCCTCGGCACACTAACCTAGCTGAGTTCTTTGATAAGTCAGTTAAGGGGGAGCCCATAAGTGTTGAGCTGTTCAAAGTAATTGACAGGGCAATCGCTGGAGCTTTCACGCCCTTCGATTCAGACCCGATTCAAATTGAGCGTGAACTGATTGAACAAGCTCAGTACAAAGCATCAAAGATGATGATGGAGAAGTACGCCCCTCGAATGAAGGGTGAACCCAAAGTCTTTAAAGAAATGCTGAGGGACATGCGTAAAATTGTTGACCTCTCTGACAAAGAGAAGCGAGACAAAAAGCAGCCGCTCAGAATTATTGCAGACCGTGACAATATTTCGTTTGAAAAGCACCAGCCCACGCCGACGTATTTAAAACAGTTAAATCGCATGACAGCTGCTGGAGGCTTCTACCCCCCACAGCTTATTATCTTCATGGGAGCTCCTAAGAGCTTTAAGACGGGCACTTTGTTGTCTGTGGCTATAGAGCTAGTCAGGGACGGTAAAAAAGTCTATTACGTGGATGCAGAGAACGGCCAAAGGAGTATTTACAACCGATTTAGGCAAGGTGTACTGGATTGTGAGCTAAGGGACGTTGATAGTCCTGAAAACGTGGCACTGTATGACCAAATGATTAGCCGTTGGAAAACAATGGGAGGGGATTTTGCCTTTAACTTTTACCCCGGCCATAGCTTCTGTGCTGATGATGTGGAGGCCGATTTAGACACGCTAAAAGATGAGCACGGCTGGGAGCCTGACGTGATTTGTTGGGACTACCCCGACATTCAGCTCCCCAACGACAAAGACAAGGCCAAGGATAAGCGGATAGGAATACAACATGTTTACTTTGATATTATCAGAGTGAATGAGCGGAGGAGCACTTTCAGCATAGCACTTTCTCAGGTGGGCAAGGCAGCGGTTAATAAAGTTATCATCGACATGAAGGACTTTGCCGAGGATTTTGGCAAGGCTGCAAACGCCCACGCCGCTTTTGCTATTTGTAGGACGGAAACCGAAATGAGGAGAGGGCTTGCTAGAATAGTCCCTGTAGTTCAAAGGGAAGGCGTACAATACAACGGCTCAAATATGTGCATGGTAAGGATTAACGAGGCTAGAATGCAGGTGGTTGAACTGTCCCCTGAAGAAGCGAAAGCTGAACTGGAGGAGCTTATGCTCCAAGATGCTAAAATAGCCAAGGCGTTTGGTGGAGGAGCTGACAAGGTGTATAAAAAGCGAAGTGAGCCCTCTCTCAGCATACCAAGCAGAAAAATTATTGAAAATTTAAACGACCAATAAAATGAAAACAATAGGAAAAACCCTTCTTACCAACAGGCTAGAGCTGGAGTTCTCGCTATCGTCCCAGCAAGCGGCTTCTATGGTGGAAACTTTGATGCAGACAATACAGCAAGCTTTGATAAAAGGTGATAAAGTTACTTTACCTAATATCGGAACTTTGCAGCTACGCTCTAGAAAGTCGGTGACTAAAATAATGTTCGGAAAAGAGGTGATTATCAAAGACCGCAGGAAGCTGGTTGTTGCCATGAGCAGGGTGCTGGATGTGGTTGTAAATAATCAAATCCAAGCAGCCGACAATGTTAGGCCAGAACCTAGTAGGGGCAGCTTTCTAGACTTAAGCGAGTTGAAAAGTATAATAAAAGAATAATTCTTTTAAATTGTTAAAAATAATCTTAATTTTGAGTAAACGTAATTCGATGGAAACTACAACCAAAGCCACTATCAAAGATAAATTAATTGAGCCTTACGAGATTGACGTAGAGGAGAACCAATATGTTTTGGTGAAACCCAGCGTTACACAGTCTGGGAAAGGTTCTGGCCAAATACTGCGCACTGGCGTTGGGTATTACACCACGTTAGGCGCTGCGCTGCTTGCAGTAGCTAAGCGTAAAATGTCCGACGTACAACGGGTGTACAGCATCAGGGAGTACATGAACGAGCACACAGCAATGCTTTCTGAGTTTGTTCAGAAAATTCATATTTGAGGATGATATTTGTTAACAAGCGCAAAGCGTTTCGCTGGTTCCGGCGGTACTTCAATATGCAGAAAACTGGTCAGAACTGGTGGGTTTTTGATAACCCTTTTGACTTGTCTGGAATGGGCAAGCGGAAGATGGCTGTACATTTTGAGTACGAGTATGTTAAGTGTTGGAGAACAGGGTATAAAGAGCGGTTGTTGACATTTGTCTCACATTACGCCAACGTAACAATTAAGGAGGCGTCGGCCATAATCAATGACGAGGATGAGGCTACTATTGACGACGACTCGCTGAGTGTCACAGAAGTTTACGCTATTAAGCGGTATGGGCTGGAGCTGCCGTATGGCTACAAGTCAAAACTTGATGGGGATAATAACCTAGCCAATAGGGCTCGCAGCACGCTTACAAAAAGAGGCTTTGATTTGGCAGAGCTGGATTTGAAGGGGTTCGGTTATTGCGATGAGGTGTACGAAAATTCGTCTGACCCTGACGCAGATAAAAAGAACTTTTTTGGTTACATAATAGTACCCTGCATACGGGCAGGCTTGCTGGAATACTACATAGGCCGGGACTTTATCGGTAACTATTTAAGGTATAAGAACCCGGATAAAGCAGTGTCTGGAATTGGTAAAGAGGAGGTTCTGTTTAATGCAGATGCGCTCTGGCTGAACGATGAGGTGCTACTTTTTGAGGGATGGGCCGACGCTGTCACGGCTGGAGATAACGCTGTTTCGTCACAGGGCTGGACGTTCTCCGAAAAGCAGCTAAACATCTTCGCACGCAGCCCCGTCAAACGTGTTACAGTTGTAGGAGATAAAGGGTATTTTAAACAGGCTGTTCAATCTGCTATGCGACTTATTGACATAGTAGAAGAAGTCTACGCTACAGACCTAGGCGAAGTTTGCGTAGGCGAGGAGAAAGATGCCAACGAGATCGGAAGGCAAAGAACGATGGATGCAGTAAAAAAGCACAGCCAGCGTATAACTATATTAAGTGGTTTACAATTAATTTCATAAAAAATGGGGATGCGATACACAAGATTTGCTAAATGCACTGGGTGCACGGCGCTAAACATGGCTGACAATACCGTAAGCTGCAAGCTGGGGTTTGAAGTGGATTACACAATAATTGCTACTAAGCTTTCAAACCCTAAGCCGAAAGAAAGCTGCTACAGGCCAGAGAACATGGAGGAGTTTTATAAAGCCCTAAGGTTAAACAACAAGCGTAAACTACGTGAGGAAGCAAAATGAGAGACCCCTCTCTCCACATCCGGAAGTCTGACCTTATAAAGCTATTGATTACGCTAAAAATCAGCACTCCAGAGGCAACTGCTGAGCAGCTTATCAGGGAGGGCTACAGGTACAGGGTGCTTGGGAGGCATTCAGTAGAGGTTAAGACAAAAAAGAATGCAAAGAAGGCTGACAAGTTTGTTGAGCTTGCTGAGGTAAAAGTCAACAAGTTTAATATGATTTTGACTGCGGCTAGACAAGAAGCTGGCCATAGGTACATTCAAAGCATCGGTACAAATGACAGAGATTATTTGATGTTGAAAGATGTAGCCACTGCTGCTGAGGAATTTTGCAAAATGTTTGGGATAGGCGGCTATGAAAAAGGCTACAAGCTTTATATTCAAATGGGGTTGATGTTGATGGGTAAAAAGTACGGCCTTAATAAATTCAAATATTACAAAAGCCAGCTTTTTACGTTGTATGAAAATGTGCTGGCAATAAGAGAAGATGATAACCCAGAAGGCACTATTGAGCTATTCAACTATTATATGGATGCAGTCGAGAATGCTAGGAATGTAAGATTTGACTTCTCAGGAGACCCTGCTAAATATGTTAATATTGTTTATGCTAGACAGCAGGCCGACACACATCAAGCTTCCTATGACGATTGGGTACAGGCTCAGTTTGATGGCCTCGCTTACCTGAACGTAATACCCGACCCTAACCAGCTCAACGGCGACAACGCTGCTAACAGGCACACAGCTTTTATGATGAAAAAATCTGGCGTTGTTGACAAGGATGCTGAGTATGACTTGGACGCTCAGGCCGACACCGCTGCAAAGGATTATATGGAAATACTGAAAAAATTGGATAAAAAATGAGGCTAGTAATACAAGATATAAAGACTACAGCTGTCTTTGGTGGGACTGATTACCTGAAAGATTCAGACCCCAATACTTTGCTGAAAGAGTACCTGAGAGTTAGGCCAATTGGTTACCAGCACTCCACAGCATACAGGGGGAGACAAGTTAAAGAGGGGGAGTCTAAAGGGCGCTGGGACGGCTGGAAATACCTTGTAAATTCAAGGAACGAGTTTTTGACTGGCTTCCTTCCGATGGTTGCGAAGCTATTTGCTGAGGAGGGCTACAGCATAGTGGTAGAGGACATGAGAAAGGGCAGCTCTCCGAACTACCCACCGATAGAAGATTTTACTGATATGCTCCCCAACGGCTGGCAGCTTTATGGATTGCAATATGATGCGGTTAAAAAGTTACTTTTTAATAGTTTGGAAATAGGAGGGCAAACAATCAGCTTTCCCAGAGGCATAATTGACGCAGCCACCAACGCAGGAAAAACTTCTATTGTAGCCAGCCTTTACTACAATATGACATCAGGGAGTTTGTTGTTTACGCTGCACAGAACCAAACTTTTTGCTCAGCAATACGAATTTTTTAAAGGGCTTTTTGGTAACGATGTAGGACGTGTTGACAGTAGGCACATGGAGATAGACAAGCCCTTTGTTATCGCTATGTACCAGACGCTGCTGAGCAGAGCAGAAAAATCGGTTGACGTAAAAACAAGGCTAGCTCAATTTAATGTGCTTGTAGTTGATGAAACCCACACAGCTGGCTCTGGAGCGTACGCTGAAATACTATCCTACGTAACCGCACCTGTAAGGGCGTTTATTTCAGGAACTCCTTTGGAGGCAAAGGACAAAGTAAAGTCTATGGCTATAGTCGGCCTCAGTGGCCCGACATTAGTTAAGATTACAAACAAGCAGCTAATTGATTTAAACATAAGCCAAAAGCCCTATGTTAAAATGTATCTGGTAGAAAACGAGCGGATGGTAGACCCTAGAAGTCTGTTGCTTGGGTACAGTTACGAGGTTGAGCAATCTATGTACGCTCAGCAAGTGCTTGATATGGTGTACAGTATATGCGAGGAGAGGAAGGACTCTCAGGTTATACTTACTTTCACTCTCAGAGAGCATGGGCGGATGCTTCAAAAGCTACTCACTCCCATATACGGCGAGGGGAATGTAGGGATGGTTCACGGTGAAACGTCTAACGCTGATGTGGTTAAGTTCGCTAATTTTGAGCTTAATGTCCTGTTAGCTTCTTCAGTTCTGAAAGAGGGTATAAACATTCCAAACATACGCACGCTCGTGAGGCTGCATGGTGGCGACTCTAAAATTGATATTAAGCAGTTCATAGGCCGTGCCCTCAGGGACGACAAGGAGAATACTACAGTTGAGCTTATCGACTTCTACTTTCTGGGTAAAAATGTATCAAAGCACAGCAGGTCACGGCTCAGATTGTACAGAAAAGAAGGTTTTAATGTGGAGCTGATGTACGATGCAAAAAGGGACAAGCCAATTAAATACCCTAAATTTTGATACTTTTAAAAATATCGTTATATTTATACTATGGAAATAATAAGCAGGCAGAAAAAGGACGTTAAATCAGATGTTGATTTGCGCATTCCAGTGGACGAAAAAAGCTTACCAGCCCCCATAGATGGAGACTGTTTCGGGCAATCTTGGGACATGACTTCAAAGGAATGTAGGTACTGCCACGACAACGAGTTTTGTGGTCTGGTTACCAGCTTCAAAATTAGAAAAACGTCAGTAAAAGTTAGGGACGAGGAAGGAGGGTTTTTCGATGAGGAGGACTTCGATGCTATACAAAAAACAGCTATTCTGGAGCTTATGTCTGCTGACACTATGACAGTAGCTGACCTTGTTAAGCTTGTAGCACTCCAATCCCGGAGCAAGGATGATGAGGCTGTAAAAATATGTGTTAAGTCTCTGATTATAGACAACGGCTACATTACTCGCAACGGCGTGATTTTAAAGCGGACAGCATGATGATAAATGTCAGGAACGAGAGCTGCACAGATTGTGCTTTGTATGTTCAATGCAGGACAGTGTGCCTGAGCGATACCATAAAAGAGGGTACGCCGTTAATGGTGGTTTTTGACTACCCCAGCAAATCAGACGACACTGGTAGAACAGTGATGGCCTCTAAACGAGAAAAGTTACTTTTTGACATAGGAGAGAAAGTAGTAGGAGTTGATTTGAGAACGTCGGCTGCAAAAGGGTATCTACTCAGGTGCGCCCCGGAGACCCGTAAACCGGAGGATGAGGAGTACGACACTTGCAGAACCTATTTCGACCAAGAAGTTAGCAAGGTCAAGCCCAAGGTTATACTTGCAATAGGCGACACTGTTTTTCAGAAGCTAGTTGGAAAAGGTAAAAAGCTTATGCAAAGTGCTGGACAAGCTTTTAATGTTGAAATTGGAGGGCACAGTGTTATAGTGATACCGACTTACGCCACGTATTATGTAGCTCAGAACACGTCCAAGCTTACGGAGTTTGCGACTCACATCCAAAAAGCTCACCACGTTTCAGTGGGCTTTGCTGGAAATGGCCGAAATGTTCCATACGTAATGTGTGATACGATTGATAAAGTAAGGGAGTTGATGGGCTTTTGTAGGGAGACAGGGCGTGCGGCTTTTGACTTTGAGACCACAGGGCTTGATTACCACTCAGACAGCTTTAGGGCAACCTGCATATCTTTCAGCTTCCAATCGGGCAGCTCGTATGTAGTCCCTCTGGACCACTTTGAAACACCGTTCACCGAGGCAGAACTGGATGAGGTGCTGGCTATACTGAAAAAGGAATTTTTCAACTCCCCAGAAATTGATAAAATAGCGCATAATTTGAGGTTTGATAGCCATGTGGCTAGAACCTATGGCCTTTGGCCTATACGTGGGAGGCTGGATGATACCATGCTAATGCACCACTTGATAGACGAGACTACTAAGCAAGGGCTGAAAATACTAGCTCCTATGTATTACCCAGATTATCAGGATTATGAGTCTACTGTAGCGGCTTACGGTTGGGATGCAGTACCGCTAGACAAATTGGCGCAATACTCAGGAAATGATACGGACGTTACGATAAAAATAAGGGACATTTTTGAGGCAGAGCTTTTAAAGGACATACGGCTATACAGGACATACAGGAATTTAACGATACCAGCGTTAAAGGCTTTGGCAGATATGGAGTACCTAGGCGCTCACATAGATACTGAACACATGGAGAGTTCGATAGTAGAAGCTCAGGCACTGGCAGACACGCTGGAGGCTCAGATAAAATCCCTGCCACTAGTTGCCCGGTATATAGAACATTTGAGGGTGAACCAAAAAGAAAAAACACTTTCACTACTCGCTGATAAGATAATTGCTAACCAGCAAAAGCCAAAGATAACCGCCGCCACGCAAGCAGCTATAGACAGGTTGACAGCATCTAGGAACGCTATAAGGACAGGGGCTGAACAGATCGTAGTTCAATTAAATATAGGAAGCTGGCAGCAGCTGGTTCCATTGCTATACACAGAGCACGGTTACAACTTTCCCAAACTTGCAAACCCAAAGAGGGGAGAAACCGACACGCCCACAGGTAAGGACTACTTGATAAGGCTTCATGACGACAGCGGTTTTTTAAGCAGCTTATTAGCGTGGAGAAGCATTCAGAAAATTTTAGGTACTTATCTAAAGGGCATAATGGAGAGGGTAGACAAAAACGGCATGGTGCACACAAGTTTCATGCAGCACGGAACAACCACTGGAAGGCTATCCTCAGCCGACCCTAATTTGCAAAACATTCCTAAAGTTGCCAAGGTTAAAAACGAGCTTGCCAAGAGGGTGACTAAAATGGTGACTAGAGCTTTCGTGCCGCCGAAAGGGTGGTCAATTATGCAAGTGGATTACTCTCAGGCAGAGCTTAGGCTAATTGCAGAGTTCTCTGGGGATGAGAACATGATAGATGCTTACCAGACAGATAAGGATTTGCACGCAGTAACCGCTAGTACGCTCGTTGACCAGACGCTAGACGATTTTTATTTGCTGGAGGAGGCGATGATTGCAGATTTAAGAACAAAGGCAAAGGCAGGAAATTTCGGCCTCATATATGGAATGCAGCCCAAAGGCTTTGTTGAGTACGCTTATTTGCAGTATGGGGTGGTTATGACTTTAGAGGAAGCTCAGCACTTCAGGTACAAGTTTTTCAGTCTGTATCCTAGAATTTTGGAGTACCACGCTTTATACATAGCCAAGGCGGAGAAATACGGATATGTAAGGACACTGTTTGGCCGTAAAAGGCATTGTGACGATATAAACTCTGAGGATGATTTTAAAAAGGGAGTGGCAGAGAGAGAAGCGATAAACAGCCCAATACAAGGCACTGCTGGAGAGCTGACAGTATTTGCAATAACTCGCATCGCTGCAAGGTTACAAGCGGCAGGGCTAACCCATAAAGTGCGCTTGTTTAATACCGTACACGACTCGATAAAACTATACTTCATGCCCGATGTACTTCACCAGCTTTACTACATTGTTAAGGAGGCGTGCGAAAATTTACCTATACAGGTCGCTTTCAACAAGTCCCTGACTCATGTCACTATGAAGGTGGATTTTGAGGTTAGCGACGTGAGCTGGGGGGACTTAAAAAAGCTGGTTTTAGAGTAAAATAATTTTGTTAGTATTAAAAATATTCGTACATTTATAGAGTTAATAAACAACCTTAATTAATAGTCATTATGCTAAACTTAGAAGCACTAAAAGACGCTCAGAAGGATTTAACTGAGCGCACGCAATCAAGTGGAAAAGATTACTTTTTCGCTAAAAGCATTGGGGAGTGTACGGATGTACGGTTGCTGCCCCCACTACCGACACAGAACGGTATCTACTTCCACGAAGTAATCAAGTTCTGGATTAATGGAAAGCCCTACATGTCTCCACTGACTTTCGGTAGAGCAGGATGTCCTTTAGACGAGGAGCTGGAGCTGGCCAAAGACGGCGCAAAGACAGATGCCAGCTTGAAAAAGTTGCTAGAGAAGTTCCAGAAAAAATCAGAGTTCCACATGCCTATGCTGCTGCTGGATATTAAAGAGGATGCCAGCGGAAACATAGCAGCTATAACAGTGATTGATGATGCTCCTAAGATTTTGTCAGCAGGAACTATGCTCATCAAAGCAATTAATAAGCTGGTCACAAGTCGCCAGTATCAAAACGCTACAGAGGATGGGCTGATGGACAGAGTAAAAGGCTGGAACATTACGCTCAGTAAGACTGGAAAGGGTTTGGACACTGAGTACGCTGCTATCGGCTGGACAGCTCAAACTGAAATGGCAGAAAAGCATTATACCGCTATCCCTGACGTGATGGAGAAGGCTAAAAAAGAACTTAAATCTGACGAGTTTTTGAGGAAAATTGCTAGAAATTATCTGTACGGCGAAGACCTGCCAGCAGAAGACAAACCAGCAGCGGACTCTGGAACCGCTACAGCAGCGCCTGAAGAGAAGCCAGCAGCTAGCAGAGGTAGAGGCGCTGCCAAGACTTCTGACGTTGAAGCAGAAGCACCTAAAGCAGCAGGACGTGGCCGCCGGGACATCATAGGCGACATGGAGAACATGGGTTAATAAAGTAACTTTATAAAATGACTGGGGGACTCGCTCCCCCAGTTTTGTATTTTTAAGTATGAGCTTCAAGGACAAAGAGATAGAAGCTTCTGGCAAAATGCGAGAAGATTTAACAGGAATAGATTTTACCTTTCCCAAAGCCATGCAACGGATAAGCAGCGTATTTGTTGGCAGCGATTTACTTATAAAATTTAAGGTGCTCAGATACAGCAGAAGCGACGCTCAAAATAGATGGCTATGGGGAGTTGCGTACCCTACCATAGCAGGCTGGCACAAAGAGACGCAGGGGGAGCGTATTACAGCGGATGAAATACATGCTATAACGTGCTCAGTTATTCTAGGAAGAAGGCTGATTATAAAAGAAAAGGACGGTGTAGAGTATGCGTTTTTTGAGGGTAAAACTAGCAGCCAGCTTAATACTAAAGAGTTCACTGAATTAATGGAGCAGCTTCAACAATTCTGGGCAGAGAAAGGGTGCTACATTGCAGACCCTAAACAGAACAATCTAATCACAGACCACTTAAACGACTTCTAATGGATAACAGCGAACAAGAGCCAGATACGCAACCAGCCCCAAATGTAGGCAGGCCGTTGGTACACAGCAGTGATGATGAATACTCAGAGGTATTTAAGGTTGATGTAAGCAGAAGAATACGCAACAACCTAACCAACAGCAGGTCGCTAAACTTGGAGACAAAGCTCACTACAAAAGGCAGGCTGGTAGTATCAATATACGTGAGGACAATATCTAGGAGAGGTGTCGTTGAACAAGCACTCTATATAAACGATGCACACTCTGAAAAAACTTTAGCCGACAGCATAGATAACAGAAAAATAGTTGACATCAGAGCCGTCCGTATAATTATGGATGGAGTAAGTAAAAAGAGATTAAACCTTGCTTTTGTCTACACTGTAGAAAAGCAGCAACAAGAAAAAATAGATGGATAATTTTATAGTGTTTTCGGATTTGCACGTACACAACTACAAGAAGTTTAACAGCGATGGAAGGCGTATGAACTACTGCATTCAAGTGATTGAGAACGTGTTCCAGAAAGCACAGGAAGAAAAAGCGCACATACTATTTGGAGGCGACCTGTACGACCAGCAGCAATCACTACCAACTGTTGTAATAAATAAAGTAATAAAGGCGCTAAAAAATTGCTTTGAACGCTACCCAGATGTCAACTTCATAGCCATATCTGGGAACCACGACCACGCCACTAAAAACACTATTGGCAGCCCTGCTGTATCTGCTATGGAGCATTTGTGGGATGTGTTCGATGGTAGGTTTATATTGATTGATAACGGCTTCGTAGAAGTTGGAGGCACAATAGTTTACGGCGTACCTTATTACGAAAGCCCTGACGACTTCAAAACACGGTTGCTAGAGGCGAGGGCACTTGCAGAGGGTAGAACCGATAAAGCAGCGGTACTTTTAATACATCAAACTCCGGGAGGCATTGGAAACGAAATGATAATCCCAGACACCGTTGCATCAGACCCAGCCTATGCGGCCTTTGATTTGGTATTTTGTGGGCATATTCACCAAGGGCAGCAGATAGCTCCGGGCTTCTATGTTGTAGGTTCACCGCTGCATAGGGATTTAGGTGATGAAGGGGACAAGAAAAGCATTATAACCCTATCTATAGACGACGCAGGGATACAGCTTTCTAGGCTACTTACGGGCTACCCGGAGTACAAGAGGGTAACAGTTGCTGCTGGAGAGGCTGTGCCAGAGAATGATTTCGACTACATAGTGGTTGTACCTGTGGTTGCTGATATTGCCCAGCAGGAGCAGGAGATTAGCCAGACAGAGTTTGGTGCGGATTTATCCGCTAGAGTGCTTATTGAAAATTACGCTAAAAAATTGCTCCCAAGCAGCTCTTTAGCGGATTATATGAATGTGGGCGTAGTGTTGTTGGGGAGCAATTAAAAATTTATTTAAAATACTTTGTTACTTTTAAAAATATTCGTATCTTTAAAGCATCAAATAAACACTACCACAAATGAGCGATACCCGCACCAATTTGAAAAGCTGGATACCATGCCTAGACAGACTCCTCGTGAAAGAGGCTGAGCCTATAGAAATGACAACCAAGCACGGATTAATCTTGCCAGCCGCAAGCGTCGCCGAAAACTCAGCAAAAATTTGCGAGGTTATTACGTTAGGCACAGGCGTTTCTGATAATCCGTTTTTATGCAAAGAGGGCGACACTGTAATTTGTTCCAAGTTCGCAGGCAGCGAAGTGCTTATTGATGGAGAAACCTATCTTGTTATTCGTAATACAGATATTTTAATGGTACACAATTAACCAATCAATTTATACACCATGTCACAAGAAACCACCACCAAAGTACGGGAACAAAGAAATGTTTACCGTATTCCTTCGAGCCAGTTAGCGGTTCGTGAAAACTTTAACAAGCGCTACGATTATGGAGAAATCGAGGCCCTTAAGCAATCCATTATGAAAAATGGTGCTAAGCAGCCGCTGCGAGGTTACAAAGAAAAAGACCAGTACATTATCACTGACGGCCACCGCAGGTACAGGGCATTACAGCTGTTGGCAGCTGATGGCCTAGAAGTAGAAGTTTCCTTCGTAGTAGAGCCAAAGGGCTACACCGAAAAAGAGCGTGTTTTTGATATGCTTATTCTTAATGACGGCAAGCCGTTAACTATGCTTGAAGAAGCTGAAGTTATCGCAGTCCTCATAGGAATGGAAGTCTCAGATGAGGAGATATGCACTACTCTGGGCAAATCAGTCACCCACTTGCACAATTTACGCCTGTTAATCGGAGCTAATGTCAAGTTGAAAGACAACATCCGCAACGGTATGGTATCTTCTACAGCCGTTCTTGAAATGCTTCGCAAAACAGGAGGCAACAGCGAGGAGGTAGGTGCTATCGTTGTAGAGGCCATTGAGCAGAACGAAGGCAAACCTGTTGCCGCCCGTCACATCAAAAAAGTCTC
Organism: Cyclobacteriaceae bacterium; assembly: GCA_041689935.1. Classification (GTDB taxonomy): domain Bacteria; phylum Bacteroidota; class Bacteroidia; order Cytophagales; family Cyclobacteriaceae; genus CAXBDP01. Next base: position 30,857 of record JBDNFI010000093.1, read on the forward strand.
TCCGGACGTAAGTCCGAGTCGCAGCCCCAAATTTGGACTTGACGAGCTTCGACAGCTTCAAGACCAGCTGGAGAACATGAGTGGCAACCCTAATGAAGGGGCTGTAGATGTTCTAGCTATGCTTATCCGCTTTGGAGAAGGTAAAATAAGCCTAGTAGAATTAGGCCAAGTGTTTTTCTTACCAGAGGCCGGAGAGTAATTTATGAAAGTAGTAAAGTTTGAAGCCCTCCGAATAGAGGGCTTCAGCTCTATTGTACTAGATACTCAGATAGAGCTGTCAGGAGCAGGCATTACAATGGTAAAGGGCGAGAACGGTGTGGGTAAAACCACTATGTTTTCAGCCCTTTCGTGGTGCTTGTACGCCGTTAATCTAAAAGGCGTAAACGCTGACAAAGTCCAAAGCTGGACGCATATTAGGACAGAGTCGTATCGTGGAACTCGTGTCGCTGTTAAGGTCAAAGATGGGGCAGGTAAGGTTTACATGATCGCCAGGCACTTAAACTTTACGGGAGTAACTTTTGAGCACAAGCAAAAAAGCGGAGTCTCTATTTTTGAGCACGTTGATTCAGGCTGGCAGCTTATACCTGAGCACCCTCAGCACATTAAAGATTGTAATGACTGGATAGAGGATTTGATGGGAATGAACTCCCAGCTATTCCTTAACTCAGTTTTGTTTGGCCAACGCATGAAGCGTTTGGTTGAGAGCTCTGGGGACGAGAAGAGAGCCTTGTTTGAAGGAATTTTCAACCTTGATTTCATAGCTAGGGTGAAGAAAAATGCTGATGCTAAAGCTCAGGAGCTGAATGCTGAAATAGTAAAGCTCGTAAGTACAGATGCGATGGCTACTTCCAAACTACGCTTTATTATGGAGCAGCTTGTCAAGCTAGACGAGGCCAAGGTTAAATTCGACCTCAACCAGACTGAACGATTATGTGTGGCATTAACCCGACTTGAATTCAAAACTCAGGCATTTATTCAAGCTAAAGCATCCAACGAGGATATAGTTGAATATGCTAAACATGCCCAAGAGCAAGAGAAAGAGAAGCAGAGCATAATTGTAAAAAAAGAGGGGTTTCAAAAAGACCTCAGCGCTCAGAAGTTGAGCGTACTTGATTGTCTAGCTAAGTTTGAATTAAAAGAGGAGACATTAAGGAAGGCGCAAGAAGTTTACAGCCAGCAAGCAACTACCAAGCAGGAAGAAAGAAACGCCCTGCAAAATTCAAGGCTAGATTTAATCCAAATGCAGTCAGGGTTCACTCGTGACATTGACAAATATGCACAGTCAATTAATGACCAAAATTTTGAAAAGGCAGCGCTAGAGCGAGGGCTAGCTGAGATAAAAACTACGTGCACTGTTTGCGACTCTCCAATTAAGCCGGAAAAACTCAAAGCGGCAAAAGCTAACATAAGCAAGCAAATAAAAGATATTGACATTCTTATTAAGGTGCTTTCAGATAAGCTGCCTATGGTAATTGAACAAAGGGACTCAATTGATGTCGACATAAAACAGGCGGATGAAAACCTCAGCGCCGTTATTGTTACTATAGACCAACTGAAGGAGACTTTAGTTGAAGGTTCACGGTTTATAGCCAATATATTAATTTACACTAACCCGGACTTTAAAGGCGTTCCCAGCGACGACTGGGTAGAGCTCACTGACGAACTAAGAGCGCTGAGGAGCGGCCAGAATGCTATTGTGGAAGCGATTAAAAGCACCGATAGCTGGCTGCTTGATTACGAGGACGTCAGTGACGTCCTTGAGAAAGTGGCTTTATCTGTAGAGGTGTTACAGGCTGCTGAGTACGCTGTAAAGGAGGTAGAAGCTAACGTACTTCATATTAAACAGGAGAAGCCTGTAGAGGTCGACAAAGCCCCACTACAGGCTGACATTGTGGCACTGGAGACCCAGATTGATTTGATACATACAGAGCACTGTTTGAAAGTGGATGAGCTGGAAAAAGTAACTTTTTGGCAAAAAGCCTGCGGAGCTTCTGGGATAAAGGCGTATGTATTTTCTGCCATGTTCAGCTTGCTGAATGATGCTGTTGTTAAGTACGCCTCACGTTTGGGCATTATGGTGACCTTTGGAGTAGATAATACAAAGGCATCGAAACCTTTTACAACCCAGTGCTACATGAACGGCGCTCAGGTTGATTACGAGGAGTTATCTGGCGGCCAGAAGCAGCGAGTAGACATAGCCCTAGCATTTGCTACCCATGATGTAGTCAGCGTAAACACCAACGTATCACTTCTTATTATGGATGAGGTGTTTGAAGGACTAGACTCCTCTGGAATCGAAACAGCTTTCGACCTTATCAGGGTAAAAGCTGGAGACGCTAAAAAAGTTTTTGTTATATCACACGCCAATGAGATTGACGGACTTGGAACTAAGAGTATTACATTGAAATTGAATAAATGGGGCTTCACTGAAATAGACAATTAGGATGAGTATTGAGCATGACATTTTCGGCACAGCTCCGAGGGCTAAGGGTATAAACTCAAAGAACAAAGGGAACACCAACGAGCGAGTCGCTGCAAAGTGGATGGAGCAGTGGACCGGCCAAAAGTTCGCCCGTGTGCCTCAATCGGGAGGGCTTCACTGGGCAGGGGGAGCTTCTGTTTCAGGGGATGTCGTTGCTCAGGACGATGCTTATAGACGAGACTTTTTATTCAGCATCGAAACAAAGCACCGCAAGGACATGACGCTTACTAAAAATCTAAGGGGCAACTCTAAAATTTACGAATTTTGGAGACAAGCCAGAAGGGACGCTCAATCTATAGGAAAAATACCTTTGGCCCTGTTTCGTAGGGATGGGATGAGGTCTGGAGTGTTCATTGTTTTCTTTGAGGGCAAGAGGCTCAAAGACGTGTTGATTCAGCAAGGCATACGTCCAGAGTGTTCTGGTGAGTGTGACGGAGTTGAGCTAAACGGCTACCTAAGCACGGAGATAGCAGATAAAATGCCGTATGATAAATTGGTGCTATATTTACCTAAAACTACATGATATGGTAACAAACAAACAACGTAGAGTATTCGGCTCAGCCGGGCACTCTACAGTACAGGGTAAAGACAGAGGAGCAGCCTCTAAAGATGGTAAGTATGTTGAAGGAGTGCTGGCAGCAGAATTTCGAGGCATGGTGTATGATTACCTTATGAAAGCCCACAACTACAGAATGAGCGTTGACCCTGATGATAGCGTCTTCAGTAAAACAATTTCTTTGTTTAAAAAGTGGACTACTCCAAGGTGCATTGTAATCGACTTTCACTTCAACGCTGTAGTCGACCCTAAAGCTAATGGTGTTGAGACAATAGTCCCTAAAAACGCTAGTGATTTTGAGGTAGCGTTGGCCAACGCCTTATCCTCAGCGGTTAACGCCGGGACAGGATTTCAGCTAAGGGGTAGCTATCGTGGCGCCAGAGGGGTGAAAGACGAGACGCAAACAGCACATAAATCGCTTTCGTGGATGAGGCTAACAGGGGAGAATGTTCTAGTAGAACTATGCTTCGTCAGCAACCCCGATGAAATGGTTGTTTGGGAAAAAACCAAGCACATGGTTGCAGCTAGAGTTGCAAATGTTATATTTGATTTTGTAAATAAATAAACATGGAACTTTTAGCCCCCCTTTTAGAGCAGTTTTCTGCGGCATTCGCAGCCTACTTCCAAAAACTTGACTGGTTTTATATTATCACTCTTATTCTCATTTCAGAGATTATAAACAGGGTGTTCCCTGACAAACTGTATTCTGTCTTTGGACTTCGTCTGAGGTTTCCGATACGCTATCGAGTTCCGTTTTTAGGGCTTGTACTTGCAGTTTTTATCTTCTTTTTAAACGATGGACAGACCAAGTACGAGGTAAGGGTTATGCTGCAATCAATGGTGGCGGCTATGGTGCTGCATTTGTGGTTTCTGGAGCAGCTTATTAGGAAGTACCTTCCAAAAAAACCGAAATGATTATAAGAAAAAGGTTGTTGGCTTTAGTGGTGTTAAGCCTTCTGATTGGTTGGGTAGGTGGTACGGTTTGGCCGATAAAAAAGCCAGCCGCCGCCCCTACCTTAAATTTGTCTAAAGAGCTGGTGCAGTTCAATAAGTTGAATGCAGAATTGCTGCTACAGATGGCTAGACTTGATACGCAGGAGCAGCAAAGCCAGCAACGGCTCGAAGGCATAGAGTTAAGCCTTAACGTACTAGAAAAAACTAAAAATGAAAAAATTGATTATTTGCGCAGTGTTCCTGCTGATGAGTCTTTCAGGATATTCTCAGCGTGGCTATCCACAACGGATAGTCTGGGCTGGTGACTCAGGGGCTTATGTATCGGATAACCAAGTCCGTAAGCTTAATATTGTAAGGGAGAACTCAGTTTACCAGCTACAAAGGGCTGACAGCCTTCAGATAGCTCTAAATGAGTCAAAGGTTCTGACCGACATTAAAGGGCATAGGGTCACTGTGCTACAGACTAGCTTAGATTCTGCCGGAGCGCTTGTAGTTCGTCAATACACTCAGCTAATAACTACACACGGCCAGTACGTAGCCGAAAAGAAACAGAATAGGCTGCTAAGAGGTGTAATCGTAACAGTAACTTTTTTACTTGTATTATCTGTTTGGTAGGTTTAAAAATAAGTGGTATATTTGTAGTATAATGATGAAATCATGGCAGAGATAGATAAAAAAGAGGTGTTGAAAGAAGGGATAGAGCTTTTATCCATTAAGCAGTTTGCAACAGCTATGAAGGTTACACCGCAAGCAATACAGTATGCAATCAATAAAGATAAAGTAGACTTTATTAAGATAGGAGAACAACGCTTCATTTTGATGAGCACTAAAACCAGAGAATACGCTCCTTATGCGGCATAGTCTGTAAATTGGGAAATTTTGAGGGGCGTTAAGCCAGCGATAAACCGCTGGCTTATTTTTTATGCTCTATTTTGTTACTATTAAAAATATTCGTATCTTTATATTATGAACGAAACTATGGAGATTCACTTTGATGGAGCTTGCGATAACGTAAGAAACAAGGAAATGGGCATAGGCGTAGTAGCCTATCTGGAGGGCAAGGAGGTCATATCCATTCATAAGTATAAAGGGCGAGGTTCGAGCAATAAAGCCGAATACTTGGCTTTAATCGCAGCACTGGAGTTGTGCCTAGAGCGCCTTATAAACGCTCCAGCTACCGACTTCATTGTAAGAGGTGACAGTCAGTTGATAGTAAATCAAGTCAATGGAGTTTACAAAGTAAGAAACCCTGATTTACACCTTTTTTGGATAAGGGTTAAAAAGTTACTTTATGGAATACCTAAGCACCAATTTACCTTAGAATGGGTTCCGAGAGACTTAAATAAGCGAGCTGATGAATTGTCAAAGCAAGCATTAAAGCATATTTAATTTTGTTACATTTAAAATTATTTGTATCTTTAAATCGTTAAACAGTCACTACAATGAGAGTGTATAATATAATATCCATATCAGTTAATGATTTACACAGGATAGGCTTTGCAGGCCTTAATGTGTCTGAAAGCACTATGTCAATCATAGCTGAAGAAATGGCCACAAAGTACCTTGAAAAAGACTTCTGGTCGGACTTAGAACAAGTAGCCATTAAACATGAAATACCTAGGCGAACTTCTCCCGACGACAGCATAGTTAAAAAAGGATTAGGAAACCGCCTACTTTTGATGACGCTTGGCTACGAAAGCTCAGATTTTGACCGTGTAAACTGGGAGAGCGTGTATTCTCTGGCTAGAGAGAAGAACTATAAATACTACGAGGGATTAAATGTGTGGTTTGATATGAACACTATTGAACCTTTTGAACTTGAAATTTTAACCAAATTAAGCAACCCCACCAATGAAGATACAAACAGCGCTCACTAAAAACGAAATAGCCTTGCAGCTGCCAGATGTTATAGATGCGCATGACGACACAGAGCGGAAGATGCGACAGGTCGGTGACGTTGATAAAAAACTATTAACAGGAGAGCAGCTTCAAGCGTTTGAAGCTTTGGAGGCATTTGTAAGCTCCCCCAGAGGCGGTATGTTTTTAGTCGAAGGGTATGCAGGAACAGGTAAAACCTTCCTAATTAACAGCTTTGTTGAGTGGTTTCTACAGTCAGATCACTGCAAAGGTGACGTAGGCATGTCAGCTCCAACTAACAAGGCTGTAAAAGTGATGTATGCTAATGCTGATTATTACCATGCGTACCTTAAGTTTATGACCACACATTCAGCTCTCAATATGAGGGAGAAAATAAACGAGTCCGGGCAGATAGTATTTGAGCCTGACTTTAGCAAGGATGCCAAAATAGACTCTTGCCAGCTGCTTATAGTAGACGAGACCAGCATGTTGTCCGACCAGCTTTTTGACTTGTTATATGATAGGGTAAAGCGTAAGGCTTTGAAGATAATTTTTCTGGGCGACCTAGCTCAAATACCTCCAGTAGGTGCTGAGAACAGCATACCATTTCGAGAAGAGGAGCAGCAGCGGCTGAATATAGGTAAAGCGAGCTTGACTGAAATAGTCAGACAGGCTAAAGGAAATCCTATTATAGAGCTGTCTATGCAGGTTAGAAACTTTATCAAGCGTCCGACAATACCGCACACAGGCGAGTCAATGTTAGTAGAATACGGCACTAAGGGCGTTATTTATTACGACCGCCGAGGCGAGTTTGAGGACTTGGCTGATGTTGTAGAAAGTTACTTTAAAAGCCCAAACTTCGCTCAGGACGCCGACTTTTGCAAGGTGATTGCTTGGACAAATAAATCAGTGGACGGCTGGAATAAGCTTATACGTATGGCCCTCTATGGAGCTTCTCCAGCAAAGCTCGAAAAAGGTGAGCGCATGATTATAGAGCGTCCAGTAATTGAGGGAGAGACTATTGTCCTAACCGTAAATGATGAGGTTGAAGTTGTAGACCTAATGATAGATAGCTTTTTAATTAACGATGGGCAGTATGCCATACCAGTGTACAAAGCAAAAGTACGCTCTATGAGGGCTGCTGGTGGGTCAATGAGGAACATGACTTATACGCTCCGTATTGTTCACGAGAATGGTGAGACTATCTACAAAAGCATAATAGAGCACCTGAAAAAAGATGCTATAGGCAGAAAGAAAGGCTCTCCGGAGTCCAAAGCTGCATGGAAGGCTTTCTACGGTTTTCAGGAAAACTTTCACCAGCTTAAGTATAACTATGCAATAACAGCGCACAAGTCTCAGGGCAGTACATACGACAATGCTTTTGTAATGGAGTATGATATGGATAACAATTCCAGCGCCTATGAGCGAAACAGGATAAAGTACACCGCCTACACCAGACCTAAAAATCGTTTATTTTTAGTATTATGAGCATACAAGTTGGAAAAGTCACGTACTCAAAAAGCTTTGATGTAAGGGTGATTGTGAAGGGCACTGTTGTTATTGTTTACAATAAATCGGACAGCTTTAATCCAAGAACTTCTCTGGGGCTTGTCACGCTAACCCTTTTACATGAAACGGTTAACCCTGATGGAACAATAAAGGGTATTTACACATTTTCAGGGCTAACTATTAGCCTGTTTCTTACCCAGCTCCTTATGGTAAAAGGAGAGCTTGTTCCAAGCATCGCTGACGTAATTTTTAAGACTGGTGGAATATCTAGGCTCTTTGGAAAGTATATACCCTTCCTTCACGAGGGAAAAGTTTGGGAGTACCGAATTACGTTTGCAGTTCTCCCCCATGACTCAGCTAAGCTGGTAGATTGGACACAGTCAGCCGCCCCAGACCAGAGAGAAGCAGTTTACGCCGAGCAAATCGACGCTCCTTGCTACGCATGGCTAACATGGTTAGGTGGATTATTGGAGGACGAGGAGAGATACTGCGCACTGGTTTCAGAGTTGTTACATAGCCCCGACCCCAGCGCTCTTGTGGACGCCGCCGCTTCTCTTGTACAGAGTTGGCCCGTGTACATTAGTAAGTTTAATTTTGATTACACTTTAAAAACCCGACTATCATGAATAACAGAATTTTAGTCTCAGGAGACCATGCTAACCTACTATCAGCTAGTGTGGAAAAAGACCCTGCTTCATTGCTATTGGTAGATAAGGCAGACTTAGCAGACGCTCTTATAAGAGCACTGACTGCGCAAACTGTTGTCAAGTTCTCTTATGTGAAAAAGGATGGTACAGTCCGAGAAGCTTATGGAAGCATATCGAGTCTAATCATACCTGTAAACCACATGCCGAAAGCAGAGCGCTGGGCAATCGAGAAAGATAACCCCAGCCCCCTATCCCTAGGCCTACGCCAAGCGCATGATTTGAATTACTTCGACCTGACACAGATGGAGTGGAGAAAAGTAACTTTTGCTCGCCTTTTAACAGTTGAGGTATAGGATGAGTCAGGTAATAAAGAACCAGAGAAACCAGCTCTTAATTGAAGGGCTTACCAAAGCGAGGCGCTGGGCGCTACATTCCGGGCTAATGACAGAGGGGGAAATGTTCCAGAAAAAGCATTTGGATAAGTGGCCGGAGTATAAGAAGCTGAATGCCAGACAAGGAAAACTGTTGCATGATAAGCTTGAAGAAATAAGCTCACACTCTAAACAATCGTTATTATGGTAGCCGTAGCATTACCCGGAAGCGTAGTAATAGTTGCTAACTACAGAAGAAAGCCCGGACGATGCCACTACAAGTGGGAGGTTGGCTTTGTTAATTCAGTATCTGCTGCACTAGACTTTATGGGAAACATACACCACCATGTTTACGATGTGTCCCTGCCTAGGACTAACAAGCACGGAGAAGCAATCTATATAAGTATTAGGGTTAGCCACTATGCAGATGGCGGCCACAACCGACAGCCGATTATACCCATAAAGCTATGCAGAGAGGTGACAGAAAGTGAAAAGCGTAGCTTCAATTTGTTGGACTTAAGAGCTTCTGACGAGGTGCAGGAAGCGCTATCGTTCTTTGCTGTTTAGCAACAACAGCACATAATTTTTATTCGATTTTATTTTATAGTGTTAAAAAAATTATATAATTTTGACTTATGCCAAACAGCCCGTACATGCACGTAACAGAGCAGAACCCCTTTGGATTTCACGAAAGATTGCTGCCAATATCAGAAATACGTGGACACCCTAAAAACCCCAGAAAGATAAGCTTAAGGGACAAAGAGGAGTTGAGACAAAGTCTCAGCAGATTCGGCTTAATCGACAAACCTATAGTAAATACTGACATGACCCTCATAGGAGGACACCAGAGAATAGCCTTACTAAAGGAAGATGGGAGGACAGATGTCTTGTGCATGGTAGCGGAGAAACAGCTGACAGAAAAAGAGGTCGAGGAGCTACTAATCAGGCACAATAAAAACAGAGGTGAATGGGATAATGATTTGTTAGGAAAGTGGGATTTCGACTCCCTACTATCCTATGGGTTTAACCCAGCCGACTTACCTACAGCCATAGATGAGGCATTGACTAAAGAGCAGGCAGACCCTGTGTTTCCATTAGTTCCGAGGATGAGCGAGACGTATGACTACGTAATAGTGATTGCTAAGAATGAGATAGAAAAAGCTAACCTACATAACTTTTTTGAGCTGGAAGCTAATATTGACTACAAAGTACCCTCTAGGGTAGGTGTAGGTAGGGTTGTTACTTTTGAAAAGTTTAATGCTATTGTAAATGACCGAGCTAGTAAAAGTGGTGATATTATCACATAAAAGATGGAATAAGGTAGACACCCTAAAGACAGTATCAAACGCCAGCCTTTGTGTTGCAGAGTCTCAGGCTGAACTGTATAGACAGAACTATCCAGATGTTGAGATTATCGTACACCCCGACAGTGTTAAGGGACTCAGCGCAAAAATAAGGTGGACTTACCAGAAGTTTAAGAACGTGGTAATGCTTGACGATGATTTGAGCGGTATGGTAAGAAACTACGTGGACAGCTCTTTTGGCATACCTTTTAAAGTAGAGCCTGATACGGTGTACGATATTTTACAGCACAACGCCGCAATGGCTAAGGAGCTTGGAGTTAAGTTTTATGGCTTTGGCTCTTGCCCTAGGCCACTTGATTACAATTCTATGGCGCCCTTCAAATTAACTGGTTTTGTGATGGGAGGCAGCTTTGGATTTTTAGACGGCTTCAACATGGTGTTGCCTGATGAGTGTGTCGCTGCTTGCGACTCGTTCCTATCCGCAGTTAGCTTATTCTACCACCGCTACCACTTGATAGATACCAGATACAGTTTTAAGTCTAAGGAAGCTACCTTCAAAAGTGTTGGAGGCATGTCGGATTTCAGGACGCTAGAAACAGAGAAAGAGGATTTTATCCTACTCCGGAAATACTTTGGAGACGCTATAGAATTAAGAAAGAAGCCAGTTAGCAGAAAAAGTCTCCAGCACCCATACGAAAGAAAACTTATACCCCCTTGGTAATGACGAATGAAAAATTTTATCTTGACCGGTTGGATGCCTACGGCAATACACCACAAGCAGTAGGCTGGGACAATATTAAAAAAGCTGTTGAGCGGTATGCGACAGCTTCTAATTATATATCGCTGGTGCATATTAAATACCAAAAGCCTGTATTTGTTCTTGATGTCGGCTGCGGTGTAGGGCTACTATCAAAGCATTTGCACGCTAATTGTTCTAATGACTTAACCTATTTCGGCGTTGACATTGTAGAAGCCTACCTATCAGAAGCGAGAAAAGATGAACTGCCTAAGAGAACTTACGGCAATATGAAGGAAGGATTAAAGGCAGCTAAGGAGCACGAGAAAAAAGGCTACCTCGTAGTTTTTGTACTGCTTGGCACATACACACTTAAGTACGACCAGAAGCGTATTGACAAAGCGCTCGACAATACTTTAAAAGCCGTAAAGAAGATAGGCCCTAATGTAGTCGGCATTGTTAACGGCTACTCCAGCGATGCTGTTGACTACAAAGACCCTAAGCTATATTACTTCAAACGTGACGCATTAGCCAGCATTGGCCTTAAGCATTTCAGATGCGCTTCTTACGATGTGTTTAAAAAATACGAGTTTATGCTATATTTAAATGATTAAAATTTTGTTACTATTAAAAATATACGTATTTTTACTTCTAATAAAAACATCATTATATGCAGTATAAACTTGATTTAAACAGTGGCCTAAACTTCTTTCACGTATCCTCAGCATTCCAGAAGTGCGTTAGGCGTGGCCTAGAGCATGAAGCTCTTTGGTTTGCTACAGAACTTTATCTTTCCAACTACGAGGAGTATATTTGGTACAGGATTAAGGTAATAGTCAGCGAAGATATAGGGCTAGCCAATCCAGCGCTCCCCGCTCAAATACAAGCACTGTACCAAACGTATGTAGACTTCAAGAAAAAGAAGAACGACCACAAACCGGAGAACCTTCCTTTTATACACGCTGTTTTGCTTCTTGTTAGGTCTAAAAAATCTAGGTTGGTAGATAACAAGTTGTGTTATTATATGTTTTTGAGGCATAAGATGGAGCAGCCGCCCCTACCGGATTTCGTGTTCGACCAGCATACCACCGAAGGGCGCAGGATGGGCCGAGGAAACGAGTTCTTTTACGAGGAGTCAGCTAAATTAGCTAACGCTGGCACTGACCTTGTTCCTGATGAATACGACTTCCGGGACTTCATGCGAGCTTTGTATATCGAAGAAGATGTGGCAGAAGCTCAGGCGAAGGTAGATAGCAAGGTGTTCAAGGATGCTGTTAGACGAGGGGATGTCCCTGCCCAATCAAGCCCCGGCACGCAACAAAAACTACCTCTTGACGGCGAAGTTAAAGATGAATAAAAGCTTTGTAAAAAGTAACTTTATAGCTATATTAGAGCAGGTTAAGCCTGCTCTAATTATGTTCAACCCCCAAAGAGTTTTAGTCGTAGTAGCACATCCAGACGACGAAGTTCTAGGGTGCGGAGGTACAATAAGAAAGCTAGTTGACCTAGGAGCGGACGTTCATGTAGTGTATATGAATAACGGTTGCGACCTTAGAGAGCCTTTTGACGCTTCTGTTATCAGAAAGCAGATAGAGGAAGCAGCAGCGGTGTTGGGAGCCACCATCAGTGTCAATTGCTATGCTACAGCTAGATTTGGAGAGTATGACACCCTAGAATTCAACAGCTCCATTCAATCAGTAGTAAATGAACTATGCCCTGACTTGGTTATGACCCACGACCACAATGATTTGCACCAAGACCACAGAAAGGTGCACGAGGCTGTAATGATTGCTTGTAGATTCAAGCCCACATCCACAGTCAAGGCTGTTTGGACGTTCCCAGTAATATCCAGCTCCGATATATCCCCCCGATGGGCATTTGAACCAGATGTTTTTGTAAGCTTAACCGATAAGCAGCTACAGTCTAAGATAAATGCAATGACGCATTATAAGTTTGAGCTAAAGCAGATGGCTGAACTCAGAGGAGAAGTAGGCATAAAAAGCTGGGCTACCTTTTACGGGCTTCAATCGGGTTGCAAGTACGCAGAGCCGTTCAGGGTATTAAAAATGACGCTATGAAGGTAATGATTAGCCAGCCTAGGTACTTACCACACCCAATGTACTTGAAGCGGATAAAAGAAGCTGACCTGCTTGTATTGATGGATGATACACAGAGAGTCCAGAGAGGGTACGAGAACAGAAATCTTATGAGAGTGTCGCCTGATAAAGATGCGTGGCTTACCGTACCAGTAATCAGCTCTAACAGATGCTTGATAAAGGATGCTGTTGTAGGAGGATATGTCACAGATCACTTCAGGAAGGTCAGAGATTGGTATGGTGTCAAGGGATGGCCAAAGCCACTATCGGCGCACTTTGGAGAACCGCAATTACCAATGTACATGGATGAGCTGAAGCAACGATTAACAGCAGCGATGAATTACTATGGAATAGATACCCCGGTAGTAATTCAAAGCAGTCTGGGACATTTCAGCACCAAAGGCAAAGAATTGATAGTTGAAATAGCTAAGAAAGTAGGAGCAGATACGTACTTATCAGGCATATCGTGTTACGATTATGGACTTGATGAAAGGTTTATGCAAGAGCATGGGATAACCTTAGAAATTGACAAGTACGGAGGAGAAATTGAAGATGGGGCAGGAGCTATGTACGGATGGCTGCATTATGAGCTTACAGGGGCTTCTAACAGGGTTGCAGCCTATTTGCGTTAAGAGCTTGTTTGGTAAAAATTTTTTCCGATTTTTGTCAAGTATAAAAGGAGCATTCAGATATGGGTACTAATAAAGAGCTGTTAGAAGGTGCTAAGCTGCACGGTAACACAATCTCAAAGCAGAAAAGACTCAATGTAAGGCAGAAGCGATTCCTTACAGCGCTAAGGCAGAACGCCGCCTATAACATTACCAAAGCGTGCGAAGTGTCGAAGATTGATAGGCAGCTTCATTACTATTGGTTAAAGACCAACGAGACCTACAAGAAGCTGTTTGATGAAGTCAGCGAGGAGCAGATAGACTGGGTAGAGACCAACTTGATGAAGAACATAAAAGAGGGCAACGTAGCCGCCCAGATATTTTTCTTAAAGACCAGAGGTAAGGGTAGGGGATATGTGGAAGGCATTCAAGTTGACATTCGTAAGAAAGTGGCGACTGACGACCTATCCGACCTCAGCAATGACGAGCTGGAGAATTTAGCGGCCACGCTATCCGACTACTTAAAGTAACTTTATGACTCAGGAGCATAGAGCAGCTAAAGAGGCATTCATAAAGACTGGCATCTGGCTGGCATATCGCAAAGACCCCCTTTTTTGGCTACAGCATAGATTTAAAGAGAACCCACTTGATTTTGAGTGGTCAAAGAGGGAAGCATACACCGGCCACAAGTGGGACGGCAGTGTAGACCCGTTGGCGCAGGCGTGGAGGGCACTAGCTGAGGGCAACTGGGTAGCCATAGAGGCTGCTACGGGAACTTCAAAGACTTACATGCTTAGTCGTATAGTCTTCTGGTTCTTGGACGTGTACAAGGACTCTCTTGTAGTTACCTCAGCACCGAAACAAGACCAGCTTAAGTTACACCTATGGAGCGAGCTTAGTAAGGCTTTCTACAAGTTCAAGAAGGTTCGCCCGGACGCTGAGATGTTCAAGCTTCGACTCAAAGCGGATAATTCAACCCCAGATGATGAGGACGACCCGGATTTGTCAGACTCGTGGCAGGCGGTAGGATTCGTAGCAGGTACAGATGCAGACGAAGCCTCAGCTACCAAAGCGCAGGGTTTCCACCGAAAGAACATGCTGATAATAACTGAGGAGACCCCCGGTATGCCTACACCTGTTATGACAGCATTCAAGAACACCTCAACAGGAGGAAATAATTTAATACTTGCAGTAGGTAATCCAGACAATGAACTAGACAATCTTCATAAGTTCTCCCTGTTAAGCAATGTCAAGCGCTTTAGAATTTCGGCCTACGACTACCCTAATGTTGTTGAAGATAACGAGGTGATACCCGGAGCAGTCACCAGAGCATCCATACAGCGAAGGCTTGTAGAGTACGGCGAAAACTCCCCAATGTACTTAAGTCGTGTAAGGGGAATGTCACCAAAACAATCGTCCGACAGCCTTATTAAATTAGAGTGGATAGAGCAGTGCTTGGAAGCTATCGAAGAGGAGGGCGCTGGAGCCGCTGGCGTAGATGTAGCCAATTCAGAGAACGGAGACAAAGCCGCAGTTGCTTGGGGCATGGGCAACGTGCTTACCAGAATTGATGAGTTCTATTGCCCTAATGCTACACATCTGGCATACAATCTAATCTACAATGCAGCTCAAAGGATGGAGTTAGGGTACAAGGACTACAGCATCCCTTCTATGGAAGATATGCAGGTAGATTATCGGTACGTAGGTGTGGACGCAGTAGGTGTGGGTGTAGCCACCGTAAACGGTTTCATAGACCAAAGTATGCCTATACAGGCGCTACAAGGAGGCCATTGGGAGGAGGTTATACCAGTAGACGAGCAAGGCAAATTCATGTACCGCTTTGGAACGCTAAGAGCCCAGATGTACTGGGAACTCAGGGAGGACTTAAGAAATCGCAGGATAAAGATTAAAATAGCTGATAAAGCAGCTTATGACAGCCTAATATCGGAGCTAATTATTCCTAAATTCAGCACCAGCAGCGCACACATAGCTGTAGAGCGTAAGGATGAGATAAAGAAGCGGATGGGCGGTAAGTCGCCAAACGTAGCCGATGCGGTTGTTTATTGGAACTGGGCACGTAAGGGCTACAGGATAGAGGCGTTTGTTTTCGGTATATCCACAGGAGGGTAAAATAAAAGTAACTTTATTTTTGTTTTTTATTTGTTACTATTAAAAATATTCGTATATTTATATAAGCAAACAAACAACCACTAAAAACACCACACCATGAAAAATTTAACCCTGACCGAATTACTAGCAGCCAAAAACGCCGCCTTTGACGCTGCTAAAACAGCATCCGATAATTGTAAGGCAGCCAATAAGGCTAATAAGGCCCCTGCTGCTGAGGTTAAGCAAGCTGGCCATACGGCTTTTCAGGCTAAGCAAGCGGCTGATAAAGCTTATGACAATGCTAAGAAGACGACTGCTGCTGAGGTTAAGCAAGCTGGTCAGGAGTCTTATGAAGCTAAGCAAGCGGCTGATGAAGCTTATAACAATGTTGCTTCTTACGCATCTTCAACAGCTTATGCGGTTTATGCGGCTAAGCTAGCTTCTCATCAAGCTAAGTTGGATGCTGAAGCCGCTGAAGCTGCTTATAATAACGAGCTTAAAAAAGCATAAATATTTATCTAAGCAACCACTAAAAGCACCACACACCATGCACACTATCTTAGACCCCACAGAGGACTTCCTGCCACAAGTTGGAGAAGTGACACTGACCTATCGCTCAAAGCCTACAATACCTATAGGCGACAGGGTGAAGCTGAACAGCAGCTACTTAACAGCTACGTTCTTATACGATGAGTTGTTGCCTAGAATGGGCGACCTAGAAACCCACGAGGAATTTTACGTGCTGCTTTTAAACAGCCAGCTACAGCCTAGTATATTAGTTAACGCTGGAATAGGAGCATTGACTGCCACTGTTGTAGATATTAAAAAGCTATGCAGGCTTTTTGCCATACTTCCAGCAAATCAAGTTGTCCTTTGTCACAATCACCCATCGGGAGTGGTGAGTCCGTCTAGGCAAGATAATGCACTAACAGAAAAAATCAAGGAGCTTGCACAGCTGCATGATAACGTAGTCGTAGACCACATAATCCTGGCCCCAGAGCGTGGTCGCTACTATTCCTACGCTGATGAGAATGCGCTGTAGTCAAAAGATTAATAGCCCCAGCCCAAAACCAAAACCACAGAAAACCAATAAACCCACAAGCCATGAAAAAAGAACGGTTCAAGTACGAAATTCCGTCTGTAATGATGGGCATTGATTATAGAAAACTATGTTGGGCAGCATCAGACTCAGAAGCAGCTAAAAAGTTAGAAGTATCTCTGTATAACATTCGGAACTACGCCCTTAAATATAAATCAGGAGCAGAGTTCGAGAATGTAATGGGATATATGGACAGCGGCAGAATAATTTTTGAGGAGGGGAGAAAAGATTTGAACCGCAAAGAAATGCCCTTGGAGGAATTGGCGGCTATTATTGATAAGTATCAGCAGGCTTTTTATGCAGGCTTTTGAAAATATACATTGGATGTTGACAGTTACCGAGTTCTTAGCCCTTACCGACCACTACTTTAACCCAGCTCAAAAAATGAAACTATGACAAAGACAATGTTTGAAATAGCTCTAGACTCTATTCAGCTAGAAAAACATAGAGCGATTGCTGCCGAAAAAGCAGGGTTTGTATCAAAAGAGTATGTTCAAGGCTGGGTACAGGGCATGAACTGTATCGAAAACATTATTCACAACCAAGGTTTGTTAATGGAGAAAATAGCGCAACCTCCAGCGGCTCAAGCCGAACCAAAGCCAACAGACCCTGAACACTTATACCCGCACATGCAGTACGGACTGCCGGAGTACTATGCCGTGATGTTTGAAAGTGGCACATTCAATGAGTCGAGAACCGAGGCGATAAAGAGGTATAATAAAATCCACAATGGCATCTTTATCGGTATTTGTAAATTTTATGGCTTTGACGGAAACGCCAATTGTTGGAATCATGTGACGTTATTTAAAAAAC
>JBDNFI010000094.1:0-4211 GCA_041689935.1 Cyclobacteriaceae bacterium
AAAACCTTTAGCGGATTCAAAACAAGAATCTTAGCAAAAATAACTGCCCTGACATTGATTCAATTTATCAACAAGTTTATATTCGATAGGAACATTAACAATATTAAAATTCAAATCACTTAATTTCACCCAACGGGTTAATTTAATATGAAAATCCCAATCGCTTCCACTTTAGTATTGCTTTCCAGCTTTTTCCCATCGGGCAACACCACGCCTGATCGAATCGTAGTGGACGGTCTCGTCACTTTTGAGCAAACCTTTGAATCCTCCCTTGCTCAGAATGAACTAATGCTAAAATCAAAAGCATGGATAGAAAAGAAATATGAGGTACTGAAAGACCCAGTGCAACTCCAGGATGATGAAAATGGAATCATCGTAGCAAGGGGTGTGGATGTTTACTTATATGAAGTAGTTTTGAAGGATGCTCCAAAAAGAAAAAATAGGGAGACTCAGAATAACTCGAGTATGATTCGTTTCCAATTAACCATTGAAGCCAAAGATAATGAGATTAAACTGGTGATGAATGAAATCAGAAATGGTGGAAAAGTACAAACTCCTTACCGTGACGAAATGCAAGATTTAACCAAAAGCGATGAAATAAGAAACATAGAGAGCAAAATTCACCAAATTTTTAGCAGCTTCTCGGCAGTGTTGGAAAAGGAAATGTAGCAGCAAGCAAAAAATAAGACCAAAATCTTCCTTTTTCATCCCGCAAAAATTTCAACTGTTCCACATTTGAAATGTCAAACCACAGATAAACCGGATTTTCAATCCGACGCCATTGCTGGCCCACGTGTGTCATTATTGCTGGAGCACGTGTGTCACATGTGCCGCCGATGTTGAGATAAACAGGTTTATCGGTCTAAGTATCTAATTTATAAGGTATCGGCAATTAAGTGATTTTGAGACACGGGCAACATGCCTACCTACCTACAGGCAAGCCCACGCCAGCAGAGAATTTTTATGGTGGATTACAAATCCATTTTATGCCTCGAAGTTTCGAAGAATACATGAGATTACCTCTCTGTCCCAGCCACAACCTTACTAAATTCTTCAATATTGTGCGGGCGACCCATTACGTAGAGGATGTCATCGCATTTTATTAGGGTATCACCGCCAATTTCTGTGAGGGTCTCATCCTCCCGCTTTAAGGCGATAATGGTAATCTGATACTTATTACGCAATTGAGATTCTTGCATTGTTTTGCCCACTACTTCATTTCTACCTTTCAATACGCGAATGGCCGTTACGTTCATTTCAGGGATTTGAGCGGATATTCGATCTAATCCTCCAGCTCCAGGTATATCTCGCAGCATTTCATAATTAGCCGATCGTATTTTCTGAACAAATTCATTAATGGAAGCATTTGGAATAAAATACTTATTGAGCACCCGAGTAAATATTTCAATCGAAGTTTCGAATTCTTCAGGGATCACTGCATTGGCACCCAATTTATAATTCTCTTCCATTTCGAATACAAAACGAGTACGCACAATCAGATACAAACTAGGGTTTATACTGCGAAGCTGCTGAACTATCCGTTTGGTACTCACTGGATCTGAGATGGCAACCACAGCCACTCGCGCTTTCTCGGCATGGATATGAAGTAAAACATGACTGCTCACCGCATCGCCAAAAAATATCGGCTCGCCTTTTTTACTTTCTTCTTTTACCGTTTCGGCATTCAATTCCACAATCACATACTTGATCCCGGCACTTTTTGCAGCTCTGCTTAGATTTTTACCATTGAGACCGTATCCAACAATAATCAAATGGTCTTCCAAAGCTTCTGTTGGCTTTTCTATCTCCCTAGCCTTTTTTCCAATTTTATCTAATGGTCGATTCATCTTTTTCAGCAGGCGGGACCTCATAATGAAATAAGATATCTTATCTAACTTGAGTAGCACAAATGGCGTGATTGCCATGGTGAGGATGGAAACGGACAGAAAATATTGGTACACCTCGGGGCTTAGTAATTCATAGTCTAAGCCAGACTTAGAAAGCAATAAAGAAAACTCACCTACTTGAAATACACATAATCCAGCCAAGAGTGCTGTCCGTAATGGATATCCTAGCACTCTGGCTGCAAAAGCCGCCACGCCAGCCTTTATGATAAATGTACCCGATGTGATCGCAATGACAATTGGGAGATTCTGTACCATAAACATTCCATCGAAAATAATGCCGATGGATACAAAAAAGAAGCTAATAAACAGCTCTCGAAAGGGCAAAATATTACTTGTGGCCTGATGACTGTATTCCGATTCGGAAATGATAAGTCCGGCTAAGAAGGCACCCAAGCCTAAGGACAAGCCAAGCTCAGACGTGCCATAAGCGACAGCAAAGCATATACCCACCGTACTCAGGATAAATAATTCTTGACTTTTGGTTTTGGCAATCTGATCGAGTATCCAAGGAAACAACTTTTTCGCACTGAAAATAACTGCTGCAATCACAAGGAGGCCTTTCAGCGTAAGCATACCCAACTCCAGCCAAACATTCTCTGATACACCCGCCAATATGGGCGTAAACAACATCAATGGCACGATAACGATGTCTTGAAAGATCAAAATTCCGAGAGCTATTTTACCATGCGGACTGTTAATTTCCGCTTGCTCTTGCAGCAGTTTCAACACGATGGCAGTGGAACTAAGGGAGAATAAAAATCCAATAAAAATGGCTGTATTGAGATCGAACCCTAATAATACGGTGAGTCCGGTAACTACGGCAATGGTCAAAAACACTTGAATACCACCACCAATAAGGACGATATTTTTGATCGCTGCTAAATTCTTGAGAGAAAATTCCATTCCAATGACGAATAGCAGCAGGATGATCCCTATTTCGGAGAGTGCATCGAATTCATCGGAACTACCTACCCAATTGAAACCAGTAGGACCGGCGATTATTCCTGTAAGCAAATACCCAATGATGGTGGGGAGTTTGAATTTCCGGAAAAGAACAATTACAAAGGTGGCCAAACCCAGAATAATCACCACCTCGGACAACATAGGAATTTCAATCGTTGCTAGCATCATATATATTATTGATTCCTAAAGCTACTAAATTAAGTGCTTTTGACAGGAATGAAAGAAAAAACGTAAGCAAAATGGTTTCGATGCAAAAAATAAGACTCTATCCTAAATATGCTTTTCTTGACTACGAAGAGCTTCAAGAATGAGGATAAATTCCATTAGGTTTTCAGAATCCACCACACTCAATAGCTCCTCTCCATCCATGCATGCCCAAATTCATGCATGGTCACGCATAAAAACACCGCTAGAATAAACAAAATTATCCAGCCGATCTGCTCATTTGATTGCCCTGATCTGATACCAGATACGGCTATCCACAGCAAGAGCAAAGAGAATGTCCAATGGATAAAAACTTTAACTCCAGCGTATTTACCTAAATAGAGAGACCATTTCATTTGATAAAATTTAAATTTTGAAAAAATTCTAATTTTCTAAAATTCTTATCTCAATATACCACCAAAAATCAACGAATAAAATGCGGGAGGTAAATGAACTTCCACAACGTTTGCCCCGCTTAAATCCATTTTTGAATTTATCGTTATTAATCTGCTTAGCCAATGTACTATCGTTGGCCAAAACCAATAAAATTAAATTATTCATAAACAGTAAAAGCCTTTAATAAATCCAATCAATAGCTTGATAGAATAAGCGGCATATTTCGATTGAAAAAAATTAACTTAGAGGAAACAAGTTGGATTTGGCAGTTCGTATTTACGCTATATGGTTTTTACTCATCTTAATGCTCCCTTTGGGCGGCACGTATGCATCTTTTTGGCTAAAGCGTAGCCAATTGCAATATGCCATGGAGCATAGAGTCAGAAAGGCCAAAACAGAAGAGAATTTAGTGATTGTGAAAATTCCAAAATCACTCGAAGCCAATCCAGATAAGACTTTCAAGAGAATTCATTCCCGTGAATTCCGATACATGGGCAATATGTACGATGTAGTGAGGCAGCAGGACAAAGGAGATGAAACATGGTATTGGGCGATTCATGATGAAGCAGAAACCATTCTATATGCAAAAATGGATGAGCTCAAACGAAAGGCATGGAGTAATGAGCCTTTGCCGCATGAGCCTGCCACAAAGCTAGAAAGACTTATCCCGAATTACATTTTCTTAATTGGCACATTAGCTTTTAATGCAACTTATATTGAACTAAATAATTCAAATAAGGA
>JBDNFI010000095.1:0-5062 GCA_041689935.1 Cyclobacteriaceae bacterium
AACCCGCAAGGAGACAGCAAATGAGTGAAGTAGATATTGTTGCCGAGATGCGCGCTTACGCGCTTGAGGGCTGTCCTACCACTGATACTTTTAATGAGTGGGCTGACTACATAGAATGGCAAGAGGGGCGCTATACGAATCTGGTCGGGTCTTTCCACGACCAGCAAGAAGAAATAGAACGGCTACGGGCAGAAAATATTGAATATAAAGAAAAAATTGCTAGGGCAATACTTTATAGCGATGATACATCGGCATGGCTATGAGCGGGTATAAAGTACATTTAACTCATCCACCATTGGAACATCGCAATAAGATATTAAATGAATATTATAAAGATCTTAATAAGATGGATCAAATCGGCGCTATGGTAAAATATAAAATCACCATGCAAGAATTATATAAACGACATAATCCTAGATTAAGAACTCGTAGAATATCTAGAGATTACTGGGATGAAATGTAGATTTAGATTTCTCAAAATGGATCCATTGTTTTGATGGTGAATCATAATGATGGTTATCTATTGATTTCAATAAAAACTTATGTGTTGATATAATTAATATTGCGGCTGTTATAAGGAAAATTGTCATGGACATATAGTAGCAGATATCTTTTTTTAATATAGTACAGTATGTATATATCTTTAAAACAGATGTCACATATCTTTATTGCAAATATGGGCCATTAACTCAGTGGTAGAGTAGGGCGCAGATTAAAAAATTTAAGTAATATATAGAAAAATAGAAATAAATATGGGCCTGTAGCTCAATTGGTTAGAGCAGGGGACTCATCTGAACTCACGTTCTAGGTTCAATGTGATATACTTATTGCATGGTACGTAAGCTAATCAGAGAATTAAACGGTTATATATCAATATATCTTCCAGACTATCCAAGATCTTGGAAAAAGGGAAACTGGAAAGGAATAAAATGAGTGAACGAGTAGATGTTGTTGCTGAAGGACGAATTCTTGCTTTCTGGTTACTTCAAGAAAATATTGCTGGTGAAATTCATCCAGATAGTCATCTTACTGCTACTGCTTTATGTGATGAAGTAGAACGGTTACGAGATCTTGTTTTAGATTTAAAGTCTGATATTGAATGGCGAATAAATAAAGAAAGAGATTAATATGGATATTGTCGAAGAACTTATTAATGAAGCTAATAGGATTAATCCTACTTCTTCTACGGAAAATTGGCGTTATGTTAAGTTAATGAGAATAGCCGCTAAGGAAATACAAAGATTACAAAAACTTAACGAAGAATACTTTGATAAAATAAATTTAGATACCGACCTTAATTAAAATTTAAATTTAGGTACTGGGACACATGCTGGTTGCAGTCTTGCTTGTGCAGAAGATGTGTGAAGCCTTTCAGGTTGAATAATTACCGAGTTATTTGATTTTCCTTTTTGAGCTTTTCAAGACAAAAGACTTAGAAAGCCCAGTGCCTATTTTTTAGCGACGAAAGGAAAACAAAATGAAGGTAAGTAAAGTAGCAGAAATGTTTACGGAACAATCAAATCAAGATGCAGAAGTTTGCATCTCATGGTGGAGTAAAGATTTGTTTGATGATGAATATAAAGATTCACATGATGGAGCTTTAATACCAGATGAAATATGGAATATAGCTGTTGCAGAATTTGATGAAGCAGGGGGATATGATTCTGTGAATAGTGATGTGTATGATTTAATAAATAGTTGTATTATTGAAGCAGAACCATATGAAAACTAAAGATGAACGTAAAGCAAAAGCTTTAAGAGAATACAGTGTTATCCTTAAAGATGCGTGGACAGTTTTTGATGCAGCCACAAAGCCAGCTTATGAAGCCCACGATACAGCTATAAAAGCTGCTGATGAAATTTTTGACTTAGCTACACAACCTGCTGATGCGATTTTTGATGCGACTATAAAACTTGCATGGGCAATTTATTTAGAAATTAAACAAGCAATAGATGATGAGAAAGAAGTAATAATATGAGTGGCAAAAATAAAATAATTGGTATGGCTAAAGAACGAGACGCTTTAATAGCTAAACTTTATTTTTTAGAATTTGAAGTAGAACGGTTACAGGCACAAAATGTTGAAGCCACTAAAGTTATTCAGCAATTATCCGAAACTATTGCTTTTAATAACCTTAGGAAAAATATTATGAATGATACTGAAAATAATGAAAATACACTTGCTACAATTAAACGCGTGTTTGATTTAAAGATGGGTTTTCTTCCTAATCATCCAGAACTTGCATTAAATACAATCTCTGCTATAATTCAAACATGGCATGAGGAAAGAGCAGAAGAACCAGTATGAGAGGTGACGCGGATCTTCCTTTCATATGCCCGTCTTGTAGTGAGAAATTTGGTTATGGGGATGCTGCTATCTTATTAACTTTTGGTGGAGAATCATCTTTTGATGAAAATCTTCCTTGTTGCGGGATACATGTTAAAGGTATAGCTTTTCTCGATGAGGAAAAATATATGCAAATAAGGGAAATGGAAATAGTAGGAGAATAAATATGAGCACGAGAAATTGGTCTAGAGAAGATGCCAAGCGTGAGGTTTCACGATTAAAAGCACTTGACAAGTGGGCAACAGAATATGATGCGCAGCAAATCGTTTATGAATCAGTAGATACTGTTGCTGAGATACGGGCTTACGCCCTTGAGGGCGTACCCATTACCGCTACTTTCAACGAATGGGCAGACGAAGTAGAACGGCTACAAAAAGAATTAATTGATGTTAAAGAAAATCGTGATTATATCGGTCAGAACGCAGATATGCTACTTAAAGAACATCGTAAAATGCGAGCCGAAGTAGAACAACTAAGAATAGATTATGCTAAATTAGGTAAAACTGTAGTTACGATATTAGCTAAAAACTATAGGGTATGTAGTAAACTTACTGCAGCATCTATCTTGATAGATGATTTATCATATGAAGTAGAAGTAGCAGCTCATTTTTATCATGAACCTCGTAAAACACGATGTATTGATCCATTATTAAAACGTGTTGAAGCGTATAATGAAACATGATTAGTAGGAGACACAGAATGATGTATGCAATTACAATTACATTATTTGATAGTAAAAGTGATATATTTTATTTTATGGCAGGATTATTAATTAGTGCAGTTTTTTTTACATTTCTAGTGTGGCTAGGTGATTAATGAAACATAAACGCAGAGGAATTATATTCTTTTTTGATAGTATGTTTTGGGCGATGAGAGATTTTTTTAGTCGATGTTGGTACGGAAGATTAATTATTGAATCAGTGAACATAAAATTTGAGCAAGAACCACATATGTTTATTACGCGCGCCCGTGCTTTATTCGGCGAAGAACAAATTGAATTCAATGCTTTTTGTGGTGTTTGGGCATGTTGGGAAACTCACGAAGAATACGAAAATATAGAAGGATGGCAGTGCCCTTCAGGGTGGGATTCTAGGTGGTCATTTGAAGGCAAATATGTTAGCAATTGGTATAGTTATTGTAAGCCTAGTAATTTTTATGATGGTTTTGAAGAAGAGACAACAGATGTTATTGTTGAAACGTCTAAAATAGATCACGATAATATTATGCCTGTTGAAACCGCTATACAAATTATAATAATGTGTTATTCATATAGAGCAGGACTTCGATAGTTAATTGGAGTTTAACGATGACTAAATTAAATAGTTTAATAGAAGCTTTAAAAAAAGAACGAGAAAGAGCAAAACGCGAATGTACTACTATCAATTATGCGACAGAAGCAGGATTAGCAGAATACCGTTGGTGGGCTGGATATGCTATCGGTTTAAATTATGCTATTCGAGAATTAGAATCTATAAATACTGAAGGAGAAATAAAATGAATGTTCCGAAACAACGATTAACTAGAAATGCAGTTGAATGCCATACGTGTAATACTATAATTGAATCTAAGCATCGTCACGATTGGGTTCGATGCAAATGTCTTCAAGAATCGGAAACGAGTATTTATGTTGATGGCGGGCTTGCCTATACTCGACGTGGCGCTGGTGCAAATGCAGATTATACAGACCTGTCTACCTATGAAGATAGAGAGTAGGATGTAGAATGATTGACGAAGGTGGATATGACGACCCAGAGGAAATAATTTATAATGTAAAGCCATTCAATAGTGAGCCAATAGATCTTGACGAACTATTTAATTTAATGACTCAACCCGTATCCAAAAGTCAGATGCGTCGATTAGCAATACAAACAGCAATTAGTGAAGAAATAGAAATTGTTGTCGAAATGCAAGAACGAATTGCCACCTTAACGGACTTGATGCCTGAAGATGACGGAGTGGTATTTGTTGAAGTCAGTTCACTTAATCATTGGATTGATGAAGTAAAACAACTACATTCAGAAGTGAACTGGTTTGAAAAAGTAGAAATAAAATTATTACAAAATGAAACAGCGCGATTACAAACAGAGAATAATTTGCTGAAAGAATATATTGAAGCATATGCGATAGAAGAGCAAATGAGTGATTTACCTATATGGAAATCAGAAACAGGTGAATATAAAATGCCGCAACCATCAGACAGGGCAAATGCTCTCGCAGCATGGAATATTGTAGACGATGAATGTGAAGACGCATACAAATTTCTTGTCGCCGCACATAAGAGAGTGTTCACTGCTGAACACGAACGATATAAAGCTTGGAAAGTAGTAGAAGCCTTTGACAAAGGAAAAGAGTTATGAGTGAACCACGCTATTTTAAGGGCGGAGTCCCCATAACAGAGAAAGAGTTTGACGACGCATGGGAAGCCAGAGAAAAAGGAGAACTAGCCATGAGTGAGCCAGTAGATATTGTTGCCGAAGGGCGTGCCAAAGTATACGCCTGTGGACTTCGTGGTGTCGGTCGCACGACAGCGGAACTTGCTGATACCACCACATTGTTGTGCGACAAAGTGGAACGGCTACAAGCGTTGGTGGAATGGCATCGTGTGGAACTCGCTAAACAGATAGAAAGAACCAACACGATGTCTGCGGAAATAGAAACTTACAAACGAATGTTTGAAGATTAGGAGACAGCAATGAGTGAACCAGTAGATATTGT
>JBDNFI010000096.1:0-3795 GCA_041689935.1 Cyclobacteriaceae bacterium
ATCGCTTGATGCACTCTAAATGTTGAAAGTCTTAAGCCGAATTATGTAACCCACAAAGCTGTTGTTATTTTACCTTTGTAGGAGGATCAAAGTAAAAAGACAGATTATGAAACACACATACGAAATTTCTGGAATGACTTGCATGGGCTGCCGATCGCATGTAGAAAAAGCCCTTGAAAATATAGAAGGCGTAAATAGTGCGCAGGTAGATCTGCACAAAGCTGAAGCAATGCGGCTTAAAGGTGGTAATTCTGCTAAATGGGCACATATCCTTTACAAGCAATGAAAATATTTATCTAAAAGGTTATGGATTCTGTGTTAGATTACGTGATAAAAATCACTATTAACCTTACTTCTCCCTTTCTAAATCTATACTCATCGAATTGAATATAACAAAATCTTCGGTAGCTAAGCCCAATTCTTCATGATTCTGAACCATCTGATGTGGACCATCGCTAGGGTGATAAAAGGTTACTTGTAACCAATCGATACCAGTTAGTACCCAGTATTTCCTTGATCTTGGGTTTATCAAAAAGTTTTGAAATTCTCCTCTTCCACTAAATGGTGGAGAAGATTCCTTACTAATTTCGGCTGTGCGCCAAATTAATTGGTTTGCTTGATCGTAACTCAATCCAAAATACCATGAATTAGAAAGCAAGTGATCTAAACTTAATTCCTTGGTTTCATCGAATGGCCTTGGGGAAACTACTAAATCCGAATGAAATCCGAATTCATCCCATGAATAATTATTTACATTAAAAAAGAAGAGATTTGGTTCATAAGGGAAGGAAATAACGACTTGATTGAGATCAGGAATCAAGCACAAATTTGACATCCACCTTCTCCTGCCGTATTGCCCATCATAAAAACTTTCAGGATATGTGCCATGCAAGGAAGTGGAACGGCTGGCTACATCAAAAAGAATGATTGGTTTCCAGTGTTCTTCCTTGGTATATTTAGTTATATTACTTAGTAAAATAATTTTACCCTCATGATAAATCATTGATTGCCCCATTGCGGTCTCTAAATTTGTCGCTTTGGATGGATAGCCTTCACTCCCCTCGAAAACCTTGAAGGTATCCACAACTTTCCCCTGGCTGTTTATAAGAAATAATTCAGATCTATCACTAAATGAATTATTATCATCCCATATAAATATAGAGTCCGCATTATGATAGAAAAGATCACTAACCAAATTAAAATTGATTGACTCATCCAATGGCACTTTTATAATACGCTTAGGTTTTCGAGGCTCCAACTTCAAATCATAAACATATAAGGATTGGTTAAAGTTGTTAAAGAAGAAATACTCATTTTCATAGGTAATGCCCCTTATTTCGTATTTAGTTCCTGAAAAGCTATCAAGCTCGATAACTTTCATCCCTTCATTGAACCTAACACTTGCAGTCCCTTCTTCCTCCAACCAAAGCATATTTTTGATTTCTTCATTTGCGTTCATACAACTTGAAGCCATTAAAGCAATGAAACTGAAGTAAACTAAGATATAATTCATGTAAGTTTTAGTGTTGTCGGATTAAAATTTTCTATCAAATACAAACGGACATAAATCTTTTAATTTAATTAAAGAAGTTTCTAATCTCACTACTACTTTAAGATTTTCAGAATGGCTAATTCTAAATGATAAATTATCTACTCTGAAGTTCCAAAGTTAGTGGACTGAAAATAATATTATCTTCTGGATTCAAACCAATTTGTTTATGTTTATCCACCCTTCGATGTGGCCCAGATGTGGGATGGAAAAATTGAGTTTCCAACCAATGGAGGCCAGATAGTATCCAATAATTATAACTAACAGGGTCAATTAAAAAGCTGTGAAAGTAATTCCTATCATTATTGATTGTAAGGTAGTGGTAAGTATATCCTCCGAATGGAGGTGTATCATTCATTCCAAATTGCTTACCTATCTGCGCTGTTCGCCATATTAACCCATTGGCTCGGTCATATTCTAATCCAAAGTACCATGAATTGGTAGCTGCATAATAAATGTCTGTACCATCTTTACCTTCATCAAATGGCTTCGGAACCGATACCAAATCAGAATTAAACTCAAGTTCATTCCAAGAATAATCATCCAAATCAAAAATAAAAATATTCTTTTCAAACGGAAAAGAAACAACTACTTGATTAAGTTCAGGAATAATGCAATAATTTGATTTCCATTTATTCTGTCCAAATTTAACCTCATTGAAATAAGCTGGATAAGTTCCATGAAAAGAAGTTAACCTACTCCTTATATCAAAAACAATAAGTGGCTTCCAATTTTCTTTTTTAGTTTGCTTTTCAATAGAGGAAAGTAAAATAATTTTTCCATCATGATAAATCATTGATCTTCCCTGATTAGTATTATAATTTCGAGCTTTTCCAGGCTCACCACTTTCACCATCCAATACATTAAAAACATCTACGACTTCAGCTTTACTGTTAATTAAAAACAATTCCGATCTATTGCCAAAAGCACTAAACTCATCCCAAATAAAAATTGAATCGGCATTATGATATACCAAATCACTAATTACTTTGAAATTTATTGATTCGTCAAACGGAACCTTAATTATAGACTTCGGTTGCTGTGGAACGGTTTCTAAATCATACAAATAAATAGAATGATTATTGGTGTTGTAGAAATAATACTGTTTTTGGTCAGTAATACCTTTAATCTCATTTACAATGCCAGAATAATTATCCAATTCAATTACTTTGTATTGATCTGAAATTTCAAATTTTGCAGTACCAACCTCCTTTAATAAAATCGCTTCGTCTATTTCAGGTTGAGGTTGACAAGCAAAAAAAAACATTCCAAGGCTTATCATTGATAAGCAACAAAAGAATTCTTTAAAATTCCATAAAATATTCTTTAGCATATTTAAAGGAAACTCAGGCTTAAATTTTATCTTCAAACCCATGGGTAACACGTTCTAGTATTTGTAGAGTCAGGTCTCATTGGTAAACATGATGACACTACGTAATGCACCAGCAGCCCTCCACTTCCCGAATCACACCAAAGCGAATACTGATAGCATTCATTCATTAGGGAAGTAAATTGTGTATCACACGAATCCTCACAAGGATTTCCGTTAGTATCGTTGGTTAATAAAAACAAACCAAACACCAAAATCAAGAATGATAAGCATCTGTTTTTCATTACAATAAAATTTTAAGTTTTGAAATCAGTTTTAGAAAATTTTACAAGGAAGACCATCTTCATCAGTTTCAGGGTCAGTGCAAATTGAACTTGTAACCCAAGTATTCGTTTGTTCACACAACCTTTCTCTCTGACCACAAATTTTCATTGTCCCAGAATAATTTACAGCACAGTTCGTGCCGCATGGTGCCTCTGCTGCCGAAAAATTATTATCCAACACGAATATTGAAGCTAATAACAAAAAGACCTTAACATTTTTCATAATTTTAATACTTTGAAAGTTTAAAAACCATATATATAAAGCATCGAATACGCATTTTAAAAATTACGTAATGCGAGTGGATATTCCAAATAAATAACCAATATATAATGAAAATCAATAAATATTTCTTATCTAATATCAAAATACTTTTCAGTTATAATTCCTTAGTCCGTCCTTTTTCCAAACTGGAAGCAATTACCATAGAAAATATTTTACCCCCCACAAAACAGAAAAAGTAAAAGAACTTATTGTCTACAATGAATTCTCAATCAAAGAAATAGCCTTTTTACTAAATTATTCTAGCCTATCCCATCTCAGCACGCAATTCAAAAGTGTTACTGGATTTTCTCCTCGTCACTTTAAGGAGGTA
>JBDNFI010000097.1:0-140570 GCA_041689935.1 Cyclobacteriaceae bacterium
GGCAAAGGATTATGCTAAATCGAATAATATTAGCCTATCGAAACTCATCGAATCATACTTAACAACACTTACGAAGCGGAGCAGCAATTCAACAGAAATAACACCTCTTGTAGAAAGTTTAAGTGGGGTAATTTCTCTTGATAAAGATTTTGATGTTAAGGATGCTTATGCTAATTACTTACTTGAGAAGTATAAATGAGCAGATTACTAATTGACACAAATATCGTTATAGACTTACTTTCAAAAAGGGATAAATTTTATGATGAAGCTGCCGATCTATTCTCTCGTGCGGACAAAAAAGAATTGGAACTTGCAATTTCTACTTTAACATTTGCCAATACAAATTACATTCTTACACGACTAAAATCATCAAAAGAAGCAAGAGAAATATTGAGAAAATTTAAAGTGCTCGTTGAATTATTGAGTTTAGATGACAAAATAACGGAGTTAGCGTTGAGCGATAATAATTTCCCAGATTTTGAGGACGGCATTCAATACTATTCTGCAATTGAAAATCAAATTGATGTAATTATAACTCGGAATAAAAAAGATTTTAAGAACTCGAAAATTCCTGTTTTAACTGCGAAAGAATTTTTGGCTCGGGCATAACACCAGGAGCCAACACCGAAATGTGTTAAAAAGAAAATGGATATACCCATTTCAAATACACCCATGCCGACATATAGCCCACGGTTTAAGCCGTGGGCTATGGGAGATGCGATAGACAAACCCTCCCATTTTCAACTTGAACCCTTCCCTCAACCTATTAAATACCAAGTAATTTTATTTTTCGAACTGTATATCGTTACTTTGCGTTACTAATAGTCTTGAAGAGAGCCGTCCACATATCGATTTCATTATTACTTGTCCTTGCCACTACTGGTGTGAGTATAAGTAAGCATTATTGTATGGATCGTTTAATGGACGTTAAAATCAGCTCCAAATTTGAGGTTTGTTGTTCTTTTATGGAGAATGAATCCTCAGATTGTTGCGAAAATGAAGTTGTTGATTTTGTTATTGACAACGAATTTCAAAAGATTGATACACAAAGCATTGATGACACGAAATGGAATTTGATTGCTGAAATTGAGTTACTTGGTTTCATTAGCAATCTGTCTTTCGAAAGTAATACACATGTCATCCCTTTTTCGAACGGTCCGCCTTTACTCGAGGCCGATTTGTTTATTTTAAATTGTAGTTACCTCCTTTAGTACCCCCTTTGGTTTGAGGAATGAATTTATTTATTCATTTCTGAGATTTTATTTTCTGCAATAGAACCAAAGGCATGTTAAATTCAATCATAAAATTTTTCTTAGAAAATAAGTTAGTTACTTGGCTCGTATTATTTTTCCTAATAGGGCTGGGCCTTGTAAATGCGCCATTCAACTGGGACATGGGCTTTTTGCCAGAAGATCCTGTTTCTGTAGATGCCATTCCAAACATTGGTGAAAACCAACAAATAGTTTTTACCGATTGGCAAGGCAGATCTCCTCAGGATGTGGAAGACCAAATTACTTACCCACTTACTACAGCTTTGGTTGGCATTCCTGGTGTGCGTAGTATTCGAAGCACCTCCATGTTTGGCTTTTCATCCATTTATCTCATTTTCACGGATGATGTAGAGTTTTATTGGAGTAGATCGAGAATACTTGAGAAGCTAAATTCATTGCCAGCCGGGATGCTTCCAGAAGGTGTACAGCCTGCACTCGGGCCTGATGCAACCGCGCTTGGTCAAATTTTCTGGTACACGTTGGAAGGACAAGATCCAGAAGGAAATACCGTGGGCGGGTGGGATTTAGACGAACTGCGATCTGTGCAAGATTTTTATGTTCGCTATGGACTTGCCACAGCGGAGGGTGTATCTGAAGTTGCGTCTATTGGTGGGTATGTACGCGAGTACCAAGTCGATCTTGATCCAAATGCAATGAAGCAATATGGAATCACTCTGGATCAGGTAATTGCCGCCGTAAAAGGAAGCAATCTGGATGTGGGAGCGCGGACCTTAGAGGTAAATAATGTTGAATATATGATTCGAGGCTTAGGCTATGTGAAAAGCCTTAGCGATATAGAATCTGCTCCCGTAAAATCGATGGATGCCACTTCTATTAAGATTGAAGATATCGCAAGAGTCAGTTTTGGCCCTGCACCTCGAACAGGGATTTTGGATAAATCTGGCGCGGAAGTCGTAGGTGGTGTGGTGGTTGCCCGATTTGGAGCCAATCCAATGCAGGTCATTGACAATGTGAAAGCTAGAATAGCTGAAGTAAGTAAAGGCTTACCCGAAAAAACACTGGAAGATGGTACTATAAGCAAACTAGCCATTGTCCCTTTTTATGATCGCAGTGAGCTAATCCAAGAAACGCTGGGCACACTTGAAACGGCTCTGATTCAGGAAATACTGATTACCATATTGGTGGTTTTGGTGATGGTATTCAACCTTAGAGCGAGCATCCTTATTTCTTCATTATTGCCTGTTGCTGTACTCATGACCTTTATTGCCATGCGCTTCTTTGGCATTGAAGCCAACATTGTTGCCTTGTCGGGAATCGTAATCGCTATTGGTACTATGGTGGATATGAGTATCGTAATGACGGAGAACATCGTGCGGCATGTGGAACGCAATAAAAAGAAGGAGCCACTCCTCCCGCTTATTTACAGGGCTTCTACAGAAGTAGCGCCAGCCATTCTAACCGCTATTTCCACTACTATTGTCAGTTTTATTCCTGTTTTCACCTTAGAGGCAGCCGAAGGGAAACTATTTCATCCATTGGCCTACACCAAAACGTTTGCTTTAGTAGCAGCCTTAATTGTAACCCTCATTATAATACCTCCATTGGCGCATGTGCTATTTTCAATCAAGCCTTCAAAAGGAAAACTTAATATTGGCATTGCATTGCTGTTGATAATTGGCGGAATTGTTTCTTTCTTTTATGCGCCTGTATTTATCGGAGTAGCCTTAATGGCACTTGGTATTCATCAATTGCTTGCTCATTTCTATGGCTCTACATACGGTCGCTATGGAATTTGGATTATAAATTCTATAGCCATATTTATGGTAACCTGGTGGTTGGCAAAAGATTGGCTACCACTTGGCGTACAGGTAAGTTTTATTGCCAATTTCCTATTTGTATTGCTATTAGCAGGTCTGCTTTTAGCCTTTTTCATGGCTATAATCCGCTACTATAGAGTGATTCTTACTTTTTGCATTGAGCATAAAAAAGCATTTTTAACAGTTCCCGTATTAATCTTTCTACTAGGGATCAGCTCATGGCAAGGCTTTGGCAAAGTGTTTAGCTTTATTCCCGCTAGTTTCGATTTAATAGGGGTGAATATCCGAACCAACGCTGTTTGGTCAAGTTTGAATCACAGTTTACCTGGTATTGGCAAGGAGTTTATGCCTTCTCTGGACGAAGGATCATTTTTGCTTATGCCTACCTCCATGCCACACGCTGGAGTAGAAGAAAACAAGCGAACCCTGCAACTTTTGGATATGGCGGTTACAGCTATTCCTGAAGTCGAAATGGTTGTTGGCAAAGCAGGAAGGGTCGAATCAGCCTTAGATCCAGCTCCTTTATCGATGTTCGAAAACGTAATCCTTTACAAAAATGAATACAAGACTGATGACAATGGGAGGAGAATACGCTTTGAAGTAAACAAGGAAGGCGACTATGTGTATGATGCAATTGGCGAACTGATTCCCGATAATAATGGAAAATACTACCGACAATGGCGGGAAGAAATTCAGAGCCCAGATGATATATGGAATGAAATCGTTCGAGTAACCAAATTGCCAGGCGTTACCTCAGCTCCAAAATTACAGCCCATTGAAACAAGGCTTATCATGCTCCAAACGGGTTTGCGAGCGCCAATAGGCATCAAAGTAAAAGGGCCCAATTTGGAAACAATTGAGGAGTTCGCTATGAAATTGGAAGGGCTTTTAAAAGAAGTGCCATCTGTAAAACCTGAAGCAGTATTTGCTGATAGGGTGGTGGGAAAACCTTATATAAATATCAACTGGAATAGGGACGAACTCAGCAGGTATGGCCTAAGCATAAGGCAAGTGCAAGAGCAATTGGAAGTATTGGTGGGTGGCATGGCCTTGGATAGAACGGTAGAAGGGCGAGAGCGATATTCCATCCGAGTGCGTTATCCGCGCGAACTTCGAGATAGTCCGGAGGCAATCCGAGAAATTCTACTATCCACCATGAGCGGCATACAGATTCCACTTGGCCAAGTCGCTGACATCGAATATTTGGAAGGACCACAAATGATCAAAAGCGAAGATACCTTTTTGGTTGCCTATGTAATTCTGGACAAGAAAGCAGGCTTTGCCGAAATGGATGTGGTAACAGAGGCTCAAAATTATCTCAATGAGAAAATTCGAATAGGTGAATTAAAAGTGCCAAATGGAGTCACATTCAATTTCACTGGGAATTACGAAAATCAAGTTCGTGCAGAGAAGAGATTGTCTATTATCCTCCCAATGGTCTTGGCCATTATTTTCTTGATACTCTATCTGCAATTCAGGCGAGTAAGTGTTACGCTTATGATCTTCTCTGGCATATTCGTCGCACTAGCGGGAGGATTTGTGTTCTTGTGGCTGGCTTCCCAACTTTGGTTCTTCAATTTTTCATTAGCCGAAATCAATATTCGAGATTTATTCAACCTCGGCACTTTTAATTTAAGCGTGGCAGTTTGGGTAGGTTTTATTGCGCTGTTTGGAATTGCTACAGATGATGGTGTGGTAATGGCGACCTATCTAGATCAAAGTTTTGCGAAGAACAAACCAAAAACCGTCAAAGAAATCCGAAATGCCGTTTTGATCGGAGGCAGTAGGCGGATTAGACCCTGCCTGATGACTACTGCCACTACGATATTGGCCTTATTGCCAGTGCTTACTTCAACAGGACGTGGCGCAGATATAATGGTACCTATGGCCATCCCAATCGTAGGTGGCATGATTACAGAAATAATTTCCATATTCATTTTACCAGTATTATATGCTTGGTGGCATGAGCGGGCGCTGATCAATTCACAAAAGCAATTAAGCCAAGAAGGGAGTCAAAATGTATAACAAATCATTTTTTTGCATTGGTCTATTTATAGTTATTTGGCAGGTGTCCTTTGGACAATCGGTGGATGAATTATATGTAGAAGCTGCGCGAAATAATCCATCGGTAAAAGTATCCTATCAAGCTTATCTCAATGCGCTCCAAGAAGCTGAGAAAATAGGGCCCATTGACCCTACGCTAAATGCAGGATACTTTTTACGGCCAATGATGATGCCCGATGGGGAGCAGCGAGCCATGTTTAGCTTAATGCAAATGTTCCCTTGGTTTGGAACCCTTAATTCAGAAAGAGAAATGCAAAAATCCATGGCTGAAGTTCGTTACCAAGCATTTTTGCAAGCCGTAAATGAAGTTCTCTTTCAGATGAGGAGTTTTATGATTGAACGGGAAAACGCTCAAATTCAATTCGCAAATCTAAAGGAGAAATTGGGTTTGCTGCAAAAGATGCAAGAGCTCGCTAGAGCGAGTATTGAATCCGGTGAAGGAGAATTAGCTATGGTAATCACCCTCAATCAGCAGCAAGATCAAATGGAAACGGAGCAAATGCTATTGAAGGAATCTATCGACGAATTGGAAATCAAATTGCTACTTATGGCAGGCAGGACTCCTACAACCGGGAATCTTAATTTGACTTTCGATCTACCTAAATGGGAGGATATTTCCTTTGATCAATTGAAACGCGAGATGCATCCGCAATGGCAAGCCTTGCTGGCGGAAAGTAAAGTGTATGCGCAGCAAAAGGATTTGGCCAAAAGGGAAGGACTTCCGATGCTAGGCGCTGGCCTCAACTATACGATTGTGAGTCCCTTGGAGGGAATGGCTAATGTGGGTCCGGCTAGGAATATTATCCAACCGATGTTTGCTATTTCGTTACCCATTCACCGGTCTAAATATAAAGCCTCCCGAAAATTGGCTGAAATGGAAATAGAGAGGGTGGATTTAGAAAAAGTAAGTTTGGAAAACGAATGGAGACGGAATTTAGCGACCATTGAAGCCGAGGTTGCAAAAAGTTTGAAAAGGGTAGATTTGTATGACAGACAGATTGATAGAAATATCGACTTATTGAGCCTTGCCAATGCTGGAATAGAGGCGGGAGGCAATGGAGCTTTTGCCGAGTTATTGCAAATTGAAATGGATCAATTGAGCCTTCATTTACAATTAGAAATGGAAAAAGTGATGCTTGCTAAATTGCGTAACGAAGTCTTGTTCTTGTTTGCAATTGATTTTAATGAATTTATAAACGAAAATGAAAACTGATGTAGAGAGCTGTTCTCATTCATCAAAAAAATACTTACAAAATGAAAAAATACTTAGGATATATCATAGCCATTGCTGTAGGGCTAATTTTTGGAGCCATCATTTGGTCTGGAAATGATTCGAGCGGCGACTTGGCAATAAATGCTGAGGATCATCAACATGAGGAAGGAACTATATGGACTTGCTCTATGCATCCTCAAATTCGCCTATCGGAACCAGGGCTGTGTCCCTTATGCGGTATGGACTTAATACCAGCAGGAATCAGCGATACAGATGATGACCCCTACAGCTTCCAAATGACAGAAAATGCCATGCGTTTGGCAGCAATACGAACTCAAAAAGTTGGGGTGGGAGGAAGCAATGCTACTAACTTGGTAATGAGTGCTCGTATCATGGCAGATGAACGAAACTTGATCAGACAAAGCTCACATATTCCTGGCCGAATTGAACAATTGTACGTGCAGTTTGAAGGACAACAGATTGCCAAAGGAGCCAAAATTGCCCGAATCTACTCTCCAGAATTGATCAAAGCCCAAGAGGAACTTAAAATATCCTCCCGCCTCAGCAACCAAGTGTATCAATCTTCACTCAAAAAATTGGAACAATGGAAATTGACGGAAACTCAAGTTCAGCAAATTTTAGCTTCGAACGAAACCATTCAATCCTTTGATATTTATGCCGAAAGAAGTGGAACTGTTACGAAAAGGATAGTCAATGAAGGCAATTATGTACCTGTAGGAGAGGTGCTATACGAGGCCAATAATTTATCCCAATTATGGCTAATGGCGGATGGGTACGAGAGCGATTTGGCGAAGCTAAAGGTGGGTATGGATATTTCATTTACCGTAGCAGCTATCCCTGGTCAAAGCTTTGATGCCAAAATAGATTTTATCGATCCATTTATCAATCCGCAAACTAGAACGGCACAAGTGAGAGCCACCATCAATAATCCACAAAATATGCTCAAGCCAGAAATGCTTGCAAAAGTATCCCTAAGCACTAGCAGTATAAGTGACCAATTGACGGTGCCCAAAAGTGCGGTGTTGTGGACTGGCAAGAGATCCATTGTGTATAAGCTAGATGCTAGTGGCGATCTTCCTAAGTTTCGCTTGACAGAGGTGAGGCTAGGAGCTTCATTGGGAGATAGTTATGAAATTGTAGAAGGGCTAGAATCCGATGATGAGATTGTGGTAAATGGTACATTTTCAGTAGATGCCGCTGCTCAATTGGCAGGGAAAGCTAGCATGATGAACCAAGCACGTGAATTTTTGGATAATGAAACAATCGTTGAAATCGAAACCACAGACCTCGAACTGCCAGACCTGCAAGCGGTGACAAGTGACCAACTGAAAAAGAGCGTTTATTCGCTCAGTTTGGCATACATAGCGCTAAAAGATCATTTGGTGAACAGCAATGGGAAAGAAGCAAAAACCGCTGCGCAAAACCTTTTGGATCAGTGGAATGGAATAAAAGTCGACGGTGAATCTGGTGAAGTGATAACCGCTTGGGATAAAGTAGCCGAGCAACTTCTAGCACCACTGCGAAAATTATCGAGTGAAGATGAAATCGATGTGCAGAGAGACTATTTTATTGGTATTTCAGACATCATGATACAACTGAATCAGTCGTTCGGAATAGCGGGAGGAATACTTTACATCCAAAACTGCCCTATGGCAAATGATGATGATGGAGCCGATTGGCTATCACTTGAGGAGAATATCAGAAACCCATATTTTGGTAGTATGATGATGACTTGTGGCACGGTAGAAGGTAAAATTGAAAATAACTAAACATAAAAAACATGAAAATCACAAAGGTTCTAATTTGCATTGCTATCCCATTTTACTTGGTAAGTTGTTCAGAAAATTCGACAAATTCGGATGATCAAATGCACGATCACGATGCGATGGAAGGTCATAACCATGAAGATGAAATGTCTACTACAAGTGAAGCCGAAGACATGACAAAGAGCTTGGCTAAAGAAGAGCATGCGATGATTGATGGTACGCATTTTACCATAAAATATACGGCGCCAGTAGTCAAGAATAGAGTAATTTTTGGTGGTTTAGTAGCCTATGACGAAGTATGGGTCACTGGCTCACATAGGGCAACGAGTATTGAATTTGACAATGACATTAGCATTGACGGAACGGTTCTTTCTGCTGGGAAATACGGTATATTTACGATTCCTGGGCAAGATGAATGGACTGTAATTTTTAATAGCAATTGGGATCAACATCTTGCAGATGATTACGATCAGAAAAATGATTTGCTTAGAATCACAGTAAAGCCTACTTTTACACAAGAAGTGAAAGAAAGGCTCAATTATTCCTTAAATTCGGCCGAAGAAGGAAAAGTAATCTTGAGCATAAGCTGGGAAAAGGTGCAAATTGACTTACCAATTGATACAGTTTGGTAAATATTGAGCCTTAATTTTCACATTGAGATATTTTTGAATATTGGATGGATGAGACACTTTGATAGTAATATGAAAAATAAAATAGGCTACGTACTTTTACTAACCACATTTTCTTTGCTTGTCTCTTGTGGGGAAAACTCAAATAGTGAAGTCGAAATGCAATCTACTGAAGAAGATAAAGTGCTAAATCTCGCAGAAATGCAGTTGATAACCCTTGATGGAGCGGAGGTAAGTCTTGCGGATTTTGCAGGGAAAAAGGTATTGATAAATTTTTGGGCTACTTGGTGTCGTCCATGTATTAAGGAAATGCCAAACTTGGAAAACGCAAAGCTTATTTTGGAACACGAGGAGTATATTATTCTTTCTATATCTGATGAGGGAGTGGATAAAATCAAAAGTTTTGCAGAGAAGAATCCTTATGCGCTTACGTGGCTGAAGTTAAATCAAAAAGT
Organism: Cyclobacteriaceae bacterium; assembly: GCA_041689935.1. Lineage (GTDB taxonomy): Bacteria > Bacteroidota > Bacteroidia > Cytophagales > Cyclobacteriaceae > CAXBDP01. The sequence continues at coordinate 9,198 of JBDNFI010000097.1, forward strand.
AACGGAGTTTGAGGTTTATTCATTGCCAACCACCATTGTATTGGACAAAGACGGTAAACAACTATGGCAGCACATTGGCATTGAAGAATGGGACAGTCCAGAAATGTTAAACAAATTAAGAGCTTTGTAATATGAAAAATACCTATTTCTGTATTTTAATTTTTGCCATTTGTACAGCTTGCGAACCAGCTGCAGATTCCCAAGTGGATATTCCAATTGGTTTGGCAGTAAAAGGAACATCCATAGGAAACCCTACGGGTGCCGGAAGTGGCATGCTCAACATTACTAATGGGTCTGCAGGCCTTTATTTCTCATGGATCGAGGAAATTCCGGATGCGGGTTACGGATTGAAATATGCGACGTATGAAGGTAGCCAATGGAATGAAACCTACGAAATTGCAAGAGGTGATGATTGGTTTGTGAATTGGGCAGATTTTCCAAGTATGGCCGTATTTGATGATGGGAGGATGGCCGCCCATTGGCTTCAAAAGAGCGGTGAAGGAGCCTTCCAATATGATGTCGCTATAAAGTTTTATGACCCTGAGACAGATTTATGGTCGGAAACGGAAAAGCTAAATACTGATGGCCTGCAAGCTGAACATGGGTTTGTAAGCCTCCTCCCGCTTGATAACGGCAACTTGATGGCAGTTTGGCTTGATGGCCGCAAAACAGCCTCCGAAAATAGCAATATGAAAGACCATGATCATGGACACGAAGGTGAAATGACTTTACGTGCAGCCCTATTTGATTCAGATTTTGATAGAATAAATGAATGGGAATTGGATGGTCGAATTTGTGATTGTTGCCAAACATCAGCTACTCAAAGTGGAGACAAGATCATCGTCGTTTATCGAGACAGATCTGAGGAAGAGATTCGTGATATAGCCGTGGTAACTTTTGATGGAAATGAATGGAATGAGCCGACTAAATTGCACAATGATAATTGGAATATTGCAGGCTGCCCGGTGAATGGCCCATCTATTGCGAGTACCGAAAATAATGTATTAGCAGCTTGGTTTACCATGGCAGAAGGTGCTCCGCAAATTCAATATAAGTTTTCTTCGGATGGAGGGATTACTTTTGGCGATGCCACTCAACTCAATACTAATCCTGGCCCGGGGAGAGTACAAGTAATCGCTTTGGGAAAGAGAAATAGTTTTGTAGCTGTCTGGATGGAGAATGTAGATAATATTGTGCAAGTGCTTGCTGCTGAGATAAATAATAATGGCAATATTATTGACAAATATATCGTGGGTGAAAGCTCTGAATCGAGAGCAAATGGATTTCCAAGGGTAGGATACAATGGAGACGGATTGCTATTTGCTTGGGTCGGAACAGCCAATCAAAACACTGTGATAACCAAATATGTAGCATTGGATTAATTTTTTAGAAAAAAAATGAAAAAGCAAGAATTTAAAACGAATATCAATTGCAACGGCTGTCTAACTACAGTTACTCCCTTTTTGGATAATCTGCCAAGCACAGAATGGAGTGTTGATATCAACAATTCTGATAAAATGCTTACAGTACAAGGAGATATTGCAGAAGCATCCATTATTGAGGTAGTACAAAAAGCAGGCTTTGAGATAACGCCGAAGAAAACTAGAGGTGTTTTTAATTGGTTTTAAAAACCTGTACTAGACCATACATGTTTTGTCAAAGCCTTCTACAACTTTCAAAAGCTGCAATGCTTTTTAAAATTGTAAATTGAAATTAAAATAATCTCTTGTAAATCAATTGCTATGAAATCTTTTTCAATTCTTCTTACTGTAAGTTTGATTCTATGTATGACCCTTGTATCGCAGGCTCAAAAAGCGCAATTTCCTGTCGTGCAAGGGTATGGAGGCATCTTTGATATTCCAGATGCAGTTGAAAAGCCAGATCCAACATTAAAATATAGAATTGTCGTGGATATCGTTACGGCTGATCAGGATCCCAAAATCCTTTCTACATCCTTAAATAATGTGGCTAGGATGATTAATATCCATGCCATAGGAGGAGTGCCGAGAGAGAATATAGAAGTGGTGTTGGGCATACATGGAATGATGGCCTTTGCCATACAAGATAATGCTTCCTACAAAAAACGTTATGGAGTTGACAATCCTAATTTGGGGATTATCAAAGCACTAGATGAGGCAGGAGTCAAAATGTTTATTTGTGGCCAATCGATGGTGGGCAGAAATATTTCTGAGGAAAGTTTGGCTCCGGAAATACAGATTGCCACCTCGATGCTCACTGTATTGACAACTTACCAGCTCAAGGGATACGCGGCATTTAGGTTTTAATTACTTGATATGGGTGTCATTGTTGTGGTCTTCCTATCCTATAAAACTAGGAGATTCCAATCCATTAATCCTGTAAATATGATCCAAGCGAATCTTGAGACTTGAGTTTAATATCAAATACTCTGATGTTGACTGCGTAATTAGGGTTTTGATGTAGTCTTCTGTACGCTGCATTTGAGAATGCTCATCCAAATAATAGATAGAGCAAAGTACACCCTGTGTGGCAAATGCTTCGAAATAGTCATAAAAATTGCAATCTATGGGATGGTAGTCAGTTTTCATTTTTGTTTTTTGCAGAAACAACATGATTGTCTGCCGATCAAATTCCATGCGGAATCTTTTAGCTTCCAACTTTCAATAAGCGAACATAAAATCCAGCACCTCTATTTGCGAAATGGCGTCCCACTTCATCCACACCTGCGGTTAGATAGCAATACCACGCACCAACGGGATAATTTTCACTTGCCAGCCAATAACCAGTGCTTTTCCCGAGATCATAAAAACTCCCTTCGTGAAATCTATATCCTCCCGCCAATCCATCGAAGCCTGATCTATTGTTTCCTGCGCCATTTTTACCATTTACTTTTTCCCATGTATTACGGCTTTTTAGCTTTTTCCCAGCCACTTCATATCCATCCAAATGGGTATTCAAATCTGTCCAATCTTCTCTAAACGGAATTGCCCAACCCTCAGGTGCCAAGCCTCTTTTATCATTTACCGCATACCAATTGTAGATTTTACCATATTTTTCACCATTTGCTGGATCATTTTCATAATAAGACCAAACGGCCTTTCTGCTAAAGCTTGCTTGTTCCCATTCTTCTTTCGTTTTCGCTTCTGGTATTATATCTCCATTTCTGAAAGTGCTTATATCGAGATTTTTGGTAGCCCAAACTTGCCCGCCGATCTTCACCACATCTTGGGCTTTTAAAGGGATACTTGCCATTGTTGTGAATAAGACGAGTATGGATAAACTTTTCATTAGCAAATAAATTAAAAATCGTGGTGGGTAAATGATTACTCAGATAATGTAACAGAATTTGGGTTGAGTATTTATTGATTTTTTACAAATGGAGAAAGAATGGTGTGGAATAAAAAAAACTCTCAAGTTGAGAGTTTTTTTTATTTAATGTTAAGTCAGCTTTGTTAAAAGCGGGAGGTAAATTTATCCCACTCCTAACTGACGTAAATGATGAAAATGTGAAGCTACAGCTGTTCTTACCTTTGGGAATTCGATGTAAGGGATATTGTAATCTCTACAAGTCTCTTTCACGATCTTGCTGATTTGTGGGTAGTGAATATGCGAAATATTTGGAAACAAATGATGTTCAATTTGGAAATTCAGGCCGCCAGTAAACCAAGAAACAATTTTGTTTTTGGTTGCGAAATTTGCCGTAGTTTTCAATTGGTGAATGGCCCATTCATCTTCCATTTTACGAGCTTCATCTGGTACCGGAAAACTCGCTTCTTCTACTGAATGAGCCAATTGGAATACTATACTGATAAGAACACCAGTGAACAAGCCAAAAATTAAGAAACCTACTAACCACGGAACGAAGCCAACAAAATAAATTGGCGTAAGCACAAAGGTCAACATAAAAAAGGCCTTAAATCCCCAGAAGGAAATATGATCGAAAAATGTCATCTTCTTGATGGGAATGTCGCCAACCTTACCTGTGAAATATTTTTTATAGTCGGTAAAAAACACCCAGTACAAGTACAATAAGGAATATGTCGCAAGAAAATAATAATGCTGAAAGCGGTGAATTTTGTAATGTTTTTGATTCTCGCACAGTCTCAAGAACGGTCTCGCGTTTAAATCATCATCTACCTCGTCAATATTGGTGTAAGTATGGTGTACTACATTGTGTTTTGTTTTCCACATAAACACGTTTGCGCCCACAAAATTGAGCGATAGGCCAGCTAAGTTATTGACCCATTTACGAGAGCTAAAACTTCCATGTGCGCCGTCGTGCATAATATTAAAACCTATCCCTGCTACGATAACACCTAGCAAGATGCATTCTAATAAAGCGATAGCAAATGGAGGAGTAAAGAATACCAAATGGGTATAAACTGCAACAAGGCTGACAACTAGAATAATTGCCTTTGTATAGAGCTTAATGTTTCCTTTAGGTTTTACGTTAATTTCAACAAAATAATTGTTGATTCTTTTTTTCAAATCGGCATGAAATGACGTGCCATTTGAAGCCAAAAATTTTGGTGTGATCATTCAATAAAATTAAATTAAATAAAAGCCCAATCAATTTTACCGAATCGATTAAGTTGTACAAATATAGAAAAGCAAATTTTCTTTTTTCGCCAGAATTTTATTGATTGTCTATATTCTTCTGCGAGAACAAAACTATCTGTGAAAAAGGTCAGTTTAACTTTATTACTTATAAGACTTTGTTTTCAATAATGTTTTAGAATTATCTTCTACTCTTCTCAATTTTATGCTGCATCAGTAGCGCTATATTTTTGGCTCTCATCAATGCTTCATCGGCTTTAGAACCAGAAAAGTGTGTGAAAATTGTTTCCTCCCATGATTTTAGCCAAACTGCAAAATGCGCAGGTTCTAATCGGCTTTTCTCATCCAAATCAATATGTTTTTCCATAGGATTGCCCTTGTAAGTATTACTCCCCAACAGTACAGAGTTCCAAAAGGCATTCATGATGGGAATATGTTTCTCCCATGAAAGTACAACTACCTCAGTGAAAAAATAACCAATGCTAGGGTCATGGATTACTTGCTTATAAAACTCATTGATTAGTAATTCTATGTCCTCTGCGTTTTGGATGTCTTTCATGGTACTATTATTTTATTCTATTGTCATCTGCCTTTTAATTCTTTTATTTCAAGGCCAAAATCGAATTGTAAATCCTCATCCAATTTATTCACTGAGGAGGTAATCTTTTTTATCTGACCGTCATACATATTTTCAATTACCTTCAATCGGCTATTGTGTAGGCCCATTGCTTGCATGTTTTTGCAAAAATGAATGCGTATTTCGGCTTCACTTTCTCTATTACCAGAGTATTTAATAAACCGATCCACAAATCGAATCACTTTACGTAAGGCCTTTTTGGTCAAATACAGATTCGATTTTGATATTTCTTGCATTTGACTATCAAGTTCATCTTTTATTGATTGCACGAAACCATGTTCATTATGAACTTCAAAAAGCAAATAGCTTAATAATTCCTTATTTTCCTTTTTATAACGAGCCAATCGTAATACCAAGCTTAGCAATACTTCTTTATCCAAATGGCTTAATTCTCTCTTTATTTCATGTAGGCTTGTTGCGTTCATCCTCTTATTATACGGTCTAAAATTCCCTTGGCTAAAGGTACCTCATAATTAATCAAGATCGAACCGCTCGCTGCTTTCGAGGGTACGTACCAGAATATTTGGGAATTTGAATGTTTTGATTAGAAATATTATTGCCCGGCACAAAAGCATTGGCTTTCATAGCAAGGCTAAATCAGTTTATTGCTGTAGTTTGATGTTTCTGCTAGTAGCGTAAATTACCAATTTTGTGTAATTTATTTCGAGGGTTTATAATTCTGGCTCTTTTAATTTCAATAATCAAAAAAATCATCTCTTCGCGCATATGAAACTTTTTAATCTCCGACTAATTCCTAAACTGCCAATGTCTGTCAAACAAGAATTTATTTGAATAATTCTTTTTTAATTATAAATTATTCAATAAAATTTATCTATAAGTAACTGAAATTAATTAGGATACGTTTGATTTTCTTTAAATATGGAAAACTTGCTAAAAACGAGTTGCTACAATCGCCAGGTCTGCATTAGGTAGATTTTTTTTTGTTTTTAGGCTTTAATACCTAAAGATTTTTTCTATTTTTAGTGAAATAAAAAAGTAGGATCTGATTTGAATTGAAGCCAATGTTTTAAAATAAATCAGATATACTATGAACTCATATAAAACGAGAAAGCAATGGTAAAAGCAGAAGGAATGTTAAGAGACAATGCCTTAAAAGGTAAAGTGATTTTAGTAACAGGAGGAGGAACAGGTTTAGGGAAAGCGATGGTGAAGTACTTTTTAGAACTTGGTGCCGACGTCGTAATCTGTAGCCGAAAGATGGAAGTGCTCCAAGCCACCGCAACAGAGCTTGCAAAGGAAACTGGCGGGAGGGTGTTGCCAATTAAGTGCGATGTACGGGAATACGAGCAAGTAGAGAATGTTATTTCCGAAACAGTTAAAGCGTATGGTAAATTAGATGCAGTGGTAAATAATGCGGCGGGTAATTTTATAAGCCCAACCGAGCGCTTGAGCCATCGCGCATTTGATACCATCGTTGACATTGTGTTGAAAGGAACATATTACTTTACCCTAGCTGCTGGGAAGCATTGGATTGATAGTAAAACTAAAGGAACATTCCTAAACATAGTGACTACCTATGCCTGGACGGGCTCAGGATATGTAGTGCCTTCTGCGGCTTCTAAAGCGGGTGTATTAGCCATCACAAGGAGCTTGGCTGTAGAATGGGCCAAATACGGAATCCGAAGCAACGCAATTGCTCCAGGGCCATTTCCAACCGAAGGTGCATGGAGTAGACTCTTACCTGGCGAATTGGTAAAAAAGTTTGATCCAGCCAAAAGAGTGCCTGTTGGTAGGGTAGGTGAGCATCAAGAGTTAGCAAATTTGGCAGCCTATTTGGTGAGTGATTTTTCTGCCTATGTAAATGGTGAAGTGGTAACCATAGATGGAGGAGAATGGCTGATGGGAGCAGGTGAATTTAATAATCTGGAAATGATTACCCCTGAAATGTGGGATATGCTTGAAGCCATGAGAGGAAAAAAAGAATGAGCCCCAGCCTAGCTTGGGGCATGCTCAAAGCCAAATGGCAATTGATGAGATTGAAAATGTAGATAAAAAGGGCCTGATTTTTTTCAGGCTCTTTTTAATTTAGAATCTTTCTAGCACCTTTTGAATCAAATCATCGACAATTTCGTGGCTATTGGAGGCAAATTTCTGCGTAATCCTGTTTGCTATGATGGCATTTACACTTAATATTTCATGACCGAGTAATGCTCCCATCCCATAATAGCCGGCAGTTTCCATTTCGAAGTTTGTAAGCCTAAAATCACCCTTCTGAAATGTAGCAAGTTGATCTAATAATTGTGCGTTTTTTGGCTGTAATCTCACCTTTCTACCTTGTGGGCCATAAAATCCAGGGCAAGTTACCGTATTGCCCAATACCATACCTTGACCAATTTGTTGTTGAAGCAAAGTAGAACCTTGAACACAATAAGGGCTAAAAGTTAGTTGAGCAATATGCTTTACTTCTTCACAAATCTCCTTTTCGAATGAACCTTGGGTAAGATCATAAAAACTCATCAATGTATCCAAACCAAGTCCGTAATTGCTGAGTAATGCCGAGCCCTCAGGTATATCGGCTTGCATACTTCCAGAGGTTCCAATTCTGATAAGTTGGAGGGTGCGGTGGTTCTCTTTTACCTCCCGCTTTACGAAATCGATATTGGCCAAGGCATCCAACTCAGTAAGCATAATGTCGATATTGTCTGTGCCAATTCCCGAACTGATTGCCAGTATGTTTTCACCAGCCAATTTACCAATGTGCGTCACAAATTCTCTTTTGGCAATTTTGTAATCAATAACATCAAAATATTTACTGACTTCACCCACGCGATCTGGGTCGCCCACAGCAATAATTCTATTACATAATTGCTCTGGATGGATATTCAAATGATAAACAGAACCATCTGGATTGATAATTAAATCAGCTTCGGAAATGCGGGAGGTTTGGTGCATGATGTTTTAAGCCTCGTTTTTTTTAGGTCTAAGAACGTGGTGATAAGGATTGTATCCATTGCTTTGTTTGGCATAATAGCCGGTGCCATCATAGGCGCGTATTTCGGGATGATCCTTGCACTCGTTAGAGCAAGCACCATTCATCTCCCACCCGCATTTTTCGCAAATGGCCACATGCGCATTGCATTTAGGATTGGCACAATTTACCATTCTCTCGCCTTCGGTGTCACAAATAAAACATCTCGAAATTACCGTTGGATTTTTCTTGTTTATATCTACCGTTAGCCGATTATCGAAAACATAACATTTGCCTTCGAAATCCTCTCCATCGGTTTCAATACCATACTTGATGATGCCTCCGTGTAATTGGTACACATTTTCGAATCCTTGCTCAAGCAGGTAAGCACTTGCTTTCTCACATTTAATTCCACCTGTGCAGTAAGTCACAATTTTCTTTCCTTTCAAATGGTCAATTTCATTGAGCTTTTCAGGGAAATCACGAAAGTTTTCGATATCAAAAGTAATCGCATTTTTGAAACGCCCGATATTATGTTCGTAGTTGGAACGCACATCTAAAATCACCACATCTTCTTGGTCCTTAAGCGATTTGAAATCTTGCGGACTTAGATGCACTCCCGTTTTTTCAAATGGCTTGAGATGCCTCAGACTTGAATGGACAATTTCTGCTTTCACCCGTACATTCAATTTCCTAAATGCTGGCATATTTGATTCGTCACTCTTGAAATCAATTCCTCGGAATCGAGGATCCAATTTCACAGCATCCATATATTTTTGGCAAGCTTCATGTGTGCCAGACACGGTTCCATTCAAGCCTTCAGGAGCAATAATAATGCGGCCACTCAAGCCAAGTTGCAAGCATAATAAATGATGCTGCTCTCTGAATTCATCTACATCCTCTATTGGGGTATAATGATAATACAGCAATACTTGATATTTTTCCATAATAGACCTCCTTGTTTCAGACAAGGTGTTTTTAGTGAAAATTGGTTTTAGTATATTAAACTACTTTTGCTGGGTTGCCATAGACAACTTCTTTAGCTTTTACATTAGAGATTACCACTGATCCTGGGCCTACTTGCGCTCCTTTACCAACCGTAACTCCCGGCAGAATTATTGACCCTGTACCGATTAATACATTTCCCTCAATGCAAGCTCCAGCGCCAATCACTGTACCTGCACCTAGTTGCACATAATCACCAATGCTGCAATCATAATCGATCGTGCAACCTGAATTTATGATAATATGATTTCCTAATTTTGCTCCTTCTCCCAATACTACTCCTGCATTCACAAAATTACCATGACCAATCTCCAGATTTTCGGGGATGCTTATGTTTTTGTGTAGCGCATTCGCAGGCATTACTTTACGTCTTTCCAGCAGCATTTTGATGGTAGTTGCGCGGTATTTTGGGTCTTCAATAGCGACAAATGCATCGCATTTTTTACCGATGTATTTCAAAAAGCCATCATCATCTGGACTTCCCAGAACGCTTGCTTCACCAATTTGCTGATTATGTAATTCTTCATTTTCGTCAAGAAATGCAAAAATTTCTATGCCATTACTTCTATAGATGTCATAAGCTGCTTTTGCTAATCCTTTTGCACCAAATATTATTACGGGATTTATCATCATCTCTAAATTTAGGATGCAAAATTAGCTAAAATTTCAGACTTTGTCAGGCTGTACGTTATAGACTCGTCGAAGCGAAATAGAAAATGATTCATCCACTAAGACTGTAAGGCTTCATTTCCAATTTTACATTTGAGGCATTGCTTTGATTCGCAAAAGTGCCGGTATAGCCCAATTAATGCTTGAGAATCAAATGCCGTTTTATTTGGCAACCCTAATTCCTCCCAGTTTTTGGTGATTCTGTTTTTTTCAGGAGCTAAAGCCTCCAACCACTCAAGAGCAGTATCAAAATATCGCTGATTTTCCTTTTCTAGCCCAATAGCAAACATAAGTGGAGCGGCTACATTGATAATTAATAGCTCACGACTATTGCTACCCATATATTTTGGAATTCCTTTACCTGTTTTTCCGAAATGATAATGGGTTTTCCAAAATGGTGAAAGCTCATTTTTGAATGCATTGTCTAGGTTTTTCACATTTGGAAATGACTCAAGTAGCGTGTAAGGATGTGGATTGGATGCCATAAAAGCGGCTAACTGTGCCATACGTAAGGTAGGAAAATTGGCAGGTCTTAAGCGGAGAAATTTCCATTGCTCGGCTTGGAGGCTTTTATCTTCCAGCCTATTTTTTCTAGCCAAAAAGGCAAATTCTTTTTTAAGGGATTGATAATATTCATGCTCAATGGAGGTACTTTGGAGCAAGCCAGCCATCCCAAATAGCAATGCTTCAATCTGATAGCAATTTTGCTGATGCCATGCAAATAGTTTCCAAGGTATTCGTATGCCCAATTCAGTGAATGGTTCGGCATTCACTTTAAACCCAAAATGCCTAAATAGCCAAATCTGACAAGTCTGTGGCCAATCCTTATTTTGGGTTCTATGTATTTCCAGAATTTCCTGCGCCTTTAACTCAAGCCTATGGATGAGCGCTTGCTCCATCATATCCAATTTGGTGATTTCCCGAATACTCGGCAAATAGTTTTTGCAAGGAATAGGGTAGAGGTTGTGGACGAGAGCGGTATACCGATTTTCTAATTCGGTATCTGACCGGTCATGCAACTCCAATGTAGGAATTTCCTCGCCATTTGCATTCCTAATTACTTGATCCTGAATCCAAACCACATGCAATATCACCGACTCATAGGCTTCATCATGCTGGTGATTGTGCTTGAGCCAATCTGAAGCTCGAACATGAATTTCCACGTTTCCAGCCCACTTAATGCCATCAATGGAAAGCTTTGCCTGCTTAAAATCTGGACCTGCATCGGTATTGTAATGCCCGGTGTCAAATATAGCCAATTGCTTTCCATCAGTAGTTTGTAGCCTGTTTTGATCAAACTTCTGAAAACGCCAAATATAATGAAGGAACTCCTCTTTCATCAATGCATTGTTTAGGTTACGAAAATAGAATACCAGACTCTACTGATTCATTAACTAAACATACGCATTTTATAAATATTTATCCAGCAGTTCCTTCATTTCCATGCGAATTAGCTTGGATTCATTTTGCGCCTTTTCGGCAAAGTCTTCTTCATTGGATTTGTAAATAATGGCCCTGCTCGAATTTACCAAGAGACCGCATTCATAGTTCATTCCATATTTCGCCACTTCTTCTAAGGAACCACCCTGCGCGCCTACGCCAGGAATCAACAAGAAATTATCAGGAACAATTTTTCTAATCTCCTGCAAATAGGCCGCTCTTGTCGCCCCCACTACATACATCATATTATCTGCATTGCCCCATTTCTTGCTGGTTTCCAACACTTTTTTATACAATGGAAGCCCATTCTCATCCTCAAGCATTTGAAAATCCATACTCCCTGGGTTTGATGTAAGGGCCAGAAGAATTACCCACTTATCTGGAAAACTTAAAAAAGGCTCTACGGAGTCGCTCCCCATATATGGCGCAATGGTGATGGAGTCGAATTCAAAAGTTTCGAAGAAGGTCTGCGCGTACATCTTGCTGGTATTCCCTATATCTCCACGTTTGGCATCGGCAATCGTGAAATGCTCTTTAGGTATGTAGTTCAGCGTTTTTTGTAGGCTCTCCCATCCTTTGACACCCCTACTTTCATAAAAGGCAATATTCGGCTTGTAGGCTACGCAATAGTCAGATGTAGCATCAATTATTTCTTTATTGAAGGCAAATATGGGATCTTCCTCCCGCAACAAATGCGGAGGAATTTTTTGGATATCCGTGTCTAAGCCAACACAGAGGAATGTCCCTTTTTTCTTTATTTGCGCAAATAATTCTTGTCTGTTCATGATGGTATAAACCTATTTGTATAATAGCTGAAACGTATTTCTTGTCTTCTGTTCAATCAAAAAATCCTTGTTTATTTTGGCCAAAGCCACATTTTCTTCCAGATAGTTTTTGATGGTAAGTAAAGTAAGCTCGTGATTGTATTTGATGCTAAAATGCTCTTGTAATGCATTGGTTAATTGGGTAAATGCAACTTTTCGAGAATCAAATATCACAGAAAATGAAGTAGCCGAATTTTGCATTAAATTAGCGTGAATATGGCAATTGCTTAATTCCTTCAGTATATCACTTAGATTTTTTTCATGAATAAAAGAAGAATCGCGAGTAGCAAATGAAATCAATGTTTGATTGAATTTGTAAATATAAGTAGGCAAATCTTGTCCTTTTTCATGGGAAATCACGGTTCCGGAAGCTTCGGGTTGCAAAAATGGCTTCACGTACAGCGGAATCCCTTTTTGAGAAAGCGGGAGGATCGTTTTTGGGTGAATCACCACCGCACCATAGTAAGTCATCTCGGCAGCATCTTGATAGCTTATTTGCTCAAATTTTTGGGTTTCCTGCATTATTCGAGGGTCGGCTGTGAGTACGCCAGCTACATCTTTCCAGATACTCACAGATTCGGCATTGATACAATGAGCAATAATAGCGGCACTAAAATCAGAACCCTCCCGCCCAAGGGTGGTGCAGTTTCCTTCCGAATCGCCACCGATAAAGCCCTGAGTCAAGATCGTACCAGTCAATTTCCCTTCACACAGTTTTTGTAGGTTCGCCTGTGTCAACTCCCAATTCACTTCTGCATCACCATAGCGATTGTCCGTACGGATCAAATCTTTGGCATGAACAAGCCAGTTTTCGAGTTCAGATTCCGCCAAAAAATGATGTACGATGGTCGTAGAAAGTAATTCACCATAGGAGACTATTTGATCGTAATAGAAATTGTAATCACCTTTTTGATCTATATTATTTAGTTGGAGTTCTAGGCGTTCAAAAATTTCGTTCAACTCTATTATTACATCAATATCAAGCTCCAATTCCATGGCGGTTTGGAGATGATAGTTTTTTAGATGCTCTATAAATTCAAAAGCACTTTCTTTAGCCCACACTTTTGTTAGAATTTGCTCTAGGGCATTGGTCGTTTTGCCCATGGCAGACACTACACAAAAAATCTTCTTGTCTGAGTAATGGGCTAAAATTTTAGCTAAATTTTGAATGCCTTCAGCATCTTTCACCGATGCTCCACCAAATTTGAATACGATCATTAATAATCCTTCCTGATAAGTTTCTTTTTTTCGACGTGGTAAATAACGGGATTTGAAAGGAAGATTAGGATTTCAGGACAGTTTATTTCTTCCCTTTGTGTTCACTGCATATCAAATCACTTTTTACCAATCGCAAAGAGTGCAAAGTTTTACACAAAGAGCGCAAAGTGGTATTTTTTCTTCTATACGAATTCTTCGTTCTTCTCTTTGCGTCTTTTGCGGATAAAATTCTTTTAAGTCCAGTAATTTCAATTAAGCGGAGCGAATTTTTTTAGCTTATAATTTTGCCTTAATTTCGCTGAACCTAAATTTTGTTTTGACCCTCAATTATGGAAGCCAATCCTATTTCTTCGCCAATTGGCGTAACACTAGACAGATTTATTAAGAACAATCAAGATGACTTTCCATTTGCAAGCGGTGAACTTTCACAACTTTTGCGAGATATCGCATTGGCATCTAAGGTGGTGAATAGAGAAATAAATCGAGCTGGGTTGGTAGATATATTGGGAGGATTTGGCGCTCAAAATGTGCAAGGTGAAGATCAACAGAAATTAGATGTGGCCGCTAATATCCGATTCATAAGAGCCCTGACCAAAGGAGGCGAAGTTTGCGGTATAATATCCGAAGAAGATGAAGGTGTAGTAGATACTGGTAAATATAATGGTCGATATATTGTAGCAATGGATCCATTGGATGGCTCAACCAATATTGATGTGAATGTTTCTATAGGAACCATATTCTCCGTTTACCGAAGAGTAAGCCCTATTGGAGGACCTGTGCAGATGGAAGATTTGCTTCAGGCTGGAAGCGCACAAGTTGCAGCTGGCTATGTGCTTTATGGCTCATCCACTATGTTAGTTTACAGTACAGGTAAGGGCGTAAATGGCTTTACTTACGAGAGCTCTTTAGGCGAATACTTTTTATCTCATCCCGATATTCAAACACCAAAAGATGGGAAAATTTACAGCATCAATGAGGGTTCTTCCAATAGTTTCCCACCCGAAGTGAGCGGCTATATAAAATATTGTAAAGACCAAAAATATTCAGCCCGATACATTGGATCCTTGGTGGCTGATTTTCATAGAAACTTATTCAAAGGAGGAATCTTTATTTATCCTGCTACGGAAAACGCCCCAAATGGAAAGCTTAGATTGCTCTACGAATGCAATGCATTAGCATTTTTGGTAGAACAAGCGGGAGGATTGGCTTTGGATGGCAAAAACAGAATTCTTGATATTGTGCCTACCAAGCTTCACCAAAGAGTTCCTTATTTTGTGGGTTCTCCTAACATGGTGAAAAAAGCCTGCGGATTAGATTGATACGGATAATCTCTTAGCTATATTTTTGGCGGATTAATATCTTCTGCCACTGCCTTTTCAAAATCTCTTCCGTCAGCAGATTGGGAATATCATCTGGGGAAGCCATTGTTAATATTTCTTTGACTTTACTTTCCTTTAGGTCGATCCTATATAAGGCTTGCAATAAACCTTGCATATCATAATCGAGCTTATGTTTTAATACTCGATTGAGCCAAGCTTTTAATACTTCCCAATCTCCTTCATCAACTAAAAAAGGATTCGGCAATTCCTGATCGAGCTGTTTTATTGTCAGCTCGGCAGTTTGCCGAATCCATTCTTCAGGTTTAGTATTTTCGTTCATTTATTGCTCTGGAGCATCCACTTCTTCTCTTGGCTCATTGGGGTCTTCCAATACCTCTGGACATAATTTTACAATGACCCGATACCAGTTAACTAATTTCTTGATGTTAGATGGGTACACGCGCTCTTCATCATGCTCGGGTAGAATGTGCTTCATAAACCCTCTTAGTTCAGCCTGTGTTGCGTCATGCTCGATGCCCGGATCATCGCCAAATTCCTTATTTATGGCTTTGAACACATCAAGTAATGGAGTGTTTTCGTCTGAAACTGTATAAATGGAAATCTCTTCTAGTAAAGAAACTTGTGTAGCTGGGCCGGCCAGAATTCGCTT
Organism: Cyclobacteriaceae bacterium; assembly: GCA_041689935.1. Taxonomy (GTDB): domain Bacteria; phylum Bacteroidota; class Bacteroidia; order Cytophagales; family Cyclobacteriaceae; genus CAXBDP01. Next base: position 24,445 of record JBDNFI010000097.1, read on the forward strand.
CTTGACATCGTCCATACTTTCAAGAATCACACCTTGTCTTCCTCCTTTTACAATTTTGAACAGACCACCTTTGCCTGTTATGCTGGCTATTTCGTTAAATTCCATGTATTTATTCTTGCGTAAATTGTTGGTTCCAATATTCAATAAAATCTAAAATTTCATCCCGCCCTTGTTTGGTTTCAGCCGAAGAAGCAAATTCCTGAGGCAATGCATCCCAAGCGAGTTTCAGTTCTCTGTTAAACTTGGCGATGGACATTTGCGATTTATTCACACTCTGTTTATCAATTTTTGTAAAAACTAAACAGATAGGTATTCCTTGCTTGCCTAGCCAATTGATAAACTCCATATCATTTTTTTGCGGATCAATACGGCTATCAATAAGCACAAAAACATAAACCAAGTTTGGCCGAGATTCCAAGTAACTTTTAATCATTTTCTCCCAACTACTTCTATTTGTGCGGCTTGTCTTAGCGTATCCATATCCAGGCAAATCGACAATATACCAAGAGTCATTAATCACAAAATGATTAATGAGCTGAGTCTTGCCAGGTGTGCCAGATGTCTTGGCCATAGCTTTGCGACCCACTAGCATATTGATAAGCGAGCTTTTGCCCACATTTGATCTACCAATAAAAGCATATTCGGGCATATTGGGCTCAGGGCACTTAGCCGGATCCGTATTACTCATCACAAACTCCGCAGAAACAATCCTTTCTTTTGCCATAGGACGACAAAATTATATCATATCCCTCAAGTAAAAAATCTATAATCATGATATTCCTTACAAATCGGAAAGGAAATGGGCAACAGGCTATTTTTTCAGCATTTTATTTTCTTGAAAAGCTCAGGGAACAGCTTGCTTCCAATATCACCGTTCCAATTATCTGAATTTTTTTTCATCTCTTTTCATTTTTCTCTAACTAAGCGGGAGGTAGGCGAGTTATTCATTAATATTGCACCAGAAATTGAAATCATGACAGTAGTACCATACAAAGACAGGGACGAAGGGAAGAAAAAGCAAGTTGCGGATATGTTTGATAGCATCAGCCCAAAATATGATTTACTCAATCATGTGTTGAGCTTAGGCATCGATATCCGCTGGAGGAAAAAGGCCATTAAGCAATTAAAGGAATTACAGCCTAAAATGATTCTTGATGTAGCCACGGGCACAGGTGATTTTGCTTTGGAAGCACTTGTGCTTAATCCCGATAAGATTATTGGGGTAGATATCTCCGAAGGAATGCTGGATATGGGAAAGAAGAAAATTATTCAAAAAGGACTTACCGAAAAGATTCAATTACAAACAGGCGATTCTGAAGACTTGCAATTCGATGACAATATGTTTGATGCTGTAATCGTTTCATTTGGAGTAAGGAACTTTGAGAATCTAAGAAAAGGCTTGGAAGGAATGCATCGCGTACTGAAGCCTGGAGGCAAGGTGGTCATCCTTGAGTTTTCTAAACCAAAAGCCTTTCCGTTCAAGCAGATTTATAATTTTTACTTTAAAAATATATTGCCGGGTATAGGGAAAATTATTTCAAAGGATAATTCAGCCTATACATATTTACCGGAATCTGTAAAAGATTTTCCTGATGGGAAGAACTTCACAGATATACTTGATAATATTGGATACAAAAACACTGAATGCACGCCTTTAACTCTTGGGATAAGCTCTATTTACACAGGCATAAAATAATTTATGGCTTATTTTTTATCTTTTTCATGGTCGGCTTTTCTGCTACGGCTCAAAAGAAAAAATGGGTTCAAGAAAATCTGCCTGGCTACGATAAGCAAAAATACCACTACGGATTTTCTTTAGCTGTTCATTCCAGTTTCAATAATATTATCTATAACAACGATTTCGATAGTATCCCAAATTTATCGGCTATCCTCCCGCAAGCATCTCCTGGCTTTTCCATAGGGTTTCTTATTAATGCTCGTTTGAGTGAATATTGGGACATACGGCTTCATCCAAATTTCGTTTTTTACGAAACTAGGCTCAATTATCATTTTGCAGGCTCCCAAGGCAATGAAGGAAGTGTACGAGAAGAATTGATTGAAGGTACCCGCATAGAATTTCCCTTGCTGTTGAAATGGAAATCTTCTCGCCATGGCAACCATCGGATGTATCTTATTGGAGGTATCAAACCTGTGCTCGAAGGAGGGAGACGGAAAGACGAAGACTCCACCCAAGATCGTGTAGAATTAATTAGATCTGATTTGGCTATTGATATTGGCTTTGGGTCGGAGATATACTTCTCCTTTTTCAAGTTTTCACCTGAATTACGGTTTTCATACGGGTTATCCAATTTGCTAGCAAGTCGTGATAATATCTTGACACGCGGACTTGATCGCGTAACTTACAATAGTGTAACTCTTTATCTGAATTTTCACTAATGAACCAAAAAATTGCCCTTGTAACTGGTGCTACTTCTGGCATCGGAAAAGCAACCGCCTTACTATTAGGTGAAAATGGTTTCGATATCATTGCTTGTGGTCGAAGAAATGATAGGCTCGCTGCCTTAAAGGATGAATTGAACGGAAAATGTGAAGTTTATTCACTAAGTTTTGACGTGCGTGATAAGCAATCAGTAGCGAGGGAAATCGCCTTATTGCCTAGTAATTGGAGCAAAATAGACTTGCTAATAAATAATGCTGGCAATGCTCATGGCTTGGCACCCATTCAGGATGGTGACTTGGAGGATTGGGATGCGATGATCGATATCAATGTGAAAGGCTTGTTATATGTATCAAAGGCAGTGATGCAAGGCATGATATCCCGTGGTGTAGGTCAGATTATTAATGTGGGTTCTATTGCCGGAAAGGAAGTGTACCCAAATGGCAATGTGTATTGTGCAAGTAAGTTTGCAGTTGATGCACTAACTGCTGGTATGCGCCGTGACTTATACGATAAAGGCATTCGAGTAAGTCAGGTGTGCCCAGGGATGGTGGAGACGGAATTTGGCTTGGTTCGATTCAAAGGAGATGAGGCACGTGCAGCTTCAATATATACAGGCTACCAGCCACTTACAGCGGAGGATGTGGCAGATGCCATTTGCTATATGGCCACTAGGCCTGCCCATGTCAATGTAGCAGATATGCTGCTATTGTCCAGCGATCAGGCAGCTTCTACCATGATCAATAAGAAGTAAAAAAAAGGCAGAAATTCCTTAATATTTTAATTTCAGGAGGGTATCTCGATCAATTTCGTGGGCTCCATCAAAAATCATTTCATGGAGTTTTACTCCTAGTTTAGCGGCAATATCTCTTAGCTCCTTCATGGTTTGCTCGCTGAGATATGGATCATTTTTGCCGTAAACGAATCTAACTTCTGTCTTTCTTAATTTGTGCTCACTAAGCTCAAATGGCAAATCAGGAGGAAATATGCCCGCCCATAATATCAATCTGTCGAAATGATTTTTGCCATGCATCAGCCATCTACTGGCTGTAGCACTTCCTTGGCTGAATCCGAGCAAGCTAATCCGTGCATTTGGGCAATGGCATATTATTTCATGGTAGACCGTATCGAGATAGGTTACGTAGTTGTGGATGTCAGTCAGTCGTTCCTCTTTGGTCATCCAAGAGGCACCAACCCTCCCGCTAAATCCATCAAGATAATATCTGGATAAGCCCTCCGGAGCTACAATCAGGGTTTCCTCGTCAAATAATACTTCAAATTTTTTCAGAAAATAATATGCCAGCATTCCATGACCATGGCACACAAAATAGACCTCTTTGATATGCTCGCTTGGCTCATTAGACTGGAAATATCTTGCCCTAAAATTTACTAAAATATCCTTTTGCATTATTTCAAATTGGCATGGCTAAAACGGAAAGGGAGTAAGCTAGCTGCATTTTTTACTACATTCACAGATCCCTTTCCTGCTTCCATTACAATAGTAATATCCTTGCCGTGCAAATCCTCATATTCGCTCATCACTTGGCGGCAACCACCGCATGGAGTTACTTCCTCAAAATGTTTGTTTCCAGCTTTGCGCGCAGTTACAGCAATAGCGGTGACCTTAACGCCCGGATGCTGAGTGGCGGCGGCAAATAAGGCCACCCGCTCAGCACACAAGCCTGTCGGATACGAGGAATTTTCTTGATTGCTGCCTAGGATAATTACATTGTTTTGTAAGAGCACAGCAGCACCGACTTCGAAATGAGAATAAGGAGAATAAGAATGCGAAGCCGCATGGCGAGCTTCTAAAAGTAACGTGGCAAATATTTCCGGAAGTTCTTCAACCGATTGGTAGTGAATGATTTCAATCTCAAGTCTCTTTATTTCGCTCATAAGTTTTCGTAAACTGAGAATTAATATACATAATTTATAGGTGAAAGGTTTTGGAAGCCACAAAAAGCCCATTTAATTTGCTAACAAATTCTAAGCTATGAAGCAGATATTAGTATTGGGAGCAGGCCGATCTTCCACCATTTTGATAGATTACTTGGTGCAGCAATGCGAAATGCGTCATTGGAAATTGCGGGTGGGTGATGTGGATTTACAATTGGCTGAGCAAAAAGTGAAGGTGCATACTCATGCTGAGGCTTTTCAATTTGATTTGTTTGATCAGCCTAACTTAGCCAAGTATATAGCTGATAGTGATTTGGTGATTTCCATGGTGCCGGCACATTTGCACATAAAAGTGGCAGAAGTTTGCGTGGAATTGAGCAAGCATTTGATTACGGCATCCTATGCTTCTGATGATATCAAAAATTTGCACCAAAAGGCCATTGATAAGGAGGTTTTAGTTTTGATGGAATGTGGATTGGATCCGGGAATTGACCACATGTCTGCAATGAAGGTAATCGATGAAATCCGTGAAAAAGGGCATGATTTACGTACTTTCGAAAGTTTTACGGGTGGGTTATTAGCATCGTCCGATACGGATGACAATCCATGGGAGTATCGGTTTACGTGGAACCCTCGCAACGTGGTTTTGGCTGGCCAAGGCGTTGTGAAGTTTATTCAAGAAGGCCTATATAAGTTTATCCCCTACCACAAAGTATTTCGCCGAACTGAGGTGGTTCATATTCCCGGTCATGGATTTTTTGAAGGCTATGCCAATAGAGATTCGCTCAAATATCGGAGTGTATATGGTTTGGAAAATATAAATACCATATATCGAGGGACTTTTCGTAAAGTAGGTTTTTGTAAGGCTTGGGATATTTTTGTGCAACTAGGAGTAACAGACGACAGCTACCAAATGGAAAATGTAGGTCTGATGACGCATCGTCAATTTATCAATAGCTTTCTTTCTTACAACCCGCACGATTCGGTGGAACTTAAATTGGCCCATTACCTCAATCTGGAATTGGATGGTGCGGAAATGTACAAATTACGCTGGGTCGGAATCTTCGACGATACCTTGGTGGGATTAGACAAAGGATCACCTGCACAGATATTGGAGCAAATCTTGAAAAAAAGATGGGCACTAAGGGATGAAGACAAGGATATGATTGTGATGTGGCACAAATTTGAGTTTGTGGATGGCGGGAGGATTCGGGAAATTCACTCCCACATGGTACACACTGGCGATAATCAAGAACAAACTGCGATGGCACGCACAGTGGGTTTGCCATTGGGCATCGCAGCCATGATGGTATTGGATGGAAAAATAAATTTAACTGGAGTTCGTTTGCCGATTAGCAAAGAAGTATATAATCCGATATTAGATGAACTAAGTAAATTTGGGATCCAATTTCACGAAACTGAGATAGATCGGGATTAGCCTGATCTAAACATAAAAATCCTCCATTAGGTTTTTCATTTCTGTACTATAGTTTCGGTCTGCATTGCGAATAGTAAAGTCGTTCTTTTGTGGGTTGAAACGAGAGCTAAAAGCATATTTTTGGACTACCCTAATCCAAGGCTTGTCTTCATTTTCTCTTATTTTCCATTCTGCATTTCGGTAAAGCCCATGCCCTACAGCTAATTGCTCAAATGCAATAGCTTGGGAATATGGAAGTAAAACCCAAAATTCACCATCTGGTAATAGAAGCTTTTTTACACCCATCAGTAATTCTGCAAACCCAAGTGTTGATTGGTGCATCGCTGCATTGGCAGCAGGATTTTTGCTTTTTAGATGTTTTGGATAAAAAGGCGGATTACTGAAAATTAACCCAAATAGCGCATGGTTCGTACCAGCGTATTCTTGCAAGCTTCTATGAAAGAGTGATATATCGTCAGTCCAATTACTAGCTGCAATATTTTCTTTCGCTTGCTTGTAGGCATTTCTCTCGATTTCTAAACTAGTGATTGGCAGAATGCCGCATTGAGCCGCCATCAAAGTCAATAGTCCAGTACCTGCACCAATATCCAACCCATTCACTCCTTTGGCTGCATGCTTACTCAATATGGCTCCAAAAATACATGCGTCGGTAGTTACCTTCATAGCCGTATCACCTTGGTGAATACTGAATTGCTTGAAATGGAATACTGAGTTGGGCATTGCTGATGGTTGATGCAGCAACAAAGTAAAGATTAGATTTTTGAAATTGATAGATATATTTAGACTTCAATTTTCTTTAATCAGAAACTTGAAGTCACACAAGTAGCAAAGCTATATATAGAAGTGTTTAAGCAGTTATTTGACTTACAGCCTGAAACTTTTTTCGCAGCAGATATTGGCGACCGAATTAGTCTAACAAAGACTCCAGAAACAAACGGACTAAGACATGCAGTTCCTATAAGTAAAACCTATTTTATTGAAGTAAATATTGACAATATGGGTAAGTTCGACAGAATCAAACGAGCATTGACAATTTTTGGATTTGAAGAAGAATTATCAATTAAGCATGCAGACTAAAGAAAAGGGGCGTAGGCATAAGATCACCTATACGCAAGCAGAGGTTTCGTGCTTCTTAGGAAAGGAAAGTGGTAAATTTGAATTCAGTTATTCATAGGAAGTTCAGTGGTCAAAATCCCTGCCTAATTATAGCTGAATCCCGTTACCATCAAGCAAAGTGAACAACTGTGCAACGAATAATCTTGCTAATTGATGCAATATTAGCATCGAATAATTTTGATTTGAGTTGAATAAGGAGTACATTAGTTGCATAATATGCATCGAATGAAAGCTTTTATACATCAACAAGACAATTGGCCCGAGTTTACTTGGAATAGCAATGAATTCTTAAGTCTATTAAGTGAGGCAAGAAACCTACAAGGACGACTTATTGGAAAAATGGAGACATTGGGTTTTGATTTAAGAAATGAGGCTTTACTTGACACCTTGACACTTGATGTAATAAAAACCTCAGAAATTGAAGGAGAAATTTTAAATCCTGACCAGGTTCGTTCATCGATTGCTCGTAGATTAGGAATGGAAATAGCTGGTGCAGTAGAATCCGATCGAAATGTAGATGGCGTTGTAGAAATGATGCTTGATGCAACACAAAATTGCTTTAAACCATTAGCAGCCGAGAGATTATTTGATTGGCATGCCGCCCTCTTTCCAACAGGGAGAAGTGGAATGTACAAAATTACTGTTGCTGATTGGAGAAAAGACACAACAGGACTGATGCAAGTAGTATCGGGAGCAATGGGAAAAGAGAAAGTACATTATCAAGCACCCGATTCAGGACTGCTAGAAAAAGAAATGACTCGATTTTTAGATTGGTTTAATAGTAACGCCTCGATAGATTTAGTACTTAAGGCAGCGATAGCACATTTATGGTTTGTGACCATTCACCCTTTTGACGATGGAAACGGTAGGATAGCAAGAGCTTTAACGGATGTGCTTCTGGCGCAATCAGATAAAAGTAATCAACGATTTTATAGTATGTCGGCACAGATTAGAATAGATAGAAAGCAGTATTATGACCTACTGGAAAAAACGCAAAAAGGCAATTTAGATATAACAAATTGGATTGCATGGTTTTTAAGTTGCTTGATTAATGCCCTTAAATCAACAGATACTGTTTTAACAAAAGTGTTATTTAAAGCAGGTTTTTGGCAAAAACACATTAATACTGTGATAAATGGCCGACAGAAAAAATTATTGAATAAGTTGACCGATGGATTTGACGGGAAATTGACCTCTTCAAAATGGGCAAAAATTGCAAAATGTTCTAAAGATTCGGCTGTTCGAGACATTAATGACCTAATTGAAAAAGGAATATTACAAAGGGAAGCAGCAGGAGGTAGAAGTACTAATTATGAACTGATAGGATTGTCTGCTGATAAAAATTGGTAAAATATTGGCCGAGATAGTAGTAAAATCAAGGCTTGTGGTTCAAATTAAACTTTGTGTTTAACCGAAAGTTCAGTGCTTTGCAATCGCCTATTTTTCATACACAAACCGTTGTAACTCATTGCGAATGTTTTTCAAGCACCTCTCCAACATTTATTGAGCTTTATTATTACTGTCTTTAAACTCAATCTCCCTCTGCCACGCTTCTGTAAAGCGTTCAGATCTATTTTTTGTAAGTAATCAAGGCAATTAGCCAAAAATATCCTTCGTTTTTGTTTTTATCAACCTTCTGATTACAAATCCTAATAGTAAAAGAGCACGTTTTGCAAAAGTGCGCTAGTACATAAATGCAATGACCCGTAAGGTTTCCGAAACCTTACGGGTCTTATTCGCTTAAAAGTGGAACCTTAATTAAAAGGTAAGTCTAAACTTACAACTCCGTGAAAAGTACCCTAACCGAGCGGAAGTAAATTTCGAAATCTTCAGGTTTATCAGTGTGGAACCCGATTAGCAGCCACAGGGTGCCTGCATTATTGGTGCGGATCAAAAATGGAAAGTTGATGTTTTCTAGTTGGGTAAGATGGAATACACCATTCTCTTGCATGTGTCTTAGCGGGCCAAGATTGATAATATTGGAATTGCTTTCACCCACTTTTGCTGGGAACCTGTTATTGAAGTTGGGCTCTAGTAACCCAGTGATGGGAGAATTGCCCTTTATATTGGGTTCAAAACTTAATCCTCCTGCAAGCATATTGAGGCCACTTATGGTCGCATCCGCTTGGTTCGCCGGGTTCGTCCTTGCAGAAATATTGGTAGCTATATCTATTCTAAACCTTAACCGATAGAGCATATTTGGAGGCAAGTTAGTTACATCTTTTTTGAGGAAAAAAAATAATTCTGATCCTTTATTACTTCCAGAAACATATAAGCTATTGCGGGATTGTCCGGTGCTTTCAGGAAGCGGTGTAATATTAATTTGTAGTTGGTATTCTTCAACGGCATTGCTTGGGATATTTGTGAAGAAAGGAGACCAATCTTTTGGTCCTTCGGAAAAATCGCTGGCAAGGACAATGCCTGGTGAGGCTTCGTCTGTGATGTCGTTGCATGCCACCAAAAGGGAGAATATAATAAAAATGCAAGAGAGGGATGTCCCTAAATGTTTATTGAATTTCAATGCTATTGACCCTATTAAAAATAAACCTGCACCCCAACTGAAATTCCTTAGTACCTCTACTTACCTCGGAAATCATCATCCAACAAACCTTAACCATGAAAAAGACGGGGGTGCAGGAATTCTATTTATATTTTAAATAATTACCTCATACAAGACAATTTTGGATCCAAAAGGTTGGAATTCCCCCCTAAGTTGAAAAAATTTACGGGAGCCAGAAGTCAAATACAATTTTGTTCATACAATCAAAATGACTTTTTGGGCATTTTTCGAATCCAATTTTGGAGCAAGGTCTACATCCTAAACCTTGCTTTTCAAGTATAACGAATTTAGTTCGATAAGGATACATTCCAAACGAAGGAATTGTGTTGCCCCAAATGGTAAAAAGTTTTTTTTGGAAAGCCGCAGCAATATGCATCATTCCAGTGTCATGGGTAAACACATAATTTGCACCTTTAATTACACTTGCAGACTGGTTGACCGATAATTTTCCACAGGTGTCAAAAATTAACGCCTTTTTGTTCATTTCGTTGAGTTTGGGCTCATAGCCTTGATTTTCCTCCCGCCTTTCAAAAAACTTAGCAATTTCGATGGCCGTTTCTTTATCTTCATCTCCACCAATCAGAATGATCGGCTTATTAATTTTATCACATAGCTCAATCATTCTGCCTAGTGGGAGCTTTTTGGTGGCGTGCTTCCCGCCAATCGCATAGACTACATATTCTTGTTGAAATGCCTCTGGAAGCCAATTATTTTCCACTTCATCTTTATGTGGAATGAAATAATCTAAGCCTAAGGCATCCATTTTCACGCCTAGCTCTTTTACTGTCTCCATGTATCTATCTACGATATGGACATTCGGTAGGCGATCAACTTTCAATTGCACCTTAAGCCATTTCTCTACATTTAACTTTTTAAAGCTTTTGGATTTCACTCCTAAAGCAAGCTTAACCTGTCGAGTTCGTAAATTATTGTGAAGGTCTATTATGAAGTCGAACTTCTCTTTTTTAAGCTCTTTGATTAAATCACTGGTGCTGCTTTCCAGCAGATGAATTTTGGATAGATATGGATTAGCTTCCAAAATACTGAAATAGCTTTTTTTGGTAGCAAAGTGAATTTCGGCATTGTCAAGCTGCGTTTTGAGCGTGCGAATGACTGGCGTAGTAAGTACAATATCTCCAATTGAAGAAAAACGTAGGATCAATATTTTCATAAATTATTTGTTCGCTTTTTTCAGTCGGTTTTCAAAGTGGTCGGCAACTTCTTTTAAAGATTTGGTATTGAAGGTCATTTCTTTGGTGAGCCCACCTTTTCGGCCAACATACACTCCATATTTCATATCCTCATAGCCAGCTTTTTCGTGTGCATCGGGATTAATGCTGAGCATCACATTTTTTTCCATGGCATAGTGTACCCAGCGCCAATCTAAATCGAGTCGCCAAGGGTTGGCGTTGATTTCGATAATGACTCCATAATATGCACAGGCATCGATTACAGCTTTGTGGTCGATGGGATAGCCTTCGCGGCGCTACAGTAATCGACCGGTTGGGTGGCCTAGCATGGTTGTGTATGGATTGGCAATTGCCTTAATCAATCGCTCGGTGGCTTTTTTTGAATCCATATTCAAATTGCTGTGAATGGAGGCCACTATGAAATCAAAACTTGCAAGGACTTTAGCAGAATAGTCTAAGGAACCGTCGTTTAGGATATCAGACTCAATTCCTTTAAAAATTTTGAAGGGTTTTAATTCCTCGTTCAGTTCGTCGATTTCTTTTTGCTGTTTGAGGATTGCCTCTTCCTCAAGTCCCTGTGCATAGAATGCAGATCGGCTATGATCACTGATGCCCAAATACTCAAAGTCAAGCTCTTTGCAATAGATGGCCATTTCCCTTAGGCTATGCTTGCCATCACTATAGGTGCTATGGTTGTGTAAGATTCCTTTTAGGTCGCTAATCTCCAATAAGTTGGGAGCTTTACCATTTTTGAGAAATTCTAATTCCGCCAATCCCTCCCGCATTTCGGGTACAATAAAAGGCCAATTTGCCTTTTCATATATTGCTTCTTCTGAAGCGAAAGGCTCTTTTATGGCAATCTCTAGGAGAGTTTTGTTTTCTTCATTCAACATACTGAGGTGTTGCGATGAAGCAGATTTAGTCAAAAGTAAGCTTCCAAATTCGGCTTGGTCACAAAATCTGAATTCTACAGAAATGGGATTTGAGCGAAATTTGCCACGCAATGTGAGCGGTCCGCTTTTTTGCATATCCCAATCGATGATCTCCTCAGAGGAAAATCTTTGTTCAATGGTATTTGTATCCATATCTGCAATGAGCCAATTGAGCTGAGAAATTACCTCCCGCTTCATTTTAAAATCACCAGTGCTGCTCCATTTTAATACGCCAGCATCTTTCAATACTTTGTCTATTTCAATTACCAATGCTTCTGCTTCGGCATAGTGCAACTGCCCACTTACGGATGCTTTGAACAAGATAGCTTCTTTAATATTTTCCTGTGTTTTTTCTCCAAAACCCTTCACTTTATCTACTTTGTTATCCTCACAGGCTTGTAGCAAGTCGTCCAAATTTTCCAATGCCAATTCTTTCCAAAGCAATCGTATCTTCTTAGGGCCAACACCTTTGATAGTGAGCATGTCTAACACACCTTGTGGTGTTTGTTCCAGTAGATTATCCAATGCAGGGTGGCTGCCACTTTCGATGATTTGAGCAATAACTAGTGCCAAAGATTTGCCGATACCATCGATTTTCACTAATTCTTCCGCGCTCAAATGAGTAAGCGGTTGTTCTAATCTTTCTAGCTTAAATATAGCATTCTGAAAACTCCTGATTTTGAAGACATTTTCTTCATGCAGCTCCATCAATTCTGCAGTTTTCTTTATAATTTTTATGATATCTTTATTGTCCAATGGTATTTTATTTACGGTTTAAAAATTTCGACTAAATTCTTTTTTTTAGCGAGCTAATTTTCTTTTCTTATCTCAGAAAAAAAGCCTAATTTGAAATCTAATATAACGTTCAATCAATTTGAATTAAAGGAATCTAGGAAGAAACCTTTTAAAAGACTAAATGATTTTAAAATATGATAAAACTTTAAAATAGATAAAAATGAACTATTGGTTAGTAAAGTCTGAGCCTCATAAATATTCATGGGACGATTTTGAAAAAATGCAAAGGGATGTATGGGACGGTGTGAGAAATTACCAAGCGAGAAATAACCTGACGGATATGCGGGAGGGTGATTTGGTGCTATTCTATCACAGTGGTGGTGATCGCTGCGTCATGGGTATATCCAAAGTGCTGAAAGAGAGCTACCAAGATCCAACTGCAGATGATAATAGATGGGTGGCCGTTGATCTGGAGCTGGTGGAAAAATTACCAAATAGTGTCAGCTTGAAAGAAGTGAAAGGCGATGAGCGGCTATTGAATATTGCCTTGGTAAAGCAATCACGCCTATCTGTGATGCCACTTAAACCTGAGGAGTTTGATATAATCTTAGAGTTGTCTCAGAAATCTTGAAAAAAAATTTTTACCATAAGGTATTGATTATTTTTATTATCTGCTTTGGAGTGTTTGAGGAGATTCATGCTCAAATTGAGCAGCCCGCTCGTGTAGAAATTGAAATTGATTGGGACGATTCTTTATACAATATCATTTCTCTTAATAAGTCAGGTGTACTATTAATCAGGAAGATTCTGAAAGATAATTTCTCCATGAAAGAGCGTGAATGGGAGCTCTTACGCTACAATACTGATTTAAAAGAAGTATGGAAAAGCAATTTTGTCGAAGACATAAATTTCAGATTATTAGGGTATGATTATCGTAGAAGTTATGCCTATTTAATATACAATAGAGCCGAAAATAGAAGTGCTAATTTAATGTTAAAGCGAATTGCAGTTGAAACGGGTGAGGTGGAATCCTTCGATTTTAGTAGTGTAGTGGAAATGGATATCACCAATTTCGAAACATTGAATAATAGTGTGATTTTGGGGGGGTATTATAACAATAGACCTGTAGTTGCTGTCATTTCTTTAGCTACCAAATTGGCAGTAGTCTTACCGAATGTATTCAATGAGAATGCTGATTTGGTGGATATAAAAATTGATGAATTGAATAATATTTTCACTGTGTTGGTATCAGAGCGGGAGGAAAATAAAAACTACACCATAGCCGTTAAAAACTTCAATGAAGAAGGTGAGCTTATTCGGGATACCCGCATTCGCACAGAGCCAGATAAAGCATTAACTGCTGGCAAAGTCACCAATATAGATATGCTTGGGCAGCGGATACTTGGCACATACTCCAATAAGAAAAATGACGCTAATCAAGGTTTCTTTATTGCCAATATCAAAACGGACGGCACACAAAATATCGAATACCATACATTTGGTGAGTTGGATAATTTTTTCTCCTATTTATCGCCTAATAAACGGGATCGAATGAAGAGAAAATTTAGAAGCAAGGAAAATGGTAAGTCAGCTTTATTTAATCAACGAATGTTTTTGAGTAATTTGGTGCCTACCCAATCTGGACATATTGCAGTCGCTACTGGCTATCAGGCAATGTTTAGCGACCGCAATCCAAATATGGCGAGCAGGTATCAATATTTTCCAAATAGCTTTGGTGCGAACTTTATGCCTATTGAGCAGCAAGTGAACGCCTATAGCTACCAATTTGCATCAATCATTGCATTTGATAATGAAGGTAAACTATTATGGGACAATGTGATGGAACTGGGCGATACGGAGTTGAATAGTTTGGAAGACTTAGTATATCTGGTTCCAGAGCCTCAACGGACTATAATGATGTACATGAGTGTGAATGAATTAGTATATCAAGTAATTAACAAAAATGAGGTTGTAAAATCAAAAGAATATGAGGAAGTGGTTTTAGAATATGAAGATGATAAAATTAGATCGTTTACGTTTGAAATTGAAGGACTTAGGCATTGGTACGATGAGTTTTTCTTCGCCTATGGAGTGCAAAGTATTAGAAATAAGCAGGCAGAGGGCGTGAAAACCGATCGAAAAGTATTTTATATCAATAAAGTTGTATATCGCTAAGGAAGCATCCTTCTTTTGGCTTTTTGTATATTAGCCATTGCCTTCTATGTTTTTTTCCGATATCCAGCAAACCTTGTGCAATCCACTGTTAAATTATTTTATCTTTGCCCTTAGTAATGCAAAAGCGTCTAATCATCGATCATCAACAGCTGGTTCTTATTCTCAAGAGACTTTGCCAGCAACTTATAGAAAATCATGGTTCTTTTGATAATTCAGTTATCCTAGGTTTACAGCCCAGAGGAGTATTTTTTGCCGATCGTATTGTAAAGCAACTCTCTACCCTTTTGGGTAAGGAAGTAAGCTTAGGTTATTTAGATTCCACTTTCCACCGCGACGATTTTAGAAGAAGGGATTTGCCAATTCAGGCCAATACCACCAATGTGCCATTTCTAGTTGAAGGTAAGAACGTAATCCTCGTGGATGATGTGCTCTTTACGGGCAGGTCTGTCCGAGCAGCTATGGATGCTATGATTGCTTTTGGAAGACCCAATAAAGTAGAATTATTGATATTAATAGATCGAAAATATTCACGTGAATTGCCGATTGAGGCAGATTACGTTGGGAGAGTAGTGAATACCCTTCCGTCGGAAAAGGTGCTTGCGGACTGGTCGGATAAGCAGGATGGAGAAGATCAAATATGGCTAATAAGTAAAGAACTGGACTAATGCAAAAACTGAGTGTCAGGCATCTTTTAGGAATCAGAGACCTCACCAGAGAAGATCTCGACATTATTTTTAAAACGGCTGACAATTTTAAGGAGGTAATCAATAGACCTATCAAAAAGGTGCCTTCTTTGCGCGATATAACTATCGCCAATATCTTTTTCGAAAATTCCACACGTACCAAACTTTCCTTTGAGCTTGCTGAAAAACGACTTTCAGCTGATGTGATCAATTTTTCTTCTTCCGATAGCTCAGTGAAAAAGGGCGAAACCTTGCTTGACACGGTCAATAATATATTGGCCATGAAGGTAGATATGGTTGTGATGCGTCATGCAAGTCCAGGTGCGCCACATTTTTTGGCTAGAGAACTGGCTAAAACCAAGTTGGGAAAAAATACCCAAATTGTTAATGCAGGCGATGGAACACATGAACATCCTACGCAAGCATTATTAGATACATTCTCAATTCGTGAGAAGTTTGGAGAGCTAAAAGGATTAAAGGTGGCTATTATCGGAGATATACTCCATTCAAGAGTAGCGCTTTCCAATATCTATGCTTTGCAGAAATTAGGAGCAGAGGTGATGGTTTGCGGACCACCCACACTCCTCCCGCGTTTTATTGGAGAAATAGGTGTATTGGTTGAGCATAATGTGCGTAAAGCCCTTGAATGGTGCGATGTAGCAAATGTACTTCGTATTCAATTGGAGCGGCAGCAGATAAAATATTTTCCTAGCTTGAGAGAGTACACGCTTTATTATGGAATCAACCGAAAGCTGCTTGATTCCATTTCGAAGGATATCACAATAATGCATCCTGGGCCGATAAATAGAGGTGTGGAGATTACCACAGATGTGGCCGATTCTGCCCAATCAATAATTCTTAACCAAGTAGAAAATGGTGTGGCTATAAGAATGGCTGTGCTGTATTTGTTGGCTAGTCAAATGCCAAGTTGATCCATTTCTTCACCATAGCTTAATTTCAAAATATGCCGTTAAGGCTTTATTTTTTCTTATTTTTGCGAAATAAAAATTCAAAATAGCATGTATTATAATTCCATCATCGAAACCATAGGGAATACGCCTATGATCAAGCTCAATAAAATTAATCAAGGCATACCAGGGACCATTCTAGTAAAGGTAGAATACTTCAATCCTGGAAATAGTATGAAAGATCGTATGGCTTTGAAGATGGTAGAAGATGCAGAAAAGGATGGATTGTTGAAGCCAGGCGGTACAATTATAGAGGGTACTTCTGGTAATACAGGAATGGGCTTGGCCTTAGCAGCAATTGCGAAGGGCTATAAGTGCATTTTCACGATGTCGGATAAGCAGAGCCAAGAAAAAATTGATATTCTGAAAGCAGTAGGAGCAGAGGTAATCGTATGCCCTACCAACGTGACTCCAGACGACCCGCGTAGTTACTATTCTGTAGCCAAAAAGCTAAATCAAGATATTCCCAATTCTTATTACCCAAACCAATACGACAATTTGTCAAATGCTTTGGCGCATTACGAAACGACTGGGCCAGAAATTTGGGAGCAAACTGAAGGGAAAATAACCCATTATGCAGCTGGAGTAGGTACGGGTGGCTCGATGTGTGGAGTTGCAAAATTTCTGAAAGAACAAAATTCCAATGTATTTAGCGTAGGTATCGACACCTACGGGTCTGTTTTTAAGAAGTATAAGGAGACAGGAATTTTTGATGAAAATGAAGTTTATCCTTACATGACTGAAGGAATAGGTGAAGATATTTTACCGAAAAACGTTGACTTTTCTGTGATAGATCATTTTGTGAAGGTGACAGATAAGGATGGAGCAATAATGACGCGGAGACTCGCGCGGGAGGAGGGGTTATTTTGTGGTTGGTCATGTGGCTCGGCGGTATTCGGAGCACTTGAATACGCCAAGGAGAACCTGAAAGAAGACGATGTAATGGTGATTATTCTGCCAGATCATGGAACTCGTTATCTAGGAAAAATCTACAATGACTCATGGATGAAAAATCATGGATTTATCGAAAAGAAAGATTTCAGCACAGCAAAGGATATTATCCTAAGCAAAAATGGAACGGGAGACTTGGTAACTATACCTACCACAGCGACCATTACTGAGGCGGTTAAAATATTGCATAAAGCAGGCGTAGATCAGGCTCCAGTAGTAGAAGGCGATATATTTGTAGGAAGCATCATCGACTCTAAAATACTCGATTTACTTATCGAAGACCCAATGGTAAAGGATATGAAAGTGGGAGACGTAATGGATAAGCCGCTGCAATTTGTAGGAATGGACAACACGGTAGATGTACTTAGTTCATTGATCAACAGTCAGAATAAAGCACTATTAGTTCGAGATGAATTAAATAGAGTCCACATAGTTACCCAGCACGATTTGTTGGTAGCGATGGCTAATTAAAATATTTGATGGGTAAACTGAGAAATTGGTTTACCCATTTTTAATTATTGATTTCTAGGAGCCTCAAATCTTTCTTCTATCCTTATTGTTTCGCCACTTTCATAGTCACTTTTTTCATCAAGCTCGGCAATAAGGCGGGCAATGGTTGCAGGTGGCACTAGCATATTATCCTGATGGTATTGTCGGAAGGTTTCTACTAGAGGAAAGTCTTCTGTAGCAGAATTCCTGATCGCTCCTTGCATATCTGTATCCATAATACCCGGATTGATAATCGCTATTTTATATGCGTCTCCATTATTTTCTGCGGCCATTACCTTACTTATCATATCCAAAGCAGCCTTTGTGGAGCAATACATACCCCATCCATTAATGGCTCTATTCGCCGCTCCGGAGGATACATTCAGAATGCTTAATTCTGCTTTTTTCCCTTGCAACATTTTGATAATCAAATTGCTGAATGCAATTGGAGCTACGAAATTTAACTGAACTTCCAGTGCAAATTCTGCTGATGAGTAGTCAATCACTTTGCCTATTTGCCCGAGGGTTGCCGCATTATTTATAAGCGTTACCTTATCAAATCCCTCATTTACAATCGCTTTCAATTGCACTTTCAGACTCGTTTCAAGAGTTGAAATATCTGAGAAATCAAATTCAATTTGACCTCGAAAATTGACGTGTTTATAATCCGTTCGAGACCTTGCAATACTTATCACTTGGAAATTCCTTTGGCAATATTCTTCTACTAATGATTTTCCTAAACCTTTACTTCCTCCGGTGATTATGGCTAATTTTCGCATTCTTGATTTAATATTTAAATCCCGAAGTTCGGTTAAAGAGCTTTGAATAGCAAACAGAAAAGCGGGAGGAAATACTCCTCCCAAAGTATTTATGTGCCTTTTAGATTTTCGTTCAATTCGGCTAGATCCTTTAGTTGCTGCAATTCGTCTTTCGTACTTTTTCTGATTATGTATATGAGTACGATCATTATTAGCACAAATGAACCGTCCATGATTATCATCCAATTGAATTCGATATTCTGGCTAAATTCAGGTGTAAGTAAATAAAAACCAATAATATACAAAGCAAAGATTATGACGGTGAACGTGCTGTGAATTTGTTTTCTAAAGTTATAAAATCGAATTCGATGCTCCGTATTTTCAATGGTTGTTTGTTCAAGTAAAACCTTTTGGGCTTTGGCTAAGCTAAAGGCCTCCACAATAATTCGTATCGCCAATCCTCCTGCCATTAGAGCGATGCCTATGTGACTTAGGCTTTTTTGAAACGGCGCAACATATATGAAGAAAAGTATTAGGACAACCAAGGTTATGCTCAAAACGGTAATGGTTCCATAGTGAGCGAGTATGCTGGATTTCTTTTTCTGGGCAGCTATTTTAATCAGCTCGTGGCTATTTATTGGCATTGTTGGTAAATCTTTTCTCCCAGATTGCCATTTATTTTTTAAGTTTTCAAGCTCTTTCATCTTGTAATAATTCTTTTAGTTTTTTCTTAATCCGGTGAATTTTAACCCTCAAATTTGTTGGGTTTATCCCCATAATCTCAGCTATTTCATCATAGCTTAGTTCATCCAATACTAGCATGATAATGAGACGATCTACCTCATTGAGTTTGCCAATGGCTTGGTATAGTGTGGCAAAATTCTGGTCGGTTTCATTGGAATTTTCTTCCGCCAAATTGACTTTGTCCAGTGACACACTAATGGTTTTTTTCGCATTTCGAATATGAAGGAGGCAGGTGTTGATGGAGATTCGGTAGATCCAAGTTTTGTAGCTTGACTTACTTTCGAATCTTCCTAAGGCGTTCCATACATTGATGAAAATATCTTGACTAAGATCCTTTGCCATATCCATTTCGCCCTTCACAAAACCAAGGCAAAGCTGTATTACCATTGGTTGGTATTTATGATGAAGTTCTTCAAAGGTGTTGGTTAAGGACATTTTATTAGAAAGTCATTTACTTGTGAATAAAACCACTCAGGCTCATCGAACATGATGAAATGCTTGCTATTCGGTGCCATGATAATCTTTTTATTGCTCAGATTTGCAAATTGCTTTTCGAAATTTCCTCTCACCAATTCTTTATCTGGGTAGCTCGCTCCTAAGATAATAACCGATGCTTTAATGCTTTTCAAGTTCTCTCTCAAATCTAACTTCAATAAGTCAGTATATCCATAAACAAACGTTTTCCGGTCAGCTTGCAAGCTCCAATTTGTTAACTCATCTATTCGTTCAGGCTCTGATGTCATATTTTGGCTCATCATTTTTGCCATTTCTAAAGTTTCCGCTTCAGATTGGGCGAGCATTTGTGCATTATACGGGCTTTCATATTGAAGGGCTTCTGCTGGAACGCCCGGCATCATTAGCTCACGCATACAGGGAATTGCATCTACCAAAATCAATTTGACTATTTTTTCTGGCATTTCAGCTGCCAAATCGATGGCCAACATTCCTCCCATACTGTGTCCAATAATGGTTATATCCTCTAGATTTTCTGTTTGGATGTATTCGATCAATTCGGATTTAATAGTTGAATACCAAGGCATTTCAATAGCTGGCAAATTATTGAAGCCTGCATAGGACACCTTAATTGATTGATATGTCTTGGGTAATTGCTGGATGGTTTCATCCCAAACGGAGCCGGGGGTGGTAAACCCAGGCAAAAAGAGGATGAGTTCTCCATCGCCTGATTTTTCCAGATATATAGCTGGATTTTGAGCAAAGGCTATAAAAGCGGCAAAAATGAGAGTGAAGGTTACTGTAAACTTTTTCATGTGATTTGAATTTGATTTTTATCTTAGTTTCAAATCCACATAAATTGTTACAAGGCGGGAGGATTATTTTTCAATATCTGCTACAGAATAATTAGGGTAGTTATGGAAATTCAAAATAGTTAATGGTAAGCTTTTAATTAATAGATTATTTCCCAAAAGTCTTTTTAAGGAAGGATTCAGTCAGGAAAATGCCGGCAATGAGCGTGACTACCCAAGCGATACAAGTGGATGATATAATCGTTGGTACAGGTTTCTTTAAAATGATAAGAACCAGTTGGAAGGCTATAACCATAGCCGAACCAAAAAGCATAATATTGACCCAATATAAATTGGCTACCTTCCAAGTTTGCTCGTTTTTCATAGAGCGTTTTGTACGGTAGCCAAATAAGTAATTGATCTCTTTAGGTTGAGCCGCCTTAAAAATCAATGGCAGTCCAATAATTAATACGTCTAGTATAGCGATTGGCCAAAATGAAGCCATTAGATCATACTTACCGTTTCTTCTTCTTTTTTGTAGGCTTTGCGAGGTTTCAGATTTAGCGTCTGGAACATTTGCTTATCCATATCTACATCAGGGTTAGGCGTTGTCAAAAGCTTTTCACCTGCAAAAATGGAATTTGCACCAGCCATAAAGCACAAAGCCTGTTCTTCCACACTCATCATAACTCTACCAGCAGACAATCTTACCATTGCTTTCGGCATAATGATTCGAGCAGTGGCAATCATTCTCACCATATCCCACACTGGTACGCGAGGTTGGTTTGCTAGTGGCGTTCCTGCTACTGGTACCAGAGCATTTACAGGCACTGATTCAGGATGCTCTGGCAATGTGGCAAGTGTATGAAGCATTCCTATTCGATCGTTCACACTCTCCCCCATCCCAATGATTCCTCCTGAGCAAACCGATATTTTGGTTTTTCTTACTGCTTCTAATGTTTTGAGGCGATCATCATATTTTCTCGTACTGATAATTTCTTCGTAATGCTCTTCCGAAGTGTCAAGATTATGGTTATATGCATAAAGGCCGGCCTCTTTCAATCTTTGGGCTTGCTCCTCGGTCAACATTCCTAGCGTGCAGCATACTTCCAAATCGAGATTAGACACTCCCTTCACCATTTCGATTACCTTATCGAAATCTCGATTGGATCTTACCTCCCGCCAAGCAGCACCCATACAAAAGCGGGTGCTTCCATTCATTTTAGCTTCTTTTGCAGAGTCCAATACTTCATTTACCGAAAGTAATTTTTGAGCTTTTACATCCGTATGGTAGCGAGCTGCCTGCGGACAATAAGAGCAATCTTCGGGACAGCCGCCCGTTTTGATGGATAGTAAGGTGCAAACTTGGACTTCGCCTATTTCGTGGTATTCTCGGTGTGCAGTCGCTCCTCTATATATCAAGTCAAGCAACCTGCTATTATAAATTTTAGCGATTTCTTCTTTTGTCCAGTCGTTTCTAATCTCCATATCAATAATTTTTTTGCTGCTGCAATATACTTTAGCGTATGCGGAGTTCAAAAGGCATTCTGGCTTGTGCGCCTTCATATTCTTTAATTGCTTTGATATTTTCCATGATTGGATAAAGCTCCCCTAATTGTGCTTTTGCTATCCTTACAGAAATATCTTCATTTAAACTGTTTATCAGCTCTTCGATAAAGTCCACTTTAGGTGGAAAAACAACAACTCTATACTCCTCAATTTCAGCCATTTCAGCTGCTTTTTTCACAGCGTCATCTAAGCCTCCAAGTTCATCTACTAAGCCATTTTCTACTGCTTGCGCACCTGACCAAACTCTACCAGAAGCAACAGCTAATAATTCGTCAATTGCCATACCTCTACCCTCAGCAGCTTTGCTGGTAAAGGTCGCATACGTTCTTTCTACACCTTTTTGCAATATTTGTTTCTCTTCTGGAGACATTGGTTTGCTTAGGCTAAGGAAATTGGAATATCTGCCAGTTGACACAAAATCAGAATAGACACCAAGTTTATCATTCAACAAATTTTCGGCATTGAACCACAAGCCAAATACACCGATACTGCCTGTGATAGTGGTTGACTCAGCAATGATGTGATTCGTACCCATTGCCATATAATATCCGCCAGAAGCAGCAACATCAGACATGGACGCAATCACTGGTTTTTTGGCCTTAAGCAATTCTATTTCTCTCCACATGGCATCAGAAGCAAGTGCAGATCCGCCAGGAGAATTGATTCTCAATACAACGGCTTTCACACTCTCATCATCTCTCAATTTTCTAATTTCTTCGTTGAAACTATCAGAAGCAATGATTTCTTGTCCGCCTCCCGCTGTTCCTGATACGATACTGCCGCTCGCTACTAATACCGCAATTTTGTTTGCTGAGTATTTATCAGGGTTCGCAACTTTCATATATTTCTTTATCGAAACGAATTCAATTTCATCAGCTTCTTCCAAGCCCAACCTGTTCTTGATATCGGCATACATTTGATCTTGATAGGAAAGCTGATCGATCAACTTATAGGTAATGGCATCTGCGGGTTCGCGAACGAGCATTTCGTCTGATATTTCGTGCAGCTTTGCCAATTCTATATTTCTCGATGCGGCAATTCTTTCTATCACTGTGTCATAAATAGAGTTGAGGAAGGATTCCGTTTGTTCTCTGTTTTCAGGACTCATTTTTTCATTCAAAAAGGGCTCAACAGCACTTTTGTAGTCACCCACTCTGAAAATTTCAGGTTCCACACCTATCTTATCTAAAGTATTTTTGATCGACACGAATTCTGAACCAAGTCCATTTAGCTCAACTTCCCCCTCCGGAAACATGTGAATAGCATCAGCAACAGAGGCGATATAATAGCCTTGCTCTGAATAAAACTCACCGTAAGCCACGATGAACTTACCATTGTCCTTAAACTCTTGTAGAGATTGTCTGATTTCACTCAAGGAGCTAAAACCAGCTACAGGAAAATTACTTTCTAAATAAATTCCTTCAATTTTTGGATCAGCGGAAGCACTTTTGATAGCTTTTTTAAGATCAATCAATCCAAGTGGGCTGCTCACTCCACCAAACATTCCCAAATCGGCAAAAGGGTTGTCAACGGTTTGTTCTTGAATCACTCTATTCAAATTTAGATGTAATACAGATTGATCTTTAATTTTCACTTCAGGGTCGGAGGATAAAACTCCTATGAGTCCAACTAAAATGAAAAAACCGATGAACATAAAAAGAATTAGACCCACAATAGTGGATAAAACATTCAGAAAGAATTTCATATTTTCTTTGTTTTGGGTTCTATTATTTAGCCAATGGAATTGATTGGCTGTTCGAGATTGAGAAAAGATAGCGTATTGATAATCTTGCCTCGTTTATTTATGCAAAATAACTACATATATTCAGTAAAGTTGCCAAGTTTTGTATTGTCGTAAAAAATCGAAGATGGAAAGGGTATTTTTACTGTTGGGGAGTAACCAAGGAAAGCGGGAGGAATTTTTGCGTAGTGCACAATTGAGGCTATCCGAAAAAATTGGACCTATCAGAGTCAGTAGCAGCTATTTCGAAACGGCTCCTTGGGGTGATACAAATCAAGCCGATTTTATTAATCAAGTACTTCAATTTGAGGTAAATTTATCGCCAGAGGAATTGTTAGAAACGATACTTGATATTGAGATAGAACTTGGAAGGGTTCGGAACTCAAGCTTCCGCTATGGATCTAGGAGCATTGACATTGATATACTCTATTTCGGAGCAGTAATAATGGAAACCGAAAAGCTGGCCATACCGCATCCACGAATAGGAGAAAGGCGATTTGCACTTGAACCCTTGGTAGAAATCGCTGCGGATTTAATTCACCCAAAAACGAAACTCACCCAGCAGGAAATGCTGGATAGATGCGAGGATTTATTGCCTGTAAAAAAAATAAAGGGCAACCCTGTCTGATTGCTCTAATAAAACCTCTACAATTCTAAACTGCTAGCATTCGCGTGGTTGTGAATTTTACGGATAAGCCCTTGCAAAACTTTACCCGGTCCGGCTTCATAGAAATCGACGCATCCATCAGACACCATATTGAGCACAGTATGGGTCCATTTTACAGGAAAAGTAAGTTGAGAGATAAGGTTCTCTTGAATTTTGTGAACATCCGTCCAAGGCATTGCATCTACGTTTTGGTAAATCGGACAAATGGGATCGTTGAAAGGGGTACTTCTAATTGCTTTTTCTAATTCCTCCCGCGCAGGTTCCATCAATGGGGAATGAAATGCGCCGCCCACAGGCAAAATTATTGCGCGCTTGGCTCCAGCGTCCTTCAACTTCTCACAGGCTTCTTCTACAGCAGCCTGTGCGCCAGAAATCACCAGTTGTCCTGGACAATTATAATTAGCCGGCACCACTATACCACTTTGCACCGCTTCGCAAATAAGGGCTACTTGTACTTCATCCATTCCCAGCACGGCGGCCATTGTGCTTGGCTCAATTTCACAGGCTTTCTGCATGGCATCGGCTCTTTTGGCGACCAATAGCAATGCATCTTCAAAGGTTAACGTGCGGTTAGCTACCAAGGCAGAAAACTCACCAAGTGAGTGCCCTGCCACCATATCGGGGTGGTCATTCTCCTTACATAGAGCTATTATTACAGAGTGGAGAAATACGGCTGGCTGGGTTACATTGGTGCTTTTTAGCTCTTCGGAGGTGCCATTGAACATGATGTCGGTAATCTTGAATCCAAGGATATCGTTGGCATCTTCAAAAAGGCTGCGTGCTTTGTCGTTGCTTTCGTACAAGTCTTTGCCCATACCAGAAAACTGGGAGCCTTGCCCAGGAAAAATATATGCTTTACTCATGGAGCTTGAGGTAAATGAAAAGCGAAATTAGGAATAATTTCAGGAAGGTTAAATGAACCGATCTTTAATTTCAGGAGAAGGTATGCGGCAGGAGTCCGTTTTACCAAACCAACTGTAGCGATTTGTAGCAATCCACCTGTATATCCCATCTCGGACAAAAGGCGGGAGGATAATGAAAATATAGAGCATTGGCCATAATCCAGTCAATTTCTTAAGGATTTCTAAGGCCGCTCTGCTCTCTTTATAAAAATTGTCTGGAGTTATCAAAACCACACTGCTGAGGCCTACATATTCAAGACCTCTTTCTTTTAAGATAGCCAGCCCTTCATCCGATTGAATGGCACCCATTTTAAAGTATTTCTTTTTATCATAGCTAATCACCAAATTCACAAATCTATTGCAAAGATTGCAAACACCGTCAAAGAGAATGATATGCTTTTCCATTACCTCACCATTTGGACCCAGCCTTTAAGTTCGCGGCTTCGTTGGCTAGGATCATTCGTCAAGAATATTACTTCACCATGGTAGTAGTAAGTGCCCGCAGGCAGTTCGTTTCCATCCTTATCTCTGCCATCCCAGTTGATAAATATTCCTTCTGCCGTATTCGACTGGTAAGAAAATACTTCCATTCCCCAGCGATTAATGATGATCACTTTCACCGATTCTACAAATCGAGGGCAGGCTGATAACGGGTTTCCGATAGCTCTGAATGTGTCATTAGACCCGTCGCCGTTTGGTGTAAATACATTTGGCAGATCGTATTGAGGACAATTTTCATTGCAAATCACGTTGCTAAATTCACTTTCATTACCCGCTTCATCAATGGCAGTAATCACATAGCAACCTTCAAAGGAAGACAACTGCTCATGGATGAATTCACGATCTGCCACAGCTACGGTAGCAATTTCTTGAAACTCGCCCTCAGGGCCTGTAGCGGAGAAATATATTTTAAATGAAACTATATCATCCTCGCAATCCTCATTGATCGTAGGTGTCCACCTAAATGAATTGAAGAAATCGCCTCTAAAGCCACATGGTTTGTCTGCAAAAAACTCCTCGCAATTTGGCGTAGTCAATTCGATCACAGGAGCACAAGGTGCTATAATATCCCTTGGGGTTTGACATACAATTTGAGAATTGTTAATTAATGGCCTAGGAATTTCTTCCATATCATAAGCTCCCTGCGTGGAAACGAAGTAACAATAGAACTCATCTGGTATGAGTTCTCTTCCTTGATCATTGGAATCAGTAAAGCTTAATCCACCGGTTAATACATTTACACTGTCAATCAATACAAAAGCATCAGGGTTACTTGGATTGATTTTGTTACGATAGATATAGTGATATGGGAAATCTTGGGTTTCGTTATTCCAAGACACATTATAGTCCCAAGCTAGGTCTATCCGATTGGTGGTTTGAGATGCTGCGAGCCTCACACTTGAAGCAATACTTGATGAATCTAATAATTCAATTTCACTTGAAAATAAATTCACTTGGTAGCGATAAGCCAATTCTTCTGTATTCAGATTTATATCTAAAAAGAGAGTATCCTGAGTCGTTGCCACTAAGGCTTTACTAGCTTCACCTTCTAGATTCTCCAATCTATACAGTTCGTAGGTGTAAGGCGGAGGGAATCTTGCCACATCAATTTGGAAAGGGCTAGTCCACTTTACAAATATTTGGCCATTAGTCAGATCCGTTTCTCGTACATCTACATTCGTGAGAATAGGCACGTCCACGTTTATCATGGTACATATTTCTCTTGACACAATGCTTTCTCCACCACCAGGCTGTGGAAATCTCGCAAAGATTCTGTAGCAATATAAATTACCTACCACTGGCCCATTAGGGAAGGTATCATCTGTAAAAGACGTGTCCGAAGGGTCAACAGATCCTATTAATTCATATCCAGCTCTAATACCTGTTTCACAATCATCTGGTTCATAGGGATTGCTGCCAATGCGGCGATATACTTCAATACTTTCAGCATTTGCAAAGCAACCGTAAGGATCCCATGCTAGGTCTACCACCTTGCCGGGGCTTTGCGTGACTGTTTGTAATTCGGGAGCAGGGGCAATCACGGTGATATTCCAAGTTTTGATATTTACCAAATTTGGCCCTGATAGTGGAGCATCTGTTACTTTGAATTGAACCTGATATGGCCTTAGTCGCACGTGGCTACAGTCTGTTTGCCAATTGAACGTACCTGAAGCAGGACTTGGACGAAAAGCGGTGGTGATAGGTGAGAAGATTGCCGAGCCGCTACCGATATCATAAATACCTGCGAAGCTTTCGAGCAATACGCGGTCTCCATTGGGGTCAGTCCCTAAGATTTGTTCGGTGATTAGTGTTCCTGCCACTACGCAAATATCTTGTGGTATTTGAACATCTGGTGGATCATTATCACAATCTTCAATGATTATTTGCAAGTCACGGGTTACATATCCGATGCGTACAAACTCTCCATTTATTTTGCGCCATTCCTCAACGATAAAAGCCACATTATATTCTCCTGTGGTACCTGGGCTATCCCAAATCAAATCACCTGTGATAGAATTAAGGCTAAAAGTGGCTGGTCCTGTTCCATCTTGCGTCCTTCCTCTAAAAATAGGATCGTTTGGCGGTCTATAGCCATTTACCTCCCGCGCTCTTGTTTGCTTAGGTACTACTAAGCGATAGGCAAGGCTATCACCATCTATGTCGAAAGCACCAGGGTTGTGAATAAATCTTACCGTAGTACATCCTCTATCTACTGGAGGGATAAGTAATTCAGGCGTATTTGTTACCGTAAGGAAAGGGTCTACTAACAACTGAGTTTCTACATAAAAAGGAGTAGCTACTGATTCAATCATATTGAGAACAAAATCATTTCTGAAATCTTCACCATAGCTGATTGTGTAAAATCCAGCTCCTTGAAATGTATGAATGATGGTGACAATATTTGATTCTACTGCATTTCCTATATCCGTACGAACGAAGGAATTTCCAGCGATTTGACTTGCCTGCGTCAAATTTACCACTCTGCCGTCCCCGAAATTTAGGTTGCCAGCACCAAACGGAACAGGTGAGCCAGTATCCCTGTAGGCAATTACAGTAATCCGATAGGTTAGCGTAGGCCCAGGTAATCTCGTGGCAATAATTTCCCCTGCTCTTATATGTGTAGCTTCAACTTTTAAAATACTAAAAAAGCTGATTAATAAAAAGAATAAGCTGAGCCCAAGTTGGCGCTTCATGTAGAAAAATTTAGAATCGCTAAATATATAACTTCCGTCAATCAAACGAAATAATAAACAAACAGTTTATGGAAGTGTTCTCTGCAAAGATGTTTATAAATAAGAAAAATTACTTGTGAATCGGGCAATTTATTCTGCTTCTTGAAATAACCGGTAAATGATCCTCGCTAAGTTTTCAATCGGTATTTAAAGAATTTCTAAATTAATACTGACGGATTGCAGGTTAATAGTTCCGAATGTACCTTTGGTCTCCTATCGGAAGAATATATCTAAATTTATTGTAAATAATGAGCTGGTTAACAGAAACACTTTCAAGTACACTGGGACAAAAACTCTTAATGGCTCTTACAGGGCTTTTTTTAGTTACTTTCCTTATTGTCCACTTATCGGGTAATTTTCAGTTGCTGATGGATGATGGAGGCGAAGCATTTAATGCCTACGCAAAATTCATGACGACCAATCCTTTAATCAAGGCAGCATCTTACATTCTGTATTCAGGAATTTTGCTTCATGTGATTTATTCCATAATCCTAACCGGCAAAAATAGAAAAGCAAGACCCATAAAGTATGCCAAGCAATCTTCCTCTTCAAAAGCAACTTGGAACTCTCGCAATATGGGTTTATTGGGCACACTTATTTTGGTTTTCCTAATAATCCACTTACGTAACTTCTGGTATGAAATGCATTGGGGTGAAATTGGAATTGATATGAACGGAAATAAAGACTTGTATGCCGTCGTAACAGCAGCCTTTTCTGAGCCACTATACGTGCTGTTATATGTTGCGTCTATGGTGGCATTGGCCTTTCATTTATCGCATGGCTTTGCAAGTGCTTTTCAAACCTTGGGATGGAATCACCCAAAATATTCTCCACTTGTGAGCAAGGTAGGATTGGCCATTTCCATATTGATACCTGTTGGTTTCGCAATTATCCCAATTTTTCTTTTTATTAAAACCTTAGCTTGACACAGCAGGTTAGGAAACTGAACAAAATATGAGCTCAATGAAACTAAATTCTAAAAGCCCTGAAGGTCCGTTAGTCGAAAAATGGACAAAGCATAAATTCAACGTCAAGTTGGTAAACCCAGCCAATAAGAGGAAATACGATATAATCGTGGTGGGCACAGGCTTGGCGGGTGCATCGGCGGCTGCTTCTATGGCAGAATTAGGCTATAATGTGAAAGCTTTTTGTTTTCAAGATAGTCCAAGAAGAGCACATAGTATAGCTGCTCAAGGGGGTATCAATGCAGCCAAAAACTATCAAAATGATGGCGATAGTATTTACCGTTTATTTTACGACACAATCAAAGGAGGCGACTACCGTGCGCGAGAGTCAAATGTCTACCGTTTGGCCGAGGTTTCGGTAAATATTATTGATCAATGTGTGGCACAAGGTGTTCCTTTTGCCAGAGAATATGGTGGGTTACTTTCGAACCGCTCATTTGGTGGTGCTCAGGTAAGTCGCACATTCTACGCTCGTGGCCAAACCGGACAGCAATTATTATTGGGTGCCTATTCAGCGTTGAGCCGCCAGGTAGCAGCAGGAAAAGTTAAGCTATACCCACGCACAGAAATGCTTGATCTTGTGACCATCGATGGAAAAGCAAGAGGTATAGTGACAAGAAATTTAATTACAGGCGAAATAGAATCTCATTCAGCACATGCAGTATTACTCTGCACAGGTGGATACGGAAATGTATTCTTCCTTTCTACCAACGCAATGGGATCCAATGTAACAGCTGCTTGGAGAGCGCATAAAAAAGGAGCATTCTTTTCAAATCCTTGTTACACACAAATTCACCCTACATGTATTCCAGTTTCGGGAGATCATCAGTCCAAATTGACATTGATGTCCGAATCGCTACGAAATGACGGCAGAGTTTGGGTGCCAAAAACAGTTGAACTTGCTCAACAAGTCAAAAGCCGAAAACTTAAACCAAAGGATATCGCAGATGAGGACAGAGACTACTTTTTGGAAAGAAAATATCCTTCATTTGGAAACCTTGTGCCAAGAGATGTAGCTTCACGAAATGCAAAACTCGTATGTGACGAAGGTCGTGGAGTGAGTGAAACAGGAGAAGCTGTTTATTTAGATTTCAGAGATGCCATAAAGCGCGACACCAAAGAATTAGTGGCCGCTAAGTATGGCAACTTATTCGATATGTATCAGCAGATTACTGGTGAAAATCCATACGAAACTCCGATGATGATTTATCCTGCCGTTCACTATACGATGGGTGGACTTTGGGTAGATTATAACTTAATGACCAACGTGCCTGGTTTATATGCCTTAGGAGAAACTAATTTTTCGGACCACGGAGCCAACAGACTTGGTGCTTCGGCGCTAATGCAAGGGCTTGCCGATGGGTATTTCGTAGCACCTTATACGGTAGGTGATTATTTGGCGACGCTTCCTTACGATAGGGTGCCAACTGATCATCCTGAGTTCAAAAAGGCAGAAAGCGAAGTGAAAGATAAAATAAACAAGTTACTCAATATCAAAGGAGATAAATCGGTAGACTATTATCACAAGAAGCTTGGTAAAATAATGTGGGAATATTGTGGTATGACTCGTACTACCGATGGATTGACCTTTGCAAAAGCTGAAATTCAGAAATTGAAAGCAGAATTCTGGAGTAGTGTGAAAGTGTTGGGTGATAATGAAGAGCTAAACCAATCACTCGAAAAAGCAAACAGAGTAGCTGATTTCCTTGAGTTAGGTGAGTTGATGGTGACTGATGCGCTAGCTAGAAATGAGTCTTGTGGTGGTCACTTTAGAGAAGAATATCAAACTCCAGAAGGTGAAGCTTTAAGAGACGATGAAAATTTCGCTTTTGTTTCCTCTTGGGAATACAAAGGAAATAATATAGAAGAAGAATTGCACAAAGAAGAACTTGTATTCGAAAATGTGAAGTTGACACAAAGAAGTTACAAGTAATTGGAGCAATTAGAATTCACAAAACAGCAAATGATTCGCTAATAATAAATACAAAAAAGATGAATCTCACACTCAAAATATGGCGTCAGAAAAATTCTCAGGATAAAGGTGGCTTTAAAAACTACCCTGTAACAGGAATATCTAAGGATATGTCCTTCCTAGAAATGCTTGACGTACTCAATGAGCAATTACAAGAAAAGGGCGAAGATCCTGTACACTTTGATCATGACTGTAGAGAAGGTATTTGCGGAATGTGCTCTATGTATATAAATGGGCATCCGCATGGGCCAATGCAAACCACTACTTGCCAACTTCACATGAGAAGTTTCAAGGATGGTGAAAAAATTACCATTGAACCATGGCGCGCCAAGTCCTTCCCAGTGGTAAAAGATCTTGTTGTTAATAGATCTGCATTCGACCGAATAATTCAAGCGGGAGGATATGTATCTGTAAATACTGGAGGTGTACCTGATGCCAACGAAATCCCAATTCCGAAAAGAGTTGCCGATGAAGCATTTGAATCTGCCACGTGTATCGGCTGTGGTGCATGCGTGGCCGCATGTAAAAATGCCTCGGCCATGCTATTTGTTTCGGCTAAGGTTTCTCAGTTGGCCATGTTGCCACAAGGAAAAGTAGAACGTAAAGCTCGCGTAGAAAATATGGTGGCCCAGATGGATGCCGAAGGCTTTGGAGCGTGTACCAATACCGGTGCTTGCGAGGCCGAATGTCCAAAAGGAATTAGCCTTACCAATATCGCTAGAATGAATAGAGAATATTTCTCAGCCAAAATTAGCTCTGATAATGTTTAAGTAAAGTCTTAATAAGCCTACATAAAATATGAAAAACCTCAGCAATTGATTTTGTTGAGGTTTTTTTTGTCCCTAGGAATTGACGGTTGATGGATTTTTAGAATTGTTAACAGTTGACGGAGGAAGGTTGACGGAGCGGAATGATGGAGTAAGGAGGATGGTTGATGGAGCGGAATGATGGAGTAAGGAGGAAGGTTGATGGAGCGGAATGATGGAGTAAGGAGGATGGTTGATGGAGCGGAATGATGGAGTAAGGAGGATTGACTTATCCTGAAATAGGTTGACAGAAATGTTAATTTAATTTCGCACAAAATGAGTCAAAAAAGAAAAACAAAAGAAGAAATCGTTGCCGAGTATCTAACAGGGAACTACCCTTATCGGGAATTAGGAATAAAGTATGGTATTCCGTTTCGCAGTATTTGCGATTGGGTATTGGAATATCAGGGCAGCAAACCCTCCTGGCGTGAAAAGATGAAACGCAAACGAGAAAAAGAAACAGGCACGAAAGAACCTGAACTTTCCAATGAAGTGAAATTGCCTCAAAAGGAATGTAGTTGGTCGGGTGGATACGGAATAAGAGCAATAACGGAAGCTCTTAAAATTCAGTCGCCAGCAATAGCACAAATCAATAATCTGAATTTTGCATTAGGTGGCATTTCAGGACAGATTGCAGCAATAGCAGATCAACAAAGAAATTGGACAATAATTGATGACTTTGAAGATGTAACCGAACAAGCCATTGAGTTTTCAGCAAGTCTAACAGAAGAAGTAACAGAAGAACGAAATAGGCAGTCTCAAATATTACTGACTTTAGTATCGGCATTTGTAAAAAAGTATGGAGTTCAAGGCTTATTAAGCATTGATATTATTTTAAGATTTGCAGGATTTCATCAATATTATGACTTCCTGCAACAGAAACCTGAACTACCAACAAAACAGGAAGTAAATCTAATTTCAATTAAACAGGGCTCTGTAATTCAGGTTATAGGTGCAATGAATGAACAATTAAAAATTGCAAAAGAATATCGAATTACAAATCGACATTGTGATGTGAAATTGAAACCCAAGACAAAAACTTTGACAGTATCTAAACTACCTAAAAGACTTTGAATGGGTTGTTTTACAAGTTAATCATAAATGGGTTTTAGTAAGCTACTTTGACCCGAAAGACGACTTGCCACAGATAGGTTGGATAATGAAAAAATATTTATACAAACCCGAATAAATGCCAAGGTTTCCAGCCACACACATTGCCAAGCCGCTCAAGCCAGCTGTACGATCCCAACTTATTTTTACAATTCCTCCTCAGCTTTAGCACCCCCACCAATTCCATCCACCAAATCATCCTCCTTACTTTCATTCCAGATCACGCCCATTACGGAGGTTTCTTGTAGCTGAACAACGCGTGGGTTATTCATCATTCCTTGCAAATTGTCGTCTAGTCTTTCGTAGGCATTCTTCAAATCTGCTGCCGACACCATCATATATAGATTGTAAAGCTTGTCTTTGCCGCTATCTGCATCTTGCACCAGATAGGTAACTTTTGCCTTATACCAATATTCATCTTCCGAGTATTGGAATACATCTGTTACATTGGATTTGGTGAGGCCACTGACTTCAAATTCCCCCCGCACTTGATCTTTTACCAAGTTGTGAACTTTGGCTTCGGCCTCGGTAAACGACAAGGCATCTACCATATATTGATCGGTGAATTTTCTCAAACTACCCTTATCATCCTCACGGATACACTTTACTTTTGCTAAAAACCAATTATGCATTTTTCCAGATTTTAAGCTGCAAGTTAAAAGGAATTTTAGGCTTGGAACAGAAAAATTCAGAAACAGTTTTCAGATTCATTTTTGCGTGTTAGTTTTTGCATATTTGTACATAAATGAAGCTATTCAATAAGTTTTTCTTTTCTTTCCCAATTCAATTATTCTTTTTACACCTCAAGAAGAATCATGGATTGCTATTGATTTGGCTCTTTTTATTTTTGGGCGTTACGGGCAATTTCGGACGTGTATTTGGCATTCCCTATCTCTTTTTAGATCCAGAATATCTTGGACAAACAGGCTTCCTAAGCTTTTTTGTGGTAGGTGTAGTTTTGGGTGGGTTTATTATGGCCTTCAATATTTCATCCTATATATTGGATGGCCCTCGCTATTCGTTTTTGGGCACCTTATCTCGCCCATTTTCAAAGTTTTTTGTTAATAACTCCATCATTCCTTTAAGCTTTGTGGTCGTCTACATTCATGAGATTGTGCAGTTTCAGCGATTGAGCGAGCAAATAGAGACAGGTAGCATCACCATCAAGATTTTAGGGTTGCTAGTGGGAATCTTTGTGAT
The DNA here is from genome assembly GCA_041689935.1 of Cyclobacteriaceae bacterium. Classification (GTDB taxonomy): domain Bacteria; phylum Bacteroidota; class Bacteroidia; order Cytophagales; family Cyclobacteriaceae; genus CAXBDP01. Next base: position 58,887 of record JBDNFI010000097.1, read on the forward strand.
GTTCGCCTTCTTATTTACCTATTTCAGGTTCACCAATAAGGATATTTTCAGAGTGATTGCTAGCAATCTTGATGTGAAATTAAAAAAGGCCAAAATTACACGAGTGAATGTAATTGATAAATTGGGTAAAGAAAGTGGCCGAAAAACGCGGGTAGAGTATTATATCTCAGAGTACGGTAGAATCAACGCTACTCCCTTCCGCATCAGTAATTTTGATCGCGCGGCGATTATAAAAGTATTTGATCAAAATCACTTGAATTCTATCATTATCGAATTGGTAATATTTGTCGTAATTATCCTGATTGGCCTTTTCCGTGCAAATCCATTTTTTCAGATTCCTGCCGCGGCGAGTGCTATTTTGTTATTCACATTATTGGTAATGTTGGGTGGCGCAATTTCTTATTGGTTTAGAGAATGGGCTTCTACGGCATTGATTGTCATATTGATAGGGATAAATATTTTCGTTAAAATTGGGTGGCTTAATCAAAGTTATCAAGCGTACGGCCTAAATTATGAAACCACACCACAAACCTTCCAACGCTATACACTGGATAGCTTGCATAAAATAGAAAATACGCGGGAGGATAAGGTGAAAATGCTCAATATACTAGAAAGCTGGCGTGCCAAGCAAGTAGGAGAGGATAAACCCAAACTGGTGGTAATTGGAAGCAGTGGTGGAGGGTTGCGTTCTGCTTTGTGGAATTTTCGTGTCTTACAAGTAGCAGATAGTTTGACAGAAAGCAAATTATTCAATCGAACCGTATTAATGGCTGGTGCATCTGGCGGTTTGGTTGGTGCGGCCTATTTCAGGGAGTTGAAATACAGAGCATTCATGTCGGAAGATGTAAATCCATATTCGGCAATTTACGCTCAAAAAATCGGCAAAGACTTGCTCAATCCAATCATATTTACACTTATAATTAATGACCTGTTCTTTATAAAGCAAAAGTTTGAATACAATGGCCATACTTATAGCAAAGAGCGAGGGTATGCATTTGAGCAGCAATTAAATTTGAATACGGATGGGATGCTAGACAAACCACTAGGAGCGTATAAAGAGGCCGAGCAAAAGGGCATTATTCCTATGATATTGATTGCACCTTCTGTGGTCAACAATGGACGTAAACTTTACATATCGCCACAATCCTTCAGTTTTTTGGCCACCTACCATCCGGGGAGGATCAATGCAGGAATTGATTTCCAACGATTATTTGCGAACCATGGAGCAGATAGCCTCCGCTTTCTAACAGCCCTTAGAATGAACGCGACGTTCCCTTATATAAGTCCCAACGTGTATTTGCCTACAGAGCCACCAATGGAAACAATGGATGCAGGCTTAGTAGATAATTTTGGTTTGTCGGATGCGATGGACTTTATGACGGCTTTTCAGGGTTGGATCGAAGAAAATACTTCTGGTGTAATAGTGGTTTCTATCAGAGATACAGAGCGAATTACAGAAGTGAAAGAGCAGTTTAACCGCTCTTTACTGCAAAAGCTATCCGTGCCGCTGAGCACACTTTCCAACAATATGGCAAATCAGCAGGATATCAAAAATGAGGAGAAATTAAAATTTCTCGAAAACAGCTTTACCGTACCCATAGAGCGGATAGAATTTCAATATCTAGGTATGCCCACCCTATTTGATATTTCTCCAGAAAACACGTATGAACGCTTATTTCAAGAAGAAGTCGAAAGAGCTTCGCTTAGTTGGCACCTTACCTCACGCGAAAAGGAATCGATTGTGAATAACATTTTCCATCCCGTAAACCAAGCGGCACTGAGAAGATTGAAACAGGTATTGTAATTTATACAGCCGAAGAAAATACCTGATATTTAGGCACTTTATCCCAATATTGAGCATCTAAGCCCAAGCAAATATTTCTTACAAAAGGAATTCCCTCTGGTGTCACTTTCAACGTTGTGCCTTCAAGTACGGCCAAATTATCTTCCAATACCGCTTGCAGCCTCGAAATGACCTCGGTCATTTGAGGATGCTTTTCTATAGACGTTTCAAAACGACACATCAAATTCATTATTTGTTGTTGAATAATTTTGTCCTCCTCGGTCAAAAAATGCCCTCTTTCTACGGGCAATATTCCTTTTGAAAGCAAAGATTCATACTCCTCCACCACCTTTACATTTTGCGAGAAAGCACCTGAGCCGTCACTTATTGCAGATACTCCAAGGCCAATAAGGGTTTGGCTTGCGATCGTTGTATAGCCCATGAAATTGCGGTGCAAACTTTTATTTTCCATGGCTTTGAATAGCCCATCCTTTGGCAATGCAAAGTGATCGAAACCAACTTCCAAATAGCCAGCAGCTTCTAATAATGCTTTTCCTCTTTCATAAAGAGCTCTTTTTTCAGTGTTTTTCGGAAGATTTTCTTCTGAATAGCCACGCTGCCCAGTACCTTTTATCCATGGCACATGAGCATAGCTATAAAATGAAATTCGATCTGGCGCTAATGCTACCGTTTTAGCAATGCTATCTTCAATCGAGTGGATGTTTTGAAAAGGCAATCCAAATACAAGGTCATGGCTTATGGAATTGAAACCGATCTTTCTGGCCATTTTGGTGACCTTTTGCACTTGCTCAAAGGATTGGATACGGTGAATGGCTTTTTGTACTATTGGATCGTAATCCTGCACGCCATAGCTGATTCTTCTAAATCCCAGATTATATAAAGTATTCAAATGCTCTTCTGAGGTATGATTGGGATGTCCTTCCAAACTCATTTGAAGGTCGGAATCTATTCGAGCATTCGCCAGAATTTTCGAAATGAGCTTACTTAAGTTCTCAGCTGAGAAAAAAGTAGGTGTTCCGCCACCCAAATGTATTTCTTTGATCAATGGCTTATGTTGAAATAAGGCAAGGTACAATGCCCATTCTTTGAGCACGCTATCAATGTAGCCTCCTTCAACCTGATGGTTCTTGGTTATACGCTTATTACAGCCACAAAATGTACATAGGCTCTCACAAAAGGGCAGATGGATGTACAATGAAATCCCTTTTTCGCTTAATATTCCTTCATCCAACGTGGAGATGTGCTTGGACCAACCCTGAGAAGAGTATGTGCTATTATCCCAAAAAGGAACTGTCGGGTAGCTGGTGTACCGGGGAACGGGAATATTGTATTTCTCAAAAAGAGTAAGTTTCGAATTTTCCATACGCAAAATTGGCTTTTTTGGGCTATTTAAAAGCTGATTTTAATCATTTTAAGCCGTGATTTAGCTTGGTGGCGCAATAAGAAATAGTGTATAAAATCTGAATTTTCGTATCTTTTTTAAAAATTTGGAAATTCATGGGTTCTGTTAAAAATAAAGTGGTTTGGATTACGGGAGCCTCATCTGGAATAGGCGAGGCACTTACTTATGAGCTTGCTAGAAAGGGCGCAAAATTAATTCTCTCTGCCAGAAGGCAAGAGGAGTTGGAACGAGTAAGAAAGAAGTGTCCGCTTGGTTCCCAAGAATTTATTCGGATACTGCCACTCGATTTAGCTCAGTCAGATACACTGGAGCAGAAAACGCGGGAGGCTGTCCGCTTTTTTGGCCATATTGATTATATGGTTCATAATGGGGGAATAAGCCAGCGGTCTTTAGCAAAAGAAACCAAGCTGGAAGTGGACCGCGAAATCTTCGAAGTCAATTTTTTTGGAACCATTGCCATCACTAAATATCTATTGCCATCCATGCTTGATAGAAGCAGTGGACACTTTGTAGTGGTAAGTAGTATGGTTGGGAAATTTGCCTCTCCGTTGCGTTCAGGATACTCCGCATCCAAGCATGCACTTCATGGTTTTTTTGATGCTCTGCGAGCTGAAAATGGTGATGATGGAATTAAGGTCACAATGGTTTGCCCTGGTTTTATCAAAACGAATGTCTCCATAAATGCTCGTATTGGCTCTGGAGAAAAACAAGGCGTAATGGATAATGCCCAAGCCAATGGAATTGCGCCAGAAGTATGTGCTCAGAAAATGCGTGTTGCCATGGAAAAGGATAAAGCAGAGATATATGTGGCAGGTGCTAGGGAAATTTTTGGCTTATATGTTTCAAGATTTTTCCCAAGTTTATTCAGAAAGTTAATTGGCCAAATGAAAGTGACCTAAGTTACTTTGGATTCGAATTGAAATGTTTAAATTGAAGATGTTAAACTGCTTATGCTTTAGCATTAGATAGTTATTTACATTGCTCTCACCTTTTAAATATGTGGATATGAAAAAGAATATGGGTTCCCCTGATAAGATCATCAGATTTATTTTAGCGGCGGTATTTGTTTACCTCTTTTATGCAGGGATAGTTTCTGGTACTTTGGCCATTGTTCTGCTTGTTTTGGCAGGTGTATTTGTCCTCACGAGCGTGGTATCATTTTGCCCACTTTATACGTTGATTGGTGTCAAAACTTGCAAAACTTGATCAATTGATGCACAATCTATAACAAACAGAAAAGCCGGCAATTACCGGCTTTTCTGTTTTCAAAGGACAAGAAAATTTCTTTACGCAGGTTCTCTAAAGCCCACCCAGGTAAATCTTTTAACAATATATTCAGGATTAGTAAAGCTTGCATTTGCCGACGGATTGCCACCGGTCCCGTGGAAATCGGAGAAGCTTGCTGTTTGGTTTATGTAAATTCCTCCCGCCAAATTGAAACTCACAGGTGTGCCAGCCAAGGCCATTTCATCCATAATCTTTTCCTTAGTTTCTTGGTTCGTCGTATAGGCTCCACAAGACATCGCACCATATTTTTTACCCAAATCTGTAGCAATTGCCAACCCCTGATGAATATCTTTTACCTTGATGATAAATGCTATCGGACCAAATAACTCTTGGCTGAATAAATCATGCTGAGTTGCGTCTACTTCCAATAATAATGGTGTAGCAGTACGAGCATTTTTAAACATTGGATTTTCGATGGCTTGACTTTCTAATAGCACTCTGCTGCCAGATAGTTTCGCTGAATCACTCAAACGCTTAGCTGTATCGAGGTTTTGAATAGCTCCCAATACAAAAGGGCCAACCTTTGGATTAAGGGCCAATCCGTTGATGGCTTCGATAAGTTTTGCGATCAAATCACCATAGCTTATATGTCCATCTTTGGTTTCGATGCCACCTTCTGGTATGTAGTAGTTTTGTGGCGCAGTACACATTTGCCCTGAGTATAGTAGCAGAGAGAAACTAATGTTCTGAATCATACTATCTACGTCGTCTGTGGAGTCAATAAGGATGGAATTGACACCTGTTTTTTCGGTGAAAACTGACTTGCCTTCCAATGTTTCAAGGTAATTTCCAAACGCTGAATTACCAGTGTAGTCGATGATTTTCACATCTCTATGTTCAGCTAGTTTCTTGGTGTTCGGAGATGAATATGAGTCCGCTGCCAACTGACAGATATGTGGATCGAAGCCATTTTCCTGCAACACTTGTTGGATTTCTGCCACAACCAACGCGATTGGCAAAATTGCTCCTGGGTGAGGTTTTACTAACGCTGGATTACCCGTGATCAGTGAAGCGTAAAGACCAGGAAGAGAATTCCAAGTAGGGAAGGTGGAGCAACCTATAATTAAGGCAATGCCTTTAGGTACGGCTCTCCAGCTCTTTTTCAGTTTAATTTCATATTTACCCATAGGCTTCACCCATGTGGCCTCAGCGGGGAATCGTTTTAATTCCTCGTAGCCAGCAACCAATGCTTCCAAAGCTCTATCAGCAGCATGTGGCCCCGACGCTTGAAATGCCATCATATAGCCTTGGCCAGTCGTGTGCATAGTTGCATACGCATTTTCGAAGAATCTACTCTGGAAACGATCTAAGGATTCTAATAAAATACCCACCCGCACTTCTGGGCTTGCTTTTCTCCATGCATCTGCACCTTTTTTTGCGTGGGCAATTAAGGTTTCTTCATCACTGGCAGGGTATTTAATGCCTAAAGCTTCCTGTGTGTAGGGAGATTCTTCATCACCAAGCCAAGTTTCTCCGCTTTGTAATAGTAAATCGAAATTCTTTCCCAATCTAGCCACGTAAGCTTCTCGGCCTTTTGTATCTGCATCTTCAGCGTATGCTTTTGGGTGTTCTGGGTAGTGCGCAAAAAAAGTTCTTTCATGAAGAGCCTTTATTGCCGTCTCAATTGTTTCTTTATGTTTTTCGAACAAATTCATAGGTATTTGATTAGCGTTTATGCTAATATAGCCTTTGGAATGGATAGCCTCCAAACCAATTGTGAGTAATAGGTATATTTTAAAAATTTAGCTTGTATGAAGCATATTCTTTGTGAAATTATTTCTGTAGGAGATGAAATACTGTATGGACAAATATTGAATACGAACGCGCAATATTTAAGTCAGGTAATGAATGATTTGGGAGTGAGAGTCACCCGTCACACCACGGTGCAGGATCAAGCTCAAGCAATGTTGGATGCATTTGCAGATGCAGAAATGAAAAATGACATTGTGCTGATCACAGGTGGTCTAGGGCCAACTCCCGACGATTTGACCAAGCCTTTATTGGCCAATATGTATAATTCACCGATTTCATTACATCAGCAAGCGTTGGATGAGGTGACTAATTTATTTTTGTCGAGAGGGAGGAAATTGAGTGAGCTGAACAGGCAGCAGGCTTTTTTGCCCGAGAAATGTACTTTCTTGAGCAATCGGGTAGGCACTGCTCCGGGAATGTGGTTTGAGCGGAGTGCTAAAGTCCTGATATCTATGCCAGGTGTACCACACGAAGTAAAAGTACTAATGGAAGAGCAAGTACTACCCAAAATCCGATTGAGATTTACCATGCCTGTGATTTATCATAAAATGATAAGAACGGCGGGGATTCCAGAATCGAAATTGGCTGAAGTAATTCGTGAATGGGAAAGTGAACTGCCAATGCATATCCGATTGGCCTATTTGCCCAAATTGGGTCAGGTTAGATTGAGATTGACTGCCTTTGGCGAGGATCTGGATGAGCTCAAGCGGGAGGTAGAAGAGCAGATTCACAAAGTGATGCCTTATATAGATAAATATGCTTACGGTTTTGATCAAGATGAATTGGAAGCAATTGTAGGGAAATTATTGCTAGAAAAAGGCTACACGCTTTCCACAGCTGAGAGCTGTACTGGAGGCTATATTGCACATCTCATTACGTCAATTTCAGGCAGCTCTGCATATTATTTAGGAAGCATAATTCCATATCACAATCAATTTAAGCAGGATTTACTTGGTGTGAATGAGGAAACTATAAGAAAATTTGGCGCAGTGAGTGAAGAATGCGTAAAAGAAATGGCAGAAAATGTAAGGAAAAAATTTGGCTCTCATGTGGGGTTAGCGACAAGTGGAATTGCTGGGCCTACTGGTGGAACAGTTGATAAACCTATTGGTACTGTGTGGGTTGCTGTGTCTACTCCGAGAGCTACCACCTCCCGCCTTTTACGACTTACCAAGGAAAGAGGACTCAATATTCAGCTCATAGGAACTGCTTCTTTGTATATGATTTGGAGAACTTTGGTGGAAATGTCTTGAGAAAGGCTTTGTTCTTCGTATTTTTGAAAATAATTATAAGAACCTAAACATACTCGAATAATGGCTTTAGTAGAAATGGTGATGCCCAAAATGGGTGAAAGTATTATGGAAGGTACGATTCTTACCTGGCTCAAAAAGGAAGGTGATACGATTGAACAGGACGAATCTGTATTGGAAGTAGCTACAGATAAAGTAGATACTGAGGTGCCAGCAACGCATTCAGGTGTACTCAAGCAAATTTTGGCTCAAGAAGGTGATGTTATAGAAGTTGGGAAGCCGATCGCCATTATTGCCACCGAGGGCAGTGATAGCGCACCAGAAAGTGTACCTAATTCAATAGCAAAACCGACGGCAGTTGAGCCAAATGAAGAAGAAGCAGTAAACGCTAATTCTAACGGGCATAAGGTCGTGTCTTTTGAAAATGCATCAAGATTCTATTCTCCATTAGTAAAAAGTATTGCCAAGCAAGAGCAAATTCCAATGGAAGAGTTGGAAGAAGTTCAAGGTTCAGGCAAAGAAGGAAGACTTACCAAAAGTGATATTCTAGCGTATGTCAAAGAGCGCCAAGAAGGCGGTGGTAGACAAGCAAAACCAGTTGCTACGCCACAAGGGGTGCAAACTATGCAGGGGCCATCGGTTACTTCTGCTCCTGCCGTGAAGGTGCAAATATATCCTGGCGACGAAATTATCGAGATGGATCGTATGCGGAAGATGATTGCCCAGCGTATGGTAGATTCGGTGAGAATCTCACCACATGTTACTTCGTTTGTGGAGGCAGACGTTACACCCGTAGTTCAATGGAGAAATAAGGTGAAAAAGGAGTTTCAGGCACGTGAAGGAGATACTTTAACGTACACACCTTTATTTATCGCGGCGGTGGTAATGGCTATCAAGGATTATCCGATGATAAATATCGCTGTAGAAGGGGATAGGATTATTAAGCGTAAGGAGATAAGCATAGGTATGGCGGTAGCTTTGCCAAGTGGAAACCTTATTGTACCAGTAATTAGAAATGCCGATCAGCTTAACTTAACAGGGATCACCAAGAAAGTGAATGACCTGGCCAAAAGAGCTCGTGAGAATAAGTTGAAGCCTGAGGAACTTGAAGGCGGTACGTACACTATTTCGAATGTAGGTTCATTCGGAAATGTGATGGGCACGCCCATTTTGGTACAACCGCAGGTGGGTATTATGGCACTTGGTGCTATTGTAAAGAAACCATCAGTGTTGGAAACACCAAGTGGAGATGTGATTGCTATTCGACACAAAATGTTCCTAAGCCATAGCTATGACCACAGAGTAGTGGACGGATCTCTTGGGGGAATGTTTGTACGCAGGGTGGCCGACTACTTAGAGAAATGGGATATGAATAAGGAATTTTAATCAAAATGTCCACACAAATTAATAAGCCAATCAGTATTACTGGGTGGCTTATTTTTTTAATTATCCCTTACTTCCTAAAGCCATTTTAGGATAATCGCTCATATTATACTTCATATTTGCGTTTTTATTGACATTTGTCACCAGCATAATGGTCTGTTCACTACTTTCTTTATTGTCCATGGTCATTTCCATTAGCATCCCATAGGGATAGTTTTCTGGAATTTTGCCTCTCATTTGTTTGGAATTGGCATTTGCTCCGAACATATTTTCCATTCCGAAGGTCTCTTCTCTGGTGACCCAAATTTCTGTTTTCATTTCTTCATTTTCAGAGACATAGCCATCGCAGGAATAGCCAGCAATATTTTTGGTACCTATTTTAGTATACCCCTGCCAATCATCCACTTCATCCCAATTCACATCTTCCTCATTTTCTTCCATGTCTTCGGCATACTCTATGGCATTAGTCCAATCATAAGCAAAAGAAAATTTTCCTTCTTCACTCCCCATTAGCATCACCATAGCTGAATTTTTGAAGTCATAGATTATAATCATATCGCCTTGATTATTCTCCATCTCTTCACCGGTAAATTTTGTACCTGTGTATTCTGCATCTTCACGAAAATGCATTTCCATAATCATGGGTGGGTCTGATTTCCCATTCGACTTTGTGGTTTCAATTTCCATGGTGCTCACAATGTTGAATTCATACCGATCTTCTGTGACCACATTGCTGTTTAGTGAAAATGGTAATCCCGCTCCGGCATTTCCTCCTTCTCCACCCGCTCCAAATACGGAGTTCCAAGAATTTTCCACCATCCTTTCGGCAGCCTTTTCCATTTCAGTTTCGATTTTCTGCTCCACTTTTTTTTCTACTGCATCTTGAGCTTTCTGCTTGAACCTTTTCGTAATTTGCCCTTCAGATGGGATAGCAAAAAGGATAAGACCACAAATCCACAATAATTTTTTTGCCGTAGTTTTCATAGTATCGGTGTTTAAATGGAATATAGAGTTTATTCTAAATTTTTCCAAGTCATTAGCGCAGGTTAATCTTTTCTATAATGAATCTAAAAATTCTAAAATGGTATCGTGCACTTTAGAAAATGATTTGGTAGAAATTATGTATGGTGGCAAAAAGTAAATGGTATTTCCTAATGGTCTTAATAAAATGTTCCTGCTAAGAAAGAAGTTGTAAATATTTTCTCTCATTGAGTTGAAGTATCCATCCTTTTTTGATGTCTTCACTTCGATGGCCAAAATGGTTCCAATTGATTGTATTCGATAGACTTGCGGATGTCCTCTCAATTTTTCCACTAATTCGATTTGCTGCTTTTCTATTTCAGCAATTGCTTTCAATGTATTTTCTCGTAATAGAATCTCTAAGCTTTTGTTTGCTACGGCCATGATTACTGGATTGCCAGTAAAGGAATGTCCATGCAGAAATGCTTCTTTCCAGTTGTCTGAGTCAAAAGCATCAATTACTCTTTGATTGCAGGCTGTTGCTCCCAAAGGCAATATGCCACCGGTAATTCCTTTGGACAAGCAAATTATATCCGCCTGTTCTTTGCAGTATTCAGATGCAAAGAGCTTTCCTGTGCGCCCAAAACCTGTAAATACCTCATCTGCAATTCGGATGCAATTGCCTTTGTTACTTATTTCTAAGGCCTTTTGTAACCATGATTTATTATAAATCCTCATTCCTCCCGCTCCTTGTACTATAGGCTCATAAATGAAAATACAGGATTCATTTTGTTCAATTGCGGTTGAAAGCTCAGCCAAAGACTTTTTCTCATTTTCTTCATTATCTGGAAATGTAAGAAACGCTACATCAAAAAAATACGGATGAAAGGGTGTAGTAAATCCACCTCTTTGTCCTACACTCATGGCACCAAATGTATCCCCGTGATATGCGCCGGATAAGGCGATGATTTTACTTTTAGTTTTACCCTTGTTGAAGTAAAATTGCATGGCAATTTTCAAGGCTACTTCAATGGCAGTGGAGCCATTATCAGAATAAAATATTTTTTGTGAATTATTGGGCAGAAGTTGACAAAGACTTTCCGATAATTTGACTGCTGGCTCATGCGTAAATCCTGCGAAAATCACATGTTCCAATTTTATAGCTTGGTCGTAGATAGCCTGCGCAAGTTCTACGTTACTATGACCATGTATATTTACCCACCAACTAGAAATTCCATCAATTATTTCTGTGCCATCCTCAGTTATTAGAAATTCATTTTTGGCTGCTTTTAAAGGAATTATTGGGTAATCACCCTTCATTTTTGAGAAGGGATGCCATACAACTTTTTTATCTCTACGGATTAATTCGCTCATAATTCTCTTTCAGTATTTTAGCATATTTCAATACAATTGCCTTATCAATTTTCTCTTCCGACTCTATTTCCAATAGGAGTGGAGCATCGCAAGCTTCTAGAATTGCCTTTTTGCTATATTCATTTTTTTCACCGTTCAGCACTATGCCAGCTACATGAATGCCATTTGATTTGCAATAGGCAAGGCTTAATAATGTATGATTGATACTGCCCAGATAATAATTAGAAACAAGTATAACCTGAGCGTTGAATTTTGAAAAAAGGTCAGCGATATATAAATGAGAGCCAATCGGGACCAGCAATCCTCCGGCTCCTTCGATGGTTAAAGGAAGGCGGGAGGATGGCCGTTCAATTGTATTAATGTCGATAGCGACATTATCAATCTCTGCGGCTTGATGCGGGCTCACAGGAGTAGTAAAATAATATGCTTCAGGGAATATTCTTTCCTTTGGGGTATCAATAAGCTGAGCAATTGTGTCTGAATCTTTTGGATCGCCTGATTGAATGGGCTTCCAATAATTTGTTTTAAATGCCTCACAAAATATAGCAGCAACTAACGTTTTGCCGCTATCTGTTCCTATAGCTGTTATGAAAAAGTCCATAACTCAAAGGTAAAAAATGAAAAGGGATTTTAAACGAGATTAAATGAATTAGAAGGTATTTTCCAGTTGTTTTTGGAAGTTTTTCATGTCCGAGGCAAAAACAATTTCCTTGTCGAATTTGAATCCAGTTAAGTTTCTATTGGAAGTGTCTGTATCTAATCCAACACCAATAATTCTTGGTTTGGTCTGAAAATTTTTGCTTAAAAGCTTCTGTAAATATTCTGCAGTAATGCTAGGGCTAGATTTGAAATTAACTAAAATCAAATCAATAGCTTTTGGAAATTCTTGATGGATTGTTCTGGAAGATTTTACGCTATGTCCAAGCTTTTGCAAGTTTGATGAAAACATTAATTCCGTGATAGGATTTTCATCCATCAGGAGAATGGTCAAATTTTCTTTCTTATTGCGGTGAGGAATCATTTTTGGTTCAACAATGACAGGGCTTATTTGGTTGGGGTTCTTTATTTGGATGGTAAAGTAGAATGCAGAACCTTTTTTCTCCTCACTCTCGGTCCATATTTGCCCATTCATAAGGTTCACAAGCTTGGCGCAAATAGCTAATCCTAAGCCAGTACCGCCATGTCTCCGAGTATCCGTAGAGTCGATTTGCGTAAAGGGCTGAAATAAGGATTCAATCTGTAGCTGATTAATTCCAATGCCACTATCCTTTACCATAAACTGTATAAATGAAGATGCATCGGCATTTTCAACCACATTTGCTTGAATAGATACCTCACCTTCGTCAGTAAATTTTATCGCATTTTCAATGAGGTTATTTAATATCTGTAGGATTTTCTTTCCGTCCCCTACATATTGTTGATTTATATTATCGGCAATCAGATAGTTGATTGCGATATTCTTAAGTTTGGCGAGTTCAATATTGTTTTTGAGGGCTTCATCAATTAATTTTTTAACATCTATCTCCTTTTCGTTAATTTCAATATCACCAGCTTCGATTCTAGAAAAATCAAGAATATCGTTTATGATTTTGTTGAGCGAATCCGCACTGTACTTAAGCGTTTTTAAGAAACTCTGTTGTTCTTCAGATAGAGTAGTTTCCTCTAGCAAAGTACTCATTCCTATGATGCCATTGAGGGGAGTTCTCAATTCATGACTTACAGTGGAAATGAATTGATCTTTTACTTTAGAGGCTTCTTCGGCAGATATTTTTTCTTTCTCAAGGTTCTCTTCAAATACCTTTTGTGAGGTAATATCTCTTATAATGATCATGTAGCTATTTGAGCTTACGACCAAAATACGATATTCATAATAATATTTGCTTACTCCTTCCCAAGTAAATTCAGAAGCAATTGTTTTTTGAGTCTTTACTACTTCATTGAAAGAACTAAAAATGGTACTGCATACTTGCTTAGGGAAAACATCCAGTAAGTTGCTGCCAGTGCTAGGGGTAAATTCAAACTGAAATTCTTTATCTGATGGGTTTTTCCAGTCGACTAAAAAGCCATCCCTATTTAACGTAATTAGGCCATCTGGAATTGCTTCCAAGAGAGCACTTTTATTGGCCTCTGATGTTTTGAGTGATTCAATAGATTCTAGCTTTTGAGTAATATTTTTCGCCACACCAAATCTTCCAATTACCTCTCCATTATCATTTTTTTCTTCTTGTTCTACAATTTCCAGCCAAACTGTTTTTTCGTATTTATCAATAATTTCGACTTCACAAGGATCTTTTATTGGGAAAGTCCCAAAGAATTTTCCGTTTGCTAATAATGCTTTGTTTAGATGGTTTTTACTTAATCTTAATCCTCTTTTACCGATTATTTCAGAAGAATGATACCCAGTAATTGACTTTACATTATCGGATATAAAAGTTACCATGCCAGCAGGATTTACTTTGTAAATAAATTGATCCTCTGTTTTCATGACAATGGCCAATTGGGTTACTAATTCGCTAGAATAAGCTTTATTGCTCTGGGCTATTTTTCGGCTTTTGTGATTTTGGTATTTTAAGAGAGAAAATAGCATGATTAAGGCGAGTAATGCGCCCAAAAAAGGATAATTGATATTTAAACCGGCAGGGTTAGAAATAGTATTTTCATCTAGTCCTTGAACCACAGAATAGTCATTTCCGCTCAAGCTAAATGTACTTCCTGCAAATAGGTTTAGATTTTCATCATTATCTACAGTCGATGCAACCCAATCGGGAGAATTAATATCTTCAATGAGCTTTGCTGGATCAGAGGCGAAATTACTTTTGAGTGTGCCATCGTTTTTTTCAATTAAAGCAGATTTTAGTTCAGTCCATTTAGTCTCTGTGTTGAGCATCTCGTATGCCTTTACAATACTGATAAAGGCCATAACGTCTGCTATTTTTTGTTGATTTCGATTAATACTCTTTTTGAAACCAACTTGACCCGAAGCAATAAGTGTTTGTTCTGCATTTTCCTTTAGCCTAGTTTTCTTCACAAAGGTCTTATTGCTTGTTGCAATTTCAGACCCTCTAAATGTGGCATAATTAGGCTCTTTAATCTCCTCAATCCAATATTCCAAGATGTTTGATTCTTCATACACACTAAGCCCATTTTGTTGGTCATAAGTGTAATGATAATCCGTTGCTGGCGTACGAATTATTATCGAATCAACAATTGGGAAGTATTTCTGGAAATAATCGGCAATAAAAACTTCTCTTTTTGGTAGTTCTTTAGCGTTGGTTTCATCATTACCGAAATGCTTATCAATTGCTTCGTATAAATCAATATGGATGTTTTCAATAACTTTTTGTAGGTCTTTCGATTGCTGCTTTACGTTTTCAGACAAGATTCCCTGTGCCTTCTCTAATGATTCAGATTTTGTATTCTCTGAATATTGGTTGAACCCAGTCCAAAGCAAAATTGAAATCAATCCTAAAAGCGCAATTTCTGTAATATTAGAAAAAATTCTACTCGGCATCTAAAAAATGAAAATTATAGAAAAAGTATGTTTCTTGTCTATTAATAGCCAATATTGTAAAAGGTAACCAATAACAATATAAAAGTAATCAAATACTTTTAGATATGGTTAAATAGCATCGTTTAAACCAAAATAAATATGCAATTTAGGGTATATATGGAATATTAAGATGATAAGTTTTTCAATGTTTTCCCCATCTCATTAAATCTCAACTCAATTTCTGAAACGAGTTCTGCCGAAACGATTTTTGTCATTAATTCTTCCTCTGAAATTATATCCCATTTAGAGATTTTATACGTCTGTTCTAACGGGCCAATTTCATATTTTATTAAGAATTTTTCATTCCAGTCAAATATGGTGATGCGGATATCCTTTGCTGATAATTCTTTTACAACTCTCATAATCGGTTTGATTTATGTCTTTTGGATTGGTGATAGATTTATATTTTCAATACTCGAAAATTTTCCGATCAAAGCGGGAGTGTTACGACGCTTTTTTTAGCGTAAAAAAAATACCAAACTAATATCAGCTTGGCATTTCCTTAATTCATTTTACACTAAGGTCTTACTATCTCATATTCATGCCGAATGTCACTATTTAATGTACCCGCAACTGAGCAATATTTAGTAGCAGCTAGATGGGCAAGTTTTTCAAATTCTTCCAGCGTTGCATCCGGTGAAGTCAATCTGAAATACAAAGTGATATCGGTGAAAGACTTTGGAATTTCATCTCTTCTGTTACCCACAGCTCTTACTTCCAATTCAGTCACAGTCTTTTTTCTTTTCTTTAGCATTTGTACTAAATCTACCGATGCGCAGGCACTCAAGGATGATAATAGTAATTCTGTAGGTGATTGGTTTTTCTTTTCACCCTTCGGATACATGTCAATTTGCACCTTATTGCCACTCTCATTTATTGATTCGTACTCGTAATCCGAGACAAAACGTGTAGTTGTTTCCATAGTCGTATTTGCTTTTCTTTCTTGTATTACATATTTCTTCTGTACTGACCACCTACTTCATATAAAGCTTTCGTTATTTGTCCAAGAGAGCAATATTTAGTGGCTTCCATTAGCGATTCAAAGGTATTACCATTTTGAATTGCGGCATCTTTCAGATTTTGTAATTTCTCTTCTATTTCTTTTTTATTTCTCTTCTTTAGGTGCTCAAGTGTTTCGATTTGAACTTCTTTTTCTTCATTAGTTGCTCGTATCACCTCGCCAGGTCTTACAGTGAGCGACCCTTTGGAAGAAAGAAAAGTATTTACACCAATTATGGGTAGTTCGCCAGTATGCTTCAACGTTTCGTAATACAGGCTTTCTTCTTGAATTTTGTTACGTTGGTACATAGTCTCCATAGCTCCCAGTACCCCACCACGTTCAGTTATCCGATCAAATTCGAGCATTACGGCATCTTCCACCAGTTCAGTCAATTCTTCAATGATAAATGACCCTTGTATAGGGTTTTCATTCATGGTTAGGCCAAGTTCTTTATTAATGATCAACTGAATAGCCATGGCACGGCGCACTGAATTTTCAGTAGGCGTGGTGATTGCTTCATCATACGCATTGGTATGCAACGAGTTGCAGTTGTCATATATGGCATACAAGGCTTGCAGGGTAGTACGAATATCGTTAAAGTCAATCTCTTGCGCATGGAGTGACCTCCCGCTTGTTTGAATATGGTACTTGAGCATTTGAGATCGTTCATCCGCACCATATTTCAATTTCATGGCTTTCGCCCAAATCTTTCTTGCTACTCTGCCAATCACCGCGTATTCAGGATCCACGCCATTTGAGAAAAAGAAGGAAAGATTAGGAGCAAATTTGTTGATGTCCATTCCTCTACTTACATAGTATTCTACGAAAGTAAAGCCATTGGCCAGTGTAAATGCTACTTGAGAGATTGGATTGGCACCTGCCTCGGCAATGTGATATCCCGAAATGGACACACTATAAAAATTACGAATATTCTCATTGATGAAGTATTGCTGTACATCACCCATCAGCCTCAATGAAAATTCTGTCGAAAAAATACATGTATTTTGAGCTTGATCTTCTTTTAAAATATCTGCCTGAACTGTACCACGCACAGAGGATAAGGTTTTAGCTTTAATTTCCTGATACACTTTTGCGGGCAATACTTTATCTCCAGTAGTGCCAAGGAGCATTAGTCCAAGTCCGCTATTCCCTTCAGGTAACTCTGATTGAAATATTGGTTGAGGGTAGCCTTTTTCTTCAAAAATTTTCTTAAGTTTTGCCTTTGCTTCTTTCTCCAGCCCATTTTCTAGGATGTACTTCTCACATTGCTGATCTATAGCAGCATTCATAAAGAATGAACAAATAGTAGCGGCAGGACCATTTATGGTCATCGAAACAGAAGTGGTTGGGGAGGCTAGATCAAATCCAGAATACAGCTTTTTGGCATCATCCAGACAACAAACACTCACTCCAGAATTACCAATTTTCCCATAAATATCTGGTCTGTACTCAGGATCTTCTCCATATAAGGTCACCGAATCGAAAGCAGTGCTGAGCCTCGCTGCGGGCATGCCTATGGATAAATAATGAAAACGCTTGTTTGTCCGTTCAGGCCCACCTTCACCGGCAAACATCCGAGTAGGGTCTTCATTTTGGCGCTTAATAGGAAATACCCCTGCTGCATACGGAAATTCACCTGGCACATTTTCCTGTAAAGACCATCTTAATATGTCGCCCCAGCCTTCGTATTTGGGAAGGCATATTTTGGGTATTTTTGTGTGAGCTAGGGACTTAGTGTAGGTTGGTACTTTAATTTCTTTACCTCTTACGGAATATACAAACTCTTCTCCTTGGTAATTGCCCACTTTTTCAGCCCACTTTTCGATGATAAGCTTATTTCTAGGGTCTAAGTCGAGACCTACTTTATCATAATGTTCTTTAAGGTCAGATATTAGTTTTTCAGCATAGTCTGCGGAATGTTCTTTTAAGCTTTGGATGGTTTTGTCTATAGCATAAAGCTTTTGCGCAATATTTTTCTGGTCAATTGTCCATTGGTTGTAATGTCGAATTGTCTCAGATATTTCGGACAGATAGCGAGTTCGGCCGGGAGGGATAATGTATATTTTCTCTGATTTTTCCCTAGTAACCGTGAAATTAGATTTCAATTTCGCATCTGTCTTTTCCGATATCCGATTCACAATTTCCCTGTAGAGGCGGTTCATTCCGGGGTCGTTGAATTGAGACGCAATTGTTCCAAATACTGGGAGGTCTTCATCCTTGGCATCCCATAAATGATGATTGCGCTTATACTGTTTTTTCACATCGCGCAATGCATCTAGCGCACCTCTTTTATCGAATTTATTGAGAGCAATTACATCTGCAAAATCCAACATATCAATTTTCTCCAATTGAGTGGCTGCACCATACTCAGGAGTCATCACATATAAGGATAAGTCCGAATGTTCTATTATTTCTGTATCGCTTTGGCCAATGCCGCTGGTTTCGAGAATGATTAAATCAAAGCCTGCTACTTTCACCACATTCACTGCTTCTTGTACATATTTCGAAAGAGCCAAATTAGATTGTCTCGTAGCTAAGGAGCGCATATATACTCGCTCATTATCTATAGCATTCATTCTAATTCTATCTCCTAATAACGCGCCGCCAGTTTTTCTTTTTGATGGATCTACGGAAATTATGGCTAACGTCTTATCTTCAAAGTCAGTCAAAAATCTTCTCACTAGTTCATCTACCAAACTAGATTTACCAGCCCCGCCTGTACCGGTAATCCCCAAAACAGGAGTTTTGTTGGTTTCTGACTCATTTCTTATGATTGCAAGCGTTTCTTTATGCTCATCAGGATAATTCTCAAATCCAGTGATTATTCTTGCAATGGCATTTGGCGATGTTGGGCTTAATGATTTTACTTGTCCGTTTAGTTTTTGACCTAAAGGAAAATCGCTTTTCTCAACCAAATCGTTGATCATACCTTGAAGACCCATTGATCGGCCATCATCTGGTGAATAAATTCTTGTGATGCCGTAAGCATGTAATTCGTCAATTTCCTCCGGTAGAATGGTGCCGCCGCCTCCACCGAAAATTCTTATTTGATCTGCTCCTTTTTCTTTCAATAAGTCATGCATGTATTTAAAAAATTCGACGTGACCACCTTGATAGGAAGTAATAGCGATGGCTTGAGCATCTTCTTGAATGGCACAATTCACGATTTCGTTTACAGATCTGTTATGGCCCAAATGGATCACCTCACAGCCTGTGCCTTGGATAAGCCTACGCATTATATTAATGGCAGCATCGTGGCCATCAAATAAAGAAGCCGCAGTTACAATTCGAATATGGTTTTTTGGTTTATATGGAGACGCTGTCGCAGTTGTCATACAGGGATATTTTTTTGAATACGAAATTAAAAATTCTTTAACGATAAAACTACCTTAGACTAACAAGTGTTAGTTAAATCTATGAACGGTAGTGAAATTTAATTTGGTTTGACTGAATTTGAATTTGAATTTGAAGGTGTAGTCATAATACGGGATTAAAGACTTAAATCTGGTTTTACCATATGAAATCAATGGTAAGGATGTAGCTTTTAACGTCGTTTCGAATATTAGATAGTTTCCGTTTTCTTTTCATGCATTTATTTTTGTTAAAATAGATTCTGACTGCTAATAAAAGTTGCGGAAGCTATATTTTATCTTCGTGCATAAAATAATTGTCAATTTTGGTTAAGAAGAAGAGCACGCTTTCGCCTTCCCCAATATCAACAATGAATTTCTTTTGCACCAGTAGCGATTGCCGAGCATTGGGTCCGTCACATTCACTGCAGTAGAAATGCCATAGCTAGAAAAGTAAGCTCTTATTATTCAAGCACAAATGTAAGTATGCTTAATTTTCTTGGTGGTGCAAAGTGTTTCAGAATCAATAGTTGGAAAGAATCAATTAAAAAGAAATCAATTCGATGGTTTTGCGAAGCTATAAAATCCACAATTCAAAAAATGGCCAAGCAATGCTTTTATGATATTCTGTAATAGATTCGATTATGATAAGAGCTTAGCAGAAAGAAATAAATTGAGCGTTTGGAGCTCGTAACTTTGGACATAAAAAAACCGACTGGAGTCGGTTTCATTTTTATATTCTTGTTCTTATCTGAAACTGTTCACTACTACTTGAGTAGAAGCTCCAGTTGTAAAGATAATGGTTGCTTTGATATTTGATAGGTTAATTGTTGATTTAGAATCAGCTTTGAATTCAATTCCCAAACCGAATTCCTTAAGATCATTTAGAGAAACATTGTCCAACCCCCAATTGTCATAAGCAGTTCCGTAAGCAACTTTTTGAGAACCAGCAAACCAAGGAGCAAAAGAAGCTTTATTAGCAGAAACTAAATCACTTCTTTCGGCAGACTGATTTTTAGCACCATCAAAAGTCAATGAAGCTGGAACAAACAATTTAACGAGATCGTCATAAATAACCTCGCCAGCATCATTCGTTTTTTCCATTGTGATTATTACACCTTGAATTTTAGCAGAACCATCCACATTTCCTAGGGCAGTATAATCATTAAGAAAAACAGAAAACCAATTAGAATCCTCATTGATTTCAACATCCATTGTGATACTAACAGCGCCTGAAGCAGTAGCAATTGTTTCGCTATTTACCTTGGATATTGCGGTAGTCGCATTCAAACTAGAAAATTGAGCCGTGGCACCGAAGGTGATTAAAAAAGCAATTACTAGAGCAGATGTGAAGATGTTTTTCATTTCTTTTCGATTTTTGATTCAAATATACCAGTTTATTTTCAGCATTACAATTGTTGATGACAAATAAAGCGTTGTTTGTGACTCAATAATGTTGTTCACGCTTTAATTCATTTTCTATCTAAATCAAAAGGCCTTTAGCGTAAACTAAAGGCCTTTTGCATGCTGTTCGTGTAAATGAGTGCGGAGGTGATTTTTTAATTTTTTCTAAAATATTTTTTGAATTCATAGTCAAATTTATTTTTCTGATCTTTTTCATGAGGTTCATTCCACATAAGTTCCCATTGACTAGGATCAATTTCAGGGAAAAAAGCATCTCCATCAAAAACTGCTTTAATCTCTGTGAGAATTATCTCATCTGCCAATGCCAATGTTTGTTTATACACCTCAGCTCCACCCAATATCATTAGCTGTCCTATTTTTAATGACTCTGCTAATGCAATTCCCTCTTTGATACTTGAGCAAACGAAATGTCCTTCTGGTACTTTATACTCTTTATTTCTAGTAACTACGATCGAGGTACGCCCTGGCAATGGCTTTCCCATTGATTCGAATGTTTTGCGGCCAAGCAATACATGATGGCCTATGGTAGTGGACTTGAAAAATTTCAAGTCAGCAGGCATGTGCCAAATCAAGGCATTGTCTTTTCCAATCACATTATTTTTTGAACAAGCAACTACAATTGTTTTTATCATAATTTATATCCGTTGAGAAACTCCCGAACATTCATTTTCTTTCTTCCTTCCATTTGAATTTCTTCTAAATTTATCCATCCGTCCTTACATGCTATTTTGACGTAATTTTTGTTATCAGTTTCTAAATAGGCGGGAGGATTAGTTTGGTCAATTATTTCAAAGCTAGCTTTATATATCTTAAAGACTATTTCATTAATTTTACACCAAGCTGTTGGGTTTGGACTTAATCCTCGAATGAAATTATAAATATCTGTAGAGCACTTTGACCAATTTATTTCACAATCTTCCTTAAATATTTTTGGCGCCATTGGTAAATTGCCCTGATAAACCTGTGGCTTGGTAATCACTTGGTTTCTGGCAATTGCTTGCACTGTTTTTAGCACTAGGCCGGCTCCTTTTTCCATTAGTTTCTCATACAGTGAGCCTACATTATCATTTTTAGATATTGCTACCTCATCTTGGAAGATTACTTCCCCGGTGTCGATTTCATGTTGTAAAAAAAAGGTCGTTAAACCAGTTTTAATTTCCCCATTGATAATTGCCCAATTGATCGGAGCGGCTCCACGATAGGATGGAAGGAGAGATGCATGCAAATTGAATGTGCCTTTTTTAGGATAGCTCCATACGCTTTCGGGCATCATTCTAAACGCCACCACAATTTGCAAATCTGGATTTAGCTCTTGAAGTTCATGTTGAAATTCCTCGCTTTTGAGATTCTTCGGCTGAAGAATCCTCAATCCTGCTTGTAGAGCATACTCCTTGACCGGTGAGTGGTTGACCTTCCTCCCGCGTCCTTGTGGCTTGTCTGGCGCCGTTACGACTCCAGCTATTTGCCAACCATTTTCGACTAATATTCTCAAGCTCGGTACTGCAAATTCTGGCGTGCCGTAAAACACTATTTTCATATCCTTATCCATACTCCACAAAGGTAGGTTTAGCAGATACCTTATTCCAATAAAACTTAATCAATCCCAAAAGGCATTCTGTTCATACCCATTCTACCATTGCTTAACACTAATAATACGTCTTGTATCGCTAAGATGTTTTCTATTGGATTTGAATTTACCACGATCAGATCTGCCTCAAAACCGGGTTCTAATTTGCCCGTTTTATCAGCAATCCCGAGCAGCTTTGCCGCATTTACAGTAGAAGTACGGATGGCTTCATAAGGAGAAAATCCCATCTCCACGTAGAATGTGATTTCATGGCTTACTCTAGTCAAACTATAAGGACCATAGCCAGTATCGGCACCCGTTACAATGGTTACTCCAAGCTCACGTGCTTTCAATACTGTTTCCTTTAAGGCAGGTAACATGTGTCTGCCTCGATTTCTCAGAATGGGGTCATCATAATCGCCTCCCGGCTGGGTAAGATCGTAAACTGTGCTAAATGTTGGCACCAAATAGCAGCCTTTTTCTTGCATAAGTCTTAGCGTTCTTTCACTTAAATATGTGCCATGTTCAATACTTAAAGCACCTGCTTTCACTGCCGCATAAGCACCTTCATCTCCATGAGCGTGTATTTGTACAGGCACATTTCTTTTGGCGGCCTCATCAATCACAATTTTCAATTGAGCTTCAGTGTAGGTTTGCTTTCGTGGGTCTGTATCTGGAAGTCCGGCACGTTCTGTACCTCTCGTTTTAATTACTAGTGCTCCGCGATCAATATTCACATTGACCAACCTTTTTAAAGCTTCTTCAGTCGTTACACCATCAAATAGAGCGGCGAGCTCTGGGTCTGCTAGTACGGTATCGCCCAAATCTGGGGAGACAAAAACACCGCACGGAATCATATCAGGCCCTGCAATGCGACCTTCATCAGCCAATCGCTTAATACTCACATCCTGAAAAAAGGGAACACTGGAGCTTCTCACGGTAGTTACTCCTGAATGCAAAGCTCTACGTGCCGAAGCAAGGGAATTCAAATGTGTATGTGCATCCATTAATCCAGGTAGAATATATCTACCCTCTAAATCAATGACTTCATAGCCTGGCGGTGGAGTATTACTATTTTCTACTAATCTTTCAATCTTGCCATTGGCAACCAGCACCATGGTATTTTCTGATATTTTTTCATTCACAGCATCCACAACATGGCCATTAATTAAGGCGTAGTTTTTTTGAGGGACAGGCTGGGAGTAACTTGTCAATGCAATGAAGCATAACATTAGGGACAGCATAATTGCTCTTTTCATACTAGTTTAGGTTTGAGGTTAATTTCCTAATGTATTAAGAAATGAATGGATTCAACATCAAAATTTTTCAAGTGGTAATGCGTTCAAAGGCAGATTACGGGTAAAGTAAATATTTACTTCTGATAGTATCATAAGTTTTTAAGCCAGGAGCCCAGCTGTTTCTGATAGCCTCTGCAGACATGCCGGCAATGATTTGTTGTTTCAAGGTTTTTGTGCCTGCGAGATTTAAAAAGTAGGAGTTGAAAAAAGATTCACCTTTTCCTGATTTTATGTAGAAGCTGATCAGATAGTCAAGGTCTAATTTTGCGGGAGGGTTTACCTCCCGCAAATCCAAACCATAGCAGATTTTATTTTCATGTGGTGGATTTTTAGACATTCCTTCAATACTGATGGGCATAAACGAGAACTCACCATATTTTTTATCAGGAAACCCAATTATTTGAAAAGGCTCCATTGTTCCTCTTCCTACCGAAATAGCTGTTCCCTCAAAAAAACATAGAGAAGGATATAGCCGAATAGATTGATAGTTGGGCAGATTGGGACTAGGCTTGATGGGCAACTCATACCTGGTTTGATGTGTATAGTCTTTTGCTTTGATAATGGTTAATCTTGCTTTCACTTCGTTTTGTAGCCAGCCTTCACCATTTATCATTTGTGCAAGTTCTCCAACTGTAAGTCCATGCACCACTGGTATTGGATGCATTCCTACAAAGGATGAATGTTGCATTTCTAAAACAGGCCCGTCCACATAATCTCCCAATGGATTTGGCCTGTCCAATACCAAAAATGCGATATTTTGCTCGGCTGCGGCTTCCATTGCATAGTGCATGGTGCTTATATAGGTGTAAAACCGAACTCCAACGTCCTGAATATCAAATATCAATACGTCTATGCCTTCTAGTTGCGCTTTGCTGGGTTTCTTATTCGACCCATAAAGGGAGATAATTGGCAATCCTGTTTTTGTGTCTATTCCAGATTTCACGGTCTCACCCGCATCGGCATCACCTCTGAAACCATGTTCTGGAGCAAAAATCTTCCTTATTCTAATTCCTCTTGTAAGCAATGAATCCACCAAATGAGTTTGACCAACGGTAGATGTGTGATTTACGATCATTCCTACACTTTTGCCTTGAAGCATCGGTAAATATTCGTTCATTTGCTCTGCTCCAGTTTTTACTTGTTGCGCATTTACTTGAAATGTTATGACAAGGGAAATTATTATTCCAAGGAATATCTTAATCATGAGGTAGTTTTTGTGAAATTTAGCAATTTTGATTCCTAATATATTCTAAAATTGAATTTAGCACTTTTTATAGCTCAGAAAATAAGTATTAAAAGTAGCGGTAAATTTTCTGCTATGGTTTACAGAATTGCCGTTGCTGGTATAGCATTGGGCGTAGCCATCATGCTTGTTTCATTTTTGATCTTAGATGGATTTCGGAATGAAATCAAACAAAAGATTTTTGATTTCTCAGGGCATATTCATGTAAGCAAATTTACGCTATCTGGTTCTTTTGAAGAAAATCCAATAAATCAGCTCAGTAGATGGCAGGAATTGGAAGATTTGCCCTCGGTGAATCAGGTGATTGAAATAGCATCCAAACCAGCTTTGTTGCGGGTAGATGACGAGGTAGAAGGAATTGTGATCAAAGGATTACCGGCTCATTACAAAGTTGAGAACTTTCAGAAATACATTAAGGAAGGAACTTTCATTCAATTTGATTCCGCAGTTTACACTACGCAAGTACTTATTAGCGAGACGTTAGCGAAGCGAATGAAGCTTGAATTGGGGATGAATGTCAATGCATTTTTCTTTCAAGATCCTCCCAGAGCACGCAGGCTGGAGATTGTAGGAATCTATGCTACTGGTTTCGAAGATTTCGATAAGCAAATCATCATTGGCGATATCGGAATGATTAGAAGATTGAATGATTGGACAGAAGATGAAGCAGGAGGTATGGAAATTTACCTAAATTCTGAGGAGGATATTCCATCTGTTATGGGGTATTTGGAAGAGTGGGCTGGGTACGAATATTACTTCGAAAGCATTAAGCGCAAGTACTTAGAAACTTTCGATTGGCTTCAGATTATTACCAACAACGTCAATATTTTCTTGTGCCTCATTCTATTTGTAGCTTGTTTTAATATGGTTTCGGTACTTTTTATCATGATCATGGAGCGAACTAATATGATAGGCATACTTAAGGCAATGGGAGGGGAAGATCACCTTATCCGAAACATATTTTGGGTCTTGGGTTCAAGGATATTAATAAAGGGAATATTGATCGGCAATTTGATTGGCTGTGGATTTGCCTTTGTTCAATACAATTGGAGGATAATCAAATTAGACCCTGAAAACTATTTTATGGAGTTTGTTCCTATCCAATGGAGCATTTTGCCCATTGTATTGATAAATTTAGTCACCATCTTACTGGTATTAGGATCCTTATTTATCCCACTTCGTAGGGTCACCCAAGTTCAGCCTGTTCAGTCAATTCGCTTTGATTAGGAGCTTGATAATCCCTGAATAAGCTTTTTATTTTCATGTATATCACTCCCATAAATGCTTCTTTAAAAATGCCAGTAGACATCTTGGACTGTCCTTTGGTTCTATCCGTAAATATGATGGGGACTTCCTTTATTTTGAAACCATACTTCCAAGTGGTGAATTTCATTTCGATTTGAAAGGCATAGCCTACAAACTTAATTTTATCGAGATTAATCCTTTCCAAAACCTCCCGCTTATAGCACTTGAAGCCAGCGGTAGTGTCTTGAATGTCCATTCCAGTAACAAACCGAACATAATAACTGGCAAAATAAGACATCAATACTCTGCCCATAGGCCAATTGACCACGTTTACACCATTTATATATCGGGATCCTATACTCATATCAAAACCATCTACAGCACAGGCATGGTATAAATGGATCAGATCATTTGGGTTATGCGAAAAATCAGCATCCATTTCGAATATAAATTTATAGCCATGATTTAAGCCATAATTAAAGCCAGCAATATAGGCAGTGCCTAGACCTTGCTTTCCTTTTCTTTCGAGTATAAAAAGTTTTTCTGGAAATTCGGCTTGAATATTTTTTACGATTTCTGCTGTTCCATCCGGCGACCCATCATCGATTATCAAAATATGAAAAATTTTTGATAAAGACATTACCTTACGAATAATTGCTTCTATATTTTCTTTCTCATTGTATGTCGGTATCAGCACCAGCGAATCGCTCATTTGACTAATTTGAATGTGTTAGCTCCATTTTCAAAAGTATTTCTTTGTTCAATGCTTATGCCAATTTTCTTTCACAAGATATTTTCCTTACTTGTCAAGACAAAATAAATAAAAAACATATTGACTAATCCCTGTATTTTTCTTGATCGCGACGGAGTCCTCAATCAAGAGCGTGGCGAATATACGTACAAGGTAACCGATTTTATTGTGCCAGACGAAGTGTTTCCTAGTTTGCAAAGACTTAAAAATGCAGGCTTTCTATTAATCGTAATAACCAATCAGGGAGGTATTGCAAAAGGAATTTATACCAAATCAGAAATGCACGCTTGTCACATCAAACTCCAAAAAGAAGCGGGAGGTTTAATTGATGCTATTTATTACAGTCCTTACCACCCTGATTTCAGCAAATCTCTGGGCCGTAAGCCTGGCACATTGCTCTTTGAACGCGCTTTGGCTAAATTTCATATAGATCCTACTAGATCGTGGATGATCGGCGACCAAATACGAGACTTAAAACCTGCCGCCAAGCTAGGCGTCAAAGCGATTCTAATGAATGATACGCTCGCAGCAAAACCTTATTTTGCTGCAAGTTCTTTAACAGAGGCAACCGATTTTATTCTGAACTTTTAGGTGCATATCCAAGTATTTTCAACATGGACTCACTCTCTTGCTCTGGAGCAAAAAGCTTGTAATTGAACTTACCATCCTTGTCTCTATCAATAATAATATGTTTTGGAGCTGGAATTAAGCAATGTTGAATACCTCCATAGCCGCCAAGAGATTCCTGATAAGCTCCAGTATGGAAAAAGCCTAAGTAAAGCTGTTCTGAATCTTGAATTTTAGGCATAAATACCTCGGAAGTGTGGGCTTCGGAATTGTAATAGTCCATACTATCACAAGTAAGTCCACCTAAGTTTACCTTATGAAAAGGATCCTCCCATTTATTTATGGCCATCATAATATACTTTTGGTTGAGTCCCCAAGCATCTGGCAAATGAGTAATAAATGATCCATCGATAATGTACCATAACTCCTTATCATTTTGAAGCTTTTGATCTAACACCGAATACAAAACAGCACCACTTTCTCCAACTGTGTAGCTGCCAAATTCAGTCATAATATTGGGTACTGGCACATTGTTTTTCTGACAAATCCACTGAATATTTTCAATGATTTGATCTACCATATATTGGTAGTCATACTCAAAAGTCAAGCTGGTTTTAATAGGAAAACCTCCGCCAATATCTATGGTATCAAGGTCAGGGCATATTTTCTTGAGCTCGCAATATTTGTACATAAATCTGCTCAATTCGCTCCAGTAATATGCTGTATCCTTTATACCAGTGTTGATAAAGAAGTGCAATAACTTTAGTTTGGCTTTTTTGCTTTTCTTTATTTTCTCCTCATAGTGCTGAACCACATCATTGTATCGAATGCCTAAGCGAGAGGTGTAAAATTCAAAATTCGGCTCTTCGTCAGCAGCCATTCTTATTCCAACCTCATAATTCCCTTTCACGTGAGTTTCGTAATAATCAAGTTCTTTTAGATTATCCAAAATTGGAATACAACGAGAAAACCCGTCATTCAAAAGATTACTTATATTTTCTGTGTACAATGGCCGTTTAAAGCCATTGCAGAGTATGTACATATTCTTATTAATTTTACCTTCTTCGTGCAGCCTTCTAATAATGGGAATATCAAAAGCACTTGACGTTTCTATATGAATATCATTCTTAAGTGCTTCTTCCATTACAAAAGAAAAATGTGAAGATTTAGTACAATAACAGTAAGTATACGTGCCTTCGTACTTTCTCTTTTTTATCGCATTTCTGAAAAATCTTTTCGAATTTTGAATATTCTGTGATATCCGTGGCAGATAGGTTAACTTTAGCGGAGTCCCATACTCTTTTATGACGTCCATTAGCGGCACATCATTGAAAAATAACTCATTCTCTTCAACTCTAAATTCCTGAGTAGGAAAGTCGAAGGTTTGCTCAATCAAATCAATGTAATTTTTCATTCTTTACGTGTATTCCAAAATTGAAAAAGACTGCAATAATGGCCATTTTTTAACATCTTTGCAAAATGAGACCCATAAAATTAATAGAAGTAAAATCCGAAATAGCCGCAGGGACCAGAGGAGCGAGTTTGGGAGTAGATGCTCTGAGAATTGCCAGCCTAGATAAGAAATCAACTTTCTTTGCTGAATACGAACCTATTAGTGTGAAGGACGAAAATGATATGCTCTACAAAGGGAATAATTTTCCTTTCGCAAAATATATCGATGGGGTATTTACTATGATCGATAGAGTTGCAAATGTTGTGAAAAAGGAAAGAGAAATGGGCGTTTTTCCAATAATTCTTGCAGGAGATCATTCAACTGCAGCAGGGACTATTTGTGGGCTGAAAGCTGCTGCACCAGAAAAGAAATTAGGTGTGATTTGGATTGATGCGCATGCTGATCTGCACTCTCCATACACGACACCTTCTGGTAATATGCACGGTATGCCACTAGCGATGGTATGTGGATTAGATAATTTAGATCACAAAGTGAATGAACTTGATGATAAGACGAAAAATCTTTGGGAGAATATAAAGGATATAGGCTTCCCAGGCCCGAAAATCAGTCCTTCGGATATCGTTTTTATGGGCGTACGATCTACTGAGGCTCCGGAAGATTTTCTGATCAATAAATACGATATTCCAAACTTTACCATCCGCGATATCAATAACAGAGGCATTGTAACAGTATGCCGCGAGGTGCTTGAATACTTAAAAGAGTGCGATCAAATCTATATTTCCTTTGATGTGGACAGTCTCGATTCAAATATTTCATCGGGCACGGGGACTCCAGTAGAAAATGGCCTAAGCATAGATCAAGCGATGGAGCTGAATAAGGAGTTGATTAAGGATAAGAGAGTGTGCTGTTGGGAGATTGTAGAAGTAAACCCAACTCTTGACCGTGAAAATGCTACTGCTGAGGCAGCATTTGATATTCTGGAAGAAACAACCAAGTCATTGGTTACTAACTTCTAATGAGTGATTATAAACAGCTTTTGGCTTAATAATAGATGAATTTGACTTTTTAAAATTAATTTGATGACCATAGATTTTTTAATTAAAAGTGCCATATCCAAAGCATTCAAAGTAGCCTTTGATGCAGAATTAACTATAGCTGAAATTGCCCTACAAGAAACCCGAAAGGAGTTTGTAGGAAGTCATACTTTTGTGACGTTTCCTTTTGCAAGAATGTCCAAGAAAAGCCCAGAGGAAACAGGCAGGGTTTTAGGTGAATATCTTGTTCAAAGTAAAGTAGAAATCAAGAGTTTCAATGTGGTGAAAGGCTTTCTCAACATTGAATTGAGCGACGTAGTGTGGTTAAATTTGTTTGCTGCGATTTTGGATACTCCGAATTATGGTATTCATCCTCCCGCTAATAAAAAGGTACTGGTTGAGTTCTCGTCTCCAAACACTAACAAGCCTCTTCATTTGGGACATTTGCGTAATAATTTTTTAGGTCATAGCATCTCTCAAATATTGACAGCAAACGGCTATGAAGTAAGCATGAGTAACCTTGTGAATGATAGAGGCATTCATATTTGCAAATCTATGCTTGCTTATGTCCGATATGGTAATGGCGAAACTCCTAAGTCTAGTCAATTGAAAGGAGATCATTTGGCAGGGAAATACTATGTCAAATTCGATCAAGAGTATAAGAAGGAAACCGAAGAATTGATTTTGCAGGGGATGGAGGCAGAGCAAGCCAAGAAGAAAGCTCCCATTTTGCTCGAAGCTCAAGAAATGCTACAAAAATGGGAAGCAAATGATCCTGAAGTAATTGCCTTGTGGAAACAAATGAATGGCTGGGTTTACGCGGGTTTCAACGAGAGCTACCAGACGATGGGTATTCAATTTGATAAGTATTATTACGAATCCGAAACGTACCTGCTGGGAAAAGATATTGTAGAGGAAGGGTTGGAGAAGGGAGTTTTTTTTAAAAAGGACGATGGCTCAGTTTGGGTAGATTTGACAGACGAAGGAATGGATGAAAAACTGGTGCTTCGAGCAGATGGCACTTCCGTTTACATCACTCAAGATATGGGTACGGCCGATTTGAAATATGCTGATTTTAAATTTGAGAAATCTGTATATGTAGTTGGAAATGAGCAAGATTATCATTTTAAAGTATTGTTTTCAATTCTTAAAAAATTGGGCCGAACCTATGCAGGTGGTTTGTATCACCTTTCTTATGGTATGGTTGATTTACCTTCTGGCAAAATGAAATCGCGGGAGGGAACCGTGGTAGATGCCGATGATCTGATGCAAGAGATGTTTGACACTGCCGAACAGCATACCAAAGAACTTGGAAAAGTGGAAGGATTTGATGAAACTGAGGCCAAAGAGTTGTATAGAAAGTTAGGTTTAGGAGCCTTAAAATTCTATTTGCTAAGAGTTGATCCTAAAAAGCGGATTTTATTCAACCCTCAAGAATCAGTAGAATTTCAAGGATTTACCGCGCCCTTTATTCAATACACCTTTGCGCGAATTTCTTCTATACTTAGAAGAGCAAAGCAATTAGAAATTGATGCGAATTCAGGAATTATAAAAAATCAAAATCAATTAGCGGCTGAAGAAATTGACCTTATAAAAGTGATTGCGGATTATCCAGCAAAAATATTTTTGGCTGGTGAAAATATGGATCCTTCTTTAGTTGCTCAATACATTTACGATTTAGCTAAAGAATATAATCGTTTTTATACCGTTCATTCGATTTTTAAGGAACAGGATAGTCAAGTAATGGCAATGAGGGTTGCTTTGTCTAATCAAGTTGCGATAACAATTGAGAGCGCAATGTTGTTACTTGGCATAGAAGTTCCTGAACGGATGTAGTTCCTGATTTTTATACCTGACCTATTTTTCTTATATTAAGATTTTATGAAGAAAGAGTTGATTCTTTCTCTATTTTAAATTTAAACTACGAAGCTATGAAAAAGGTACTTTTACTATTTACAGGAGTTATACTTGCGGTAGCCATATTGGTGGCTCGCCCAATGCTGACCTCTAAAGGGATTGAAAACGAAAATAATATTACCCCGATGACCTCATTCTACGATTTCAAAATGCGTTCGATAAATGGTGAAGAAATTGACTTCACTGAATTCGAAGGAAAAAAAGTTTTATTAGTAAATGTAGCTTCCAAATGCGGGTATACTCCACAGTATGCTGACTTACAAAAACTGCATAAGGAATATGGTGACAAAGTGGTAATTCTTGGTTTTCCTGCAAACAATTTTGGAGGACAGGAGCCAGGAAGTAATGAGGAAATAATTGAGTTTTGTGAAACGAATTATGGTGTTTCGTTTCAAATGTTCGAAAAGGTTTCAGTTAAAGGTATTGATAAACACCCTTTGTATAGATGGTTGTCGGATAAGTCGCAAAATGGATGGAATGATCAAGAGCCAACTTGGAATTTTTGCAAGTACCTCATCAACGAAAAAGGCGATTTAGTTAAATTCTATCCTTCCTCTGTAAATCCAACAGATGATAAATTAATACAGGATATTTCAAGCTAATAAAATATTCAGGCAATAGAAAAGAGCTAGATTTTCTTCTAGCTTTTTTTATGCAAAATAGATTTTACCAATACGATTCCATTTTCTAAGCATATCGACAACGATAATTGCTATGGAGACAAATGCGATGAGGGAGATATTTTCTAAGAGTAATTCACCTTCTGAGCTCCGCTTGATAATGATGCCCACGAATGCCCAAACTACCACCAAGCTAAAAATGATGTCTTTCCTTAGTTGCAGCATGATCAATGCTAAGGCAGCACCTATTACGATTAGGATTTTAGCCCAGAGTGCTTCAGATAGGCCTGCTCCAACCCAATTCTGATCTACAAGGACAGCAGTTGTATTAGCAATAGTTGCAATAGAAATCCAGCCTAGGTACATGCTAAATGGCACATGTAAAAACCATTTTTTGGCAGGATTTCCTTGTGGAATTCCAACATTGATGGCGATAGTAATTTTTAATAGCAATAATAGTAGAATAAGCATGATAGCCAATGAGAGCAAAGTCAGCTGATAATGCCAGGCAAAAATCCAGCCTGCATTTGCTAAGCAAGAAAGGAAGAAAAGGAATCCGATTTTTTGAATAAATAGACCTTCAGGTTTTCGTAGTACGGTGCTTTGGTAGATTAAAAAGGCAATTAGACTAAGATAAATTAGCCCCCAAATAGAAAAGGTGATTCCAGCAGGCACAAATAAATTTGGGTAAAATGCGGATAAATCTCCTGTATTGTATCCATTAATTGGAAGTGCGTTAGCCAATCCATTCACAGTAACCATTCCGATAAACCCAAAGATACTAAGTATAAAAAGGGCAATATTATTTTTTAACGGGGAGCTATTCATAGTGTGATTGGTTTAATCTTATCTACAATGTAAGAAATAAAAACGATTGGGAATGTATCTTTGCGGTGATATGAAGAAATGGATTGAAGCAGCCCGATTACGAACCCTCCCGCTGGCTTTGGCCTGTGTTGGAATGGGTTCAATTCTGGCTTATTATGAAGGATTCTCTGGAGGTTCCAAAGGTTCCTATTGGATAATATTTTTACTATTAGTTGTTACTACAATCCTTTTACAAGTACTTTCCAATTTCGCCAACGATTACGGTGATTTTGTACATGGAGCTGATAGCAAGGAAAGGAAAGGCCCTTCGAGATTGGTGCAATCTGGCGCCATTAGCGCAAAGGCAATGAAAAATGCGATCATTCTATTCTCTTTGCTTTCCTTACTCTCAGGGGTAATATTGCTTTATTATTCGATTGGTTTTCAGGATATTGGCTTCTATATTTTCTTAGCATTAGGCATAGCGGCTATTTTCGCAGCAATCACCTATACAGCTGGTGATCACCCTTATGGTTACATTGGTCTGGGTGATATATCAGTATTTTTGTTTTTTGGCTTGTTGGGAGTATTGGGTAGCAATTATTTATTTACGAGTGCTTTCAATGCAACCAATCTATTTCCAGCAATGGCTTGTGGGCTGTTTTCTACAGCGGTACTCAACTTAAATAATATTCGAGATATTGAGTCAGATGTAAAGGCAGGAAAAAAATCAATTCCCGTACGGATTGGTAGACAAGCTGCTGTTAAATACCATATTGCATTGATCGCTTTGGGAGTAGTTAGTGCTGTTATTTTTATGATGCTAAACTATCAATCTATTTTCCAGTTTTTATTCGTTTTGGTTTTTCCTCTGTTTATGAGAAATATAAAGGCTGTCAGCAAATTTAAAGTGCCTGAGAAGTTAGACCCTTATCTTAAACAGTTAGCAATAAGTACGTTAATTTTTGTAATTCTCTTTGGAATTGGCTTGCTAAGTGTTGTTTAATTCCCTAAATTATCGACGTTATCAGTTTGTTGATGAACTAAAAGAGTAGATTAATTTTTATAGACTTGTGAAAGTTAATATTAAGCTTATTTTTTAAATCAATAAATAATGAGTACCAAAAAATCATCTATAAATCTCGCATGCGCGACGTGTGAAAGCCGTAAAGATTCTTTATTTGAGAACCTATTTACGGAAGATTTGGATGCCTTGGGCGAGGGCAAATCTTGTGTCATATATAAGAAAGGGCAAACGCTTTTTTATGAAGGAACAAGACCCATGGGTTTATTCTGTATCAATAGTGGTAAAGTGAAAGTATATAAAATGGGTTCGCAAGGTAGAGAGCAAATTATTAGGCTTTCTAGTTCAGGAGATTTTTTGGGCTATCGAGCGCTGCTTGGAGAAGAGTATTACAGTGCCTCGGCTACAGTTTTAGAGGATGCTGCTATTTGTTTTATTCCCAAAAGTAATTTCATAGAACTGCTAAGGACAAATTTAACCTTTTTCAAAAGTTTAACCAAAAGTATTTGTCACGAACTTGGAGTTATGGAAGAGCAAATGGCAATGCTTGCGCAAAAGTCTGTTCGAGAGAGATTAGCTACTAATTTGATTATATTAAAAGAATCTTACGGTGTAGAAGGGGAGGAAAGTGTGCTTATCGATATTGCTCTTTCAAGAGAAGACATTGCCAACATTGTAGGAACGGCTACTGAAACAGTCATTAGGCTTTTATCAGATTTCAAAAGCAGTAACCTAATTTCCTTCGAAGGTAAAAAAATAAGAGTTCTTGATCCCAAAGGACTTGTGAGAGAAGCAGATTTCTATAAATAGTTATGAAAGCCCACTTGATTTCCTGACTATTATCATATAATCCGTTGATAGCCATCATACCTTTTTGGTCAATATAAGGTCAGATTTGTAATGATGTCCATTCAGTCTGGTGTCTTTCCTAAAAATGATCTTTTAATACTAACTAAGAGGCTATGTACGATATAATTGTTCCCACAGATTTTTCAAGCCAAGCAAACTTCGCCTTACATTTCGCAACTCAAATTGCTAGGCGTACCGACGGCATTGTGCATTTGCTTCACGTAATTGAAGCTCCTAATGTTCATTCATTCAATACGATGGGCGAGGTAGTAAATGACGATTTTTACGATAATCAATACCTTCGAAAACGAATTGAATCTGCTAAGGCAATGCTTAGCAAGGTCGATAAGGATCCCCATTTTAGGAAAAATAAACTAACCGCAGAGGTTGTCGTAGGCAACGCATACACTCATATTTCTAGGCTTATTGCCACTAAAAATGCCGACTTGGTCGTGATGGGAACAAAAGGTTCGGATGGGGTAGACGAACTCTTAATTGGTTCTAATGCAGAAAAAGTAGTTCGCCATAGCCCTTGTCCTGTTATTACTATTAAAGAGGCTACGCATCTATCCCAAATGAAAAATATTGTGGTAGCGAGTAACTTTGAAGGAGATCAAAGTACTCTCTTAAGACAATTGGACACACTTACTGGTTTGTGCAGAGCAAAAATTCATTTGCTGTATGTAAATACCCCGAATAGCTTTAGGCCAAGTAGAGACACCATGAAAAAGATGGAAGATTTTGCTGCCAATCTTAATAAGAAACCCAATGCATTTCATATCTACAATGATTATATAGAGGAAGAAGGAATTCGAAATTTCGCCACAGATAATAAAATGGAAATGATCATGATGGGGACTTCTGGTCGCAAAGGATTACTACATCTACTCACAGGCAGTATAGCTGAAGATGTGATTAACCATGTGAATCTGCCAGTGTGGACTTTTCCAATCAGAAAAGCTAAATCATAAAAACAATGGGTAGGGTCATAGTCGTTATCGATAGTTTCGAAATGTCAAAGAATGTGCTCCGCTTAGCAATGAATGGAATTAAGGAAGGAAGGGAGCATTTATACGTTGGATTACTAATTAATCAGTTTGAAAACTCAACTGTCAGTAATAGAGAATCTATATCAACCTCCAATTATCAATTTTCACAAACAGAAGAGCGAATTATTCAATTAGGGAATTCCTTTCAAAATGATTTTTTAAGTGCAGGCATTTCTTCGAAAATATGCTTCGGAGAATGCCTTAATACCAAGCAAATAGTAAAAGAAAGTGCTTTCGCAGATCTACTAGTTATTGATGCCAAATCGTTTTCCGATTATTTATTAGAAAAAGAATGTTTTCAACCTTTGCAAGGTGTTTTTGAAAAAGCTCAATGTCCATTATTAGTAATTACAACTAATTTTCAAGACTTTCACGACATTATAATATTGAAAGAAAGAGAAGAAAAAGTTGTAAAAGCAGTAAAATCCTTTAAAAGCACATTAACCCAAAGTTTAAGAAATGCAGAAGTGTCTTTAATTGGGAGAGTTCCAAATGAAGAGGAAGAATTTAAAGACGAAAAAAGACTAGTGGATTTTCTGAAACAATCCTTTAAAAATGTAGGAATAATGCTTTCACCCGATCAACCATTGGAAAAAGTCGCCTTTAGTTTGATTAATAATTCGCAAATGCCTTTAGTAGTGATGTCAGGATTAGATAAGAATAGAATCAGAGATTTGATCCTCCCGCTTTTATCTAATCCCAATAAGCGAGATATTTCCTTATACATCGAAAATCCATTTTGATTTTTAGGCTTTTTGCTTTAATATTTGTCTATGGCAAAAAAGAACGACTGGAAAAAGCGGGAGGGTGTGGTTTTTTCTATCAATCCAGATTTTGAATATCAAAAGGACAACGATTCTCCATTTGCATCATTGGCCTCTTCAACCCAAGATTTTCGTGTGCAATTAGACAAAAAATCTCGTGGAGGCAAAAAAGTGACACTCATCACAGGATATAAAGGCAACCCATTGGAATTGCAGATTCTTGCAAAAGAACTAAAGTCAGCTTGTGGAGTAGGAGGGAGCGCAAAGGAAAACGAAATCCTTATTCAAGGAGATTTTCGTGATAAGGTGCTCGAACTCCTACATGCTAGAGGCTATAAAGCCAAAAAAGCAGGAGGCTGATTTAGCTTTTAGGCGGTTCAGATAGAATACTTTCTATCGTTTGGCTGAGATGCTCATAATCAGTATATCCTCGGGCAGCCATAAAAAGTTGGTCTCCGCGATCTACTATTACCGCTGGAAAGCCATTGATTCCCCAATTTTCAATTAACTGAAATTCCTCAGAAGCCTTGTGTGCAGATTCATCTGTTTGCATTGCATCTAAGAAATAGGCTTTTTCTATACCAAACTTCCTTACTATTTCAGCCATGCCGTCTATATCTTGAGGAGCCATTCCTTCAAAATAAATAGCTTTTTGCAAGGCTGCTGCGAATTCAATTTGCCTTTCAGGTTGCATCCTTT
Organism: Cyclobacteriaceae bacterium; assembly: GCA_041689935.1. GTDB lineage: Bacteria > Bacteroidota > Bacteroidia > Cytophagales > Cyclobacteriaceae > CAXBDP01. The sequence goes on from JBDNFI010000097.1 coordinate 96,272, forward strand.
TGAGGATGGCCATCGCTTTTGCTGCTGGAATAGAATCGAAAATTGGGCTTTCTTCACTATTTAGATTTTGGAGAAAAGTCTCTCCAAATTTCACACCCGATGTCTGCTCTACTTGCTTGTAGGCTTCTTTTATGTAGGGGGCTACTAAGGCAATTGGCCCTACTCTAGTGCCACGAACCATCCCTCCAGAGAGTACCTCAAAGGTAAATTTATCCGAATTTTCTTTCGCAAACTTTTGAATTACAGGAGAAAATCCATAACACCAGCCACAGAGTGCGTCGTAAGCATAATATATTTTTGACTTCGCCATTTTAGTAATTTTAAATCTTCGAACATTGTCCCTTTATTTTAGGTTCAGTTTCGGTATTTATACCGGTAGACTAATCATTTCCTTACTGTTCATCAGTTAGTAATAATTGTGGTAATAAATTTCTTTTCTCTTACATCAAAAGCTATATCTTTGTAATATTAAAAATATGCGCTACGCTAGTTTCTATACTCCACAGCACCACATTCATCATTCCTCTTCCGAGGAATAAGCGCACCATATTACCCAATTTCAACCTGATTTTTTTTGATTTTTCAAAAGAGCAACAAAACCTTTGTTATGTCTAATATATTAAGAGTAGCTATTCAAAAATCTGGCAGATTGAGTGATGATTCCTTAAAATTGATTAAAGAATGCGGAATCAAATTCAATAATGGTACAGGTAAATTAAAATCAGTTTCCACTAATTTCCCAATGGAATTCCTCTTTTTGAGAGACGACGATATACCTGGCTATGTCGCTGATGGCGTGGCAGATATTGGTATAGTTGGTGAAAATGTACTGGTAGAGAAAAAACAAGAAGTTACTTTAGAAAAGAAACTAGGCTTCTCCAAATGCAGACTTTCATTGGCTGTGCCAAAAGGTGAAGAATACAAGGGTGTCGAATACTTCAATGGTAAAAAAATCGCAACTTCATATCCTGTGATTTTACAAAAGTATCTAGATAGCAAATCTGTAGAGGCTGAAATACATGAAATTAGCGGTTCGGTAGAAATTGCCCCCGGAATTGGCTTGGCAGATGGCATTTGCGATATTGTAAGTTCTGGAAGTACATTATTCACTAATGGCTTGAAAGAGGTGGAAGTGATTTTTCCCTCAGAGGCAGTATTGATTGCCAACAAGGATTTGTCTGAGGAAAAGCAACGAACACTTCATAAATGGCTTTTCAGAATTGATTCTGTTTTAGAAGCTGCTAACAAGAAATATATTTTGTTAAATGCACCAAACGATTCGATCGATAAAATTATTTCCCTATTGCCAGGTATGAAAAGTCCAACCATTTTGCCGTTGGCCGAAAAAGGTTGGAGTAGCTTACATTCTGTTATCAACGAAGATGAGTTTTGGGAAGTAATTGAACAACTCAAAGAAGTTGGTGCCCAAGGAATACTTGTAGTCCCTATTGAAAAAATGATCCGCTAAATAAAATGAACATATACAAAAATCCTCCGAAGCATACATGGGAGAGTATATTGGCTCGACCTGTTATTGATTTTAAGCAAATTCGCAAAATCGTAAAACCTATTCTCAATAAAGTTTTGGAAAAGGGAGACAAAGCAATTTTTAAATTTGCCGCAGAATACGACCACGTAGAATTAAATGCCTTGGAAGTATCGGAAATTGAAATAGCTGATGCCCAAAAAAAGGTAGATACTAAATTGAAGCAAGCTATCGCGGTTGCCATTTCTAATATTGAGAGTTTTCATACCGCACAAGTCCAAGGTGAATTGATCATGGAAACCATGCCTGGCGTCGAATGCAGAAGGAAATCCTTACCAATTCCCAGTGTGGGATTATATATTCCAGGAGGTACTGCACCGCTTTTCTCCACGGTATTAATGTTGGCCATTCCGGCTCGAATCGCAGGTTGTAAGCAAGTGATCATGTGTACCCCGCCAGACAGGCAAGGAAACATTCACCCTGCAATTTTGTATGCAGCCTCTCAAGTAGGTGTCCAAAGGATATTCAAAGTCGGTGGAGCACAAGCGATAGCAGCCATGGCTTTTGGCACGGAAACGATTCCAAAAGTGGATAAAATATTTGGTCCAGGAAATCAATACGTGACCATGGCCAAGCAATTGGTGAGTGCGAGAGGCATTGCGATAGACATGCCAGCTGGCCCATCAGAAGTAGCTGTGATGGCCGATGATACCGCAGTACCTGCTTTTGTGGCAGCAGATTTACTTTCGCAGGCCGAGCATGGACGCGATAGCCAAGTAATTTTAGTTTCTACCTCAGAAGCAATAATAAATGAAACGATCCTAGAAGTTGAGAAGCAATTAGAAAAACTCCCGAGAAAGGAAATAGCTGTAAAATCATTGGAGGCAAGCAGATTCATTTTGGTGAAGGATGACCAAACGGCCATTAATATTTTGAATGAATATGCAGCCGAGCATTTGATTTTATCCGTCCAAAATGCTGAGGAAGTTGCGTTGAAAATTGAAAGTGCAGGATCAATTTTCATGGGTAATTTCACGCCTGAATCAGCGGGCGATTATGCATCAGGCACGAATCACACCTTACCAACCAATGGCTTTGCAAAAGCTTGGAGCGGAGTTTCGCTTGATTCATTTGTGAAGAAAGTTACGTATCAAAAAATTTCGGCGGAAGGATTAAAAGCATTAGGCCCAACCATAGAAATAATGGCCAAAGCAGAAATGCTGCAAGCCCACAAAGAAGCCGTGAGTATTCGCTTAAAATACTTGAAGAAAAATGGCCGATCTTAAAAGTCTCGTACGTCCACACTTATTGAATATCAAGCCCTATTCATCGGCACGCGACGAGTATTCGGGCAAGGTGGGTATATTCTTAGATGCAAATGAAAATCCATTCGAAAGAAAAGATTTTCCTGGAGTCAATCGTTATCCGGATCCCTATCAATATGAAGTGAAAAAGCTGCTATCAGAATTGAAAGCTGTTCCTCCACAGCAAATCTTTTTAGGCAACGGCAGTGATGAAGTAATCGACTTACTCATAAGGGCATTTTGTGAACCCGGAAAGGAAGGCATTGTTATCCTCCCGCCTACGTATGGCATGTACGAAGTGTCAGCTTCCATTCATAACGTGGGTATCAAGAAGATTCAATTGACAGATAATTTTCAATTAGATGTAGAATGTATTTTATCTCAAGTGGATAAAAAGGATAAAATCTTATTTATCTGTTCTCCCAACAATCCATCAGGGAATTTGCTAGATAAAAAGGATATACTGGAATTGGCGGGAGGATTTGAAGGAATCATTGTGATAGATGAAGCCTATATCGATTTTGCAGCTGAAGGATCTAGCTTGGTAGCAGAATTGGGCAACTATCCAAATATGCTTGTGATGCAAACCCTAAGCAAAGCATGGGGCTTTGCAGGCTTACGAATGGGCTTAGCCTTTGCGTCGGTGGAGATGATTGCCCTGTTAAATAAAATAAAGCCACCTTACAACATCAATTTTCTAAGCCAGCAGGCTGCTATTGAAGGGCTGAAACACGGAGATCAAGTAATAGAATGGGTGAAAATACTTAATAAGGAGAGAGAAAATCTTGCTCTCGATTTGTCCTCCCTATATTTTGTGGAGAAAGTGTACCCTTCGGATGCGAATTTCATTTTGGTGAAAATGAAAAATGCCAGAGAAGTGTATGAGCAATTGCTCGAAAAACTGATCATAGTGAGAGATCGCTCTAAAGTGGTTCTCTGCGATAATGCTCTTCGTATTTCTGTGGGCACTACTGAGGAAAATCAAAAACTATTAGAAGCCTTAAAAAACTTTTAAATCCATGCGTAAAATTTTATTTATCGATAGAGATGGCACCATTATTAAAGAGCCACCCACTGATTTTCAAGTAGATTCATTGGAAAAGCTGGAGTTTTATCCTGGAGCCATTTCCAACCTTCGTAAAATTGCAGAAGAGCTTGCTTTCGAATTAGTAATGGTGACGAATCAAGATGGTTTAGGGACAGATTCTTTTCCAGAAAATACCTTTTGGCCTGCTCAAAATAAGATGCTGGAAACGCTTAAAGGCGAGGGAATTATTTTCTCTAGTATCTTGATCGATCGCACATTTGAGCATGAAAACGCGCCTACGCGAAAGCCAAGAATGGGAATGCTTCAAGAATATATGGACGGATCTATCGATTTGGCAAATAGCTACGTAATCGGCGATAGAGGTACGGATGTTCAATTAGCGCAGAATTTAAGCTGTGAGGCCATATTTATTGGCGAGAATAATACTGATGCGGCATTGAATACTTGGAGTTGGGATGTGATTTACGATTTTCTGAAAAATCCAGCTCGCAAAGCAAGCATCCATCGCAAAACGAAAGAAACTGATATTAAAATCTCCCTCAATTTGGACGGGACAGGTATAGGGAAAATCTCAACTGGTTTACATTTCTTCGATCACATGCTTGACCAACTGGCAAAACACGGCGGTATCGATTTAGAAATTGAAGTAAAGGGCGATCTGCATGTGGATGAGCATCATACCATCGAAGACACTGCCTTGGCTTTAGGAGAAGTGATGTATAAGGCACTTGGAAATAAAATGGGTATTTACCGATATGGATTTTTGTTGCCTATGGATGAAGCATTGGCGCAGGTTGCCATTGATTTCGGCGGGAGACCATGGCTTGTTTGGGATGCCGACTTCAAACGCGAAAAAGTAGGCGATATGCCAACAGAGATGTTTAAGCATTTCTTCAAATCCTTTAGTGATACTTCATTAAGTAATCTCAATATCAAGGTGGAAGGTGAAAATGAACATCATAAGATTGAGTCCGTATTCAAAGCTTGGGCTCGGGCTATACGCATGGCTGTGAAAAGGGATAAAGATTTGGCAAATGTGCTACCATCTACAAAGGGAACCTTATAGGGTTCGCAGGGTGAGTTTAAAGATCATTACAGCTTATTTTAGTTGCTTCGAATGTCTTTGTCTTACAAGTAGAATTGAGGACAGAATTATTGTCTATTCCTTATCGAGTCCGAAGAACTCCAAATCATGTAGGCGAATAACTTTTCTTGAATAGTTGAGAAGATTTTGATTTCTCCATTGGTTCAAGGTTACAGAAATAGTTTGGCGAGAGGAATTTAGTAGTTGGGCGATTTCCTGATGGGACAGGTGATTTTGAATTAGATAGTCATCTGTTTTCTTTGATCCAAACTCCAACGCGTACCTTTTATAGAACTCCTTTAACCTTGTTTTAATGTCTAGGGCGATGTTGTTCAAGTAGCGATCTTCTAATTTTTGGGCTTTGCTTCTAAATACGTTATTAAAAAACATGCTCATGCTGTGATCTGTATCGTAGAAGTTTTGCACATCTTCGTGTTGGATATAAATCGCCATGCTTTTAGTCATAGCTCTTGCGGCATTTTGAAATTCCGCATTCACTCGCTTTACGGTTCCTAAAACATCGCCTCGTTTGAGTAGATCTAAAAAAAAGTCATCCCCATTTTTTTGGACTGCAAATGATTTCACAATACCATAGGTAATAAATATCAATCCAACTTCTAGTAATTCCTCACTAATTATTTGATTTGCCTCAAATTGGATTTGTCGTCCACCTTTCTGGAGGAGAATTTCTAGGATAAAATCCTGATGCGTATTAGGCCTTAGTGGGAGAGGAGAGCTGATAAACAAGGATGCTGATTTTGTTTATCAAAAATGAGAATTTCATCTTTCTCTTTGGTTAAGGATAGGTTAAGGTTTGGTTAATTCTCAAATAAAAAATGTAGAATGATCAGCGCAAGAAATCTCTTTCTGGCACTGATCATTTCGAGCGCTAAGGTATTATTTACCTTTAAAATCAGGTGCTCTTTTTTCTACAAAAGCATTCATTCCTTCTTTTTGGTCTTCTGCTGAAAAGAGCATGTAAAAGTTCTTCCGCTCAAAGTGCAGTCCTTCTTCCAAATGTGTTTCGAAAGCGCGTTTCACACTTTCTTTCGCCATTTGTGTAGCTATTGGCGACATGGAAGCTACACTTTTGGCTAATTTCACTGCTTCCTCCATATATACCTCCACTGGCACTACTTTATTCACCAGCCCATAGGTTTTTGCTTCTTCTCCAGAAATAAACATCCCGGTCAATACCATTTCCATAGCTCTGGCTTTGCCTATTGCTCTTGTAAGTCTTTGAGTTCCTCCTGCTCCAGGCATTACTCCGATTTTGATTTCAGGCTGGCCAAATTGAGCAGTTTCGGAGGCTACAATCATATCGCAGCTCATGGCAAGTTCGCAACCACCACCTAAGGCAAATCCCGATACTGCAGCGATGATTGGTTTGCGGGTTTTATTTATTTGATCCCAAGTACTAAACTGATCTGTTTTCCACATATCAATGGTGCTTTTTCCTGCCATTTGTTTGATATCCGCACCAGCAGCAAATGCACGTTCGTTGCCAGTAATAATTATGGCTCTCACTTCTTCATCTTGATCCAATGCCTTTAGCGCATCTCGGATTTCACCCATCAACTCCAGATTGAGGGCATTCAATTCCTTTGGCCTATTGAGTTGGATAAGAGCAATGTGTTTTTGATATTCAGGTGTTACGATTATGTATTGCATAGTTATTTTTATTTCAGCTTGAAACTACAAAATGCCTTTCACTTTTTCGAGCTTTTTGCGTAAATCCACAGTTCGGTAAGTAGATTTGCGGTTTCGGTAAGATTAAATTTTAGTCCCAAGTATCCTCCCGCATATTTGATTCATCAATTCGACAATCAAATTTTTAAAAATAATTTAACCAACTAATCAATTTCAATTATGAAAAATTTTATCGTTTTATTTTACAGCCTTATTTCATTTAGTGTAATTGCTCAAGGACAAGATCCTTTGCAAACCATCCTAGCTCAATATGAAGAAGCAGGTGATTTGGTAGAAAAGCAGGTGGCAATCCAGCAATTAGAGGAGTTTACGAATGCGAATGCTGATAACTGGTTGAGTAGCTATTATACTGCTTTATTTTTAGCAGAATCTAGTTTCGCTACCGAGGGCCTCACCGAAAAGGATGCCTTGATCACCGAATCCAAAAAGTATGTAAATATGACTGCCGACCGTGATGGAGATTTGTCGGAACTACATGCTTTGCGAGGCTTTGTAAGTATGGCAGAATTGGCGGCTGATCCACAGTCTAGGGGGCAGTTTATGATGCAAGAAGTGATTCAAAGCCTTACAAAAGCTATTGATGAAAACCCTAAGAATCCACGTGCATATTTGTTCCTTTCTCAGATGCAATTTGGTATTGCTGAAATGATGGGCACGCCTGCCCAACAAGCTTGCACTTATGCTAAGCAATCCTTGAGCATGTATGAGAATGATGAATCACCAATTAAGTATGGCAAGTCCGACGCGGTAGAGCTGTTGGCTACAAAGTGTAAATAATCTATACGGTATTGAAAATAAGAAAGCTCAGATTTTAATAGTCTGAGCTTTTTACAATTTGATAATCAGTGAAATAGACAATAATTATCTAAATAATATTCACTTCATTTTGCAGGCTAATTCTGAATTTTTGAGCAATATCATCCTTAATATCTTGGGCTAATTGGAGGATATCTGCACCAAGGCCTCCACCATAATTTACCAGTACGAGTGCTTGTTTGTCATGCACACCAATGGCTCCTCTTTTATGACCTTTCCATCCCGCGTGGTCGATTAGCCAGCCTGCAGGTACTTTCACCCAGCCATCACCAGCAGGATAGGATGGCAGCAGTGGAAATTTAGCTTTCAACTCCAAAAACTGTGATTCAGCAATAATAGGATTTTTGAAAAAGCTGCCTGAGTTTCCAATTTTAGCTGGATCAGGAAGTTTATTTTGTCTGATAGAAATCACTGCATCGCTTATATTCTTGAGGCTGATTTTCCCATAAAATTGCTCGTCAATTACTTTTTGGATATCTCCGTAAAGAATATTAAAAGAATGCTGTTTCTTGAGCAGGAAAGTTATTGAGCATATTATGTACTGGCCTTGGTATCGCTGCTTAAATATGCTTTCGCGATAGCCAAATTCACAATCACTTTCTTCGAACTGATGAAGTTCACCACTTTCGATATGGTAAGCTTCTAAATACTCAAAAACCTGTGCAATCTCCGTCCCGTAAGCACCAATATTTTGCATAGGAGCAGCACCACAGGTGCCGGGAATTAGCGATAGGTTTTCTATTCCAGATAGGCCATTCTCAATACTCCATAGTACGAAGGAATGCCAAGATACTCCTGCCCCTACTTTTACAAGGGCAGTGGAAGTATCCTCTCGCAACAGTGCGATACCTTGAATATCTATATGGACAACTAACTGCTGTGGATCTTTAGTGAAAAGCACATTGCTACCACCACCGAGAACCAGGATTTCATCTCTCTCCAAATTTCCACCCGCCTTCAAGGATGTTAAATCTTCAGTAGAATGAACAACCACAAATCTTTTTGCAATGGCATCCAATCCGAATGTGTTGAAATTTCTAAGGGAATAGTTTTTCTTAATCTCTGGCATAACGAGCACAAATATGTGAAATTTAGCTCTTCGTTGAGGAAATTTAGTCGAAAATATAATCTGTATCGTATTCCATTTCTCTTTTTACTGCCTGCATTGTTTCTTCACCGAAATAGCGCTGCACCACAAATAACGCCATATCAATGCCTGCCGAAATACCGGCGGCACTTACAATATTGCCTTCATCTACAAATCTTTTGTTCTTGATTAGCTGAACAGTTGGCTCCAATGATTGCAGCAAATCGAAGCAGGTATGATGTGTGGTAGCAGCCTTATTTTGTAATAAGCCAAGCTTGGCTAGCACTAGGGAGCCAGTGCAAACACTCAGAACCAATTCCGATTTTTTGATCATTTTTTCGATGGTTTTTAATTGTGTGGGATTTTCCAGTAATTTCCTTACACCCATTCCTCCTGGGATTAGCAAAATATTGAAATCACTATGGAAATCAGCAGCTTGATTGGGAATAACCACCAAATTGCTGCGGCAATAAACTGGACCTTGCCTGAATGAAATGGTAGAAGCTTCGATATCAATTTCTGGAGCAACATCTTTTACGCAATTGAATACTTCCAATGGTCCAGCAAAATCTAAAACTTCTACTTCGTCGAAAAGTAGAATCGCAATTCGTGGTTTATTTACGTGAATCATTTACGCTAAAATCAAATATGTCAGTACGGTTGTAATGGCCGGTCACATCCAAGGTCATTCTTTCTTTGATCACCTCATTTGCATCCATTTGTGCATAGATAATCAATTCGGCATCAAATACGGGTGGAATGATATAATTCCCATCTGGGCCAATCACACAACTCCCACCTCTCAGTGTTTGAATTTGCGGATTATCTTTTAGGTTTTGAGGCAGTTCAATTCCTTTTGGGAAATCTACAGCTTTCATGATTTGTCCTACTGCAAGGACGAAACAACGACCTTCGAATGCATAATGCCGACTTGCGATTTCATGGCGCTCGTGCACCATTGGCCAAAGCGCTACATGAATATGCTCATTGGCTTGATGCAAGGCTTGTCTAGTGAGCGGCATCCAATGTTCCCAGCAGATGGCGCCTGTAATGTTTCCAAACCGAGTAGGTACACTTTTGAGGCCTGCGCCATCTCCATGGCCATAGAGCATCTTTTCCGTGTAGGTAGGCATCAATTTGCGGTGGTGGTTTTGGATAGTCCCATCAGGGTCGATGATGAACATACTATTGTATAGCGTGCCTTTTCCTCCAATGCCATTAGAAACACTTTCATTGGCACCTAGCACCACATAAATTTTTAATTCTGCTACCAGCTCTTGTATGCTTTGCATTTCCTTACCTCCCGCATCAAGGCTGTTCCGATACATTTCCAGAAAGGCTTCTTTGATTTCAGGAGCATCCCATCGAGCAACATTTGGACAGTGGTCGAGCCAGCTAGGATAGCCACAAAGCCAGGTTTCTCCGAATACTACCAATTCAGCTCCATTTGATTTTGCTTCAATTAATAACTCTTTCAATTTTAAAATACTCTTTTCTAAATGTTGGAATACAGGAGAGACCTGTACTAATGCTACCTTTACGTGATCAAGTTTTTTCATGTGCTGACAGAAATTTTGTCAAAAAGTAATATAAAAAATTTAATTTTCGGAAACGAATTGGTTTTATAATGGAATTACAAATACACAATACACGAATAAGGGCTGGAAACAATGTGCGAATTGATATTCCCATTGCGCGGCTTCCATCACATACCATGATAGATTTGCCAGTGTTTGTGTTTCGCGGGAGGGAAGATGGCCCAACTCTTTTGCTCACCGGTGGAGTGCATGGAGATGAAATTAATGGCATCGATATCGTAAAACGCTTGATCATGGATGTTTCCATTAAAGTGGAAAGGGGAACTGTGATTGCCATTCCGGTGGTGAATGTGTATGGATTTTTAAATAATTCGAGGACGTTTCCAGATGGTAGAGATCTGAATCGTAGTTTTCCTGGAGCAAAGAGGGGGTCATTAGCTGCTCAAATTGCCAATATTATGATGACTGAGATTTTACCCGTGATCGATCTTGGAGTCGATTTTCATACGGGTGGAGCAAAGCTCTCAAATATTCCACAAATACGGGTAGATGCCAAAGACGAGCAAGGGATGAACTATGCAAAAGCTTTTGGAACTCCTTTTATCATTAATTCCAAAATGATCGAAAAGTCCTTTAGGAAGGAAGCCTTCAAACAGTCCAAATCTATTTTGGTATATGAAGCGGGAGAATCTTTACGGTTGGATGAGCCTTCCATAAAAGAAGGAATGGATGGCGTGTTGAATTTGATGCGAAGCTTAAAAATGATTACTGGCGACCATATAGTAAAAGAGCAAAAATTTATAGCGAGTAGTTCTTGGGTGAGAGCAAGGATTTCGGGAGTATTCAATTCCAGTTGTCAAGACGGAGATTATGTAAAAAAAGGACAGGTTTTAGCCCGAATTACAGATCCCTACGGCACAGTAAAAGTACCTGTAAAGAGTCCTAGAAATGGATACATCATTGGTCACAACAATATGCCCGTGATAAATAACGGGGATGCACTATTTCATATTGGTGTGCTAGAATAGGCCAATGACCGTTAGGCGTTTGAATGATCATCAGCTCATAAGTTTCAATAATTTTAAGTGAAGCAATGAGTACTTATATGGTAAAAGGTTTATAGAAAAATTCATGAATTTTAAAAGATCTGAAGCGCTTAACACCTTCATGATTCGATAACTATTATTTACATTTATGGTAATCCCGAAAAGTAGGCTCTGAAAAGGACATAGGTAATAGCTAAGGTAAAGAGTTGGTACCCTCCTTTTTTTGAATTAGGGTGCGATCTCAGGAAGGAAACTGATTCGTGTTTTCGCATATTCTGCTTTAGGCAATCCTTTAGAATATTCCATATAATTGGCATTAAAGCGACTGAAATACGGAACTTTAGGGCATCGTACTTTAATCTTTTATTTCCATTCCTTTTGTTTGCCAATGTAAAAACCATTTCTCACCGGCAAAAACCAGAACAATTCCGATAATAGAAACAATCACCACGAAGATGTCTGTGTTAGCTTTTACCCATAAAAAAGCTATTAAAACGATGAAGTCGAGTAATAATGCGGAGATTAAAATCGCTCCATTTGCATTCACCTCTTTTCTTAGGTGTTTGAATACACCCCAATGAATGATCATGTCCATTACCAGATAGAAAATTGCTCCAATAGAGGCTATGCGCGACAAGTCAAAGAAAATGGTTAGGATTATGGCGATAACCACAATATACACAAGCATGTGTTTCTGCACGCTTCCTGACATTCCTAAATGACTATGTGGGATCAGCTTCATATCAGTAAGCATTGCCGTCATGCGAGAAACGGCAAAAATGCTAGCTATAATCCCTGAAATGGTAGCTATAATTGCTATTCCTACAGTGAAATAGAGTCCGAAATCTCCAAAAGCAGGTCTTGCCGCTTCTGCTAAAGAATAGTCCTTTGCTTTGATTATTTCTGGGATTGACAAACTGCTATTAACCGCAAGGGCAACTAAGAAATAGACTACTGTGCAGATTAATAAGGAGAAAATAATGGATCTTCCTACATTTTTGTGGGGGTTTGTGATTTCACCTCCGCTATTGGTAATGGTCGTAAATCCTTTGAACGCAAGAATAGATAAGGCAATGGCTCCTAAATATTCAGCGATAGAATAACTATCGTTATCGGCCTTCTTAGGAATTAAATCGGGAAAGGTGAAGCTTGCTGCCCATAAGCCGCCTATGGCAAACACTATAATTCCTGCAATTTTTACAACCGCCATAAATTGAGACGATTTACTGATCACTTTATTTCCAGAGACATTGATAATGTATGCAAGAATTAATAAACCAACTCCTAAGGCTGGAGCCCATATTTCCTTATCACCTACATCGAAAAGCTGTAGAGTATAGGATCCAAATGTTCTTGCCACTAAGCTTTCATTTATGATCATAGAAAGTGCCATCAATACAGAAGCTGCTGCTGTTAATGTGGTTTTGCCATAAGCCTTCATTAAAATCATGGCAATGCCTCCAGAAGAAGGGTAGGCATTTGAGACTTTGATATAGGAGTAGGCGCTGAAGCCTGAAATAATGGCTCCGGCAATAAAAATATATGGAAACCAGGTTCCAGATAATTCAGCTACTTGACCTAATAGTGCAAAGATTCCCGCACCGATCATTACTCCGGTTCCAAGAGCTACCGCACCTTTAAGACTTAAACTATTCTTTTTGTATTGACTCATGTTCTTCTGTCAGAATTTCAGAGTATAGCCTTTCTCTCCTCAAATTTTTTTTGTCAATTTCACCTTTATTGTAGCGGTTTTTCAGTGTCCTCAAGACAGCGCTTCCTATGTTTAATTCTCCTGCTAAATATATTGTGTGAATTATTATGAGAAATTTTCCAAGAAGCCTTTTAGCTGTTCGATTCTATTCATCAATTTTCCATTTACTTCAGCATAATCCGCTTGAGAGAGGAATGGCATATTCACTGATATATAGAACTTTATCTTCGGTTCAGTTCCGGAAGGTCTAGCAGATATTTTACTTCCGTCTTCTAGGTAAAATTGTAATACATTAGAAGACTCTAGGGTCAATAAGGTAGTGGTATTTGCGATCAAATCCTTATCAGTGCCTGCTTTAACATCTACCACCCGCACTACTTTTTTGCTTAAAATTTGATCAGGCATATTTTCACGCAATTTTTGCATAATTGCTTGAATTTCTTCTGCCCCTGACTTCCCTTTTTTGGTTATAGAAATAAGTTGTTCTTTGTAAAAACCATTACGAAGATGAAGTTGATCGAGCAAATCGAATAGCGTTAAATCGCGGGCTTTGGTCCAAGCGCCTATTTCTCCTAATAGTACGCAGGCGGAGACAGCATCTTTGTCGCGTACAAAATCACCAACCATATAGCCGTAACTCTCTTCACCTCCACCAATAAATTTCTCACTTCCTTCCTTTTCACGAATTAGCTGTGCAATGTATTTGAAGCCTGTAAGCGTTTGATAGCATTTCACACCAAAGAAAGTGGCAATTTTCTCCACTAAGTCGGAGGTTACTATCGTCTTTACTATGAATTCATTTCCTTTTAGTTTTCTATTGTCATATAGATTTCGGAGTAAATACCATGTTAAAATTGCAGCCGTTTGATTGCCATTGAGCAATTCGTATTTCCCTGATTTTCCGATTGCGGCCACACCAACTCTATCTCCATCTGGATCTGATGCGAGCACTATATGAGCACTCACTTTTTCGGCCAATTTTATGGCAAGATCCATTGCCTCAGCTTCTTCAGGGTTAGGTGAAATTACTGTTGGGAAATCTCCATCAGGAAGTCTTTGCTCTTCAACTACATGTACATTTTCAAAACCATAACTTTTCAATGCCTTTGGGATTATTTCCCCCGTAGTGCCATGAATGGGAGAATACACAATGCTTAGTCCTGAGTGACGGCTTACTAAATCTGGGTTCTCTTTCAGATTCATAATTTCAGCTAAATAGCTTCTATCAAAACTGTCCTCCATTATGTGTATGAGATCAGGATTTCCGTCGAATTTAATCTCAGCAATGGAGCTGATTTTGTTTACTTCAGCGATAATGTTTTTATCATGTGGAGCAATAACCTGAGCACCATCTTCCCAATATGCCTTGAATCCATTGTACTCCTTTGGGTTATGTGAAGCGGTGAGCATTACACCACTCTGGCATTCAAAATGTCTTATCGCATAAGAAACCATCGGAGTAGGTCTTACCTTATCCGAAAAGTACACTTCAATACCATTTGCAGTGAACACATCGGCAACTTTACGTGCGAAATATTGACTATTGTTTCTTGAATCGTAAGAAATTGCCACTTTCACTCTTTGATTTGGAAAAGATTTGAGAAGATAATTACTCAAGCCTTGAGTAGCCATTCCAAGCGTATAAATATTCAGTCTATTGGAGCCAACGCCCATAATCCCACGCATTCCTCCAGTACCAAAATCCATATCTTTATAGAAGGCATCAATAAGTTCGCTTTGGTCTTCACTCTCTAACATTTGCCTAACGGCAGCTTTACTTTCTTCATCAATTGGACTATCCAACCATACTTGGGCTTTCTCTACAATTTCTTTTTCCGCTTTCATTTTCGTTACATTTCTAAAATATGACGCTAAAAATAAAAGGCGCTCTGCTATAAGCAAAGAGCCTTTGATTATTTTTTCTTTTAATTGTTATCTTATAGATTTCCGCGTAGTTCTTGTTCTCTTTCGATAGCTTCAAAAAGCGCCTTGAAATTCCCTTTCCCAAAGGATTTCGCACCTTTTCGTTGTATTATTTCATAAAATACCGTTGGGCGATCTTGCACTGGTTTGGTAAAAATTTGTAAGAGATATCCTTCCTCATCCCTATCTACCAGTATATTTAAGTCTTTCAGCGGTTTTATGTCTTCGTCTATTTTACCAACTCGGTCTAGTAAATCATCGTAATAGGTGGCTGGCACTTGAAGGAAATCCACTCCACGTTTGCGTAGCTCAGTAACTGTATGCAAAATATCATCTGTTGCAATGGCAATATGCTGCACGCCAGAACCGTTGTAGAAATCGATGTATTCCTCAATCTGGGACTTCTTTTTGCCTTTCGCGGGTTCGTTAATTGGGAATTTGATATAGCCATTTCCATTACTTACCACTTTGGACATCAATGCGGTGTAGTCCGTGGAAATGTCCTTATCGTCGAAAGTAATCAGTAAATTAAAGCCCATTACTTTCTCGTAAAATTCCACCCAAGTATTCATCTCGCCCCATCCGACATTCCCTACGCAGTGATCCACATATTTGAGGCCGATGGGTGTGATTGGAATGGGTGATTCTCTGGCTTGGAAGGATGGTAGGAATACACCATCGTAGTTTTTGCGCTCTACAAAAGTGTGAATGGTGTCACCATAGGTATGGATACTCGCTACGCATACCTCGCCAAAGGCATCTTTCATCACTTTTGGTTCTATAGCTGGTTTTGCCCCCCGCTTTACTGTTTCGTTAAATGAATAGGTGGCATCGTCTACCCACAGGGCAAGCACTTTTACGCCATCTCCGTGTTTTGCAATATGGGCAGTGATTTCTGAATCCTTATCTAAGCTGCTCGTAAGCACTAAGCGAACTTTATCTTGTTTCAGTACGTAAGAAACTTGGCCTCTCAATCCAGTCTCAGGCCCAGCATAGGCGATCAATTCGTAGCCAAATGCCGCCATGTAGTAATAAGCAGACTGCTTGGCATTCCCTACATAAAATTCAATATAATCTGTGCCGTTAATAGGCAAAAAATCTTGACTCATATTATTTTTTGTTTCAGGTGTTGGTGTATTTTTTCTTATTTGTAGCAATTTAATTAATATTTGACGGACTAGGACGCAAAAAGAGCTCTTAATTTTGGAAGTTAACAAAAGGGTTATGAGTTTTGTAGCAAATAAACCCAGATAGATTTACAGATATGGATTTACAGAAACTAGAGGATGCACTTGACACTATTGTGAGAAAGAAAAATGCCCTTGCAGAGAAAGACTATAATAATGAATCGTACGATGATTTGGAAGAAGAATTGCACGATTTGGAAGATGACTTATTAGAGGAATACGGTTCTTACTTGGAAGAAATTCTTTCTACTGTACACGATGAATATTGTCCAGATACAGATGTGTTAAGCCCAATCGCCTATATGGCCAATCGCTATGTAGAGATAGATGGCGGGTGGAACTGTGCGGTAACTGAAGGCGTATTAGTTGAGGCTGATGACTTCCCAAAGAAGGAAGTGCGAATGGTTATAGCTCCTAAGCCTTTGCGTGTATTCCTAAATATAGGCAATACAGAAAGAATAGTAGCTTGGAAGCGAAAAGAAGAGTAGTAAGGAGAAATCGGAAAAAATAGGATTAGAGAAAGCCTGACTGAAAAGTTCAGTCAGGCTTTTTTACTTTCTTACAAAGCAGCAATCGCCGCATCGTAATTCGGTTCGTTTGCCACTTCTGTTACGAGTTCGCTATGAGTTACTTTTCCTTCTTTATCTAGCACCACTACAGATCTTGCCATTAAGCCACTGAATGGACCGTCAACTATTTTTACGCCAAAATTTGTGTCAAAGCCCTGATTCTTAAAATCGGATAAGGTGTGAACATTTTCAAGTCCCTCGGCAGCACAAAATCTCTTGAGCGCAAAGGGAAGATCTTTTGAAACATTCAAAACAACCGTGTCGGCTAAGTCATTTGCTTTTTCATTGAATGTGCGAACAGAGGTAGCACATACAGCCGTGTCCACACTTGGGAATATATTGAGGATTACTTTTTTGCCAATAAATTGGTTGGCCGTTACTTCTGATAAGTCAGCCTTTGTTAGCTGAAAGTTTGGTGCAGAAGATCCTTTTTGTGGAATTTCGCCATTTGTGTTGCAAGGTGTGCCTCCTAATGTAATTTTTGCCATTTTTTCTTAATTTAAGTGATTGTTTTCAGGTACGTTATTGTAAACTGCATAGCGGTTCAAAAGTTATCAATTCCTAGGAATGGTTTATAATAGGTTGATTATTGTTTAGGCGAAACCCAATTTGGCTCTTACTTCTGCCATTTTTTCTTGGGCTATCTTTCTGGCCTTTATTTCACCATCCACGAGTTTTTGTTCTAGCTCATGCGGATGCTGCATGTAGTAATTGAAGATATTTCTTGGTTCAGCATATTTCTCTAAAAATACGGCCAAAAGTTCCTTTTTTGCATGTCCGTAGCCAAAACCTCCCGCTTCATATTTCCTGCGCAATTCGCTCGTCTGTTGGCTGTCTGCTACCAAACTGTAAAGCTTAAAGACATTACACGTATCAGTATTTTTCGGTTCTTCTAAAGGCGTGCTATCTGTTAGAATAGCCATAACAGATTTTTTCAAATCCTTTTCATTATCAAAAATATCGATCGTGTTTTGATACGATTTGCTCATTTTTTCACCATTTGTGCCTGGGATGGTTTTCAGTTCTTCATTGATTTTCGCTTCGGGCAATACGAATGTGTCACCGTACATGAAATTAAAACTGCTTGCAATATCGCGCGCCATCTCCAAATGCTGCTGCTGATCTTTGCCCACAGGCACGAAGTCGGCACTATAGAGGATAATATCTGCCGCCATGAGCACTGGGTACACAAATAAACCTGCATTTACATCGCTCAGTCTGTCAGACTTATCTTTGAATGCGTGGGCATTATGGAGCATAGGAAAAGGCGTGAAACAGCTCAAATACCAAGTGAGCTCGCATACCTCATTGACCCGTGATTGACGATAAAAAATATTTTTGTCCGTATCGAAACCGAATGCTAGCCAAGCGGCTGCAATCGCATTCACGTTTTGTCTTCTAACTTCGGCATCCTTTATGGTAGTGAGTGAATGAAGGTCTGCTATAAAAAAAAGGGAATCATTTCCTCCTTGTTTCGACATTTCAATTGCTGGAATGATCGCACCAAGTAAATTTCCCAAGTGCGGCCTTCCCGAACTTTGTATTCCTGTTAAAATCCTCGCCATGTTAATTCTTAATTTGGATGCAAATTAATAAAATTAACGGTGGTGAGCCCTTAACTTTGTTCCACTGAAAATGATTTGATCCAAAAAATATGAAATTAAAAAATCTATCACTGCTTATTGCACTTCTCTTGTTTGCGCAAATGCTTCATGCTCAAAATGTTTTGCCGCTCAGGTTTGATCAAGACCGCAAAGATTTGGGTAGAGTGAAGGAGCAAGCTGGGTTGGTGGAAGTATCCTTTTCTTTTACCAATGTGACAGATAGCCTAGTGCAGATCGATAAACTAGAAATGGATTGTGGCTGTACGACTACGGCTTACTCAGGTGATCCACTTGCGCCAGGTGAGATGGGTTTTGTACAAATTATGTATAATCCAACGAATAGGCCAGGATCGTTTAGTAGAGTTACACAGGTATTTGTAAAGGGAATGGAGGCTCCCATTAATCTTATTATTGAAGGCATCGTTATAATGCCGATAATCAATCCGATGAGAGAGTTTCCGCATGTGGCTGGTAATTTTCGTTTTAGAACCAAGTTTATCAATATGGGAAATTTCACTACAAATGATACGATATCCTATATAGTAGATTTGTATAATGCTTCGGAAGAAACCGTTCATTTATTAGCCGTAGAAACAGCTGCTAATTTTTTGAAATTTTCGTTTCTGGCAGATACCATTTTGGCCAGTAGCCATACTGAAATGGAAGTACTGTATTTTGGCACGAATAGAAAAGATATTGGATATTTTACGGATACAATAAATATCTTGACGAGTGATGAAATGATGCCCAAAAAGCCATTAATTATCACATCTACAGTGGAGGATTATTTTCCGCCAATGACGCGGGAGGAATTAGACTCGGCTCCATCAATGGGTATCACCGAAACCTTGCTTGATTTTGGCACGGTCGATAAAGGTAAAGTCGAAACAAAAGCATTCAAATTTCGAAATTCAGGAGCAAGTGATTTAGTGATTCGTAAAATCATTAGCAATTGCGACTGCGTTACATTCACTTTATCAAAAGACAACTATGCTCCCGGTGAGGAAGGAGAAATTTCTATTCATTTTGACACTCGTACCAGAACGGGCACTGAGTACAAAAATATTACATTTTTTACCAATGACCCACGCTACCCTGCTAGACAATTGATGGTGAAAATTAATATTAGGAACTGATTTTCAGATTATCTAGAGTTTACTTTTCTATATTCAGTTCTATCTTTTTGTGAAGGACATTCCCGATTGTGCTATTGAATGCCGCTCTGGCATTGCCGGAGAGATAAGAAAAAAAATCCCTCAATGATTGCTCATTGAGGGATTTGAATTTTATGCGGAATTAATTTCGAATTACATCTTTTCAATGACAATTGCAGAAGCGCCGCCACCGCCGTTGCAAATACCTGCAACACCAATCTTGCCATTTTCTTGGCTGAGAATGCTAGCAAGTGTTACCACAATTCTAGCTCCAGAGCATCCGATAGGGTGGCCTAAAGATACGGCACCACCATACACATTCACCTTTTTAGGGTCAAGGTTTAGGATTTGGTTATTAGCAATACATACTACAGCGAAAGCCTCATTAATTTCATAAAAATCCACTTCTTCAGCTGATACGCCAGCGTTGGCTAAAGCCTTTGGAATTGCATCAGATGGTGCAGTTGTAAACCATTCAGGCGCTTTTTGGGCATCTGCAAATCCTCTGATTTTTGCTATTGGCTTAATCCCTAAGGCTTCTGCTTTTTCTTTGCTCATCAGAACTACCGCAGCGGCACCGTCATTGATTGAAGACGCATTGGCGGCAGTTACCGTTCCTGCTTTATCAAATACAGGTCTTAGGCTAGGAATTTTATCGAATTTCACATTAGCATATTCTTCATCCGTATCAACCACGATAGGATCACCCTTACGTTGTGGAATACTTACAGGCGATATTTCGGCTTTGAATTTCCCAGCTTCACTCGCCGCAGCAGATCTTTTGTAGGATTCTATAGCATAGGCATCTTGGTCTTCGCGGCTAATATTTTTGTCGGTAGCGCATAGTTCGGCTGCATTGCCCATGTGGTAGTCTTTGTACACATCCCAAAGGCCATCTCTGATTATGCCATCTACTACTTTCCCATGACCTAATTTTGCACCCCAGCGATTATTTTCAAGATAGAAGGGTGCATTGCTCATGGATTCCATTCCTCCAGCTACTACCACGTCGTTGGTTCCTAACATAATGGATTGCGCACCGAGCATAATGGTTTTCATGCCAGAAGCACACACTTTGTTGATGGTAGTTGTAGGCGTGTTATTAGGAATTCCTGCATAAATGGAAGCTTGTGTTGCTGGAGCCTGACCTACATTGGCCGTAAGCACGTTGCCCATGTACACTTCATTTACCTCAGCAGGGTCTAAATTAATTTTTGATAAAGCACCTTTGATCGCTTCTGCGCCCAATTGTGGGGCAGTGAGGGCTGCTAATGCACCACCAAAACTTCCAATAGGTGTTCTAGATACGGATACGATATATACTTCTTTCATTTTCAAATATATGGTTGACAATAATTTTCAGATTTTACCAATCAGGCTTTCCTGATTTTTTTGGCTGATTGGTTTGACGGCGTTTTTGCTGGATGTATTGGATTTCCTGATTTTTCAAGGCTTCCAATATCATCATGGCCGTTTGTTCATTCATATTGAGTTCTTCGAGCTTTTCTTTCAAGGATTGGAGGTCTTCCATTCTTTGATCTTCCTCATTTTGCTCTTGCTGCTGAGGGTCTTGATTTTCTTGCTTGGTTTCGTTTTCAGCTTCTCCTTCTTGCTTTTCAGCTTCCGACTGTTCTTCGTTCTCTTCTTCTCCTTTTTCCTGATTTTCTTTTTCACTTTCAGAGCCTTCTTCTTGTTCCTTTTTTTGCTCTTCACCTTCTTCATTTTGTTCCTGCTCTTCTTGCTGCTCATCGCCGTCTTCATTTTCCTGCTGCTCTTTTTGTTCGTCGAGTACCTTTTTGGTGAGTTCGTAGTTATAGCGAGCCTCTTCATTGTCAGGAGCAGCCTTCAATGCGGCTTTGTAATAGTTTAGTGCTGTTTTGTAGTCCTCTTTGGCAGAAGCCATATTGCCTAATTGCTGATTGGCAATGGAGCGAACGTTCATGTCGGCAGAAGCAATAAGCGGTTTGTAGGATTTCTCTGCTTCTTCCATATTTCCCGAGTTGTAATAGGAATGAGATAAGTTCAACATCATATTTGGATCTGTTTGTTGATACTCCTGCATTAGCACTGTGTACTTATTTATTGCTGTCTCAAATTCCGCATTATTGTACGCCACCCGCGCTTCTTTTTTCAATGTATTCATCTTTGCAATGTCATTGAAATCCGAAATGGGATTGATCACCAAAAATATTATTAAGATAAATTTTATCATAGTTTGAATAATCTTACACTTACCAAAGCATCCATAAACATCAAAAATAAGCCAGCAGCAAGGAAATAGTAATATTTATTGGCGGTCACGTCTACTTGGCGGCTTTGTCTAAATTCGCCTTCTACACTATCAATGGCACTGATGAGTTGAGGAATTTCGTTTAAACCCTCATTTATTTCAAAGTATTTTCCACCTGTCTCTACTGCAACTTCCTTAAGTGCTCGAGAGTTCAAACGTGTAACGACGGGTTGTCCGTTTTGGTCTTTCCTTATATCAATTCCATCTCTGATGGTGCTTCCCTCTTCTGTGCCAACTCCAACGGTAAAAACCTTAACTGCTGCTCTACGCAATTCTCTTATTGCATCGGCAGTGTCATCACCAAAATCTTCGCCATCGCTAATAAGGACAATTATTTTAGACGATTCCTTACCAGATTGATCTCCCTCTTGGAGGAGCTTATCCAAAGCCATTTTTAAAGGAGGGCCAAAGTCTGTTCCGCTTGATGAAACCAAATTGGTGTTAAGTGTCTCTATAAATAGATTGAGTGCTGAATTGTCAAAAGTAAGCGGACATTGCACAAAGGATTCGGAACCAAATATAATTAGCCCTAATCTATCAGTTACGAAGGTGTTGGCTAGTTTTTTCAGTTCAAATTTCACCTTTTCGATCCGAGAAGGAGCAATATCATGGGCGTCCATAGATTTTGACAAATCCACTAATACATAAATATCTTTACCACTCGATTCCACTTCCTTTTGGGTCACTCCAAATGTTGGCCCGAGTAGGGACACAATAATCAATGCAAAATATATACTTCGGATAATGAATTTATAAGACCAATTGCCTCCTTTTTGCTTCAGAAGCTTGCCGGCCGTGAACCAGCGGCGGAAGTAAAGGGAATACCCTAAGACAAAAAGCCCGATTACACTTATTTCAAATGTGGAAAAACTATTAAACCACTCCATTCAATGTATTTTTCAAGGTGAACTTTCACCATATAAGCAAATATAGTTCCTGATCCCTTAGGCGCAAACCACTTTATTTGATGCGGTATTAAACTTGTTCGGAAAAAGGTGATTCATCTTCAACGTCAAGTTTATTTATCGCTTCTTTTCTCCTTATTTTCTTAAATTCTCTGCGTACATAATAGACTATCAGAATCGTCATAATCACGTCTATAATAGTAGCACCAAAAAATACACCTCTTATTCCAAAGTACATGGGTATGATAAGCATGACAGGTATATAGAAAATCAATTGCCTTAATAAGCTCAAAATACTAGCGATTTTTCCTCTTTCGATGGATGGAAAAAAGGTAAGACCCATAAAAACCAGCGGGAGGAAAGGAAGGACAAACGTGTAAACCCTAAAATTCCAAATTTCCTCTGGGCCATAATTGTAGCCTGGGAGCATTAGATTAAGCGAATTTTCAGGAAAAATATTCATCAATAGCCAAAATGGAAAAACGATCAAAAAGCCAGTAAGCGAAAATATTTTGTAGCTACTTTCTACTCTATCCATTTTGCCTGCTCCATAGTTCATCCCAATTACGGGCTGTAATGCCCGCATCAATCCAAATAAAGGCGTAATCAGAAATAAAACAGTGCGATTAGCCGCTGCAAAAAAAGCGACATCCGATTGGGCACCATAATTATTGATGGCATTGTATACCACCAAGGCTTGGATCAAACCCATCAATGACATGATCAATGAAGGGAAGCCAAGAGAAAGAATGGATTTGGATAGTTTTTTATCAATCCCAAGATATTTTACATCTGTATCGAATGAGGCTTTACCTTTCATAAAATACCAATACCCGACGATGGAATAAGTAATCATACCAACATTGGTAGCCCATGCCGCACCTGCCACACCCATTTCAAATGTTGAAATGAAAATTGGATTGAGGATAATATTGATAATCAGTCCAATAGCCATCATATAGGCAGCTTCCTTGAGTTTGCCTTCTCCACGGATGAGCATATTGATGGCAAGTCCCAAAATCCAAAAGAAAGCACCTGGTAAGGTAGCTTTGAAATACTCGGTCCCAAGCCTAAGTAACTCGCCTTCGGCACCCATTAGCGACACCATTTGTTCAGCAAAAAACCAAGATGGAATAGCAAACGCCGCTGAAATGATCAGGCAAAGGGTAGTTAAATTCCCAAGTATTTTTTGTTGGGAGCTAGTGTCACCCGAACCTATGGCAATGCTCAATACCGTGCCAGCGCCAATCCCGATAAGAGAGCCTAGCCCAAAGGTGATTTGCGAAAGTGGATAAGAAATAGAAACTGCCGCCAAGGCAGTAGCATTAATCAATTGGCCTACAAATACCGCATCGAGAAATGCATTGAGCCCAAACAATACCATAGCAAGCACTGCAGGAACCGAAAGCTTCCACATCACTCGCCACATATTTTCGTTTAT
The DNA here is from genome assembly GCA_041689935.1 of Cyclobacteriaceae bacterium. Lineage (GTDB taxonomy): Bacteria > Bacteroidota > Bacteroidia > Cytophagales > Cyclobacteriaceae > CAXBDP01. The sequence continues at coordinate 120,175 of JBDNFI010000097.1, forward strand.
GATAAGCTGTTTTTGCTTATCTTTTAATTGAGCCATAAATGATCGGTAGAGTCAGGGATTATTAGTATAAGCTTTAAATGTAAAGGATGTTTAGACCAAAATTTCATGTTTTTAGCTGCTGACTAAGTATTTTTGAAATTGTGTCTTTTCAAATTATCATCATGAAACTAAATAAAATCATTATTGTGTTGGCAGGATTTTTTCTGCGCGTGGCATTCACGGGCTGTGGTAAAGGCGAAGCCTGATTAAGAAGAAGTAGATAAGCAGCCAATAGAATAAGCCTAAGGCACATTCACGAGAAAGCATTGATTTCGGTAGATTAGTATTTGGGTAAGCGGTTAAGAGCGGTTTTTAGCCATCACCATTTGTATTTGTCCATAGCTGATTGATGGTGGGAGGTTTTCTTTCAGCATTTTCAAGCTCCCCATACCAAATTGCTGAATGGCTTTATGGATCATTGCCTGCGTTTTGATATCTACAAATTTCTCGATTGGAATAATTCCTTTTCCGACGAAACCAGCCAAATGTCCTTCTATAGTGGAAGAAGCCATAGATCTAATCTCAGCTATTTCTTCTATACTTTTGCCTTTCTTATACAGTTCGAAGCTCTCCGTTTTAGTATCCGTTATTTTATTTACTTTTCCCGGAGATACTCTCTTTTTGTAATGTATTCGAGAATTCAGCTGATTTTCTTCGCAATACGAATGAATAACTTTTAGAAAGTCCTTACCGTATTTTTCTATCTTAATAATGCCGAAACCACTTATTCTTAATAACTCATCGGAATCTTTGGGTAAGTAAGTGGCCAATTCCAATAAACTTGCATCGGATAATATTACATCTGGAGGGACGCTTTCGCCTTCTGCCAAAATTTTCCTCAAGGAGCGCATTTTTTCGAAAAGTGCTTTCTCTAGGTTTTCACCTTCCGCTTTCTGAGATTCTTTCGTTTTTACTTTTTTGATTTGGTAAGGTTTCTGACCCTTCAATATTTCCCAACTCCTGTCTGTCAAGCCAAGCACAGGCATTTCGAAGCCATTTTGAATCAATATTTCATCTTTTAAAAGGTGTCTAAAAAATGCTTGCCAACTTTCCTTCGTCATGTTATCACCAATTCCAAAGGTTTTTAGCTGTCGATGATGTGCGTGTATTTTCTTCGATTTGGATCCTTTCAAAAAATCGATTACGTAGCCCATTCCAAAGTTCTGCTCTAGCCTCGCAACAGCAGACAAAGCCTTTTGCGCATTTTCCGTTGCCTCTTCAAATTCAAATTCGGTGAGGCAAGTATCGCAATTCCCACAATGGTCGGGAAAGGCTTCATCGAAATAATTCATCAAATACTGCCTTCTACAAGTATCTATCTGGCAATATTCTGCCATTTGGTTTAGCTTCTTCTTCAGTATTTTAGTTTGTTCCTTATTATCGTCTATCTGGATAAAGTGCTGAAGCTTTTGAACATCGCCGTAAGAGAAAAAAAGGATAGCCTCGCTCGGTAATCCATCTCGCCCAGCCCGACCCGTTTCTTGATAATAGCTTTCAATATTTTTTGGCAAATCCATGTGTACCACAAAGCGCACATTCGATTTATCGATGCCCATGCCAAAAGCGATGGTTGCAACGATGATTTGAACTTTGTCATTTTGGAAAAGTTCTTGATTTTCCTGTCGAGTCTTCCGATCCAATTCCGCGTGATAGGGTAGGGCATCTACTCCCTCGTCTCGAAGTCTTTCGGCAATAGATTCTACTGATTTTCTCGACAAACAATAGATAATGCCCGAATCATCTTTATGTCCCATCAGAAAATCCATCAATCGCCCAAAGCTTTGAGATTTTTGCTCTATTGTATAGCTTATATTCTTCCGGTTGAAGCTTGAAAGGAAAATCCCTGGATTTCTCAATCCCAATTTAGATAGTATATCCGATCGAGTAAGTTTATCAGCCGTGGCTGTCAGTGCCATTACAGGCACAGTAGGAAAGGCAGTGGCCATCTGATGCAAAGCCAAATATTCTGGTCTGAAATCATGGCCCCATTGCGAGATGCAATGTGCTTCGTCAATCGCAAATAGGCTTACAGTACATCTCTTTAGCCAATGAATGAGTGGGTTAGCTCCACCAATAAGCCGTTCGGGTGCGCAGTATAGTAATTTGATTTTCCCAGTTTCAGCATCATTCAGGATTTGGTTTTGTTCCGATGCTGATTGCGTGGAGTTGATAAATGCGGCATTGATTCCGTTGAGTCTCAATGCATCTACTTGATCTTTCATCAAGGCGATCAATGGTGAAATCACGATAGTTAGACCGTCAAAAACCAGCGCAGGAATTTGATAGCAAAGGGACTTACCACCACCTGTAGGCATGATGGCCAAGCAGTCTCTTCCAGCAATGACCGAATGTATAATATCTTCTTGCCGATCTCTGTACGATTGAAATCCAAATGTTTGATTAAGGATCTGTTGAGCTTTGGCTATCATTTTATTAGGAGGAGTTTTTTATCTAATTGCTATTTTAGGTATAAAACTAGAAAAATTCAAGAACTGGAACTATTATTTTTACGTGTCTTGATGATTTCTAAGTCCAAAAAAAAAGAGCTTTTGATACTTTCTTATCGAAAGCGCATATTACGGCTCCACTATTTTCCATCGTATTTGAACAATCCTATGTCGTTTTTAAGAAATTTGGTACGTTGTAAAACAGTGTTTTTTAGATCAAATACCATCTATACAAGGTAAGTTATAGCAAGGCGAATGTTCGATTTACCATTTATCGGCTGATTTGTTAACAACAACCCGAATCTGGAGCACATGCTTGTGCTGATTGATTGGCGGATAGTTGGCTTAAATTGATTTTTTGCTTTGCGCCTGGTTTGCTGGCAAATACGGTGATGCTAAGGATACCGGTAGTACCATCATTAAATTCTTTTATTTCACTTTCACTCAAATATTTGCTCAAAATATCATTCGGTATAATAATCGGCTTTTCTTTTTGAATGGTGATATCCTTAAATCCTTGGTTTTTAATAAACCCTAAATATTCATCTTTTTGGATAGCCCCTGAAACACAACCGGCATACATTTCCGCATCGTGTCTAAGCGCATCTGGCAGATCACCTACTAGCACTATATCGGATATGCTGAAATGACCTCCAGGTTTTAAGGTTCTGTACATTTCAGCAATTACAGCAGCCTTGTTTGGCACCAAATTGAGCACGCAATTGCTCACAATTACATCCGCCACATTATCTGCAACTGGCATGTTTTCAATATCTCCAAACCGGAATTCTACATTATTGAATCCCAATTTGTCAGCGTTGATTCTCGCTTTATTGATCATCGCTTCTGTGAAATCAATCCCAATTACTTTGCCTTTTTCGCCAGTTTCATGTCTTGCAACAAAGGCGTCATTTCCAGCACCAGAACCTAGGTCCATCACTGTGTAGCCTTCTTGGATGAGCGCAAACTGTGTAGGCAAACCGCATCCTAAGCCCAAGTCGGCATCGGCTTGGTATCCTTTCATTTCTGAGTAATCATCTGTCATGATATTGTACACCTCAGTAGAAAACCCTCCCGCACCGCAGCAGGAAGAAGCATTCAATTCCTTATCCTGCAAGGCAATTTCACTGTATTTTTCACGTACTATTCGTTTTAATTCTTCAGCAGTTGACATGGGTTTTTTAGGTTAAGTTGGTCGCGTGGTTTATTAAAATAAAGACAAAGTCTGGTGGCTTAAATGGAAAAGCTATTTAGATCTTCGTTACATTGCAATATTACGATGAAAGGAATTGGTTAGTTCCACCTTTCCAAAAGAATTTCCGAAAGAATAAATTCATGAACTTGGAAAAAGGCGGGAGGGAGGAGTCAAACGAATTTAAAGCTGAGTTTTATTAATTCAGGTTTCCTTTTAAGATAATTCTATATTCACCTTTTAGCATTACCCAATCCTTTTGAATGCTACAATCAAAATAGCCTCCTCTTGGACTATGTTGAATAGCTTTGAGGTCATTTTTCTTAAGTCTATTGCTCCAAAATGGAACTAGCGCAGCGTGTGAAGATCCAGTTGCATGATCCTCCAATTGCTGCACATGTGGCACCAATGTTCTGCTTACAAAATCTACTTTATCGGAAGCAGCGGTTACGGAATAGCCAAACACATCCGATTCTCTCAGCAAGCTAAAATTTGGCTTCATATTCAGTACATCTTCTTCATTTTCGAGGAGTACAATGTCCTTATTTGCCGTTTTGAAATAGCCAATTACTGGCACACCAAGTGCTTTTGGGAGTAGAGGAGGGATTGCTTTCTCGCTTTCTATTGCTATGGATTTAATTTTAATGTGACAATGGGTATCATCCATGGCCGAGCCACTAATTTTACCTCCCGCATACTTTATGGTGATTTCTGGGTTAGGATTGTTTCTTTTAGAAAGAAACGCCATTGCTGCTAAGGAGCCATGGCCGCAAAGCCCGATTTCTCCATCGGGAGCAAACCATCGAACATTTATTTCATCGTTTTCTTCCCATAAAAAGGTAGTAGCAGGCTGATTCAAATCAGAGCTGATTTTCTGCAATTTTGCTGTATCCAGAGCCTTATCAAGCCAAACAACGGCGGAGACATTTCCAAGAAGATTTAAACTTTGCTTTCCGAAAACACTTATAAACTGTATTTCAAAAGCCATATTAGATAGATTTTAGGTAATTTTCCTCTTCTTTTTTCAAAAATTTATGATCCATATAGAAAGTACCGAAAGGGATCAGCGAGGCGATAAATAGGCCAAAAAATTGTGGAAATCTCCACATGAATTTTCTCCAGCAAATAATTGAAAGAACACAATACATCAAGAATAAATATCCATGAGCTATGCCCACGATGTAATTGGGTGTGGGCATATCCGCCCAATATTTGAGGGGCATGGTAACAAAAAATAGACTGAGATATGATATCCCTTCCAATATTGCTGTGATTCTAAAATATCGTATTGCTTTTGCTTGTGTCATTTATCAGTTAATTTTAAGTAGGCCAAATATAATCCAGGATGAACGTCTTACTGCGGTGGATCATGCCAAATTCCTTTCTTTATTTTTCGCTTTCGGTATATCCATCGTGATGAATGCGAAAGCAATTGCTGTTCTTAGAATTAGGAAAAGCCTTAGTTGAAGTACTGCTTTGAAAACAAAAAGTTCAAGAATAACTGAATTTGGCATTGCCAAGGTGCTTCTAAGTAATCCTTGAAGGAAGACCAAAAATATTTTCTGAAATCCATCAATTAGAAATAGGCAGCTCAAATTGAGTTGCCTATTCCATTCTAGTGGATTTTGATTTTAAATCCTCCGTTCACCACAAAGCCCTCTAGCGGCGCATAAATATCTCTGAATTGAGGATTGCCAATTGAGCCGGTGTATATGGTGTCAAAGCGTGTTTGGCGTGCGTCCAAGATGTTCTCAAAGTTGATAAATACCGAAAAACGTTCCCACATCTTTTCTGCCATAAGGCCCAAAAGCCAATAATCTTGCCCGCTGAAGCCATCGCTTAGTTGCTGGGTACTATAATAGTAGCCCTCCAATCCAATTCGAATATTGTCATGTTTTTCATACATCAATACCGAATTGATTCGGTGTCTAGGGGTAAGCGGGTTTTCTCTGGTGATATTATTATCCGTAAGTTTTGTGTCAGTAAATGTATACCCTAAGAAGAGCTTCAAATCATCATAGCCAAATTTCATATTTGTTTCAAAACCGCTCGTATTGATATAACCATCAATATTTTGCAATTGATAGAGTCCGTTGTCGATGGATTTCAACAATAATGGATCTTTCAAATAAGTGTAATAAAAGAGCTGATTTAGATTCAGCGTCAACTTGTTGCCTATCATGGTCGTGTAGTTGATGTCCCAGTTTGCACCATAACTACGCTCGAGTGTATTGAAGTCTGCATTTATCGGGAGGATTTCTCGATATTGGCGTCTTTCGGTATCCTCGGTAAATATCGTTGGCGCTTTATAGCCCAAGCCACCGCCAATTCGAGAATTTACTTTTGGATGCACTTTAAATAAGGCAGAAAACCTAGGTAAAAGTACCCAACCATAATCTGTTATGTAATCAGCTCTAAGTCCGGTTTCCAGTGTGAGCAATTCTGAAGTTTCCAATACATTCTGAGCAAACACACCAAATGTATTGAATGCGTAATCCTTCACTTGTTGGTCGGGAGTAGGCATTTCAGTAAATTGCTCAGTCGATATATTTACTCCAGTGATGAATTCGAAATTGCTTTTTTCAATCGAATAGTTTGCCTCGGTGAAAGTAGAAAATTGCCTGCCATCGAAAACATACCCCGGTGAGGATAATTCGCGGTCAAAATGATTTAAGCTGTTTTTAATCTCTAATTTCTTATTTTCTGCAATTTTATGGGTAAAACCAAACTGCGAACTGAGTCGAGTTGAGTTGTTTGATTCGAAATAGCCCGTATTATTTTCTGTGTCCTCCAAGTAAAACATGTTGCCGCCAATGCGTTCTTCAATACTACTATTGATACCAAAGTTTATTTTAGTGTTGGCCGATGGATTGAAAAATAGTCTTGGGTTTAATGTAAATCGTTGAAATTCAGGAATGGCAGAAAGGCCAACGTCTGAAGGATCGTACGCTTGATTTTGATTGTAAGCTGCATAAGTTGTAATACCAAGTTTTTCTCCCATGTTGCCATAGAAGGCACTGAAATCTAATCCGCCACCACTTGTGCCGTTCATCAATAATTCCAAGGAAGCCTCTTCTTCGGGAGTTCTCGAAATAAGATTGACCATTCCTGCTATAGCTCCACCGCCATATAATGTAGAGGATGAGCCTTTTATTATTTCTACTTGCTTCAAATCTAATGGCGGTATTTGTAGCAACCCTAAACCTGCAGAAGCACCTGAGAATAGAGGCAGCCCGTCTTTTAATATTTGCGTGTAGCGACCATCCAACCCTTGAATTCTGATACTAGCGTTGCCAGAAGTAGCAGAGGTGATTTGAGTGATGATACCTGTGCTTTCGTTTAATACCATTCTGATATCCCCGGGCTTCATATTTACCTTTTCTTGGAGTTCTTCACCTGCAATGAATTCTACTCTCGTTGGAATGTTTTCAATGGTTCTGGAGCTCCTAGTCGACGAGATAACGACTTCTTCCATCTCATCATGATTGTGTTCCATTAAGACTACAATAGCCTTCTGACTAGGAATTTCCACTTTTATAGTTTGGTTTTCATAACCAACATAGTTTATTTTAATTGTGATGGCGCCATCTGGAAGATTTTCGAGTTTGAAATAGCCATCTGCATTGGTGCTACCTCCCGCATTTAAGCGCTCAACAAAAATAGTTGCGCCTGCAAGAGCTTCACCGCTTTCCTCATCTTTTACTGTAATTTCAAGACTGTTTTGTGCATAGCTATTGGAAAATAGCAATAAGCATATTGCGAATATTCGTATAAATTTCATTGATTAAGAAGATTTGATTAACAATAGAATTGATTTAATCTCATTGAGATTGCTTGTAAATTCTTATTGTTGAGGCGGTTGCCAAATCGTCGTTAAAAAAGCGGAAGTTTTGAATGAAGGAACTGTAGAGGTGAGGCTCAATGAATGTTCGATATAGGTTGATTCTACCTCAGTTAGGGAATAGTTGAAAATAAATCCAATACCCGTATGGCAATTATGTAACGGTGAGCAAGGACTATTAATTGGCAATTGCTTTTTAGAAGGGATTTCTACTCCTGGATCAGTATCAGAACACGCACTCTCCTCACAACAAGGATATGCTGCAAGTGAAAGCAGAAATATGGACCATATAACAGTAAAAATTTTCAACTCACAAATGTAGAAAATCAAAGTGATTTAAAAACGGGTTTTATTTAGTAGAAAAAATGACTAAATTTGTCAACAATTAAATAGTCAAAAAAAATGAAAACCCTTGGAAATTTCTTAGAAGAACTTCGTCTTGAAAAAGGCTTGGTTATCAGAGAGCTTGCAGCCATGAGTGCAATAGATTCCGCTCTCATTTCCAAGTTTGAAAAGGGAAAGAGATTACCCACCGAGGCAAACATCAAATCACTAAGCCTTGCTTTGGGTATCGATGGCGAATCATTGCGGAAAAAGTGGCTTGAGGAGCAAATAGTAAATCTGGTTAAATACGAGCAGGACGCCAGCGAAATATTGGCTCTAGCCGAATCAAGAGCCGAGTATCTCATGAGTGAAAAATCTCTTTCATCGCCAAAATTGTCTTCAATGATTGAGGATAAGTTGCGGCTGTTAGATGAATTGAAGGGCCGTTGGAAAAGCGCCAAACCACTGAATATAACTCAGCTCAGCAAGATGAGGGAGTTTTTCAACGTCGAATATACTTTTGAAAGCAATCGAATCGAAGGCAATACCATGACTTTGCAAGAAACTCATTTGGTGATAAATGAAGGCTTGACTATTGCCGGTAAATCAATGCGTGAGCATTTGGAGGCTGTCAATCATCACGACGCAATTCAGTTTGTGGAGGAGTTGGCTTGCAAAAAAGAGCCATTTAGCAAAAGGAGCTTGATGGAAATCCACTTTCTTATACTTAAAGGCATTGACAGGGAGAATGCAGGCAAATACCGTAGTGTGCCTGTGAGGATTTCTGGTAGCGAGCATATTCCACCTCAACCATATTTGCTAGACAAACTGATGGAGGATTATTTTCTTCATTACCAGCAACAGAAGCATACGCTGCACCCAGTACTTTTGGCTGCCGAAATGCACGAGCGTTTGGTCTCTATTCATCCATTCATAGACGGAAATGGGAGAACGTCTCGATTGGTAATGAATATACTGCTGTTAAATTTCGGCTATACTATTGCCAATTTGAAAGGTGATTATGAGTCGAGGATTACTTATTACAAAGCCTTGGAAAATGTGCAAGTAAATAATAATCCAGAGCCGTTCTATTTATTGGTGATAGATACTGTCACTGATTCGCTCAATAGGCATTTGGAATTGGCGGGAGGGTAATTTTAGGCAATCTGAATTTCAAATTCAGGTTGCCTTTTTACGATATATAAACAAGCAAGAAGGCGATAATTAATACAATTGCCACTATTTGAATCCATATGGAATGCTTTGGGAATTCATAATCGCAGATTGGGCAACGTTTAGCCTTTGAGTCTACTTGCATGGCACAATTTGGACACTCCTTTTTATTATTGGGCATTTTCGGTTTCAATTCTATTCAGGCCGAAATTAGTCATTGTGAAAATAGGGATGTGTCCATCCAGAATTAAATACCTGAATTAGTCATTTCTAATTTGCTAAATGTATCAATTAGACATTTTTTATATAGGTTAATATTTTGATAATCTTTTAGCAATTTAAAGCTTGAATTCTCTCCATAGCTTTAAGCAATGGAAAGTCAATTATCAGACTATGAACTGTTCCTACTTATTAATAGGAGGGACGAAGCTGCTTATTTTCAGTTGTTTAAGCGCTATTCAAAGCAACTTATCGAATTTTCTTGCTTTTTGCTCCGAAAAGATTTGCTTTTGGCGGAAGAGGTGGTTTCAGATATTTTTTTTCGGATATGGCAAAACTCAAACCTAACTAGTATCGAAAATCCAAAAGCGTATTTGTATAAAGCAGTTAAAAATGCTTCTCTCAATGAATTAGCAAAAGCCTCCCGCCACAATTACGTGGATATCGAAAAAGCATTTCATGTTAGTGGAAATGAAATTTCGGCTTTGGATAATTTTATACAAACTGAAAGATTTAAAGAACTTGAGGATATTATAGATTTGCTCCCTGCTCGAAGAAAACGTGTCTTTAAGCTATCTAGAATTGATGGACTTAAGCACAAGGAAATTTCAACACTTCTTGATATTTCTCTAAGGACCGTAGAAGATCACATTTCGAATGCTTTGCTTTTCATTCAAAAAATCATCAATCAAAAATCACCTCATTAATTTTGTTCACGATTAATTAACGATTTATTGATGTAATCCAGCCCGTGCATTTTGATGAATATCGGTCTTTCAACAAAGACTTGGAGATGGTAAATAATGATAATTTTATGAAGAGGTGTATCAGGGATTTTTTTGATGAAATGGATGAATTTGAAAAATCTGCCTTCAATGATTTTTTAAGTCAAAATCCACAAGAAAAATCTAATTACGATGTATTAAAGACAGTTTGGGAAAATGCAAATCTAGCCTTGCCAATAGTTGATACTGATAGACTTGAAAAAAAGCCCAGAACAAGAATTCATTCTAAGACCACTACCAAAGTAATTCCTAAATTTCGCCAGCCAAAAAAGCGACTAATTTCTTTTAAATCAACCCACTCCATCAGCGTATTGAGTATTCTTCTGCTTTCTGGTTTAGCAGTCTGGGTTGGAGAAAATCAAATCAATTCCCCACTGATATCAAAATATATTAATAGTTGGCAGCGTACTCCACTCACCCTATCTGATGGCAATAAAGTATGGCTCAACGGAAGTAGCACTTTTAGTTTCCCAGAGCGTTTTTCGGAAAATGACCGAATCGCATTCTTAGAAGGGGAGGCATTTTTTGAAGAGATGCCTGATTCTTTAAAGTCTTTTTTACTTGAATCAAACGAATTGATTACAAAGGTAATGTATACAAGTTCCATTGTGAATTCTTATAAGAATAAGGTATTAGTTGAAGTGAGAACTGGAAAGGTATCAATTGAAAATGCCAAATCACCCGTTTTAAAACTGGAATTTCTCCCAAATGAAAAGGGAATTTTTGTTAAAGAAGAAGGTATTTTATCAAAAGCACCTATAGCCAGCCCAGAGAAATATATTGGTTGGATCACGAACTTTATGATGCTGGAAAATGAAACCTTACAGCAAGTAGCTAAGGTGCTAGAGACTCGATTTGAAATTCTGTTCTCAGATCCTGCCATTAACAGATGTCAGCTTTCTGGTAAAATCAAGGATAATCCTCCTAAAGGTATTTTGGATACTATTTCTACCCTGTATCTCACCTGTGAGGTAAAAGGCAGGACGATAGCTTTTAATGGAAAAAACTTCAGCTAAAAATAAAATAACCAAGGATGCAGCAACATCCTTGGCAAATTTTGATGATCAAATAATTCTTCAATAAAACCAACCAATCAAAATCTACTAAAACTATGACAAATGTTTTACTAAAGCCAAAATTAAATGTGTTAAAGCATTATTTGATGGCAGTGCTATTATTGATAGTAAGTCTTAATACGACTTTTGCCAAGTCTCCTACGCAAGGAGTGCTTGCAAAGGAATGCAATCTTGAATTAGAGAATGTCTCATTAAAAACAGCACTTAACAGACTAGAAGATCAAGCCTCAATCATGTTTGAGTATTCTACTAATTTTGTAAATGATTCCAGAGTTATTTCTTACAAAGCGGAAAAAACAGCTCTTAAAGATGTCCTTGAGGAAATCTTAACACCATCGGAGTTGAGTTATTCCATCTGCGGGAATCAAATAATGCTTAGTAAAGAGGAAAGAGTAAAAGTGGTCAAGTCTACTTTAGAAGCAAAAGGGTTTATCAATGGTACAATTGTCGATGAACAATCAGGTGAATCTCTTGGCTTTGCTACCATTGGTATCAAAGGAACCAATAACGCAGCAGTTTCTGATATGAATGGCCGCTTTAGAATATCCGGTATTGACGAAGGTGAAATCACCTTGGTGGCTACTTTCGTTGGCTATCAAAACCAAGAGCAAATAGTTCAAGTAATTGGTGATGGTACTGTCAATGTTGAGTTTAGAATGGCGTCTGTATTTTCTGAGCTTGAAGGAGTAACAGTTACAGGTATCAGAAAGGGAGAAACTAAAGCGCTCTCTAAAATGAAGTCAGCGGGCAATATTAAATATGTGATGTCACAAGAGCAAATGGAGCGCTTTCCAGATTTGACAATTGCTGAGTCTTTACAACGTGTACCAGGTGTAGCAGTTAGTTATAGTTACGGATTGCCAAGGGACGTAATTATCAGAGGTTTGAGTCAAGATTTGAGTTCGGTTACAGTGAATGGGACTAGAATGCCTTCCACAAATGCGGGAGGTAGAAATACAGATTTAAATGGGGTGTTGTCCAGTACTATTGAGTCCATTGAAGTGATTAAAACGCTGACGCCTGATTTAGATGCTGATGGTACTGGAGGAACGGTAAATATCGTAACCAAATCACCTGCAAAGAATGAAACCATTTTTGATGCTAGAGCCTCTATAGGATACAATGCCTTAGTGGATAAGCAAAATTATGAAGCAGGATTTAGTTATGGAAAGCGTAAAGATAAAATTGGTTTTTTGGTGGGAGCTAGTTATTTAAGTAGCTGGCGAGGGGAAGATCAAGTAGAGAAAAACTATCGAAATTACACATTTGATGGTGTAGATTATCAATTGCTTTCTAGCCTAGATACAGATGGGTACATGATCAAAAGGGATAATGTTGGTTTAAATGCAGAGCTGAATTATTTCCCAAATGCTACGACATCATTTTATGTCCGTGCTACTGGCAATATCTACTACGAAATTCAGAATAGATTGGAAAGGGTATATAATATTGGCACATATACCAGCCCAACACAAGCTGAAAACATTAGAATTACGCAAGCGGGAAACTGGAGAGATTACAATCGTGATGTCACTGTAATATCTACAGGTGGTAAAACGTCACTTTCAGCAGTTGATTTAGATTTTGATCTTACTTACTCGCGAGGAAATTATGATCAACCTATTTACTATGCTGCAAATTTTGTACGCAACGGCCTATCTTCTCAAATGGATTTCTCTGATATGAGAGCTCCACAATTCAATTTTGATCAAGAAGATCCTTTCGATCCAAGTGAATATACTACAAACAGATATATCAATAGACATGATATGTCCTTAGACCATGATGGTCAATTTACTGTAAATGCTAAGAAAGGATATCAAATTGGGAACGCGATTGGAGAAATAAAGGCGGGAGGTAGATTCAGATACAAATATAATGATAGGAGTCGTAATTACTTCCTTCACGATTTGATTTCTGGCAATTTCGTTCTTTCTGATTACTTATCTGATTATGAGAAGCTTGATCATTTTAATAATAATTATAAGCTTGGTAATTTTCCGGAAGCGAAATTGTTGGAAGAATATTTAAATCGCAATCCAAGCTTATTTAAAGATAATGAAAATTATACACGTCAAAATACTGATCCAGATTCATTCGAAGGAACTGAGTATTTAGGTGCAGCATATATCATGACCAAACTTAAGCTAAACAAATTTGAAGCAATTACTGGTGTTCGTTATGAGCAAACAGGGTTTGATTACCAAGGAAATCAAGTGAACTTCGATCAGGATGGAAATTATGTTAACACCATTCCAGTGAATGTACGCAAGACCTTTGATGGATTTTTTCCTTCATTGAATTTGAAATATTCACCAACTGGAAATACAAATGTGAGAATGGCAGTTACTCGTTCATTGGCAAGACCTAGCTATTTCGATTTGGTACCTTGGGAAGAAATACTCAATAGAAACCGAAGAGTAAACCGTGGAAATCCAAGCTTGGATCAAGCAACGGCTGTCAATTATGATTTACTATTCGAGCATTATTTCCAATCAGTAGGTTTGATTTCAGGAGGTGTCTTCCACAAGAGTATCAGAAATTATATTTACAGGCAATCAACAACTGGAGTAGGTGGAATTTACGATGGCTGGAGAATAGATCAAACTGTAAATGGAGCAACAGCTACAGCTCAAGGTTTTGAAGTGGCATGGCAACAGCAGTTGACTTTCCTTCCAGGTGTGCTCAATGGTTTGGGGATTTATGCAAACTATACTTATGTGCAATCAGAGTTTGAAGTGCCCGGACTTACATCCACTCGAACAGTCCGCTTACCCGATATGCGACCACATGTAGGTAATGTTTCACTCTCATATGAAAAATTTGGTTTTTCTGGCCGATTATCAATATATTTTTATGATACATTTACTACCGACTTAGCAAACATTGAGGCTAACGACATTCTGCAACAGGGAAGGAGTCAACTTGATTTCTCAGCATCCCAAAGAATTTCCAAAAATTTAAGTATTTATATGGGAATTAGTAATTTGACCAATGCACCTATTTCAGAAATATTCGGAGATGGTAGACCATTTGATGATATGTATTACTCCTCATGGGGAAATCTTGGAGTAAGATTTAATGCTTACTAAGTAAAAAATGAGTTGTAAATGAGTAGAAAATAACGCTTAATCATTTACAAGTCTTTACATTGACTTTATTAAAACAAAAACTTACGATGAATTTAAAAATGCAATTATTACTAATTTTATTTTTGGGCTGTGTTCAATTCGTACATGCACAAGAATTTCTACCTCAAACGTATCCTGATAGAGTAGTTCTTACTTGGGCAGAAGATCCAAAAACTACCCAAACGGTAACTTGGCGCACTAGTAAGGAGGTGATCGAATCATTTGCAGAAATAGTACTAGCAGATGAGTCACCAGAATTTCCGAAGAACACATCACGCCTTACTGCAAAAACTATTTTAAATAACGATGGAGCAGTACAAGCGCATTACCATAATGTCACTTTCACAGGTCTGTTACCAGGAAAACTATATGCATACAGAGTAGGCCATGGCGAATTATATACAGAGTGGTTTCATTTCAGAACTGCTGCCTCAGAGGTTGAGCCATTTTCATTTATCTATTTTGGTGATGCGCAGAATGACGTGAAATCCATGTGGTCTAGAGTTATTCGTCAAGCCTTTATCGATCTGCCAAGAGCTGCTTTTATGTTGCATGCAGGTGATTTGATTAATAGAACCAATAGCGATAAGGAATGGGGCGAATGGCATCATGCGGGAGGATTTATCCACGCTATGATCCCAAGTATTGCTACACCAGGCAACCACGAATATTTTAGAGATGACGCTGGAACACTTACTGTCGATCATCATTGGAACGCTACGTTCAATTTCCCATCAAATGGTCCTTGTGGACACAAAGGAACAGTTTTTCATACCGATTATCAAGATGCTAAATTTATCTCGCTCAATTCGCAAATGATCAATTTGGATGAGAATTCAAGAAAAATACAAGCTGAATGGCTAGATGATATCTTAGCCAAGAATGATAAGAAATGGATCGTCATCACTTTCCACCACCCGATATATTCATCAAAAGAAGGAAGAGATAATCCTGAATTTAGAGAAGTGTTTAAGCCGATTTTCGACAAGTATAATGTCGACTTGGTATTGCAAGGCCATGATCATACATATGGGCGTGGTAGTAATATCCCGATGGGCGTAAATACACAAAGCGAGGAAGCCACTACGATGTATGTGGTTTCGGTAAGTGGGCCAAAAATGTACGACTTAACAACAGACAAATGGATGGATAGAGCCGCTTCAAACACGCAATTGTATCAATTGATTACCATTGATGGCGATGAATTGCATTTCGATGCATACACTGCTACGGGTGAGCTTTATGACTCTTTTCAGATAATAAAGAAAGCGGGAGGTAAAAAGCAGATTATTGATAAAGCAATCAATTGGCCTGAAAAAACCACTTTGCCAGCGAGATATCGCGAGCGCTACACTGAAGAACAAAAAGCTGCTTACAATAAAATTTACTCCGGAGGTAATGAATAAATAGTCAGCCGGATTATTCTAGATTAAAAAGGGGCTAAGAGGCTTGCCTCTTTTTTTATTTTTCAGGATATCCAAAACTATATTTAAAAATAACATGCTTGCCTTGCTTTCGTTTAAATCAGAAGGGTGAACACAATCCTCTACTTTATAAATATAACTAGTAGTAACTATGAATTACGACCAAAAAGAAAACGAGCTCAATACAAAAATTTTAGAATTAACGAATGAGATAAGAAGTGATTACCCTGAATTAGAGAAGTATTTGGATGAGATGCCAGTAACCATTCCTACTGATTCCGATCCACATATTACCATCAAAAACCTTCAATCCTATTATGAATCCTTAGTAGAATTGGTAGAAAAGTACGAAGAAGAGCATTAGAACGTGCTCTATTGACTAAATATAACCGGCTACTTTATAGGCGACCATACCAATCCATTCTTTGAAAAGCTTGGTCCAAATATTAAGCGCATCTGGATTAGGAATCAGGTAATCATCTAATCCGAATTTTTGGGAATCCTTCGCAAAGAAATCTCCAGTAAACCCATCAAAAGCAACTCCTTGCTTGCTAAAACAAGCAGCTGATCTACGCATGTGAAAGGCCGATGTAAACAGCAGAATTTTTTGATTAGGAAATTGTTTTGCTAATATTTCAGCTGAAAATTTTGCGTTTTCATGCGTGTTGTTCGCTTCTGTTTCCAGTATGATAGCCGCTTCAGGAACACCAGCCAACAGTAAAAACTCCTTCAACGCCGCAGCTTCCGGAAAACCAACTTCTTGGTCGATTCTACCAGTACCACCACTAATAAGTATGTTTTTGATGATACCTGCCTTATACAGTTGCAGCGCATTTACAATGCGATCTGCACCGCGGGAAAAATATACTCGATCATTGAGTTCTCTATCGGTAAAGGCAATACCCGTAAGCACTACTCCCACGGGATAGGTTTGGTTTATTTCCGCAATGGGTGTGGCAGGTATTTCCCACCAGTACATCAGTTTTTGAGCAAGGAAATTATTGGTGAATATGAAAGATAAAATCAATGCAATCCACATCAATCGTCTTTTCCACGTTTTTTTTCTAATAAGCAAAAAGCTCAACCACGCCAATGAAATAAGCGTCAATGGCATGGCTAAAAAAGAGATGGTTTTTGATAGAATGAAAAACAATTGGTTATAAATTTTGAGTGAATTAGATTTTCAATATATGGATTTTACTTTACCTCCCGCTGTCTTTTTGCTTCAAATACCACAATGGCAGCGGAGGTAGATACATTAAGCGAATCTATCAATCCCAACATCGGGATTTTAATTTTCGCATCCGCAGCTTTTCTCCAAAGATCAGTAATTCCAGTCGCTTCAGTTCCCATTATAATTGCGGTAGGCTTTTTATAATCTACTTCCAAATAAGAAACTGCACCTTCCAAATCTGTGGCTTGTATTGAAATCCCTTTTTCTTTGAGCCAAATAATCGCTTCCTCGCTGCTACACTGCACGGTGGGCACAGAAAAAATGCAGCCCAAACTAGAGCGAATCACGTTGGGATTGAATAAGTCCGTATGCTGATCACAGCAAATTACGGCATCGATTTGGGCGGCATCTGCGGATCGCAATAATGCACCGAGGTTGCCCGGTTTTTCTACGCCTTCCACCACCAATATCAGTGGGCTTTCAGTCAACTGTAAGTCGGTCAAATTTCGCTCATAACTTTTGCCCAGCAATATTAAACCGATGGTGCCGCTGCGGTAGGCAATTTTTTCAAAAGCTTCCTTTTCTAATCGGTAGCTGGGTAGATTGAGCCGTTGAAGTTGCGGAATCAATGCCTTTTCCTCCTCGCCCAAGCCTTCTGGATAATAATACCAGGAGTCAATGGTCAATTGAGATTTTATGGCCAATTCACATTCCTTTCGCCCTTCTATTACGAATAAGCCTTGTTTTTTGCGTTCACGACTCTTCGCAATAAGCAATTCGAGGTTCTTTATTTTCGGGTTTTTTGGACTTAGAATAATTTGTTCGGTCGGCATAGGTGTAAAAATATCAACATATTTCTATTTTTGACCCAATGCAAGCAAGTGAAAATAAGAATTTAAGTTTGGTGCCACCTCTAGGCTGGGTAGATTATGAGTTGATCGACTGTGGAGATTTCGAGAAATTAGAGCGTTTTGGCAAGTTTGTCATCACGCGTCCCGAGCCACAAGCCATTTGGCCTAAGGCGCTAAAAAATGAGGAATGGGCTCAATTGTCTCAAGCGCATTTTAGTAGAGATAATAGTAAGAAATCGCATCGCAATACCGATAATGAATCGGGAGGTTGGAATTTAAAGCCAGGCATGCCCGACCATTGGCAGATCAGTTACCCATTGGGCAAAACTAAGCTCCGATTCAAATTGGCACTTACGGCATTTGGCCATATTGGTGTGTTTCCTGAGCAGGCGAGCAATTGGCAATATATCTACGAGCAAATTCAGCGATGGGAAAATCCAGCTAGCTGTAAAGTGCTCAATCTATTTGCCTACACGGGTGGGATCTCACTAGCAGCAAAAGCAGCAGGTGCGGAGGTAACGCATGTGGATTCGGTAAAAAGTATTATCAGTTGGGCCAATGAGAATCAACAAAACTCTGGTTTAGAGAATATCAGATGGGTAATCGAAGACGCATTGAAATTTGCTAGACGGGAAGCATCCCGTGGCAATGTTTACCAAGGAATTGTTTTGGATCCTCCCGCTTATGGTCGAGGTCCGAAAGGCGAAAAGTGGCTTTTACAAGAGCTATTGCCCGAATTGCTGGAATACTGCTCCCAAATATTCGATAAGCAAAAGGGCTTTTTAATTATCAATCTCTATTCCATGGGTTGGTCTGCCCTGATGGCCGAAAATATCATTCGCTCTTATTTCGAAATGAAAAATGTGGAATTAGGTGAGTTTTATATCCCTTCGAAATCAGGTTTGAAATTACCGTTAGGTATATTTTTGAGGTTTGGAAATTATTGATTAAAATCATTCCTGATTTTCTATTTTTTTCCTTCTCTCCCACAAGAAAATCCCTCGCTGGCGCGGGCGTATCGCCCGCGTCTCAAAGACTACTTCAATTGCAATTCCCTGTAAAATAGATATTTAGCTTAATAAAAGCGTTTATCTCAATATCGGAGACACACGTGTGCCAGCATTAGATGAAGGCTGTTTTTAATTCAATTTGAATTGACCCATTGAAATTGAATTGCTTCCTGATTCAGCTGCAAATTGTACGAGAAAATATTCAACAATGGCTAGATGAATACAATAATCTATACCTCATTCTGCCTTAAATATGAAAACACCAAATGAATTATATATCTTTAAAATTCCAGCATAATTAGCCCAACTACTAAGCGGTGAGCGCAAATTCAAAAATATCGTGTTCAGACAAAAAATTGAAATTTACCTGAATGGAGTTATTAGCAAATAAGGAATACCTGAATTGGCTAAAGTCGGTAAAAGCCAAGGTGAGCGTAGCACGCGTCAAAGCTGCTTTAGCTGCTAATAAAGAGCTAATTCATTTTTATTTTGACTTAGGCAAAATGATTTGCGAACAACAACAAAAAGCAACTTGGGGAGATAAGTTGTTGACTCAGCTTGCCAAAGATTTAAGCTCCGAGTTTGCCGACATGAAAGGCTTTTCCCTAACTAACCTGAAGTATTGCAAGCAGTTTTATCAATTTTATCAATCTGTAATTGGTCAACAGACTGTTGACCAAACGGCAAAATTTGATTTTGGCCAACACATTGTTGACCAAATACCTTGGGGGCATAATATCTTAATTTTCACTAAATCCAAAGGCCTGCAAGAAGCCCAATTTTACTTGAAAGAAACTCTACAAAACAATTGGAGCCGTGAGGCATTGGCATTGCAGATAAAATCAGAATTGTATAAGCGTAGCGGAAAAGCCATTAGCAATTTTCAACAAACCTTGCCCAAACCTACAGCCGATTTGGCACAACAATACCTCAAAGATCCGTATGTTTTTGATTTTGTGGCCTTGGCGAAAAAACACAACGAACGAGATATCGAAAATCAGCTGATTCAGCACATTTCCAAATTCTTGTTGGAACTAGGAAAAGGCTTTGCTTTCATGGGCAGGCAGTATCATTTGGAAATTGCCGACAAAGACTATTACATAGACTTGCTGTTTTATCACGTAGTGCTCAAGGCTTATGTAGTGATTGAGTTGAAAAACACTGCATTTATTCCAGAATATGCAGGAAAGCTTAATTTTTACCTTTCCGCGGTAGATAGTTTGCTCAAGCGAGAGGATGACAAGCCTACCTTGGGTATCTTATTGTGCCGTGACAAAAATAACTTGGAGGCAGAATTTGCCCTGCGGGATATCAACAAACCAATGGGCGTAAGCGAATTTCAACTCACTGAAATACTGCCCGAGCACCTGAAATCCAGCTTACCAACTATTGAAGAACTCGAACAAAGCCTAAAACTGACCAGTAATGAATAACTTATTTTATCAGAAATATCGCCCTCCGCTGGCGCGAGCCAGTCTGCTGTAGGCGGGCGTTTCGCCCGCGTTTCAAAGACTACTTCAATGGCAATTCCCTGTAAAATAGATATTTAGCTTAACAAAAGCGTTTAGCTCAATATCGGAGACACACGTGGCACACGTGCGCCAGCGTTAGTACACACTGATACACTTAGGCCAGCATTAGGCGATTTTATATTCCATCCACCTCAGGTTTGAAATTACCGTTGGGTATATTTTTGAGGTTTGGTAATTA
>JBDNFI010000098.1:0-14627 GCA_041689935.1 Cyclobacteriaceae bacterium
TACAAGAAGGAAGTAGAGAAAATACAATTAGAAATTCCCTTATCTGGATAGGGGGTGTTTTGTGCAAAATTGAAAACACTGCATTAAAACAAAATAAACAGGCTTTTTAGGCTATATTTGAGTTTACTCGGACGACAGTAATTTTCTTTATTAAAGACACAAGTGGTTTTGCTAAAATGGAAGCAAAAGGCAGCAGTACTCCGTTGCTTTCTAGTTTGTTTCGAGACACTACTTTTCGCCATAAGAATCTCAGTTCCGTAACCCAGGCAGGGCTTATTAATAATCTAAATGACGGAATGCTCTGGGGCTTATTGCCTATTATCCTTGCGATCAAATTTTTTAGTACTGCCGATATTGGATTTATCACGGCATTGTACCCAGCAGTATGGGGAGTTGGGCAGCTATTTACAGGCAAAATGGCCGATCATTTCTCTAAAAAGAAAATGCTCTTTTTGGGCATGTTGGCGCAAGGGATTGCTATTCTATTTATCCCATGGAGCACAAGCCTTTTGCAATTTTCGATCATTGCCATCTCGATTGGTGCTGGCACAGCTATGGTCTATCCTACCTTCCTAACCGTGGTGGCAGATAATACGCACCCCAATCAACGAGCCGAAAGTGTTGGCGTTTTTAGGCTTTCGCGAGACTTAGGCTATGCTATTGGCGCAATACTTACTGGAATTGTGGCCGACTGGCTTGGGGTAAATGCCGCTGTTATTTTAGTGGCTGCACTTACAATCACTTCTGCTTTAATCATCAAATTTAGAATGACGCATTCTTAATTTTGGTGGGCTCTATCTGCACTAGACTAGCAGCGGTCAATGACCAAACCGGCCCAAATAACACCCCCACAAAAGGAATCAACAAAATGAGCTGAAACACAAAACCATTTGCCATTAAAAAACCTGAACGCTTAATCATCATTCGATTGCTTTCTGCCAAAGAATAGCCCAAATACTCGAAACGATAATCTGCCATAGAATAGCCAAAAAAGAAAGATGCCAAACCCAAAAGCAGAATAGGTACTAATGGCAATACTGGTGGGAAAAATACAGCAATGAGCAAAATGGCTACTGTTGCCAATAACTCTAAAAAGAGATTCCTGATGGCTATCCACCCACCTCTGAAAACCTGTTTCAATAGACTGCCACCTTTTGAAGGAACACCCAATACTTGCTTGAGAATCCTGTCTGAAAGGATGGCAAGAATGGGCGCGAAAATGATGAGAATTATATATCTATAGAACTTCAGGTATAGGCCTAAAACCAACAGTCTGATAACGAAGCTAAGGGTAAATTGAAGAAATGTGCCCCATCCTCCCGCTTCATATTCAGGAAAAAGGGAAAGAAAGTAGGCCACTATTTCGCCTGCAAACAACCATGCTGCCACGGCTACAAAAACAAAAAGCAGTAGGTTTAAAATCACTGGCAAAAACAGCCAATGCCATTTTTTTTCTTTCTGAAAAAAAGAAATTGCTCGCCTATACCCATCTACAGCGAGCCATATATCTTTTGCTATTTGCACGGCGTGTTTATTCTGTGTCGCCTTCCCAGTCCAACATGCCTCCAGCGATATTGATCACATCTGTGAAGCCAATGCTCTCCATATATCCACAGGCCGAAGCGCTGCGGCCACCACTTCGGCAAACTACGTGATAGGTCTTATCTTTTGGCAATTTGGCTATCTCATCTGTAAAAGACTGTTCCATAATATCAATATTGAGGGCCTCAGGGATATGACCAGCGTCAAACTCTTGGATTGTGCGGACATCAAGTAAGTTTAGCGAGTCCTTCTGCTTTTCGTATATTTTATGAAGGTCTGTTGCGTGTATTGTTTCCATGTGTTGATTGTTTTTAAAAATTAAGGAATCAGGCTTTATGCTCATCTACTCTTTTGAAATAATCTTTAGCAGCTGCCCATATTCTAGGAGCTAGTAAAATTCCAGACACCATGGTAGGAATGGCCATCATGGCAAAGCTTCCGTCAATTAAACCCACCATGGAAGATAATGAAGCTACTGCACCCAAAACAATGGCACCTACATATACATAATTGTATAAGTGGCCATTTTTGGCTCCAAACATAAAAGAGGTACACTTGGTGCCATAGTAGGAATAGGTAAACATCGTAGTAAGCGAGAAAGTAGTTGCTGAAAGCAGCAAAATGTATTTGCCATAAACTGGAATTGCCTGATCAAAAGCCGACATCGTGAGTGTAACACCATCAAGATCGGAGTCTTGCCAATTACCCGCCATCAAGATTGCCAGCGCAGTAAGTGTGCATACGATCAGCGTATCTATCGCCGGACTTAGCATCGCAATTAAGCCGTCTTCAATTGGCTCGGTCGATTTCACCGCACCCATTGCCATTGGAGAAGTACCGATTCCGGCTTCGTTGCTAAAGGAAGCCCTACGTGCTCCTGCCAAAATGATCGCTCCTACACTTCCGCCAAGCACGGCCTCACCTGTGAAGGCGTCTTCTATGATCATCCAGAGCGCATCAGGCACCTGCGTGTAATCGCTTAGAATTATCCACATTACCGACACGAAGTAAATCACCACCATCAAAGGCACTAATTTGGCGGCCACAGCACCTATGCGCTTTACCCCTCCAAAAATCACGAGCGATACGATCACCGTAAGCACTAGACCGATTCCTAAATTAGTGGTGAAATTGTTCTCAAATCCTAACTCAGGCATTACATAAGCATCCCGAATAAGTTGTGTAAACTGATTGGCTTGGAATACGGGTAAGGTCCCAAATAGACCTGCCACACAGAAAAAGGTTGCTAAAGGCCTCCATTTCTTTCCCAAGCCTTCTACGATCACATACATCGGGCCGCCTTGCAGTTTGCCATCAGAATCTTTGCCACGAAACATAACCGCTGCCGCACAAGTAAAAAAGTTAGTGGCCATACCAACAAAGGCACTCATCCACATCCAAAATATAGCACCTGGCCCACCCATGGTAATGGCTACTGCTACTCCAGAAATATTTCCCATCCCAACGGTGGATGCTATTGCCGTTGATAATGCTTGAAAAGGACTTAAATCGCCTGGTGCATCCGTTTCCTTTTTCTTGCGAGTGAGTATACGAATGGCTTGATGGAAATAGCGAAAAGGTAAAAACCGTGAATAGACCAAAAAGAAAAGTCCTCCACCCATCAACAAAACTAATAGAGGTGTGCCCCAGGCAGCGTTTCCAAAATCTATAAATAATTGTTCTATACTTGATAAATAGCTTTCTATATTCATTTTATCGATCGGTAAATCTTAAAATTGCGATTAAAACTTAAATGCACCAAATTGAATCCTCAATTTTAATTATTAAAATGAGAATAGGCTTAATATCGGATACACATTCCTATATGGATGATAAAATCTTGGCATACCTGTCCGAGGTAGATGAAATATGGCATGCGGGAGATATCGGAAACCAAGAAGTGATAGCCGCTTTGGAAAAACTGGCACCTGTAAAAGTGGTGTATGGCAACGTAGATGGAGGAAAATTACGCTATTATCCAGAAGTGCTAACTTTTGAAGCGGGAGGATTAAAAGTGCTAATGGTGCATATTGCTGGCCCAATAGGCAGGTACAATCCAACACTGCGTGCACTATTGAAAGCTGAAAAACCGCAAATTCTGGTTTGTGGGCATAGCCATATTCTAAAGGTGCAAAAAGACGCTGCTTTTGAGAATTTACTGTATATCAACCCGGGTGCTGCTGGTATTCATGGCTTCCACAAAATGCGGACGATCATACGAATGGAGATTTTAGAAGGGAAAATTACTAAAATGGAAGTGGTAGAATTAGGCAAAAGAGGTGTCATTTGATTTAGCGTTCGTTGTAGAAAAGCCAGCCACACCAATGCCGTCATTGGTTTTTGCTCACAAACAGCCCTAGATTACTGGAGGATGTTATGGCCATCATTGAAAATGGTTAAAACGATTGCTTATAATTTGGCATCCCATAGCCCACGGTTTAAACCGTGGGCTATGGGAAAGTGTAACGGATAACCAAACCGTTTCAACGGTTTAAAGAAACTCATTGCACCAAAAAAATTTTATTGAAAACAAAATCGACCAATTGGATGACCAACTTCAAGATTTGACGGAAGAAGAAATTGAAATCGTGGAAAACGGCGTAAAATGAGCAGTGGAATCCTTCTTTACCGATCTGATGACGGGCATATAAAAATTCAGGTCCGCCTTGAGAACGTAACCGTTTGACTTGCCCAACCGGATATGGTGGAGTTGTTTCAAACCACCAAGCAAAACATCAGTCTGCAAATCAAAAATATTTTTGAAGAAGGAGAATTGGACGAAAATTCAGTTGTCAAGGAATACTTGACGACTGCCTTTGACGGAAAAAACCATATCTTTGAAGAAATAAATGTAGTTAAAGATTACTTTTCAAGAGAAGAGTTTGCTGAACTGAACAACTTAGTTCATCCGCTTTTTGAGTGTACACCCAAAGAAATTTTCGTTATTAAAACTAAAGATTCATAACGTGTCACATAAGCCAAGAGAAATACTGAGTGATGGTGAAAATCTGATTTTTGAAGATTATGGCAAAAGAAAAGTCATGATTAATGAAAATGATTACATGGAACTGATGATGTCGACGGAAAAGAGGGCAATCAGGCCAGCTTTAGAAGAATGTCTAAAAAATCCATCGGAAGTTTGGTGGAATATTGAAGAAGTTGATGGCGAGAAATATTCTTATTACAAGTACTTCAAATTTTATTCAAACCTTATTTTTATTGCCTTGGTATTAATTGATGATAATTGGAATTTCGAATTAAATAATTTTTATGGCTATGAAAAAGATGATTTTAGTCTAGCAGAAAAGGAAAGAATTGGGCAGCCGATTAGGTCGTGGAAAAGACCGTGATAATATGAAGCGAAAAGAATTTGAAAAGCTGTTTTTGCCATTCAACGAATCGGGCACGCAGGTTTGGGTCATTACAAGAGTTAAAGAATTGCCCGATGAAATTATCCAGATGGCAGTGAACTTAGCACAATTAGACTTTATCGAGTATGTGAGAATATGTGATGAAACATTGGCGGCATCAAGCGAAAATTATCCGAAACGCCCAAAAATGCCTATCACGCATGTGAACCATGATACCGCCATTGGTATTCAAATTCTCTACGATACCACTTACAAATCCATTGACTTCTTTGATATCAATTCTACAATAAAAGGAAATGGCAGTAAAATGGTAGCTGCTGTTTTAAAAGACTTCCCGAATGATTGGCAACCTGTAGTATTAATGGATTGGAGCAATGGGTTTTGGGATCGAATGAAAGAAAAATACAAATACTTAAATTGGATGATGTGATGAAAATACCAACTCTTCGCAGTCACACACATAGCCAAGCCGCACAGCGAGCCTAAAATAGGGCAAAAGAGTAACATAGCCCACGGTTTAAACCGTGGGCTATAGGAAATGCGATCCGTCAACCCACCCGCTTCAACGGTTTAAAAACTGAAATTAAACCTTGAATTAGCGGGTTTATTATCTCATTTTTGCATCCCAATTCGATAATTTTATTATGAACCAAGATCAACTGAAGACGTTGAGGGCTCGCATTTCGGCCTTGAGGAGGTATCTTTGACTACGATTCGAAGATAGATCAAATCACCATTCTTACTGAAAAAGCCGCAGATCCTGCCTTTTGGAACGACTCCAAAGAAGCCGAAAAAATACTGAAAGAAACCAATGCGATCAAAATGTGGACCGATGCTTACGAAGGGCTAGTACAGCTTAACGAAGACATTGATACCTTATTTGAGTTTTTGACCATGGGCGAAGGTAGTGAAGCAGATGTCGAAGCTGAATATAAAAAAGCCTTAAAAATTCTTGAAGATTTAGAGTTCAAGAAAATGCTCAGCGCGGAAGAAGACCAGCTCAGCGCAATGCTCGATATAAATCCTGGTGCAGGAGGTACAGAAAGCCAAGACTGGGCAGAAATCCTGATGCGGATGTACATTATGTATGGAGAGAAAAAGGGCTTCAAGGTAAAACAAATCGACTATCAAGCGGGAGATACAGCAGGTCTAAAATCTGCAACTTTAGAGTTCGAAGGGCCTTTTGCCTATGGGTATTTGAAAGCCGAAATAGGTGTGCATCGCTTGGTGCGAATTTCTCCTTTTGATAGCGGTGGAAGAAGACATACTTCTTTTGCATCCATATACGTGTATCCAAAAGTGGATAATGATATAGACATTGACATAAACCCTGCAGATGTAGAATTACATACTTCTCGCTCGGGAGGAGCAGGTGGGCAGAATGTAAACAAAGTAGAAACCAAGGTGCAGCTCACTCACAAGCCTACAGGTATTGTGGTAGTGTGCCAAGTGGAACGTAGCCAGTTGGCAAACCGAGAATTGGCCATGCAAATGCTAAAGTCGAGGCTATATCAGCTAGAAGTTGAAAAAAGAAACGCCGAACGTGATAAAGTCGAAAGTACTAAAATGCGCGTAGATTTTGGTTCGCAAATCAGAAACTATGTGCTGCATCCGTACAAATTGATCAAAGATGCCCGCACAGGAATGGAGCGGACGGATGTGCAAAATGTACTCGACGGCGATTTGGACGACTACATAAAAGCCTTTTTAATGGGTGGCGATCAAGAAGATTAGTGCATCTAAAACATTAAAAAAAAGCCCTATTGAAATACACCAATAGGGCTTTTTGCTTTTCCTGCAGACGTTAAAAATGTTTCCACCCCTGGGCGGTCAACGGAACCACATTTCCTCCTTTTGTGGAGAGCACTTTTCCTTTCTCAGCTTCATGCATATAGCCAATAAAATGAATATCAGGATGGTTCTTTATCTTCTCAAAATCATCTTGACTAATAGTGAAAAGTAGTTCATAATCCTCCCCGCCATTCATTACGGCTGATATTGGATCCAATTTAAATTCCACGGCTGTTTCATACATTTTACCATCCATGGGCAATTTATCTTCATATACGGCTACACCCAATCCACTTTGCTTGCAAAGATGAAAAAGCTCAGAGGCTAAGCCATCCGACACATCAATCATGGAAGTAGGCACTACATTGAAATCTCGCAATTCATGGATCATATCCATTCTAGCTTCCGGTCTCAATTGGCGCTTTACCAAATATGCGTATTCCTCCAAATCAGGAGTCAAATTGGGATTGCCTTTAAAGGCTTCCTTTTCTCTGGCAAGCACATTTAACCCCATAAATGCAGCTCCCAAGTCTCCCGTTGCACAAACGATATCGCCGTTTTTCGCACCGTTTCTAAAGGTTATTTTGTCTTTATCCACAAAGCCAACCACAGCCACCGAAATCATCAATCCACTGTGGGAGGCGCAAGTGTCCCCTCCTACCAAATCTACCTTGTATTGATCGCAGGCAAGTTTTATCCCTTCGTATAGCTCCTCCATCGCCTCCACCGAAAAGCGGTTGCTAATGGCCAAAGAGACAGTAATTTGAGTAGGAATACCATTCATGGCTGCGATATCAGATACATTGACAGACACCGCTTTGAAACCCAAATGCTTCAATGGCATATAACTCAAATCGAAGTGGATGCCTTCCACCAAAGAGTCGGTTGACAGGAGCATAAACCTATCTCCACCGTCAATCACAGCGGCATCGTCGCCTACCCCTTTTATACTACTTTCTTGCTGCAAGACAAATGAGCTTGTGAGCTTTTCAATCAGCCCAAATTCCCCCAATTCGCCTATTTCTGTTCTTTTCGCTTCCATATATTTATTCTCTTTCTTGACACAATTCTACTAACACTCCGTGACTTCCCTTTGGATGTAAAAAACACACCCACTTGTTATCAGCTCCCAATTTGGGCTCGGCATTCAAGAGTACAAAACCCTCCCGCTCCAGCCGCTTCATTTCTGCTCGAATATCCGCTACGGCAAAAGCAATATGATGAACCCCCTCACCCTTTTTCTCGATAAATTTAGCAATGGGACTATCTGCATTACTGGCTTCTAGCAACTCAATTTTCGAGTCACCAATTTTAAAAAAGGAAGTCAGTACTCCCTCACTTTCAACGCCTTCTTGCTTATAAGGTGCTACTCCAAGCAATTTGGTATAGGTTTCGTTCGCCTCGGCTAGGTTCTTTACGGCAATACCCAAATGTTCAATTTTTTGCATATTCAAAGCATGTTCGATAATAAGCAGCAATTTATGTAGTTTTACCAAGGCTTTGAAACTTTTTGGAATATAAGCAAGTTTAAAAATTGATTGACTGAAGAAATATTTTGATGCAGGCAGATGTACACGTGGAAATAGCTAAGTTGCAGAAAGAAATTCAGACGCATTTCGGTCTTAAAGAAGACAATCTGATTTTCGATTTCAAACAAAACGGCGGGAGGGCGAAATTGAACCTAGTCACCGTAAATCCTCGACATGAGCAGTCATTTTTATTTCATTCGGTGGAGGGAATTGATCAGGTAGATGCATTGCAAAAAATGCTAACTTATGTGAAGACCTATCGCGACAGTGAAAGCTCATATACCATACAATGGTCGGCAAAATCTGCAAAAGAGCTCCAAACTTCTTACTTTAGAGCTCGAAACGTACACGAGGCGCTCGATAAATTATTTTATGGCAGAGATATGAATGCAATCACCGTTTTTAGTGTTGTGTTGAATCCATTAACTTAGTGCAAAATGATACAGGTAACAGACAAAGCAATAGAAAAGATAATAGAACTTAAAGGCCAAGAAGGCTATACCGAAAATCATAACATTCGCGTATCTGTAGAAGGTGGCGGCTGTTCTGGCTTGATGTACAGCCTCGGTTTCGACGATAGCGCCAAAGATGGAGATGAGGTATTCGAAGATAAAGGAGTCAAGATCTTAGTCAACAAAAAAAGCTTACTCTATTTATTAGGAACTACTTTAGATTTTTCTGATGGCTTGAATGGCAAAGGATTTCAATTTGTAAATCCGAATGCTACACGTACTTGCGGATGCGGAGAAAGTTTCTCCATTTAATTTTCATAAATAATACGTTTAAGAAAAAGAGGTGCCTAAAACACCTCTTTTTTTCGTTTATCCCTCCTACTTTTTTCAATTGTTCCCACAATAGTCTGCAAAAAGCCATCATTTTATCCACTTATCAAATAGCTTTTTCTTCCTACCGTTGGACTTCGCAAATTGGTTAAAACCAATTCAAGCCGATGAACAAATTACTTATCCTTTCGATATTAATTGCTTTTGCATTTATAGGCTGCAAATCCGAACCTCCATTCTTGGCCAATCCTGATGATATGGACAAAGCCTATGAAATACTTGCGGCACAAAGACAAGAAGCTTTGCAACAAGCAAATGCAGAAAGTACACCCTCAGCAGAAACCTTAGAAAAGCTGCTAGACCTCGGGCTTTGGCAAGAAGCAACGTTCAGGCTGGCTAGCGGGGATGATTCGCCAGGGATGCAGATGGCCAGAGCAAAATATGCTTGGTTACAAAACGATTTTTCTGAAACAGAACGACTGACGAATGCTGTACTGAAAGCCGAACCCGGAAATTTCAAAGCCAATTTGATGAAATCAGTACTTGAAGTGGAAGCATGGGAGCTAGAAAAAGCAGCGGAAACGGCCAAAAAGCTCGCTGATAATTCGAGAGGTGATGAAAATATCGCCGCCCAGCTGCAATATGGCCGAGTACTTATTTGGCAAAAACGCTACGATGAAGCTTTAGAAATTGCTAAAAATTTACAAGAGAAAGACCCCTCCAACTCGAAAGCGTACCTGCTAGAAGCCGATGTGTATTTCTGGAATCAAAAACCAGAAGAAGCAGAAGCTCCATTGGTGAAATCACTCGAAATCAATCCATTGGTGCCCGATGCACGCTTTAGCTATGGCTATGCAATATGGCGAAGAGTGGATGCTGAACAACTGAAAGACATGGCTGCACAGTGGGCATTAGCATTGGAAATCAATCCATTGCATTACTATACACATTGGCATTGGGGCAATGGACATACCCAACTTACCTATGCCGACTATGCCGAAGACGATGATGATGAAATCCGTGAAAAACTCAAAATAGCGGATGATTTAGCTCGCGAGAACAAACCACAAGAAGCTATTGCCTACACATTTGAAGTGGAAAGTGACTATCCAAACTCCGTAATTCCCTTGCTCCATAGAGCCTCTTTGTATTATGTAGCCTATGATATGGATCGCCAAACTCGCTTGGATTCTGCCCAAATGTTATTCGAAAAAATGCTCGACCGCAAAGCCAATTATGGACCCGCTCATAATGGACTTTCTGCGGTAATCAAATCAAAACGCATTCCCTATTTAGCCACCTATGATTCCATAGATAATGCATTGCGGACGATGGAAATCAGTGATCCAGAAAATTTCGCACGCGTATTTCCAGATGTTACCTATTACCCAGGCAATATGGTGAAATCTATGGTTTGGGGTCAGCTCTTTACCAGTATTGTTTACTTTCCGTTCCTTTCAAAACTGGACAGACAATTTATCATTCCTCCACTTCATTTGGATTTGGCTACAACGATGAATCGGCCTTCTTTTCGATTCCAAACTACCTTTGACAACCGCCAATGGATGGATATACGTGGAGTTGGCAGTGGTGCGGCAGCCATTGAATATGTAGAAAGAGGTGCATTTATGGAAAGAAATGTGCTGCTGCATGAATATGTACATTTATTTCATGGCCAAATTCTGACAGACGTGGAGGAGCGGGAGGTTCGCCAACGCTACTTCACCGCAATGAAGGAAGGCCGCATCCTAGACTACTATTCGGCCAATAATGAAAGTGAGTATTTGGCGCAAACCTACCCTGCCTACTTCGAGCCGGTAAAAGTCCACCCGCTGGATTTTAAATCCATGAACACCACCAATGATCTGAAAACAAAGGATCCAGAAATGTATGCTTTTTTGGATAAATTAATCAATAAGGAAAAGGCATATCTCAATGGAGATACCCTAGCTATGGCAAGCAATTGGGCAGAAGTGTATATGAAACTGAGTGAGAATAATCGTGCGAATACTTCTCTATCAAAAGCCTATTTGGATACAGCTTTGATTTGGGATACTGAATATTTACCAGCCTATCTATCCTATGCAAACCTAATGGCGGGCAACGAAAATTTCGATGCGGCTAAAACTTGGCTTGAAAAGGCCGCCATAGTAGATGCGAACTATGCCCCTATTTATGCAACTTGGGCAAGGTATTATAATAGCTTGGAACAAGCCGGCCGATTAAGCAAAGAAGAAGCTGTATCCGAGCAAATTGCTCAACTAGAAAAATCTATTTCGCTAGAAAACGACTTCCTGATACATGCAGGGTTGAATAGTCAATTACGAAATCTATTGCTCGAAAATTCGAGCATTCCAGCGGCAATCCAAACTGCAGAGAGTTATGTAAGCACTGCCGAAACCATTTCTACTTACCTGCGCGATCGTAAAGATGATGCCCAAATGTTTGCTTGGTATAATAAAGCCCTCCTCGGCTATGCTGATGTCCTCGATGGTATGGATGAAATGGTGCGTAAAAAGCCGCAAAACTATAGCTTCCGCACGATGTATGCGGATGCGCTTGCTGCCAACAAGCAATTTGATACGGCTTTGACTGTATTAGAAGAATCTCAGAGAATTCTCGCCGCCGTAGGTACTCCTCGTGCTGATTTCAGTTTGCGAATGGCCGAATACTATTTAGCGCAAAATAGGCCAACGGAGGCTAAAGAAATCCTAGATCAGAAGTTAGAAGAGAAACCTTCCATGCGCGGTGATCTGGTGAGATTGGCTAGAGTATTGGCATTGGCAGGCGAAACTGCCAGAGCTGAAGCCACCTTAGAAAACAGCCGAAGTCAAAATACTCCCTATGCTCAGGCCGAATATGCCTTTACCAAAGCGGTGATTGCTTGGAAAAAAGGAGATACTGCTAATGCCCAAGTGGAGTTTGAAAAGGCAGTAAAATTAAATCCTTATCACTTTGAAGCATGGCAAATGATAAAGGAAATCAATGGTGAATTTTCAGAAATGGAGCGTGAAACATTAGATGGATTGGAACTGAAAGCAGGAGCTTCTTTTTCTGTTTAGGAATTTTCTTCTGCCGTATTACGGACAGATAGCAATGGTTAATGTAATACTGTTCTATTAAAAATATCGCCTTGTTAGAGGTTTCAAAAAAAGAAATTCAATGAGATATAAAGCCTTACGGTATTAATTACCGTAAGGCTTTTCTATTTTTAAAGAAAAATGCAAAACAAGCAACATATAACTTCGGGTGCTCCTTGGGAGAAAAAGGTAGGCTATAGCCGAGCGATTCGAATCGGGAACTGCATAGAAGTAAGTGGTACCACAAGCACCAAAAATGGTGAAGTATCAGGTGTTGGAGACATGTACCTACAGGCCATCACATATTTGCAAATAATACAGCGAGCGATAGAAGAAGCGGGAGGTAAAATAAGTGATGTGGTCCGCACAAGGATATACGTCACCAATATTGGAAAATGGGAAGAAGCTGGCAAAGCACATGGAGAATTCTTTTCTGAAATTAGGCCGGCAACTACATTGGTTGAGGTGTCGAACTTAATACATCCTGATATGCTAATCGAAATTGAAGCAACAGCAATAATTACATAGTATTGACTATCAATAATTTAATAATGTGGCGGGTAAATGACGGGCTTAATACAATGGGAATAATTTGAGTATCAAAACCAATAGAATAACATTGCCGAACAAACAGATACATACCAAACAGATGAAACAACCTCAACTCGGCAAAAAGATTCTAGAGCTAAGAAAAGCCAAAGGCCTTACCCAAGAAGAATTAGTAGAAAAATGTAACATTAGCATTCGTACTATACAACGAATAGAAACTGGGGAAGTAACTCCACGTGTATTCACTATCAAAACGATTCTCAGTGCCCTGGAATATGATTTAGAACAAATCAATGAAGCGGCATTAGGTGAGAAATCGTTCAGCACCAAACTCAAAGAATTTTTCTTTATCGAGCTGGATCAAGATAAGCCTTCGAGCTTTTTGGTGAATCAATTAAATATCGCTTGGATATCTGGTGTCATTTATTTTGTCTTGGGCATTGTGGAAGTTGGCGCAGAATACTACCGCTTCGAAGAGGATCGGATGATCTTTGGAAACATCCTCTATGTAGCCATCAAAATTGCGGTACTTATAAGCTTCTTTTTCTTTATCCGCGGACTTATCCTTATAGGCGTATTATTCAAAAATTACTTATTGAGAATTATCTCGTTCATGTTAATTTTCGCAAGCATCGTTGCTTTAGGATACGATATCTTTTCCTTATTCATCAATGACTACGCAATGGAAATTGTGTTGCTTTCAGAAGCACTTATTTTTGGTACCCTCGGGATTGTGCTGGGTATTGCCCTCCTAAGATTAAACAAAACCCATGGGTCGATTGCAACAGCCGCAGGCATTTTCGAATTGATCGCAGGATTCTTTTTGGTAACGGTCATATTGGCTTTAGTGGGTTTGGTAGTGATGCTTCCGGCGGTACTACTTGAGATTATAGTGATTTACAAAACCCTAGAAATCATAAAGGAAAAGCAGGAAGCGGAAACTCCTAGCTAAACCTTTCCAAAGGTTGAATTCAGCAGAATACTTAAAATCCACCCGCAAAATTTCGTAGACATGAAAAAGACAATCCTAAGAATATTATTGTTATTTATTTTGGTGTTTTTCGCAGGACTTCTTTATCTATTCATCTATGTGCCACCGCTTCCCAAACAGCACGGGGTGGTAGAAACGCTACTATATTTAGGAGAAGGAGATAATCAACCATTGATAGTAGCATTTGGTGGTGGTGATGGCGGTGTGGATTGGCATAGAAACTATTTGAAGGGTAAAAGAGACAGTCTTATTCAAAAGGGATATGCGATTTTGGCAATCGGGTATTTCAATGCAGACGGAACTCCAAGAAGTCTCGACAGAATTTCATTAGAGGCCATTTCCGACACCATCATGAATATTGCCAAAAATTCTAAAATCGATGAATCCAAAATAGCCCTTATTGGAGCTTCCAAAGGAGGAGAATTAATCCTCAACCTAGCTAGCCGATTTGATCAATATACCGCTGTCATTGCCATGTCAACATCGAATGTAAGCTTCCCTGCACTTACTTGGTCTGCAAATACCTCTTCTTGGATGTACCAAGGCAATGAAGTACCTTATGTCCCGGCAACATTTAAAACCATTTCACCCGCATTGAAAGGAGATCTTTATGCTGCATTTAGTATGATGCTTGAGGATGAAACAGCTGCCAAGAATGCGGAAATTAAAGTAGAGCACATAAACGGTTCAATTTTGATCCTGTCAGGTAAAGAGGATGAACAATGGCCTGCAACAGCTATGTCGAACCAACTAATTGAAAGGCTAAAGAAGAATAATTTTAAGCATTTCAGCGAACACGTTATATTAAATGGAGGACATACGGAGCCATTGGAGCACTTCAATTTAGTGTATGTCTCGTCCTAAAATAGGTTTACACTTTATGATTAAAAATCCTGATACAAATTTACACATTTGAATAAATCCTGAATGTGGTTTACAAATTATATTTTTGCAATACTGGTTAAAGCGGAAGTAGGCTCTGCTGAGGAGCA
>JBDNFI010000099.1:0-3801 GCA_041689935.1 Cyclobacteriaceae bacterium
AGCAAGTCCGCCCATTCAACCTTTTGAATAATTCCTGGCTTTCTTAAGCCAAAAAACTGAGCGGATAGTGCTCCATTTTTATCAAATAGCTCAATGGATGAAACCGTCCCATCGTCAGTTGGCTTATGAACTAACCAAGCTTCGCTGATTTCACTTAAACGTAAATGCATATTAAATTCTGGATCCATAATGTTGAGCCATGAATCTGTCATTCGTTCGTTTGGTCCAAGTAATCTTACCGTCCTTATTTTCCCTTGATGAATCTGAATGTTACCTCGGTTCCCTGCAAAAATCATAATCGGCAATTTTATTTTAGCCGATTGTTCTAGCACCTGCTGAATGGCTGCTATATCTATTCTAAAACTGAATTTACCTTCGGCCAACTGTATCGCTTTTTGACGATGCAATTCATATTTCCGTAGCATCCCAAAGAAATCATGAGTGTCTTTTAAGGCTGCCCATTCATTCAGAAAAGCAATACGATCTACTTCATCCTTATATAGAATAGGGACTTCCTGAAATACTTGTTGCGTGGTGGATTGATCTGCTGAAGTAAAATCTTGAATGAGTTGCAGGTATGCTTCGCGATCACTCTTATCTTGTAGGTAGATTTTAGTAATAGCATCACCTTGTTTGTCAAAAATCTGAATACTCTCGAGCCATCCGTCTTTCTTAGCTTGCTTTACGGCAAAAGCTACATGCCACGCTCTAAAAAAAACGCGTGTTTCAATTGGGCCAATTACAGTTGCCATTTGACGCTCGCCTTCACCCATTACATTTATTTTTTGAAATGTCCCCTTACTTTCCAGTACACAATGGTCGTTTCGCGTAAGGGACATCACCTTGCCAAGGGATTCTAGCCTTTGCAGTAGCTCAGCCCAATCTCCTGCAAGTCGTATGCAATTCTCAGAGATTGTCGTTGCCAATAGTTCGGCCTCACTCAATTGCATTAAATCTGCCGCATCTTTGATTCTAGTCGTGGGACGATCCTTTATTAATTGCTCCCATTGGGCTTTTATATCCTTGATATTTTCGATGATTTCAGTGCTCATAATTTATACGTTGACTACGTGGTTTAAAGGTTTGTTGACTTCTGTTGCCCTACTTATTATTATAGGTTTATCCTCATCGAGGAACGAGATTACCTGAATAGGATAATCAAATACCTCAGTAAGTATTTGTTCAGTGAATACTTCATTTGGTGTGCCTTTACTAAAAACCTTTCCGTTTTTCAGTAAAATGATCTCATCTGCATATTGAGAAGCAAGATTCAAATCGTGTACGATCGCAAATACACCCATTCCAGCTTTAGCCAGATCCTTTGCGATTTGAAAAATTAGATGCTGACAAGAGACATCTAAACTTGATGTGGGTTCATCAAGCAGCAAAAAGGTATTTAAATTTTTGGTATCGCATAGCTGGGCCAAGACTCTTGCCATTTGTACGCGTTGTTGCTCCCCGCCCGACAAGGTATGGTACACCCTATCTCTCAAATGAAATGTGTCTGTTAGTTTCATTACCTCTTCTACAATCTCCAGGTTTTGCTGATTCGATCCTTGATGTGGCTGCCTTCCTAGAATTACCACTTCATTTGCCCTAAAGGCTAAACTCAATGAAACCTTCTGATTCAATACAGCCCTAATTTTGGCTAAATCAATGGTTTTAATCGCTTGAATGGGCGTTCCATTGATCAACATTTCACCCATATTGGGCTGTAGCTCACCAGACATTATCCGCAAAAGAGTGGATTTACCTGCTCCATTAGAACCAATCACTGCTGTAAAACTTCCAGGCCTAATTGCTAGGCTTATGTTTTGAAGAATGGTTTTTTTACCAATGCTGAAATGAATATTTTTAGCTAAAATCATAAGGTATTTTTCCTTTTGGCTCGTATTAATAATCCTAAAAAGAATGGCGCACCAATCAGTGCAGTAATTACTCCTATCGGAATTTCAGATGGTGCAACCAAGGTTCTCGCTAGTAAATCTGCCAAGAGTAATAAGAGTGCGCCAAATAAGAGAGAGCCGGGCAAAATAAATGAATGATCAGGGCCAAGCATGGCTCTAAGCATGTGCGGAACTACCAAGCCTATAAAACCTATACTTCCGGCTACTGCTACCGCACTCCCTACAGCGAGTGATACCAATCCTATAATCCATATCCTGATGGTTTTGACTTTGATTCCCAAATGGAAGGCTTCATTTTCGCCAAGGGCAAAAGCATTTAATGCACGTTGAAACCGTAATAATGCCAAAGAGGGAAGTAAGATCAGCGGAATGGAAAGTGCGATGCGTTCCCAACTTGCGCCGCCTAAATCACCTAAACTCCAAAAGGTAAATTGACGCAGATTTTCATCGTTTGCATAGTAAATACACAAACCGATCAATGCCATGCACAATGCATTGATCGCTACTCCTGCCAGTATCAATATGGAAACGGATGAGCCACTGCCCGTACCTCCAATATAAAAAACGATAACTGATGCGATCAATGCTCCCACAAAAGCACATATAGAAACAAAATAGCTTCCTGGAAGAGCGAGATCTTGCAGAAAAGAAAAACTTCCCCCAAAGATTATGGCTACAGCAGCAAATAAAGCTGCTCCACCTGAAACGCCTATTAATCCAGGCTCTACAAGTGGGTTCCTGAATAATCCTTGCAAGGATGCACCAGAAATACCTAAAGCTCCTCCAATTAATACAGCTAGCAGTACTCGCGGCAATCTAATGTTCCAGAGGATGACTTCTTGCTGTGTGGAGAATAGCGTGGCACCATCTATTAAATTCAGTTTGTGGAGAAATATAAACCAAATCTCAGCAGCTGAAATAGAATACACACCAGTACCCAATGAAAGTATAATCGCAAAAATTAGACTTATAGACAATGCACCGATGAAGATGGTCTTTTGTAAACCTTTGTATAATAATATGCTGTGAGTGAAATTACCTGTCATAGTGAAGGATTATCAGCAGATTCGGTCAGATCAAATAATGTATTAACAGCCTGATGTAATCGTGAGCCAAAACCAGATACTAAAAGCCCATCCATGGAGATAATTTGTCTCTTTTTACCTGCATTTGTTTCCGCAATACCCGGGATATCAAGTGCTCCATCAATCCCTCCTAGGCTGGCTAGGCCTGAGTCGAAGAATAAAATATAATCTGGATTGGCTTGAATAAGCGCCTCTGTAGTTAAAGGCTTAAATCCATCAATCTCAATAATAGCGAGCTTACAGCCGGCCAAAGGGAAAAGTGTTTCGGCAAATGTATTGGAGCCACCAACGGTTAATGAGCCTGCACCCCTAGCATAAACCATTAATACGCTTGGTTTATTTTCCCTTGCCTGAACCTTTGCAGCTAGGGATTGAATAGATTCTTCAAATTCATTTTTTAATGAAGTAGCTCTTTCTTCCAAATTCAGAATTGCGGCAACTTCATCGATCATTCCTAGAGTACCATCTACTGTATATTGGTTTTCAATTTCGTGCCAATTTGTTCCAGTAGCGCTTAATTGCTGTTTTACATCATCCGATAAATGCCCTTTTTCTGCAATGATCACATCCGAACCTAATGAAATCAATCCTTCCACCTTTATTGCATTTTTATATCCCAAACTGGGTAAATTCTGCGCCTCTTTAGGATATGTACTCGTTGGATCAGTAGCAATTATAGACTCATAAGCGCCCAATGCGAAAACAATTTCAGTGATTGTTCCACCGATACTTATAATCTTAGGTTTTTCTAAATCAACTGTGTTTGCGGATGTAGATTGATTCCCTTGCTCACAGCTAGCGAGGGTCGC
>JBDNFI010000100.1:0-6010 GCA_041689935.1 Cyclobacteriaceae bacterium
AGTTTCTACAGCTGGTCAGACAGCCTTGGACCTCAAGGCTAATCTAGCTTCGCCAACTTTTACAGGGACTGTAACTCTTCCTAACGGTACAATAACTACCGCAATGTTGGCCGATGGCGCGGCAAAAGCAGGGTTTAATTCTACTCTAAATGAACAGATTGGTACAACTTACACTTTAGTATTATCAGATTTAGCAAAACTAATTACCATGGGTAATGCCGGCCCTATGACTTTAACAATTCCCCCTAATTCTAGTGTTGCCTTTGCTATTGGTGATAGAGTAGATATTTTAAGAAAAGGAGCAGGAGCTTTGCTCGTTGCTGGAGATGGGGTGATAGTAAATGCAACCCCTGGACTTTTGTTGCGTGATCGATGGTCATCTGCTACACTAGTTAAACTAGCAGAGGATATGTGGGTAATAATAGGCGACTTGAGCGCATCGTGATTCCTGGCAACACTTCCAGTCAGGGCAAAAAGCCAACTACACCAGTTATCGGCTCGGCTTCTCCCGGTAACGGGAATGCATCTGCTCCGTTTACCGCATCAACTTACATCGGCAAAGGGACAATAACCTACACGGCAACATCGTCACCAGGTGGCTTTGCTGCTTCTGGGGCTTCTCCAATTACCGTTTCCGGTTTAAGTAATGGGGTTGCTTATACTTTTACGGTAGTAGGACTTACCGACTACGGGGTGTCTTCTGATGTGTCGGCGGCGTCTAATGCGGTGACCCCATTCGTGCCCACTACGACTACGACTGTCGCGCCGTGTCCTCCGCCGGGGACGCATCTTGCCAACGCTTGCGTTGGGCTACAACTTAACTATGTTCTCGCCGACGGTGCTTGCGGAAGTTATCTGTCTCCAGTCGGGAACGTGGAAGGTTATTGTGGTTGTTGCGCGACTACTGCCGCGCCAACCACGACAACCACGACAACCACGACAACCACGACAACCACGGCGGCGGTGTGCAATTTCCCAACTGATTATGTGGTAGCATACACATTCACAAGGGAGTGCCTCCACCAAGACAACGTATGCTCTTGGTGGTTTGGTGAGCGAAGCTTATATAATGGATGGCAAAAAGCTGGCTGTGCTGATGTCGCCACGTTTAATAGCTGTGTGCCAGGTGGGCCAGACTTATGCTAAAATATATGGTAAGTTTGTAAGAATAATAAAAAATGAAGGAGCAAATATTATGTCAGATATTCCACAAGTAGAATTACCTGGAAACAACAAAGAGAACTGGGATTTCTTTGTGTTTGTTATTGATGGTGAAGTAGCGGACCAAATGGCGTGGGAAAAGACCAGCAGAATGTCTGCTATTCTTCAGTCCAGCCCATCAATTATAATGGTCCCAGATAATTTGAAGGGTACTGTTATACCAGGGTACACATATGTTGATGGTGTCTTTACCCCACCAGTAGGATAATTTATGTCAGCATATTCTGACTATAAGGCTAGACTACGGCACAACAAGGCCCTGGGACATTCTTAACCCCAACATAGAAAAAGCGACAGAAGAAGTAGCAAGTGCCCGATGGGCGATATGTGAAGCATGTCCAGAACTAATTAAGTTGACTAAACAATGTAAGCAGTGCCGGATGCTTCATGAGTCTAAAGACAAAGATGAAAGCAGCTGTTTGCCCACTTTCTAAGTGGTAGACATGATGGAATCAATCTTTGTTTGTATACCTTCCTATAGGGATTTTGAACTCCCAAAGACAATTGATGACGCAATAAAAAACGCTAGTGGTTCGGTTCGCTTACATTTCGGGGTCGCCAACTGTCTTCTCTTTAACGGTGAAGTTGAAGTCCATCCTGCACTGCCTTCGTGGGCTAAGTTATCAATATCTGAGAGCATCGCCCCCGCTAACATTGGGCTACAACTTTCTAGATTTATAGCTAACGAATTCTATGATGGTGAGGACTATTATTTCCAAATAGATAGTCATATGAGATTTACGGAGGAGTGGGACCTAAAAGCAATAAAACATTTTAAATATTGTCAATCTCTTGGTATCGAAAAACCGTTAATGACGATGTACCCTTCAAACTATTGGTATGATACAAATGGTATTGAACAACGTGATGCTAATATTCATTGGGCCCCAACAACAATCTCATTTCATGAGAAGCCAGAACAATTTAAAGAGACATTAATACCAAGCCAGACAGCTGTTCAAACTGATAGTCATTGTCTATATATTCCATCTGTGTCTGGCGGCTGCATATTTACTAGTGGAGATTTTTATAAAATAACACCTAATAAGAAAATAGCTTTCTGGCGGAGAAGAACCCCTCACTGCCGCAAGGGCATTTACCCATGGTTTTACGCCTGTGGTTCTTGGAGAACATTTAGTCTGGCACTCATACCACTCACAGCAACCATTCGCTCAGGTCCGTAGACACCATGTATGGACAGATTTCCCAGACCTATGGGCACCCCTTGAAGTAGAGTCAAAAGCTGAATATAAGAGAATCTTTAAAGATAGGGTAATTGGTGAAGGGGCATTTGGGGCTGTACGAACACTAGCGGATTTTGAGGACTTTGCGGGTCTAGATTTTAGAACCGGCACAATAACCGAAAGAAAACAATAATATCTATAATATATTTTATTGGCATAAATTCAAAAAGTCTGCTACTATATCATAGAATGATTTCATAAACGAGGAGAAATTTGATGGCTTATAGTGGTTCAGCCTTTGCAGTTAATAATACTCTTTTACTGAAAAGGTCTGATGACGTTAACGGCGATGCCCCTAGTTCATTGCAATTGGGTGAACTTGCAATTAACGTAGCTGATAGCAAACTTTATTACAAGAACTCCGTTACTAATTCTATAATCCGGAGCTAGATTAATATCTTCGATTACTGGTACCGCAAACCAGGTCACGGTAACAAGTAACACTGTTACTGGAACGTATGCTTTCTCTCTTCCAAGTGAAGTACGTGTAGATAGTTTTTTTGTTGATAGTATAGAAATTGATACTACTGGCGCCACAACCAATCAAGTTTTAAAATTTGATGGTACTAAATTTGCTCCTGGATCAGATACTGGTTTAGCTGGAACTGTATCTACTTCCACCATTGGCAATGGAGTTGCTACAAGTTTTACCGTTACCCACAACTTGGGCACCCGAGATGTTGTTGTCGTTGTTCGTAACGCCGCGAGCCCTTATGAAGTTATAGATGTTCGTTGGGAAGCCACAACTACCGCAGCTGTTACTTTAATCTTTTCTTCTCCTCCGGCATCAAACACTGTAAAAGTTGGGGTTTATGCAGCTGTAGCTGGTTCTACTATATCAATTGGATCTATTAATGATCTTGGTGATGTCACAATTTCTTCTGCCGCCGATGGAGACTTTCTCCGTTGGAATGGCACAGCATGGATTAATGATGCCGTAAACCTTTCAACTGATACTGTTGGTTCGTATGTCCAAAGTTTGGTTGCGGGCACTGGTATAACGATTACCAACAACACTGGCGAAGGTGCAACCCCAACAGTTGCCGTTGATACAACTGCTATACAGGCAAGGGTCACGGGTGTTACTGACACTGAGATTGGTTATCTAGACGGCGTAAGTTCCGCTATCCAAACACAGATAGATACGAAGGCACCGATTGCTTCCCCAACATTCACAGGAACTGTCACAATTCCATCTGGCGCTTCTATTAGCGGGTTTGCGTTACTTGCTGGACCAACATTTACTGGGACCGTTGCTGGTATTACCAAGACGATGGTTGGTCTTGGTAACGTTGACAATACTACGGACGCTGGCAAGCCAGTTTCTACAGCTGGTCAGACAGCCTTGGATCTGAAAGCTAATCTAGCTTCGCCGACTTTCACAGGTACGGTTACTGTACCTACTCCTAGCAACGCTACAGACGCGGTAACTAAGGGCTACGCCGATGCACTAAAACAGGGGCTTGACATTAAGGACTCTGTCCGTGTTGCCTCGACTACTAATATAGCAATTGCTACTGCGCTTATCAACGCCTCGGTGATTGACGGTGTGACAGTCGCAACTGGCGACAGGGTGTTACTTAAGAACCAGACGCTACCCGCAGCAAACGGAATTTACGTTGTCGTTGCTTCTGGTGCGGCTTCTCGTTCAGCGGACGCAGATAGTAGCGCAGAAGTTACGTCAGGCCTATACGTTTTCGTCTCAGAAGGTACGGCAGCCGCATCGATGGGCTTCGTATTAACTACGGCTGACCCAATTACATTAGCCACAACTGAACTAACTTTCACGCAATTTAGTGGTGCTGGTCAGGTAACAGCAGGTGCTGGTCTTACTAAGACCGGCAATACACTTGATGTTGTCGGTACGACCAACCGTATCGTGGTGGCAGCAGATGCGATTGACATAGGTACCGACGTTGTCACGTTAACAGGTACACAGACACTAACCAACAAGACATTAACATCTCCAGTCGTCAACACACCAACAGGCATCGTCAAAGGTGACGTTGGTCTTGGCAACGTTGACAATACTACAGACGCAGGCAAACCAGTTTCTACGGCTGGTCAGACAGCCCTAGATTTAAAGGCGAACCTTGCCTCCCCAACTTTCACAGGTACTGTAGTCACCCCTAGCGGTATCGCACTTATTGCTCCAGCCCTCGGTACACCTGCTTCGGGTGTAATGACAAATGTTACAGGGACGGCATCAGGGCTTACAGCAGGTAACGTAACCACCAACGCCAATTTAACTGGCCCCATTACTTCAGTTGGGAACGCAACTTCTATTGCTTCTCAAACTGGTACTGGCACCACATTTGCCATGTCTGTGGCTCCAACCTTTACGGGCGTGCCAGCGGCACCCACTGCCGCAGCGTTAACTTCTACTACTCAAATTGCTACTACAGCATTCGTGACAAGTGCTGTCGCCAATGTTACTTTGACAGGAACGACTAATGAAATAGTCGTAACTGGCACAGTTCTTAGCCTCGCAACAAATGTCACAATCCCAAATAACTTAGTCGTAACTGGGGATTTGACAGTTCAAGGAACTACAGTTACCTTAAACACCGAAACATTGGCTATTGAAGATAATATTATAGTTCTTAACTCTAATGTTACGGGCTCCCCATCAGCAAATGCTGGTGTTGAAATTGAGCGCGGGACATCAAATAATGCTTCAATTCTTTGGAATGAGACATCAGATACATGGACGTTTAGTCCAGATAATACTAATTTTAAGACAATTGCCCCAATTCAATCACCGACTTTCACAGGAACAGTTACTCTTCCAAGTGGTCAGGCACTTATTGCGCCCGCCCTAGGAACACCGGCTTCGGGTGTTATGACCAATGTTACAGGCATCGTCAATGCTGGCATAGACGCGGCTGCGGCTATCGCCCTTTCAAAATTAGCAACAGGCGCTCTGCCAACAGCAATTACTATCGCTTCTGCTAACATCGTTGATGGTACAATTGTCGCCGCGGACCTTGCTGATGGTGCGGTAACTAGTGCTAAGATTCTTGACGATTCAATCGTAAATGCTGACATTAACTCCGCCGCAGCGATTGCCCTTTCCAAATTAGCCACCGGTGCTCTGCCAACAGCAATTACTATCGCCTCAGCAAACATCGTTAATGATTCTATCGTTGATGCGGATATTAACTCCGCTGCCGCAATAGCCCTCTCCAAACTTGCTACAGGTGCTTTGCCAACCGATATTACCATTGCCTCTGCAAACATTGTTGATGGGACAATTGTCGCGGCTGACCTTGCTGCTAATGCAGTAACGACCGTTAAGATTTTGAATTTGAATGTTACAACAGGCAAGATTGATGATCTTGCGGTAACGACAGG
Organism: Cyclobacteriaceae bacterium; assembly: GCA_041689935.1. GTDB lineage: Bacteria > Bacteroidota > Bacteroidia > Cytophagales > Cyclobacteriaceae > CAXBDP01. The sequence goes on from JBDNFI010000100.1 coordinate 5,820, forward strand.
GAAGATCAATGCTAACGCGGTAACTAACGCCAAAGCTGCACAGATGGCGACCAAGACCTATAAGGGTCGCACTTCGGCATCGACTGGCGACGCTGAGGATGTTGGTGTTGCAACTCTTAAGACAGACTTAATTTTAGTTAAGGCTGATGTTGGTCTCGGTAATGTCGATAACACCACAGACGCTGGTAAGC
>JBDNFI010000101.1:0-28908 GCA_041689935.1 Cyclobacteriaceae bacterium
AAAAACCTTTAGCGGATTCAAAACAAGAATCTTAGCAAAAATAACTGCCCTGACATTGATTCAATTTATCAACAAGTTTATATTCGATAGGAACATTAACAATATTAAAATTCAAATCACTTAATTTCACCCAACGGGTAAAACTTATGATCATTTAATGAACGTAGAGAAAACTCTGGGTTAAGTTTTTGGCCATCCCATTTGTAGATTGAGTCTCCTAAAGCAAAAGAAAGGTAAACTTCTTTACCGACTTCTTGGAGAAACATATCTCTATAATTTGGGTCTTCATCATATTCAGTATATATTTCAGGATACCCAAAGCTCAAAAGCTCTGAGACAGTATTTTCATTTTTTGAATATGAAATAAATCGCTTATCAGGTAACCATAGCTGTGAATTCTCTAATCCAGGGATCAAACCAATAAATATTTGATCACCGACGAATATTGGAGGAGAATAATTCGAAATCTCAGGCATTTTATCCCTAGCGTTTTCAATAAAACCTCCCAACTCAACTTGGTTGATTATTTCGCCTTCCCAATTCATATAATACATTTTGCCTGAGGTCACCAGTAGTAATGAGTCCAAGTTTATCATCCAAACTTTTGGAGGCATCGGCACTCCATTTGGCCCTTCTCTGGGCACATGCAATCTCTTAATTTTCTCTCCCTTATTGACATTATACAAATCAATGTTTGGGCCGCTGGAGGAACCAATCCCACCCGTTTCTACCATCATCAAGTATTCACTATCCACAATTTGACTGTACTGGAATACTTGCGACATCCCATTGGAGAATTCATCCAATATCAAGGTAAACTCATCTGCCTTAAAATCCTTCAAATCGCCTGTTACAATTTTAATTTCCTTATCGTTATTACAGGATAGAATAGTTGAAATTAAAACGATATAAAACGTACGTTTTAACATTATGCTAAGGATTCAACAGCTAGCTTCTTTTTGAAAGGCAAATCCGCCTTCTTGACCAAGAATATCGGCAATAAAATAAATATTGCCACCATCGAGAACATAAGTCCACCAATAGTGCCTATGGCTAATGAAAACCAGAACACTTCATTTTGGCCTTCAATAATAAATGGCACCAATCCCAAGCAAGTAGAAAGAACAGTAAGGATAATGGGAATCCATTTACCAGTTACCGCTTTTATCACCCTTCGATTGTGACTTGCGGTTGGCAGATTATTGAAGTCATTGACCACAAAAATTGCTGCGTTTACCACCAAGCCTCCCAGCATTAAAAAAGCCGCATACCCACCTTGGTCGAAATTGAAATCGAATAAGGCGAATATTAAAAATAAGCCAATAAAAGAAACTGGAATAGAAATGATAATTAGGAATGGCTGTTTTAAGTTTTCAAATAAGATTCCACAAATAAAGAATATTCCTGCCATTAGAAGTACGATAAGCCCGTACTGAACAGTCGAGGCTTGGTTGCCAAACCAATAGCCATAACCACCAACTTTAGCCGTATATCCGATTGGCATTATGGTCTTCATTTCTTCCAAAACTTGATCACGAAATTCAGCTCCAAACTTGCTAGACCCGAAATAATCAAATCGAACCACACGCTTATATTGCCTGTTTTCTTTATAGATCGTATTCGGAGTTTTTACGAATTCTAACTCTGCCAAATCTTTTATTCGCACCAATCTGGCGGTATCTAAAGGCAGTGCATCCTCCATCATTTGATATTTTGAGAAACTATCTGAACCAGAAGTTTTCACAAATATTGGATAGAGTTTATCATCAAATTCGATCGATCCTGATGCCGAGGTAGTTTTGCTCATATTCCGCAGCATCGAGAGCAATTGCCCTTGGTTTACCCCATTCAAGGCCAGCTTCGACGGCGAGAAAGAAAGGATATATTCATCCATCGAGCGATCCTGCCAACCAGACAAGGCATTTATATCTACTTCTTGTATTCGCCTATGCTCCAATAGCTTATCGGCCATAATTTGGGCTTGAACGGCAAGTTCATCAAAATTATAGCCCCACATTTCCACACTATAGCTAGGAATCTGATTGCTACTTCCGGTACTAAACCCTTGCCCTACACCTACTACCGACCAAGAAACGCCAGACCAATCTAAAGACCGTGCAATAAGCTCTCCTTTGAGCTGATAAGGAATTGAGGAGAACTCATATTTTTCTAGAAAAGTAATATCAATAGAGGCATTTTGTCCGGAATTAACTGAGGTGACAAACTTTTCAATTCCTTCGTAGCCAACTAAGAAGTCTTCAAAAAAGCCAATCACATAATCCATTTGATCGAGGGTAGTACCATAGGGCATTCCGGCTCTTACGTACAAGCGGGTCTTCTCTGGCTCACGGTAGCTGGATCTTTCGTAAACACCTCTTTTGAACATCCTAAAAGATCCTCCAGTGATTTTATCCACCCAGGGTCTTACGTGTTCCAGATACTTCTCATTTCCTAAGGATTTGTTGTACCATTCCTGACCATCCCATTTGGTAGGGAGCATAAAAATTGGAAAACCAAAAAGCCAAATAATTAAAAATATGACCAACTTTCTACGACCAGCCAGCCAATAAATTATCTTAGAATATCCTCTAAATTGTCTAACTTTTTTGCGCAACTTAGGGATTGTATCCAGATTATTCCTTTTGAGCCGCTCTTTGAATAATAGAAAATATAGGGCTGGTGTAAAGAATAAGGCAACAAACAACGAAACTGCTAATGTGATAGCGACCACTTTTGAAAAGTCAATTAGGTTTTGCTGCAACTGCTCCGGCAATAGGAATACCGACAATAAGGCCATAATGGTAGTAAGCGATGCTGCCAATAAGGCCAAGAAAATCTTTGCGTTCTTTTTCCGGTGCAGGTGATCTACCATCACAATGGCATTATCCATGATCAGTCCAAAGGAAATGGTAATACCTGCTAATGAGTATAGATTGATATTGACTTCGAGGAAGTAAACCAAAATAGCTGCAAGGCTCAGGTTTACAAATAAGCCTGCGAAAATAGTTAATAGGTATCGGGGGTTTCTACTCGCTAGGAAAATAAAAATTGTGAGTATCAGTACCGAAAGGCCTGTCCGCTTATAAATCTTATTTAGCTCCTTTTGAAGAAACTCAGATTCATCTGTTTGAAGAAATAAGGAATAACCCTCTGGAAGAAAATTTATTGAATTATTAACAATGTCTTTTACCGCATTGGCTACGACCACTTTATTTACGCCATCACGTGGGGTAATGCTTAAGTTAATGGCGTTTTTACCATCAATTCGGAAAAAGCTATTGGGTTCTTGCTCTTCCATAAAGATTCTGCCTACATCCTTAATGGCTATTTCTTTCCCATCATGTAAGCCGAGTACGATATTTTCCAGCTCCGCCATATCCACGAGCTCCTTGTCGATACGAAGAAAAAACTGCTGCGAAGAAGAAGTAGTAGCCAAGCCTGGAAATTCACTCCCGGTGCTGTTTCGAATACTTGCGCCTACGTCATTTACATTTATCCTGTATTGAATCAATTTGGCCAAATCCAAATTGACGGTAATTTGCAAATCTCTTGCTCCAGTGATGACCACATTCTCTAGCTCTGGCATTTGGATCAGCTGCTTACGGATGATATCTTCTACCTCCTGCTTTATTTTAAAGGGAGCAAATGGTGCATTGATCGTATAAATTAAAAATGGCCCTTTGGTCTGCCTACTATTATCATTCCCTCCAAACTGCTGCGAATACGGATATGATACATTCTCAGGCAACTTATTATATACATTGCGAATAAGGGTATTCACTTCGAACTTCTTGAATCCTATATCCGCGTCCTTTTCAAACTCAAGCGTAATGGTGCCTGTAGCATCTCTACTTTGGGAAGATATTTTCTTGAGCCCACTTACCTGAGAAAGCGTATTTTCTAAAGGAGAAGTCACCATTCGCTCCACAATTTCAGGGGACGTTGTAGGCATAGAATAGGTCACCTGAATTTTAGGGTCAGGAGGTGTTGGTAAGAAGTCTACGGAAAGTTTGGGAATGAGCGCCAAACCAACAAAACTCAATGCCAAAAAGAGAATAACCGTACGGAAAGGGCTAAAAAAATCGTTCATTTATTGTATTTTGATGGAGACTAACATAATTATTGATGTTCAATTTTAACAAATAGTTTTATTGAAAGATAATATTTAAAATCTTTTTGCTAATTTATTTTTTAGTTTCAATAAAAAAAATGTTTTTTTGAGAAAGTTTTTAAGAAATCGAATTTTTTAAAACTTTTACAGCGAAAAATACATCAAATAGGCAATGTGTTAAAGACTAATAATAAACTCATGAAAAAAATCCTTTGGTTACTCATCCTCCCGTTAGCATTTGCATGCGAAGAAGAAAAAGAAGATAATACTGAAGTAGATCCTCAAGCGATTCGCAAAGAATTAAGAGCTACAGATGTGGAAGTTGGCTTTGCTCAAATCAAAGATTTTGAGTATCTGGTAAATACCTCAGGTAAAATAGAGGCCAACAGAGAGATCATTTTGCCCTTTGAAAAAAGTTCGGTCATTAAGAAATTATACGTGATCAATGCCCAAATAGTAAAGGAAAACCAAACGTTAGCCGAACTAGAGAATGAAGATGAAATAATGGCTCTTAGAAAGGCCAGAATAACCTACGAACAAAATTACGTCAATTTCCAAAACGATTCTTTGACTTATGGTAGCGGACAATTTACGGATATTGTAAGACGTAATTTAGAGTTGAAAAATAATATCATTGGTGCCAATCTAAGTATTGAAGAAGCAGAACTAAATTTGGAAAAGACCATTATAAAAGCGCCTATATCTGGTGTGATTGCCAATTTGATGACTCGCGAGGGTGGCATGGCTAGCAGTGGTAAGGAGTTTTGTAGAATTTATGATGCTAATTCATTGATTTTGGTAGCAAATATCTTGGAGTCGGATGTTTCATTGGTTGAGATTGGGCAAAAAGTAGATGTTTATCCAGTCTCCAGAAATTCAGGAACCTTTGAAGGGATTGTAAAAGAAATAAATCCATTTGTAAATGAAAATGGCTTAGTATCCGTAAGAATTTCCATCGCCAATGGAGCAAGTCTGATCCCTGGCATGAATGCCAATGCAGTCATTAGAGTACCTCAAACAGCTAATATTATAGTTCCTAAAAGGTCAGTAACTGTCCGTGGAGGGCGGGAGGTAGTGTTTACGATGGAAAATGGAAGAGCCAAGTGGAACTATGTGGTATCTGGCTTGGACAATGGCCTAGAGGTAGAAATACTTGAAGGAATTGCCGCAGGAGCTCAAGTAATCTTAACGAATAACTTACAACTCTCTCACGATGCAGAAGTGGCCGTTGTCACACCAACTGTTCAAACTGAAAACTAAGCCTTTTCCTTCATGGTAAAATTTCTAATCCAACGACCGATTGCGGTGATAATGACAACCATTTTGGTTATCATTTTCAGTGTTCTTTCCGCTTTGCAATTACCCGTTTCATTGTTGCCCGAGATCGATGTGCCTGAGATTGTGGTAAAGGCAAACTACCCAAATGCCTCGCCATCGATAATGGAAAATAATATTCTAAAGCCTATAAGAGAGCGCTTGAGAACGGTTTCCGGACTAGAATACTTAGAAAGCAAAGCAGGCAGCGAAACAGGCACCATTCATTTACGCTTCGCCTATGGCACCCAAATGGATCTTGCTTATATAGATGTGAATGAGAAAATGGATAGGCTATCCGAAACCTTGCCTAGAGATATCACCCGTCCACAAATCGTTCGGATCAATACTTCCGATATTCCAGTAATCCGCATCCAAGTGAAGCCTAAAAGTGAGGCAGACATCACCGAAGTATCGGAACTGACCGAAAAGGTGCTCAAAAAGAGGATAGAACAGCTCGAAGGAGTAAGCTTAGTCGATGTAAACGGCCTACAAAGAAGCCTAATACAAGTAGAACCCTATCGTGAAAAATTACTTGCTCTTGGCCTCACAGAAGCTACTATTGCTCAGACCATCCAAACAGCCAACTTGGAGCTCTCTACTCTATCCGTGGCAGATGGACAATATCGATATTTCCTGAAAATCGCAAACCGACTGGACAACCCAGAGGAAATTGAAAACTTGCCCATAAGAGCGCGAGATGGTACCATCCTGAAATTAAGAGATGTTGCCAAAGTTTCCATCGGGTCTGAAAAAATTCTTGGATTCCATTTGATTGGCAAAGAAGCTGGCTTAGTCATTACTGCGCATAAACAAGCCAGTGCAAAAATGAACGAATTGATGCCGCGTATTTATGAAGCAATCGAATTTTTCAAAGACGATTATCCAAATATTGATTTCGAAGTTACTCAAGATCAGTCGATTCTATTAAATGCAGGTATCGGCAACTTACAAACCAGTTTATTATTTGGTGGTGCTTTCGCATTCGCTGTACTTTTCCTATTTATCGGAAGCGTGCGTCTGCCTATAATTATTGGAATTTCCCTCCCGCTTTCTGTCGTTATTAGCTTCTTACTTTTCAGAATTGTCGGGCTTAGTATCAATATCATATCTCTGAGCGGTCTAGCTTTAGGTTTGGGTATGTTGATCGATAATTCCATCATCGTGTTAGATAATATTACCCGCCACCGCAAGGAAGGCCTCCCGCTTATCGATGCCTGTGTCAAAGGAGTGAATGAAGTAATGTCAGCATTAATTAGTTCGGTATTGACAACTCTTGCTGTATTTGTACCATTGGTTTTCCTAAGTGGCATCACTGGCGCATTGTTTTTTGATCAGGCCGTCTCTGTAGCAATAGTATTAGGTGTGTCATTGATAGTTGCATTTATTGTACTGCCATTGCTGTACAAATTGTTTTTCGAAAACAGTAAAAAGAAATATGCAGAGGATAGCAGAGTATATTTGTTTATTCATGGCTTATACAAAAAGGCTTTTAAATTTACCCTTCGCCATAAGGCTCCAGTATTTATTAGTGTTTTCCTGTTGATTCCTCTTGCCCTTTACCTTGGGTCAATATTACCAACCGCAGGATTGCCCGAAATAGAGAAAACAGAAACTCAAGTAAGTATCAATTGGAATGAACCTATTGAAGTAGAGGAAAACCGCAGGAGGGTGGAGAACTTTTTTGATGCCATTCCTTTTGAGGTTACTATTTCAGAAAGCGATATTGGGATCAACCAATTTCTCCTTTTTCAGGGAAATAATAGTGTGGAGAATGCCCTCCTTTACTTTATGTTTCCAAACATGGACGAAAAAGAGAAAGCGGAAGAATACTTCCGTGATTATTTCAGCTTGAGATTCCCTTTGGCCACCCTTGAAATCGAGGATGCACCCAATGCCTTCGACCAATTGTTTGCTTCCGAAAAACCTTATTTCGAAGCTCGGTTTAGAAACCTAGGCAGAGGTGAGCTGATAGAATGGGATAAAATAGAGCCACTTGCCTATGAAGCAGCTAAAATCACGAACGATACGGTACCTATTTTTGGAGATGGACTAATCCGAGAGTCTGTATTGCAGCTTAATATTAATAGTGACAGAATTAGACTTTACAGTCTGAGCGAGAATGACGTAAAGGAAAAAATCAAAAATAGCTTTAGCAATTACTTGGTCACCGAAATAAAGCGATTTGGAGAGGTCACTCCCGTGGTGATTCGCGATGTAAATGATGACTTGAGTAATACTTTGAGAAGAGTGACGGTTCGGAATAATCAAGATGGAATGTATACCCTCGACCAATTTATTGATTACGAGTTCACTCAAGATTATAAATATTTGACAGCCTCGGATAATGGTGTGTATCACTCCATTATCTGGGACGATATGGAAGATGTGGAAAATGTCTCTAATGAATTGGCGATGCTTGCCGGCACCAATAATCTTCTAGTAGATTTCCAAGGTAGAATTTTTGATGATCAAGAAAACCTGCGTCAATTGATTTTCATCCTTATAGTATCTGTTGTCTTACTTTATTTCATTTTATCTGCTCAATTTGAGTCATTTTCACAGCCAATCATTATCGTGCTTACCCTCCCGCTTGGTTTGGGCGGGGCATTTTTGGTATTGCTTATTATGGGAGAGAGCTTGAATATTATGAGCTCCATCGGTATGATTGTGATGCTGGGAATCATGGTGAATGATGCGATATTGAAAGTGGACACGATGAACAGGTACATGCAGGAGAAATTAGTCACCCAAGGTCTTAATAGGAAGCTTGCTACTAGCGAATTTTACAATACGCTACTAGAAGAAGCCATGATGCGTGCCGGCACCATTCGATTGAAGCCTATTTTAATGACTTCAATCACCACTATTTTGGCTTTACTTCCAGTAGTGTTCTCCACTGGTCTTGGTGCAGATTTACAAAGACCATTGGTTTACTCCGTAATTGGTGGATTAACCATTGGTACATTCACCGCCATATTTTTCATTCCGTTAGCCTATTGGTTTTTGCAAAAGAAAAGAGCTTAGTCCTGATCTCTGCGGTTTGATTGGTCTGCAAAAGTAATCTTAGCCGATAGTCATTTAGCTGTTGTATGGATGCAAAAGCTTGTCGTAATTACAGTTTCCAAAAAGAGCACAGATGAAATCTATCTTTTGGAGAATGAGAATTAAAAAAAGAATTAAATCATGTTGAAACGCATACTAACCTTTGCAATTGCTATTGGCATATACAGCCTTGGCTACGCCCAGAGTAATTACCCAAGCCCAAAGCAGGGGATAGTCGAAATTAAGAATTTCACCTTCCATACAGGAGAGAAAATGGATTTGGTGAATCTAGGCTATACCACTATTGGCACCCTCAAAACAGATGCAAATGGAAAAGCCACCAATGCGGTTCTCATCATGCATGGCACTACTGGTTCAGGAACTGGCTTTTTGTCAGAGCGATTTGCAGGAAATTTGTTTGGGAAAGGGCAAATATTAGATGCAAACGAATACTATATCGTCCTATCTGATGCCATTGGACATGGCCGAAGCAGCAAACCCAGCGATGGACTTCGGATGAACTTCCCTCGCTACAACTATGACGACATGGTCAATCTGATGCATAAAATGCTAATAGAAGGGTTGGGCGTAAACCATTTACGCTTGGTAATGGGCACTTCTATGGGAGGAATGAATACATGGGTTTGGGGCTATTTATATCCAGACTTTATGGACGCACTTATGCCATTGGCTAGTACTCCTGTAGAAATTGCGGGCCGAAATAGAATGATGCGAAAAATGATGATGGATGCAATAATGGATGATCCCGCTTGGGCGAATGGTAACTATCAGATTAAACCATTGGGTCATAAACATGCCATGCATACTTTGCTAATGATGACAAGCACGCCGCTGCAATGGCAGAAAAATTACCCTGCCCGCGAAAGTGCCGAGGCGTATCTAAGCCAAAGAGTCGATAGCTACTTCAATGCAATAGATCCAAATGACTTGATTTACGCATTCGATGCCTCAAGAGATTATAACCCGAGCCTTCATTTGGAGAAAATAAAAGCACCATTGCTATCAATAAATTCTGCGGATGATCAGGTAAATCCACCCGAGCTGGAGCTGACTGAGCAAGTAATTGGGAGAGTGACCAATGGCAAGTTTATCCTTTTACCGATTACTGATGAAACTGTTGGGCATGGCACGCATTCAGTTCCAGCAGTGTGGGGCTTTTATTTAGCTGAGTTTTTGAAATCAACGAAAAAGTAAACACTCCAAACAGCTCTTTGAATGTTTAAATTTCTAAAGATTGGCTTAATCAGCACAGCAATCGTATATCTCCTAAGCTACACCGCAAATTGGTTTTGGATAGGGGAAGTATTCGTTAATTTTCAGCTGCAATTTGCTATACTCTTTGCGTTATTTGCTATTGGTTTTCTTTTGAGTAAAGCGAAGATTCTCACTTTTTCAGCGCTACTTTTCATTATCCCTCCTGCCCTACAAGTACTTCTGGTCTTGCTGCCCAACAAGCAAGTGGTTTTAGACGGAGACATAAATCAGCTCAAAGTACAAATGGTAAATGTGTGGTCGGCAAATACCGATTATGAAAAAGCGCGAAATTATATCCGCTCAGAAAATGCCGATATACTTGTGATTATAGAATTAACACCTTCTTGGGCACAGGCAATCAACTCTCTAAAGGGCAACTATACACAATGGCGGGAGGATGTAAGAACGGATAATTTTGGACTTGGTATTTACAGCAAAATCCCTCTAAGCAATGTCCAGACGCATATTTGGTCAGAAACTGGGCAGCCGAGCTTTACAGCAGAAATCAATCAAAATGGGCAGACAATCACCGTAATTGCCACTCATCCTCCTCCGCCCAAGCATCCGGCAGGATTCAAACGACGAAATGAGCACTTTGAAAATATGACTCAATATATTCAAGGACTGGAAGGGCCTATTATGTTAATTGGCGATTTAAATTGCAGTCCGTACTCCCCTTTTTTGAAAGACCTGCTAACCAAAACCAAACTAAAAGATTCTCGACAAGGCTTTGGAATAAATGCCACTTGGCCGGCTCTATTTATGCCTGTTTCCTTTCCGATAGATCATGCTTTATTGAGTGAGGGATTTAACGTCTTGAACAGAACATCAGGCCCGAAAATTGGCTCAGATCATTTACCAATTACCTTTTCGGTGGAATATTGATCAATTGTCTTGAGAGATCTAACAATACTCTAAATTGAATTTGGCCGGTTGGCTATTTATTTATCTCTTTTCCACACCACCGTTTTACCAAATATTGGTGTGCCTATATAGCCTCTAAGTTCAAGGGTATTTATATCCTTTAGACTAATATAGCTAGTATAGGTTTTGCCACTTTTAGGATCATAAGCCTCCCCATCTACCCAGCGGTTTTTTCCATTAAAGTTGAACCCTTCAAGCACTTTCATTCCCATAACCTCCCGCTTCTTCAATTGGGATTCAACATTATTTTCGTCTTTCACTGGGTTCCCATTATCATCGTTAGGGTTTCTCAACCATACTACTTTGCCACATAGTACTTCTCCGCATCTATAAATTTCAATTTTCGCGTCTCTTTCTGTATTCCACCAGATACCCATCAATTTATCATCAGAGGAAAACTTGAAAGAACTTAAAAAAATAATAGTCCCTACAAAAAGTGCTGTCCATGTCATTTTCATAAAATAGTTATACCTAGTAAATAAATAAATGTTGGAAACGATTAGTTAAACTAAACGGAAAAATTCCAATATGGATACTGAATCCTTTTATGCAAAAAAGCTACCAAAAGCATAACTTAGAGAGACTTTGATGCCTAAAAAGAAGCCAAGTAGCCTATTTCCACAAGATTCAAAAAGATTATTTCTAATATAAATCAGATGCATGATAAAAGAAGTAATTTTGTGTAAAGCGGGAGGAGTAGGCGCGTTAAACTTTACAAGAAACGCCTCAGACTCTTCCGATTAAAAAAATAGAACATGACAGACCAATTAAATATTGAATTAAGAAATCTAAAATTAGCGGATTTTCTCGATTTGAAGGATACAATGAAAGAGGCCTATCCTTCCATGCAGGAACAGTACTGGAGAGAAAGCCAATTAGAAAAGTTAATGACTATTTTTCCTGAAGGGCAGCTTTGTGTGATTGTAAATGGCAAAGCAGTGGCTTGTGCCTTTTCGATAATTGTCCCTGCCAAACTTGCTGAGAAAAATCATTCCTATAAGGAGATTACAGGTAATTATACCTTTGATACGCATGATCCAAAAGGTGATATTCTTTATGGCATAGAAATGTTTGTCCATCCCGAATATCGGGGAATGCGACTTGGCCGAAGGCTATATGATACTAGGAAAGAACTTTGCGAGAACCTGAATCTGCGCTCGTTGATGATGGGTGGGAGAATTCCAAATTACAGCAAATACTCTTATGAGATGACCCCTAGGGAGTACATCGAAAAGGTGAAAAAACGAGAGATCTTTGACCCTACTTTGAGTTTTCAACTCGCCAATGACTTTCACCCTAAAAAGATTATCAAGAATTACCTTGTCGGAGATAAATCCTCTCTTGAATATGCGGTTTTGCTAGAATGGAGCAATATTTATTATGAAAAAAATGAGCGTATTCTCAATAGAAACCCATCCGTAGTAAGATTAGGATTGGTACAATGGCAAATGCGTTCCTTCCCAGATTTGGATGCGCTTGTCAATCAGGTGGAGTTTTTTGTGGATGCTATTAGTGGGTACAAATCGGACTTTATTCTCTTTCCAGAATATATCAATGCCCCTTTGATGGCACCTTATAATAACCTGTCGGAAGCCCAAGCCATTCGTGAATTAGCCAAATATACCGAACCTCTGCGACAGCGATTTGCAGAACTTGCCGTGAGCTATAATGTAAATATCATCACAGGTAGCATGCCTATATTGGAGGAAAATAAATTGCTGAATGTTGGCTATTTGTGCAGAAGAGATGGGAGTATAGAACGCTATGAAAAAATACATATTACTCCTAGTGAAATTACTTCGTGGGGTATGGTGGGTGGCAATAAACTCCGCTTGTTCGATACCGATTGCGGCAGAATAGGTATAATGATTTGCTATGATGTAGAATTTCCAGAATTGGCTAGATTATATGCAGAGTTGGGTATGCAAATCCTTTTTGTACCCTTCCTTACAGATACACAAAATGGCTACATGCGCGTAAGGCGTTGCGCCCAAGCTAGGGCGATTGAAAATGAGTGCTATGTGGCTATTGCTGGCTGTGTAGGCAATTTACCAAAAGTGGAAAACATGGATATTCAATATGCCCAATCAGCTGTATTTACGCCTTCTGACTTTGCCTTTCCAACCAATGCAGTGAAAGCTGAAACGACTCCAAATACAGAAATGACCTTGATTGTAGACGTAGATTTAGATTTACTGAAGGAACTTCACTTACAAGGAAGTGTAAGAAATTTATTGGATAGAAGAACTGATTTGTTTGAGGTAAGAACCCGAACAGGTATTGAGATAGATTTGGTTTAGGATTTAGGGACACAGAGAGAGGAAATTTCACAACTTCCTCTCCTGTCCCTAAACTACCCTTTAAAGAAAAATCCAATCATGTTGGGCATTAATGGATTCTCTTAGGCAATCCTCCGCATTACGGATATCATATTTGACGCTCCGGAACCTCCGATATTTAGCGTCATTCCAATTTCAGCATTTGATACTTGTTTGCCAATGGCCTTTCCAAGTAGTTGTTTATAAATAAGTGCGTGCATCGAAACACCTGTCGCTCCTACTGGATGTCCTTTTGCTTTTAAACCTCCAGATGGATTGATTACACACTTGCCGCCCATCAAGACATCACCATTCTCCAATTGTTCAAATTCCCTCCCGCTTTTAGCCAATCCCATGGCACTATAAATAAGCAGTTCGGTTATGGTGAAGCAATCATGCACTTCCGCAACTTGTACATCATTAATTTTTAGGCCAGCCATTTTTAAAGACTTTTCTACTGCAAAAGATGCTGCTTCAAGAATGTAATTTGGCCGGCTGCCATTTAGGATGTCAAGATAATCAGAAGCATTGAAAAATCCAGCAATTTCTACCGCAAAATTCAAATTTAATTCAGATTTCTTTGAAATCACCAGTCCAGCAGCGCCATCCGAGATCAGTGAGCAGTCATGCAATCTTAACGGATACGCAATCATTGGGTTCTTTTCATCAGGTAGGCCGAGTATTTCTTCTGCCGTCCTTGCTTTCTGTATGTGAGCCAAGGGATTATCTGCTGCATATGTATATGCTTTGGCAGAAATTTGAGCTAGCCAATTTCTTAATTGCGTTTCTGAATGGCCAAATTTGGCCATCCAGCCTTTTGCGTATTCGGCAAACAGTCCAGGGAAAGTATAGTTGGCATTCCCTTCAATCGGCCAATACGAGGCCATAGATAAAGCTCTAGTGGTATCTATCGTGTTTAAAGTATTCATTTTTTCCACACCTATTACTAGCGCAGTATCCATCATTCCAGATTGAATAGCCATAATGGCCATGTGTACAGCAGAACTTCCAGAGGCGCATGCATTTTCCGTTCGGTACATTGGCTTATGGCGAAGTTCGGGCAAGATATTTACCCCAAATGGAGCTATGTGTTCTTGATTATTGAAAGCACCGCCGCTGTAATTGCCTACAAATACACCATCAATTTCTTTCGCCTCAATGCCCGCATCGGCAATTGCTCCATTTGCCGCTTCTGCATACAGTGAGTAAAGCGTTTGATCTTCAAGCTTCCCAAATTTCGTATTGTAAGATCCTATAATACGTGTGGCATTTCTCATAATAGGCTGTTGATTTAAAAACCTTTAAGTAAAATTGTTTCGAAAATTAACGGATTGATTCATTGCACGAACACTGCGTCAATATCGCTAAGTTTACCAAGAAAACCCTTAATCCCTCCCGCAAAATATTCATAACCCGAAACTAACAAAGCTACTGCAACAATCAGGATTGGGCCACCTTGAATAGCAATAGTATATACCATAGAGTTTGCAACGCCAAACATCCTATAACCAAATATAAAAGCCACAAGCCCAATTATATACCGTTCTCCCATATTTAAGGCACTTGAGATAAATTTGTGAGTTTAACCACAATCAGAATTATAAATGCGATTAACAGCAGAGTCAGGAAACCAAAAAACACGCTGTACGTTTCGCTTTTGAAGATCAACCCCATACACTGAGCCATAGAATGTGCTTTTGCGGTTTGGCCATGCTTACGGAATCCCTTTGTTAGGAAGTAAAGAGAAAATCAGGCTGCAATTGGCAATACTATACCCATAGATAAAAAGCCACTAATGCCATAAAGGGCTTCAAACCCAGGATTAAGAAAAGATGCCGCACTTGTCATGGATGCTGCCAGCGACAGCCCAACGGCCACAAGGGAAAAAGCGATATTTCCCACTGCGTAATCAGTACTCTTGGTCTGTAATGCGCCACGGACGACGAATATAGTATGGGCGATTCGTATAAAGTGAGAAGGATGGCTGCGGCCATCACCATTTCGGAAGAAGCAAATTGGTTCATAGAATTAGGGTAAAATGTAAATTGCTGTAAACAAAATAAAACCCGATGACCTTAAATACTAATATGATTTAGTACATATAATGTTAAATGTAAATTAGTATGACAAAATTGAATGCGAACAAAAGTCTGATGATTGAATTAGCAGGCACTTCAGTGTGCCTTTTACCAGAAAAAGCTATATACTGGCCTGCGCAAAACTGCTTGCTCCTTGCTGATTTGCATTTGGGAAAAGCGGGACATTTTCGAAAAGCTGGAATTCCCATACCTACCACTATTCATGATACAGATTTAAAAAAACTAGCTCAGCTAATAGGTAAATATGCGATTGATAAAGTCTACTTGCTGGGAGATCTTTTTCACAGCAATTTGAATTTGGAATGGCTCCATTTCAAAAACTGGATCACGAACTATAAAAGCACTCAATTTATCTTGATTATGGGAAATCATGATATCTTGGGCGCAAAAGAATACGAGGCTTCAAATTTTAAACACATCAACAAGGATTTAATCATTGGACCGTTTCTACTAAGTCACGCTCCAATAAATCAAAAAAATATACCTGATGGATTATTTAATTTAGCAGGGCATATCCATCCATCCATTTACTTAAAAGGAAGCGGGAGGCAAGGATTGACTTTACCTTGCTTCTATTTCAGCGCCAATTTTGGGATTTTACCTGCATTTGGCGCATTTACAGGTACTGCAAATATCAATGCTACCAATGGTTCTTCTATATTTGCGATTGCGGAAGATAAAATAATCCCGATTAAAATAAAGCAAGCCAAAAAACATTGAAAGCCTATAAGAAACATAAACGAACAAAAGTAGGGAGTTACCCTTACCTAAGCGTGATTTTCAGCACCACTTTAGCGTTGTTTCTACTTGGTCTCTTTGGCATGCTTCTGATCAATACAAATAAACTGGTGGAGTATATTCAAGAAAACCTCGAAATGCAGGTGTACCTGAATAGCAATATCAATAGCAAGGAAGCCACCAAACTCCAAGTGTTATTGAGTGAGAAAGAGTATGTGTTGCATAAAGGAGATTCGGCTTTGATGAATTTTATTTCAAAGGAAGAGGCTGCAGCAGATTTAATCGCCCAAACAGGTGAGGATTTCCTAACATTTCTAGGCGAAAACCCTTTGCGCGATGCCATTACTTTCAAGATTGCATTAGAAAGCCAAGACAGTAGCCAACTGAATGCTATAAAAGAAGAATTGGAAGCCATGCCGGAAGTGTATGAAGTGACTTATATCCAAAGCATGGCGCAAGTCATCAATAAAAATCGCACAAAAATAGCCATTGTACTCGCCGTTGGCGCGTTGCTGCTACTGTTCATCATCAGTACCCTAATAAATAACACTATCCGCTTAGCACTCTTTTCGCAAAGATTTTTGATTAGAAGCATGCAACTAGTAGGCGCAACTCAAGGCTTTATTATTAAGCCATTTATCACGCGAGCTTCCTTTTACGGACTGATTTCTGGACTTTTGGCGGGTGGGTTGTTGGCTGCATTATTGACCTATGCATTGCGTGCATTACCAGAATTGGAGCTCGTGCAGGATCAAGAAAAAACCTTAATTCTATTTGGAGCTTTATTGCTAGTGGGAATATTTATAGCTTTGTTCAGCACTTTATATGCTGTTCGAAAGTATTTGAAAATGTCATTAGACGAACTTTATTAACCACCAATCCAACTCAAAATACGGCAAAGTATCAGGTTGTGAAACAAAACAATACCATGAAGAAGACCGGAAACCTCGGATTCAAAAGAAAGAATTATCACTTGATGTTGATTGGATTAGCCATGCTGATTTCTGGCTTTATCATCATGAATTTGGATAGTGAGCCACATGGATTTGGCTTTATTGGCTTAACGCTCGGCCCTGTGATCGTGATGATCGGCTTTCTGTTTCAGCTGTATGCCATCCTCTACAAGGCCAAAGAAGAAAAATGAGCGTATTTGAGGCATTCATCCTTGGCATTTTGCAAGGCTTGACTGAATTTTTACCGGTAAGTAGCAGCGGACATATTGAACTGGGCAAAGCCGTATTAGGAGTGGCCGTTCAAGAAGACCTAAGCTTCACCGTAGTGGTACATGGTGCTACTGTGCTCAGCACCATTGTGGTTTTCCGCAAAGATATTTTTTCTCTATTAAAGGATGCCCTCAAATTTAAACTCAATTCCTCCACCATTTATATTCTCCAATTAGCGGTTTCTATGATTCCCGTTTTGGTCGTTGGCCTCTTTTTCAAAGATCAACTGGAAGAAATATTTTTTGGGAACATTATGATTGTGGGCTTTATGCTTTTGGTTACAGCCGCATTGTTAGGAGTGAGCCAATTAGCAAAGCCAACCCATGGTGGCATCACATTTCTAAAGGCATTTATTATTGGCTTGGCTCAGGCAGTAGCAGTAATCCCAGGTATCTCTCGTTCTGGCGCTACCATCGTCACAGGCTTGATGATGGGCGTAAATAAAGATGAGGCCACCCGATTCTCATTCTTGATGGTATTGGTACCCATTCTAGGTGCCAACCTTTTAGATATCTTAAAAAACGATGGCACAGTTGAAGCAAATAGTTCCTTTTTGCCCTTGCTTATCGGGTTTATCGCCGCGTTTTTATCTGGATTATTTGCCTGCTCCATCATGCTTCGTATTGTAAGAAAAGGCAAGCTTGGCTACTTTGCTATCTATTGTGTAATTGTAGGCCTTATCGCCATTATTTCATCTTTATGAAAAACCCTGCTCCATTATTCAATTTTCTGGAAGGTGCCATTTTACTTATTGACAAGCCACATTCATGGACTTCCTTTGATGTGGTGAAAAAGGTACGCAATAAAATAGGGATAAAAAAAGTAGGCCACGCTGGCACACTCGACCCGCTTGCTACTGGCTTGCTTATTATATGTACTGGAAAAAAGACCAAGGAGATCGACACCTATCAGGCACAGGAAAAAGAATATACTGGCAGATTTGAGTTAGGCAAAATCACCGCTTCCTACGATGCCGAAACCGAAACGACCGATCATCAATCTATTTCACATTTGCGGGAGGAAGATATTTTGACTGCCACAAAAAATTTCATTGGAGAAATCACCCAATATCCTCCCGCCCATTCAGCAGTGAAAATTGACGGGAAGCGTGCTTATGAAATGGCTAGAGCTGGGCAACAGGTAGAAATGAAATCCCGCCAAGTGACCATATCTGAATTTGAAATTACCAAAATAGATTTACCTCAAATTCACTTCAGAGTGGTTTGCTCCAAAGGCACCTATATCAGAAGCCTCGCAAATGATTTTGGAAAGCTATTAAGCGTAGGCGCATTTCTATCCAGCCTTTGCCGTACAAGGATTGGCACTTTTAAACTGAGCGACGCTTGGCAGTTGGATGATTTGATTCAAAAAATCGAAGATTTGAAAAAAGCATGAAGATCCACAAAGGGCTTGACTCCATAGTTCCTATTCGAAATGCGGTGGTGACCATCGGCACTTTTGATGGAGTGCATATTGGGCATCAGGAAATCCTGCAACGTGTCAGAGAGATTGCTTCAACCATAGATGGCGAAACAGTTGTGGTTACTTTTTGGCCACACCCGCGCTTGGTATTATTTCCAAACGACAATGCCCTGAAATTACTAAGTACATTCGAGGAAAAGGCCGAAATTCTGGCTACTTTAGGCATACATCATTTAGTGGCCATCCCTTTCACAAAAGAATTTTCCCAACTTACCAGCGAACAATTTACTCGGCAAGTGCTCATGGAGATAATCGGTACCAAAAGACTAGTAATTGGCTACGACCATCGGTTTGGTAAAAATAGAGAAGGTAGTTTTGAGCATTTGAAAGCCAATGAAAAACAATACAGATTCAAAGTAGAAGAAATCTCAAAACAAGAAATTGATAACATTGCGGTAAGTTCGACCAAAATAAGGAAAGCCTTGGAAATTGGAGATGTGAAAACGGCCAATACGTATCTTGGACAGTATTATTCCCTCGCAGGCAAAGTGGTAGAAGGCAATAGAATTGGGCGTACTTTGGGTTTCCCAACGGCCAATATAGCCATAGCGGAGAGATTCAAACTCGTGCCCGCCGATGGAGTTTATGCAGTCAAAGTCATTTTAGCGGAAGGCATATTTCAAGGAATGCTCAATATTGGCAACAGGCCCACAATTGGTGATGATAAGCGTAGCATCGAATGTAATATATTCGACTTTTCGGCAGATATCTATGACGCGCCAATCAAAGTCGAATTGATTGAAAGAGTGCGAGCTGAGCTCAAGTTTGAAAACGTAGCGCAATTAACGCGGCAGCTCGAACAGGATAGAATATTAGTAAAATCCTTTCTTAAGCCATATTTTTAGGCATCAATGAAAATTACAAGGTGTCATGATAAATAAAGTTGTAAAAAACGCAATTGAAGCCACATCGGATATTCCTGACAATGCCGTCTTGATGTTAGGTGGCTTTGGCTTGTGTGGCATACCCGAAAATAGTATTCAAGCCTTATTGAAATCTGGCGTAAAAGGCCTCACCTGTATTTCGAATAATGCTGGTGTGGATGATTTCGGTATTGGGCTATTGTTAAAGACCCGCCAAGTGAAGAAAATGATTTCTTCTTATGTGGGTGAAAACGCAGAATTTGAAAGGCAATTACTCAGTGGAGAATTAGAAGTAGATCTATTGCCACAAGGTACATTGGCCGAAAGAATAAGAGCGGGAGGAGCGGGGATTCCTGCCTTCTTTACTCCAGCTGGAGTAGGCACCGAGGTGGCTGAAGGCAAGGAAATTCGTGAATTTAACGGCAAACTTTACTTGCTCGAAGCTTGGCTCAAGGCAGATTTTGCTTTGGTGAAAGCTTGGAAAGGCGATACAGCAGGAAACCTGATTTTTAAAGGAACCGCGCGTAACTTTAATCCAATGATGGCCACAGCTGGCAAAATCACTATTGCCGAGGTAGAAGAATTGGTGCCAGCTGGCGAATTGGATCCTAACGAAATTCATACTCCAGGCATTTATGTTCAGCGGATTTTCAAAGGAGTAAACTACGAAAAACGTATTGAACAAAGAACGGTGAAGTCTTAAGCCTTTTCACATCCCAACCACAAAATCTGTAACTATGCTAGACAAACACGGAATAGCAAAAAGAATAGCTAAGGAAGTAAAAAACAAAATGTATGTAAACTTGGGAATTGGTATACCAACCCTGGTGGCAAACTATCTTCCAGACAATTTGGAAGTTGTGCTACAGTCGGAAAACGGGTTATTAGGTATTGGCCCTTTTCCAGCCGAAGACATGGTAGATGCTGACTTGATAAATGCCGGCAAGCAAACCGTAACAATGGCGACTGGTTCATCCTTATTTAGCTCCGCCGAGAGTTTCGCCATGATCAGAGGTGGGCATGTGCATTTGACAATTCTTGGCGCAATGGAAGTGGCCGAAAATGGTGATATAGCCAACTGGAAAATACCGGGCAAAATGGTGAAAGGAATGGGCGGCGCAATGGATTTGGTGGCTTCTGCCGACAACATCATTGTAGCTATGCAGCATGTAAATAAGCATGGAGAATCCAAATTGCTGAAGGAATGTACACTCCCGATTACGGGAATTCGATGTGTGAAAAGGATTGTAACAGAATTGGCTGTAATAGATGTGCTGCCGGCGGGAGGGTTTAAACTAATAGAAAGAGCACCCGGTGTAAGCGTAGAGCATATTATAGCCTCCACAGCAGGCAAACTACTGGTGGAAGGTGACATTCCTGAAATGGAAATCGACTGAGAAGATCCTATTTCACGAATACGAATTAAGGCTTTACTTGCGGATCATTCCATCCAACATGAAGCCTTTCCTTATGCAAAATCAATTTTTGCTTTTGCATTCTTTTAATTTGAAGAATAGCTTTGGGAAAACAATAAGAACAAAATTGAAATGAAAAAATCAGAAATAAAATTACTCGTCGAACTTGACGCGGATAATATCCCATCGAAAATCACATGGGATGCGGACGATAAAGAAACTCCTGGCGCATTGGAAACGAATGCAATCAATCTCAATATATGGGATCAGGAAAATCGAAATACACTCCGGATAGATCTATGGACAAAAGATATGCCTCTAGACGAAATGAAAAGATTCTTCATTGATACCATTGGTGGTTTAGCGCAGAGCATCTTAAATAGCACTGGAGATGAGTATATGGCCGCAGAAACCAATGATCTGTGCGACAGGTTGGTACAGTATTTAAAAGAAGAGAACCAAAAAGGAACTTAAAAAAATTGATTTAATGCTGAAATTCTAATAAATTGGGCAATTAATACTTTGTGCCAATAGAAATTTTGATAAAATATTTTTCATGAATATTTAAACCACTGGTTTAATTATTTGAAAAAATAATCTAAATTATGGCGGATTAATAAATTTCAGTCAATTTGAAAAAAAAAACAACCTAAATTAAAAAATTCCTAAAAATGAAACACGTAGACTCACTAATTAAAAAGCTTGGCATAATGCTTCTTGTATGCCTCGCTTTCGGATGGCAAAATGCAGATGCGCAAAGAGTTACTTCAATATCGGGTAAAATTACAGACGCTCAGACAGGTGAAGCACTCGTTGGTGCGAACATCGCCGTAAAGGGCACTGTGACGGGAACCATAAGTGATACAGAAGGTAACTTCGCTCTAACGGCAAACCAAGAACCACCACTTACTCTTATATTCTCGATCGTAGGATATAGATCACAAGAGTTAGTAATCACTACCAATGCAGTCACAGGCTTGAACATCAAAATGGCAGAAGGTTTCATTCTTGGACAAGAAGTAGTCGTTTCTGCTTCGAGAGTAGAGGAAAGTATTTTACAATCTCCCGTTTCTATCGAAGTAATGGACATCATTGCCATTCGAGAAGCTGCTGCACCAAGTTTTTATGATGCTTTGGCCAATCTAAAGGGAGTTGAAATGAGTACTCAGTCACTCACCTTTAAGTCGTTCAACACTCGTGGATTTAATGCGAATGGCAACGTTCGTACGGTTCAGATGATTGATGGTATGGACAACCAAGCTCCAGGACTGAACTTCTCAGTAGGTAACATTGCTGGTATTTCTGAACTTGACTTGGAAAGTGTGGAACTGTTGCCTGGTGCTGCTTCTGCCCTGTACGGACCAAACGCAATCAATGGTATTTTATTGATGAACAGTAAAAATCCATTCCAATATCAAGGATTGAGTGCAAACGTAAAAACGGGTATAATGAACGAACAAGGCAGACAGGCTGAAGATGGTAGTTCTCTAGGAAGTACCGGATTCTATGATGTCTCCATACGTTATGCAAAAGCCTTTAATGATAAGGTAGCCTTTAAAGTGAATTTATCTCATATGCAAGCCAACGATTGGCAAGCAAATGATCAGAGAGATATGAGTTTAAATAATGGCTTTGGACTCGAAACTGGAACCCGTCAAAATAATCCAGGTTTCAATGGAGTAAACGTATATGGTGATGAAAATGCCACTCTAATAGGTAGCACTTTCGTATCGAGAACCGGCTATTTGGAACGTGACCTCGCTGATTACGATGTCTTTTCAACCAAAATCAATGCTGCCTTACACTGGAGAATAAACAATAAAGTGGAAGCAATATTCCAAGGAAATTATGGATCAGGTACCACTGTGTATACTGGCGCTGATAGATACTCAATTACAGGCTTTAATATCGGTCAATACAAGGCAGAACTAAGATCTGACAATTGGTATGTAAGAGCTTACACAACCCAAGAAAGATCCGGTGATGCATTCGCAGTAGGCATTGCTGCAAGTGGACTTAATGAAGCTTATAATCCAAGTCGTAACTGGTTTACAGAGTATGGAGCTACTTTTCAAAGTTCCCTACAAGGTGGAAGCTCTCAAGCTGACGCACACAGTGCTGCTAGAACTTTTGCAGATAGAAATAGATTGCAGCCAGGGACTCCTCAGTTCCAACAAGCGTTGAATGGTATCATTACTAGACCTATTCCAGGTAATTTAGCGGCTAGTCAAATAGGAGCTCAATTTCAGGATGCAACTAACTTGTACCATGGAGAATTTATGTACGATTTCAGCAAGGATATTAAATTTGCTGAATTTGTAGTAGGCGGTAACTATCGTCAATATGATCTTAATTCTGAAGGAACGCTATTTGCTTTGGACGATGATCAAAATGAATTCACGATTAATGAGTTTGGCGGGTATTTACAAGGCTCTAAGAGACTTCTTAATGATAAGGTTAAGGTTTCCGCATCTGTGCGTTATGATAAAAATGAAAACTTTGCAGGCCAATGGTCTCCACGTGCATCAGGAGTTTGGACCTTTAAAGAAAACAACAACTTCCGTGTTTCTTGGCAAACTGGATTTAGAATCCCAACTACTCAGGATCAATATATTGACTTACAGACACCTCAAGCCAGACTTGTTGGTGGGTTGCCATTGTTTAGAGAAAGATATGACATGGTAAACAATCCAGTTTATTCTTTACAAACTGTTCAGCAATTTGGTGCGGCAGTTCAGGCTGGGGTAGCTGCAGCCTTAGGGCCAAATGGTACGGGTAATCCAAGCAACCCACTATTTGCCGCTGCTTTACAACGATCCACTCAACTAGCAACACAGGCTGTTATAGCACAAGTACAAGCTGGACAGATCCCGAATAATCCTGCTGCAATACAAGCTGCTGTAGCTTCTGCTGTGCCAGGGATTCTACGAAATGTGCTACCAGCAGTAGTGGCCGGTGCAAATCAAGGCATTTTACAACCTTACGAATTCCAGCCTTGGGAACCAGAAAGAGTTAGAGTTTTTGAAGTAGGCTATAAGGGTTTGATTGGACAAAAACTTTTAATTGACGCATACTATTACAGTAATACTTTTGAAGTATTCAGCGGTAGTCAAGTAGTTGTTCAAGACAATGATTTTAACCCTCAGGATCCTGCTTCCGCTTTGCGCTTAGATTTGCTGTTCCCAAATACAAGAAATGTTTACTCACTCCCTGTATCTGATCGTTCCCAAATACGTTCGAACGGTTGGGCATTGGGCGCAGACTATGCATTGCCTAAAGGCTATCGTTTAGGAGGTAATGTTTCTTATAATGCATTGGTCCAAGATGAGGCTTCGGAAACTATTACAGGTTTCAATACACCTGATTACAGATTTAACTTAAGTTTTGCTAACCGCGAAGTGGCTAAAAATGTAGGTTTCAACGTGGTGTATAGATGGCAGAACGATTTTGTGTGGAATTCGAGTGTAGTATCACCAGCATTGAATGCAGCTAACCTAGCTGTAGTAGATGCATTTGGTACGTTAGATGCACAAGTAAGCTACAGAGCAAAAGATATAAAAACCATATTCAAATTAGGTGGTTCTAATATTCTGAATACTAGTTACCAACAAGCTTTCGTAAATCCATTTGTGGGTAGCATGTGGTACGTATCTATCACATTCGATGAGTTTTTGAACTAATACCAATTAAAACTAATATTAAAAGCCACCTCCGTCGAGGTGGCTTTTTTATTGCCTTATAACCAAAAAAAAGACCCAATCTCTCGACTAGGTCTTTCTTTGTAATTAATTTTTAACCCAAAAATAAAAATTTATGAAAGCACTAATTTGAAAAATAATTCACTTGAAATCAAGCACTAATCAAAAAAAAATATAAAAAAAGACCCAATCTCTCGACTAGGTCTTTCTAAATAATCATTTATACAAAAAAACAATGTTATGAAAGGCGAATATAAAGAATGAAAATTTAATCTCAAAAAATTCTCCTGTACTTTTATAATAAAAAAACCCTTTACGAACCTTTCTATCAGCTTTCAGCTTACCACACTCTAGTATCCTCTCGCATGTTTCTCTTTCTTTTATAAAAAAAAAGACCCAATCTCTCGACTAGGTCTTTCTTAACATTTAATCTTAAACAAAAATAATAAAATGAAAGCCCTAATATAGAAAATTATTTGATCACAAAATTCGAATACCTTTTTTTATTTACTGTCTATTTAGAAGTCGATAGGTAGTTTTTAGTACTCTGCTACTGATTTCGTAATTTCCCTTATCTACTTTCCCCTCCCGCCAAGATTCATAAATTTAGTGCTAAATAATTAGATTTAAGGAATTGAGCCTTTAATAGTCCTCAACTTTTGATACATATTCGAAAGAGTGCCTACTTTCGATTTTTATTCCTCCCGCTTTCTACCAGCCGAGCTCAAAACCTATGTTCAAGGCCTACGCTATGAAAATGGTATCCTTTTAAATCTCCTTGAAAAAAATTTACTCCAAGTATCGCTATAGGACAATACACCTCCCGCCTAATGGAAGTCCGCTTTTGGCTAAAAACCCACAAATAAGGACAATTTAACGCCGATCTACTTTTTTCAACCCTAAAACAGCCGCAGGATTGACCAAACCTCCCGCCACAAAGATTTGCTCCACCCGCCACAAAAATAAATTCAACTAAGACTACCCGTAAACAAAAAATTTATAATATTACACAATACATGTTATTTTAGGGCATTGAGCATACGCAGTACGCCCAACTCCGGAAGGAACAGTATACACAAAAATTTACCAAGGGAAAACCCATGTCGGAAAACCAAAAGAAACAGCTAGAACAACAGCTTTGGAATATTGCCAACACGCTAAGAGGCAAAATGAATGCAGACGAATTTCGGGACTACATTCTAGGCTTTATCTTCTATAAGTACCTAGCCGAAAAAATGGAGATGTATGCCAACAGCATTTTGAAAGCCGATGGCATCGCCTACAAAACCATCGCAGAAAACACCGAAGACGGCGAGGCCTACATAGAAGCCATTAGAGAAGCAGCACTCGAAAAGCTGGGCTACTTTCTTAAACCTTCTGAACTATTCAGTGAAGTAGCCAAAAGAGGCAATAATGACAGCGAAACGGTAAGTAGCTTTATTATTGAAGACCTCCAACGCATTCTTACCAACATACAGAACAGCACTATGGGCACGGACAGCGAAGAGGACTTTGACAACCTCTTTGAAGACATGGACTTAAACAGCACCAAGCTGGGCAAGACCCCCGAAGCCCGAAACGAAATTATTGCCAAAGTACTCGCCCACTTAGATAAGATAGACTTTAAGCTAGAGCAAACCGAACTAGATGTGCTGGGCGATGCCTACGAATACCTTATTGGCCAGTTTGCTAGTGGAGCAGGTAAAAAGGCCGGTGAATTCTACACCCCCCAAGAAGTAAGCAGAATATTGGCCAAACTGGTAACCACAGGCAAAACAAAACTTAGGACGGTTTATGACCCAACTTGTGGTTCAGGCTCTTTGCTGCTGCGAGTAGCCAAGGAAGTGCGGGAGGTAAACAACTTTTACGGACAAGAGCTCAACCGAACGACTTATAACCTAGCCCGAATGAACATGATTTTGCATGATGTCCATTATCGCAACTTCGATATTAAGCAAGAAGACACCCTAGAGCACCCACAGCATATAGACCAACGCTTTGAAGCCATTGTAGCCAACCCGCCGTTTTCTGCCCAATGGAGTGCCAACCCGCTCTTTACCAGTGACGACCGTTTTAGCCAATACGGAAGGCTTGCCCCAAGCGGTAAGGCCGACTTTGCCTTTGTGCAACACATGATTCACCACCTTGCGGAAAACGGCACAATGGCCATTGTGCTCCCGCATGGCGTATTGTTTAGAGGCGGAGCAGAATTGCACATCCGCAAATACCTGATCGAAGACCGCAACTATTTGGATGCTGTGATCGGCTTGCCGTCCAATATATTTTATGGCACCAGCATACCCACCTGCATCATGGTATATAAAAAATGCAGAGAAAACCCCGAAGACGTGCTCTTTATAGATGCCAGCCAGCATTTTGAAAAAGTGAAAACCCAAAATATGCTAAGGGAAGTCGACATAGACAAAATTATAGACACCTACCGCCAACGCATCACCGAAGACAAATACAGCCATAAAGCCACGTTGGCCGAAATAGCCGAAAACGATTATAACCTGAATATTCCCCGCTATGTAGATACGTTTGAAGAAGAGGAGGCCATAGACCTGCAAGCCGTAGCCAGCGAGCTAAAAGCCCTAGAAACCGACATGCTGACCACCGACCAAAGCATAGCCAGCTTTTGTAATGAATTAGGTATTGAAAGCCCTTTTTAAGATGGAAAAGCAAAATATACCTGTTTTACGCTTTCCTGGATTTCAAGCGAGTTGGGAAACAGAAAAATTGGGAAGGAATATTGAGGTGATTTCTGGATTTCCGTTTAAAAGTGAATTTTTTGCGGAAAACGGTAAAAAGCTAGTGATACCAAAAAACTTCACAAAATTTGGTTTTGGTAACTTTTCAGATTCATTCACAAAAAGCACTAGTGAAGAAGTTGACGAAAAATATATATGCTCAGAGAATGATCTATTAGTTTTATTAACTGATTTGACTTCCAGTTGTGAACTACTAGGTAAACCTTTATATCTGACTAGCGAAGAAGGTGAAGTATTGCTTAATCAGCGGATTATTAAGATTGTTCCAGATGAAAAGAAACTACTAAAAAGATGGTTATTAAGTTTTTTGCTGACTGAAAATTATCATAAAAGAATAAAAGAGACTTCAAGTGGCACAACCGTAAGACACTCATCAAATAAGATAATCAATAACATAAACTTAGCTTACCCCACCCTCCAAGAACAGCAAAAAATTGCTTCATTCCTTACGGCTGTGGATAGCAAGCTGCAAGGCTTAAAGAAGAAAAAGGGTTTACTGGAGCAATACAAAAAAGGCCTAATGCAAAAGCTCTTTAGTCAAGCCCTACGCTTTAAAGATGAAAACGGCAACCCCTACCCTAATTGGGAAAAGAAGAAGTTGGGGGAGGTTGCTAAAAAGCAATCTTCAAATATTTCAGCTAATACAGTTGAAGAAAACACTGGAGATTATAAGCTTTATGGTGCTTCAGGGTTTTTAAAACGCATAGATTTCTTTAGAGAAGAAGAACAGTACATTTCTATTGTAAAAGACGGTGCAGGAGTAGGTAGAATTTTACTATGCGATGCTCATTCATCAGTATTAGGCACCTTAGATATTGTAAAGCCTAAATCACACACAGATCTCCAATTTATCTATGCACTAATTGGCAATATAGATTTCACCAAATACATTACTGGTAGTACTATTCCACATATATACTTCAAAGACTACTCAAAAGAAATAATTAACATTCCTTGTAAAGATGAACAAACAAAGATTGCCAACTTTCTAACGGCCATAGATCAAAAAATAGAGCAGGTAAACACGCAAATAACCCAAACCCAAACATGGAAAAAAGGGCTATTGCAAAAAATGTTTGTGTAATAGGAACATACAAAAATGAACAAATTCAACAATAAATATCCCACCGCACCGTCCGCCGATACCGCCATCGCCAACCACGTACAGACGCACGGCCGTGCGTCTCTACGCACCAAAACGCATATCCACGACGATATGGCCATCGCCAATCCCGTACAGACGCACGGCCGTGCGTCTCAACGCACCAAAACGCATATCCATGACGATATGGCCAACGCCAACCTCGTACAGACGCACGGCCGTGCGTCTCAACGCATCAAAACGCATATCCATAACGATACACACGTAAAGACGCACGGCCGTGCGTCTCAACGCACCAAAACGCATATCCATGACGATATGGCCATCGCCAACCCCGTAAAGACGCACGGCCGTGCGTCTCTACGCACCAAAACGCATATCCACGACGATATGGCCATCGCCACACCCGTAAAGACGCACGGCCGTGCGTCTCAACGCACCAAAACGCATATCCATGACGATATGGCCAACGCCAACCTCGTACAGACGCACGGCCGTGCGTCTCAACGCATCAAAACGCATATCCATAA
>JBDNFI010000102.1:0-15770 GCA_041689935.1 Cyclobacteriaceae bacterium
TGCTAACCGACTCGATTTTGAGTATGATTCTGATATAAAGTATTTGTTGGGAAATCACGAAATAATACTTCCTAATTCTCACGCTTTACCTAAGTATCAAATACAACATAGACTATACGATCGTTTTTTACCTGTATTAGCGAAATACTTAAATCCAGAAGGGCTAGTTATTGACGTTGGCGCAAATGTTGGAGATTCAACCATTGCAATGTTAGATTATTGTAAAAACGATTTTTATTGTATTGAGCCATCGAATGACTTTTATCCTTACCTGAAATTGAATATTAAAATGTTGCCTCAAGCTCTCTCACAAAGATTGACTTGTTTTAAAAGCTTTATTGGTTCTGGGTATGTTAAAGGAGAACTAATTCATCAAAATGGTACTGCAAGAGTTCAATCAAAGGATGATTCTTCTGATATCAATTATCAACCTTTAGATGATTTAGTAAAGAAAAGAAAAAAGGTTGTATCGTTAATAAAGGTCGACACAGATGGGTTTGATTATGATGTTTTATTGTCGGGGCAAAAAACAATTTTGCAAGATAAGCCAATTCTTTTTTGGGAGAATCAAATGTTTGAACCTTTTCAAAAAGATGGTTTTATAAGGCTTTATGAGTTTTTAATTCGAGTCGGCTACAAACATATTTATGTATTTGATAATTTCGGCAATCTACTTTTAGCAAATACTGACTTCGAAAATTTAAAGAGTATTAATTCTTATGTGGACAGTATCGATACTCTTAATCTTTCAAGAACTATCTATTATACTGATATTTTGGCGTCTACTGACGAATCGTCTTTAATAGTTGAATGGGCTATTTCAGAATATAAGTCCAAATATCTATCACTGTAAATTTCAGTTTCATGAAACAGAAAATTTTAGTCACTGGAGCTTTTGGTTTTGTAGGTGAATATTTAATGAAGGAACTATTAGTCGACTCAAACTTTGATATTTATGCTATTTCAAGGGTTAATTTTTCAAAGGAGGTAGATAAAAGAATTAACCAGATTATTGGTGATTTAAGACATCCTGATTTTGTTTTAGAAACAATTAAAAAGACTAAGCCTGATTACGTCATTCACCTAGCTGCTGAGAGTAGCGTAGCGTTTAGTTGGCAGCATCCAAATACCAGTTTCCAGAATAACGTTAATATTTATCTGAATTTATTAGAAGCGTTAAGAAAAACGGATAGTAAAGCAAGGCTTATGTCAATTGGTTCTTCAGAAGAATATGGCATTGTTAGTAAAGAAAATATTCCAATTTCTGAGGTACAACGCCCAAATCCAATTTCACCTTATGCAGTGGCAAGACTTGCTCAAAGCGAATTGAGCAAAGTATACGTCAAAGGTTATCATCTTGATATCGTATCAACACGATCTTTCAATCATTATGGTGAAGGACAAACAGATAGATTTGTAATTCCTGCATTTATAGTGAAGGTTTTAAATCAGAAGAAATCTAATTCTAACATACCCATTCATGTTGGTGACCTTTCAATAGTTAGAGACTTTTTGCATGTAACGGACGTAGTAAAGGCCTATATTGAGCTATTAATTAAAGGTGAATCAGGAGTTATATACAATGTCTGCAGTGGAATAGGTATTAGTTTAGAAGAGTTATTGTTGTCTATATATTCATCTGCCAGGATTGAGCCAAATTTTAAAATTTCATCTGAACTAATTAGGCCTAACGATAATCCCGTGATAATAGGTGATAATAGTAAAATTAGGGAATCGACAAATTGGAAGCCGAAAAGAATATTTAGTGAAGAAATAGAGAAACTTTTGCATTTAGTAGAAAAACGAATATGAAAGTACTATTGGATAATCAGATATTTGAAAGTCAAAAATTTGGCGGTATATCCAGATATTTTCAAGAAATATCAAAGAAAAATGATGTAATCAATTCTATTATCCCATATGTCGCACCTAATTTGAATCTAGCCAAACGAATCCAGCGTAAAATTGAGAGAAATTTTTTTTGGAAACGTAAAGCTCATCTAACAAAAAATGAATATTACAACGGACTTATAGCACAATCTGATTTTGATGTTTTTCATCCTACTTATTATAATAATTATTTCTTGGAGAGTCTTAAGAAACCTTTTGTACTTACAGTTTATGACATGATTCACGAGAAGTTTGCTGAATATTTTGGAAATAGTAATGATTCAATTGATAAGTATACACTTTGCAAGAGAGCTTCCAAAATCATTGCCATATCTAATTCAACAAAAAAAGATTTGATTGAAATTTTCGACATTCCCGAGCATAAAATTGAAGTTATTTATTTAGGCACTAACTACCATGAATTACCACCATCTAAGCCTTCAATAGAATTAAAAGATAGGAGATATGTACTGTTTACGGGCAACAGAAGTATTTATAAAAATTTTTTAATTTTCTTACAAGCTATAGCTCCAATTTTAAAGAAAAATACTGATTTAATTTTGGTGTGTACAGGTCCTAGTTTTGACGGTGTTGAAGAGGAATGGATTAACAACCTTACAATAAAAGATAAGGTTATTAGCCACTTTTGTAAAGATGATGCAGAATTAGTATATCTCTATCAATATGCAGAATGTTTCGTTTTTCCTTCATTATACGAAGGCTTTGGAATTCCTATACTAGAAGCTTTTGCTTGTAAATGTCCTGTTATTTCCAGTTCAGGGGGTTCATTAAAAGAAATTGCCGGTGATGCAGCTATTTATTTTGATCCAAAAAACATTAAGGATTTACGGGAAGCTATACTTCGTGTTCTTTCCGATGATTTATTGAGAAAACAAATGGTTATTTCTGGTGAACAACGTTTGAAAGATTTTAGCTGGGATAAATGCCGTAAAGAAACTAATTTGGTTTATGAGAAAGTAGTGGACAATATTTAATTCTAATTTAAGCAAATTGCAAATTTTCAACCTACAATTTTAAATTTACTTTTTGAAATATTGTTTAGTATTTTTAAATGGTTTTCCGTTTTTTGATTTAAGATAAGTCAAAAACTTTCTTTGGTTTAGGTGCTGTGCAATCAGGTCATTCATTTTTAGATTCACTTTAGTGGGTCAGCACAGTTGTTGGTAAAATAATATGGTTCGCGTATCGATATTATTAAAGGTTTGATTTCGTGATTTAAAAGGTTTTTCGGTTTTGAAGTTAGCTTTATAAAACAGAGTAAAAATATCTGATTTTTCCATAAGGGTGTTTTGGTTAGAGCAAAAATCTGAATCATTTTCTGAGAATTTCTCATTTTTTATAGACCTATTAAAAAACTTCTTATTGAAAATAACTTCCTTTGTCAATAATAGTAATTTTGAATGTGCTTTTGAAAAGGGTTTAATTTTAGTGTAACTTGAAATTCATTTTTAACTTTGCTTCCGATAGCATATCGGTAAGCTATTTTATAATTAATATCTATATTTTTTAACAGCGAATTATGTAATCTTTTGGTAGATAATCCTGTTCCACTAAAAATTTTCGTTGAAATATGTAATTGGTTCATTTTACTTTTTATGAAGACAAATCTAATTCTTTCTTTCATTTCCGTATTGTTAATTTTATTAGTTTTAGCCATTGGGCTTCAACTTATTGATAAGCCAAAAGTGCCAGTGACTATTGTTGGTTGGACAGCCATTGTTGATGACAGGGTAAACCAATTAGGATTTAGAGGTCAGATGATTGATTATAATAGCGATGATCTTGTGATTCTTCTTGTCGGAGATTCTCAAGTTGAAACAGTGTATACAGTACCTGATTCTATGCCTGAGTATTTACTTCAAGAGAAATTGAAATTAAGAGGGATTAAATCCAAGGTTTTTACTATTGGTAGTTCTGGATACGGAAATGATCAACAATTTTTACATTTCAACCGATATTTTTCTGAATATCGAGCTGACTATGTTTTTTTATGGCAAACTTTTGGTAATGATATTTGGAATAACGTTTGGCCAACGCATTGGCCAAAAGATGGTAGCCCAAAACCAACTTTCACAATGCAAAATGATCAACTCACAGGGCCAAATTATAATATTGGGGATACTTTGTTTCAATCACGATCTTCTAGATTTAACATTTTAAATATCTTTAAAAGATTAAAAAGTTCAACTAATGGACTTGATGAAGCGTGGACTAAGAATTTGCCTGAATCATATATTGATTTTAAATCGAGCAATGAATTTAAAGAAGAAGATTATCTCATTGATTTAAATTTGAAAGATGATGATTATAAAAATGAAAACTTATTTACTGAAAAGTCACATTTAGCGATTGGCTTAATTCCTCGTAGTCCAAGAATGGAGTATGGGATTAAATTAACAAATAAGCTGATAACTGAAATGGAAAATTTGTCCCTAGAAAATAAATCGAAATTTATTATTTTGGATTTTTACACATCTGAAGATGTTCAGAATCTTGACACAATAATTTATGTTAAAAATTCTGAGATGTACCTTTACTCGAATAGTATGGTTCTGGAAAATAAAATGATGGTTAATGAAAAATTTAATCAATTCAAATTTGAAATAACATGGCCAGATTATAAAGTCTCTGATTCTGATCCTCACTTAAATGTTGAAACCTATAGTAAAGCTTTAGACTCATTAGCTTCCTTTATCATAAAAGATTATTATGAAAACTAATTATTGTAGTTTCAGCATAGTAATTCCTTCATTTAATCAGGGTCAATACATTGAGGAAACATTATGTAGTTTACTAGACCAAAAGTACCCGTATCTTGAGATAATTGTTATGGATGGTGGAAGTACAGACAACACGGTTGATATTATTAATAAATATAATAAGCATATTAAATTTTGGGTAAGTGAAAAGGATAGTGGCCAAACCGATGCAATTAATAAAGGATTTAAGTATTGTACAGGGGAGTGGTTCAATTGGTTAAATAGCGATGATTATCTTTCGAAGGATAGTTTATGGGTATTAAATGATTATATCTCAAAACAGCCAGATCTTAATTTAATTATGGGTCAGTTTGAATATCTGTATGAAGATGGTAAGAACGAACTTTTTAAGCCTAAGGGGATTTTTCCTTCTGTTAAGAATACTTTAAGATACGGCTTCATTAAGCAACCGACTACCTTTTTCAAACTAGACTACGTACACCAATATTTCCCTTTAAATGTGGAACTAAAATATTGCATGGATTTTGAATTATGGTATAAAGTATTTGTTTCTGACAATAATTTAAACTGCCTGGAAATTAATGACCTTATAGCTACATATAGGATTCATGGTAATTCGAAAACGTTTACTAGTAATGAGAAATTTGTCAATGAACATTTGTTTTTATTGAGTTCTTTAGCTGCATCTACCCCTAACTCTAGTCTTGAAAAACTTTTTAAAAAATTAGATTTTGCAATTGAGCCAATTAGTTTCAATATTTCAAATAAAAAATATTCTGATGTAGAATTTTTAATTTTCGATAGAATGCTTAAAAAGTTGACTCCTGTGTACAATAAAAATGATTTTTCTTTACTAAAACATATTATTGGGAATGCGAAAAATAATAATATTTTCTTACCTAAGAGCAGTTGGATTAGTTTAGTTAGTAAATGTCCAAATTGGGACGCATTTAAGCTTTATAGAAAAGTTCGTGATGTTTCTGGTCTTTCAATTTATTCAACCTAAGTAATCTAAGGCTATGTGTGGTATTTCTGGATTTTTATCCAAAAGTAATAATGCAATACTTTCTGAAAGGGATTTCAATATTTTCAATAATACTTTAAAGCATAGAGGACCTGATGGCTCTGGGGTATATTCTGACGTTGAAGCAAAATTATTTTTAGGGCATAGAAGATTATCCATACTTGATCTAAGTGAAAATGCTAATCAGCCTTATATAAGTGAGGATAAAAATTATGTACTCGTATTTAATGGTGAGATTTTTAATTTTTTAGAAATAAGGGAGAAGCTTGTAAATAGAGGAGTTCATTTTTCATCTGAAAGTGATACTGAAGTGCTCTTAAAATTACTTATACATTTCGGAACTGATGGTCTACATGAATTAAATGGAATGTGGGCATTTGCATTATGGAATAAGAAGGATCGCAAGCTTATTTTATGCCGGGATCGATATGGAATAAAGCCTTTATTTTTCTCCAACACTAATGACTTCTTCGCATTCTCATCTGAGACTATATCGTTCAAGCACTTAAAAGGCTGGGTAAGGACAATTAATCCACAGAATGTTTCTTTTCAATTAAATAATTTCGCTTCACTTGAAAGCAGAGGTGAAACACTATTTAATAACATTTACCAGGTCCAGCCTGGGTGCTTACTAGTTATCCAAGACAAGTTAGTTGGCTCACAAATCAAGTGGTGGAATACTACAGATTATATAAGGCCTTATTTACATTCTTTTGATCAAGCTGTCAATGAGTTTACCGAGTTATTAACAGACTCTATCAAGATTAGATTGCGAAGTGATGTTCCCATAGCTACGGCCCTGAGTGGTGGATTGGATTCATCCTCAGTTTATAGCATTATTCGTTATTTGTTCAGAAATGAAAAATCAATTGAGCGGTTGCCTAGTAATTGGCAGCAAGCATTTACAGTAAGTTTCCCTAATACTTCCTTAGACGAAATCGATAATGCGAAAATTGTCGTAGCTAATACCGATTTGCATAATATTATTATTCCGGATATTAAGAATTTGCCACATGAGCTGACTAAATCATTAACCAAATTTGATAATTTTTATCTTACTCCAATTGAAGTGATTAGTATGGTTTATAAAAGCATGTCCGATAATGGATTTAAGGTTTCTTTGGATGGACATGGTGTAGATGAGCTAATGTTTGGATACACTTCTCAAATAAAAGAATGCATAAATATTGCTCAAAGAATTTCAAATCAAGATAATTTTTATACATTCAGGGATATCTATGCTGGTTTTGAATTATCTGATGGTTTAGATGTTTGTAATTATAGAAATGACATTTCAGGTAGATTAAAGTCTGCCTTGAGGAAGTCTAAATTGTTGAGCAAGTTATTAGTAAAAAGAAATAGGTTAAACTGGTCAAAAAGTGTTCAATGGGATCCATGGTTAAAACCAGAATTTCATGAATCTTATTCAAGATACTCAAATTTTCAATCTGATGATATTGATGACCCTTATTTGAACTTATTATATAATGATTTTCATTCTGGTTTACTACCTGTACTGCTCAGAAATTTTGATAGGGCTTCTATGAATTATGGTGTAGAAATACGGATGCCTTTTTTGGATCATAGGATAGTTAATTTTATTTATTCACTTCCTGCTGATTATCTAGCAGGTTCTGGATTTACTAAGAGACTATTAAGGAGCTCTATGGAAGGTAAGCTGGATGATAGAATTAGATTAAACAAAAGAAAAATGAGCCTACAAGCTCCTTTAAATTATTGGATGAATGATTTAAAAGAGATGTTTTTGGATGAATTTAATTCAGTTCATTTTTTAAATTCAGATATTTGGGATGGTCACTTAATTAAAAATGAGACCGAGAAAATATATTATGATAATAATTTTTTTCCTACTCAAGATACTCCTTCAAAAATTTGGACCTATTATAATGCTTCAATAATAATTAATAATTAATATGTTAGGTAAAATTATCAATGGAATATTAAAGCCATTCGATTACAAATTAATTAAATCGAGTAGTGATTATGATACGGCTTTATATGCTGATGGATGGGAGTATCTTTTTAAAGATTTAAAAAAGAAGGGAATTACTTGTAATGTT
Organism: Cyclobacteriaceae bacterium; assembly: GCA_041689935.1. Lineage (GTDB taxonomy): Bacteria > Bacteroidota > Bacteroidia > Cytophagales > Cyclobacteriaceae > CAXBDP01. The sequence goes on from JBDNFI010000102.1 coordinate 7,737, forward strand.
CTCCTAGATCTTGGAGCAAATGATGGCAACTGGTCTAAATTATTTTTAAAATATTATGCAAATTCTAAGGTGATGCTATTCGAACCTCAAGTAGAGTTTTGGCCTCAACTCGAACGGTTATCTTCCCAATATCTAGGTTCTAAATTTTTTCCATTTGGTGTTGGTAACCAACGAGAAACTCTGATCCTAACAATTTGGGATGATTTGAAGGGCTCTTCTTTTTTACCAGAGAAGGATGTGGACCTGATTGCTTCGGGCAAACAAAGAGAAATAAAAGTTGAGACTATTGATTATCTATTATCAAATGGGAGTATCCAATATCCTGATTTTGTAAAAATGGATATTCAGGGATTCGAAATTCGTGCGCTAGAAGGAGGTGATTTATTATTTGAAACAGTGGAGGTTTTTTTTATTGAATGCTCTCTTCAAGAAGCGGATGATACTCCAGGCCAGCCATTAGTGGCTGAAATTATAAGGTATATGGACGATAAATCCTTTGTGCCCTATGACTTTCCAGGGTTCTCACGCCGGCCAAGTGATAATGCTATGGCTCAATGCGATATATGTTTTGTAAGGAAGGATAGTAATCTTCGAGTGAATCATTCTTGGACTTGATATAGTTAAAATGCCTTTTTTTTCCATTTTATTGCCTGTATATAACAGAGAAGATTTTTTGTTAGAAACATTGAATACCGTACTAAATCAATCATTCCAAGATTGGGAATTAGTTGCCGTTGATGATGGCTCAACAGACGGTTCGGTAAGTATTCTTGAGTCTTTTACAGATGACCGTTTTAGAATTATCAAACAAAAAAATGCCGGCGCTGGAGCAGCCAGAAATACAGCTATTGCTAATGCTAAAGGTGAATATTTTGCCTTTTTAGATTCAGATGATTTATGGAAACCCAATCATCTTGAATTGCATCATAAGGCCATTCAAGATTCAAATTTGAAAAAAGCCTTTTTTCGAAGTTTTATTGCCTTTTTTGAGAATGAGATTACTAAGGATCATCAAAAGATTGTTGTAAATAATTTCAAAGATTCATTGGAGTATGCCATGCAAGTGGCCCTATATCCAACCGCCTGTACTTTTCATCATTCATTGTTTAAGGACATCAGATTTAACGAGCAAATAAAGATTAATATTGACGCTGAATGTTTTATCAGAGTGGCTGCGATCTCCGAGATATTTGTGATACCCGAATATACTGGCTTAATAAGAAGACATCCTGGGAATTTAAGTGTAGCTGGCTCCAATAATTATTTTCGACAGATTGAAGTATGGTCTAAAATCCAGCATTATCCAGAAATTGAAAAGCGATTACCCAAGCATTATATAAATCGTTTATTGTCGAATTATTACTTTTGGTTATTTGCTGATGAAAGCCTTACAAGTCGAAAAAGACTCTATAATTTTGTTCGGTCAATTTCCTTAGATAATAGAAAGTTATCTAGCGGACTAACATGGAAATTATTCCTTAAAACTTTTACAAATAAATAATGAGTTTAGCACATAAGATAAATAGAGCCTTATTGGGTGATTATAGTGATATTGGTTTAAACAATCTTAGCGATAGGCAAAATTGGATAAAGGATAAACTACTAGAATTACCTACAGGTCTTAAAATATTGGATGCAGGTGCAGGTGAATGCCAGTACAAAAAATATTGTAGCCATTTAGAATACGTAAGTCAGGATTTTAATCAATATGATGGTAAAGGTGATGGAACTGGAATGCAAGAAGGAGAGTGGGATTACTCTCAAATAAATATAGTTTCGGATATTATTGATATCCCTATTGAAAACGAAATCTTCGATGTGGTCCTTTGTACGGAAGTATTTGAGCATATACCCGACCCAATGGCAGCTATCAAAGAGTTTTCCAGAGTTTTAAAGCCAGGAGGGAAATTATTAATTACAGCTCCATTTTGTTCAATCACTCATTTTGCACCCTACCATTATTCAACGGGTTTTAGTAGGTATTTTTATGAGCATTGGTTTGAGCAAAACAATATAAATTTAGAAAGCATAGATCATAATGGTAATTACTTTGAGTACCTAGCACAGGAGATACATTACTTAAAAACTGCCTCCGATAAATATGCACCTCAAGTGAAAAAAGGCTTCTTATTTGAAATTGCAAGAAGAATAATGCTATCAAGTTTGAAAAAATTCAGCCAGAAGGGGAATCATTCTAATGAACTGCTAGCCTTTGGTTTATTTGTGATTGGTGTCAAAAAATAGGGCTATATTTTTATCCAATCAATTGGACACAAATCCTTAGTATCAAAATTTTCATCTTGATACCATATTTTAGGTGCAATCACGATTTTGTCTGGGTTTTGATTAAGCCAAGCTCCCCACCAACCAAAGGTGGAGTTAGGAATAATTTGATGCTTGCATAGACTAATTAATTGCAAGTAATTTCCAAATTTCCAGCCTTTATGGCTATGGTCAATCACCCTCCCGCCAATTTTTGGTTGTAGTACTTCTTCGCACCATTTTATATCATCTGAGAAGATATAAAAGGAAGGATTTTCAACGCTCTTTTTTATTTTTTCTACTGCTGGGAGTAAATATTCAAGCCCTTTGAATCCCAATATTTTACTGTATTCAGGATGTGTTATATAATCGCTTCTACGCACATTTATACAAACCGAATTAGTCTGATTTATTTCTTTTGCGAGCTCTTTTGAATATTCAGAAATATCTTCCCTAAACGATATTATCTTTTTCAACTCATGATCAACGTCTTGAAAATATTTTGGACTTTGCCAATTTCCGACAAGGCAAGTATTGTCTGGAAGAGCGTTTATGCTTTTGTCGAAATGGAAATATTTTTCAATATAAGTTCTATTTGGGAACCGTAAATTTAGCCATTTAGCATTTAATTTATCAAATAAATTATTAGAAGGAGGATTATAAAACTTGATTTCACTTTCGCTTGCAAATTCAGGTGAAATGTTAAAAACCTTCAAATCAAATTCTCTTTGTGGCTCCAAAGGTCCTTTTGTTTGGTTTTCTAGCAGACTTAAATCAATCTTCAAGATTGTATTATTTCTAATAGCCAAAGCTTTCGCCGTAGCATACTGAAATAATTGATTGCCTAGTCCACCCCAAAGTCTTACAAGTATCATTTATTCTCCTCTTTCTGCTGCGGCGATCATTTCTTTTAAGGTGCGTTCCATATTGTAGCTGTATTTCCAATCGGGATAGTCCTGCTCAAATTTGCGCACATCACTTATATACCAGATATGGTCTCCAATACGTGCCTGATCCGATAAAGTATAGTTTAAGGTATGTCCAGATAATTGCTCTATCGTAGCGATAGCTTCAAGCATAGAAATATTTGCGTGACGTGAACCGCCCATATTATATACTGCACCCGGTGTTGGATTTTGATAATAATGCCAGAACGCGTTTATTAAATCATAACTATGGATATTATCCCGAACTTGCTTGCCCTTATATCCAAATATGGTATAAGGCTTTTTATATACGGCACATTTAATTAAATATGCCAAAAAGCCATGTAATTCTGCACCTGAATGGGCTGGTCCTGTCAAACATCCACCACGGAAAGTAACAGTTTTCATCCCAAAATACTGTCCATATTCCTGCACCAATACATCTGCAGCAACCTTACTGGCTCCGAACAAACTATGCTTGCAATGGTCAATACTCATTTTCTCGTCGATCCCAAATTCCGCATATCCATGAGCAGGATCTACTTCCCAGCGAGTTTCGGTTTCAACAAGCGGGAGGTAATTAGGGGTGTCGCCATATACTTTATTAGTACTGGTAAAAATAAATACTGCATCTGCAGCAAATTTTCGAGTTGCTTCAAGCATTACCAATGTGCCGTTTGCATTCACTGTGAAATCTGTCAATGGTTCTTTCGCAGCCCAATCGTGCGAAGGTTGTGCCGCAGTATGTACCACTAATTTGATGTCTGTACCATACTTTTCAAATACTGCTTCGATATCTTTTTGATTTCTAATATCAAGAGATAGACTTTCAAAATTCGGAACGGATTCAATTAATTTACTTTCGTTCTTTTTTGTGCTTGCTTCATCTCCAAAGAAGTAAGCACGCATATCATTATCAATGCCAATAACTTTAAAGCCTTGTTGTGAGAAGAATTTCACTGCTTCACTTCCAATAAGGCCATTCGAGCCTGTTACAATCGCTATATTCATTTTTTTCCTATTTCTTTGGAGGTTATTTTAACAATATCGTTTCAATCTTTATCTTGGATAATCAACCAGATTTAAGACTTTTGACTATTCTAAGCTGGAAAATTAAAGCATACTTCAAAGCATAAAAAATGATTTCTAAAATTAAATTTAAAATAAATTAATGTGTGGGATTGCTGGAATAGTATTTAGTGAAAAAAAAGAGGATAAGGCAATCATAATGAAACCCATGATGGATGCAATAAAACATCGTGGACCGGATGGAGACGGGTATTATGAGTTTGATACATGCATCCTTGGGCATGTAAGATTAAGTATTGTTGATCTGGAAGGAGGGGTTCAACCAATGGTAAATAGGGATTCAACCTCCTGTATTACTTTTAATGGTGAAATATATGGGTACAACACCTTAAAGGGAAATTATCACTATCCTTATCAAAACGATTCTGATACTGAATTGATACTTGCCATGTATCAGGAGCATGGATTCAAATTACCAGAATCCTTACCGGGGATGTTTTCATTAGCCATTTGGGATCAAAATACGCAAAGTCTCTTTTGTGCAAGGGATCGTTTTGGTGAAAAACCGTTTTACTATGCTAGGGGGAAGGAGGGTGAGTTCGTTTTTTCTTCTGAGATTAAAGGAATTTTAGCTTCTGGCCTGATTAAGCCAAAAATCTCTCAGGCTGCTTTGGCCAATTTTCTGAAAAAGGGATATGTAAATCCCATGTGCACTATTTATGAAAATATTCATGTCTTACCTCCCGCTCATGCGCTTACCTTTAGCAATGGGGATATTAAAATGTGGAGGTATTGGAGTCCAAATATTGCACAGGTAAACCTCTCTTATACTGATGCAATTGATCAATTCCGCCATCTTTTACTTCAATCTATCCAGAAGCAATTAATTGCAGATGTACCTGTTGCTGCTTTTCTAAGTGGGGGCCTCGATTCAAGTACAGTTGTAGCACTAGCTGCACGAATTAATAAGGATGTGAAAGCCATTTCATTTGAGTTTGAAGATGATAGTGAAATGAAATATGCTAGAGAACTTTCTACTAAGTATGGGATAGAATTAATTGAGGTAAACTCTACGGACGTTGACTTTGGAAAGGAATTCCTTAATATTTCAAAATATTTAGATGAACCATTTGCTGATTCTTCCATAGTACCTACCTACATTATCTGTAAAAAGGCTAAAGAATTTACCAAAGTAGCTCTCACGGGTGATGGTGCAGATGAATTGTTGGGTGGCTACAGCTATTGGTATTCTAATCTTTTAAAAATTAAAGAAGGTAAAGACGGTGATATAAATTGGAAAGAATGGTTTAAAATGTTTTTGATTAAGAACGTGTCTTTTCTAAATATTACGTCACCTCAAAATCTTGCTCATTATAATTTTTTAAATAAAAGCATAAAAAGCCAAAGTGGTTTTGATAAAATCCACAACGACCAAAACACCTATTTTTCAAATAGGGATATAGAAGCTCTTTTGGGCATACAACCATCTTATGCACGAGCAAAAGATGTAAATTTCTCAAATAGCCCTTCAGATGGCTTATTACTCGATACTATAGAGTATATGCCGGGAGATATTTTGGTAAAAAGCGATAGAGCTTCAATGGCAAATGGATTAGAATTGAGAGCACCTTTCCTAGATCAACAGTTTGCAGAATTTTGTCTTTCATTACCACTTAGTTTTAAAATTGATTCCACTCAAAACAAAAAAATACTAAGAGATGCTATGGAAGATTATTGGCCAGTAAGTATAAGAAATAGGCCAAAGCAAGGCTTTTCAATCGATTTGAATAAATGGATGCAAATGCCAGAAATACAGCAAATTCGTTCAGAAATTGATAATGATGGAAATTCTCTTTCTGAAATAATAGATATTGATAGATTGAAATCTCTAAGTTTGGATGCAAATAGCGAATGGGCTTTACTTTCCTTAGCCGCCTGGAAGAGAAATAAGATTTAGCCTCAATAGATTGCTTGATGTTTTATGTTTACTTAGTTTGTTAAGCTCATTAAATTCAAATACCCAGGATAAGGTGCTTTAAATCATGCCTCAAAAAATTCTCGCCATTTCAGACTATTTTGGAAATCCAACGACCACTTTCATATATAATGAGGTGCTTGGTTTGAGTAAAGAGTTTGATGTTTCCTATCTATGCACCAAGCGGAACAATCCGGATCAGTTTCCTTTCGATCATGTAATTGAAATTCCCTATTTGGAAAATAAAATACTAAGGAAACTTAAGTGGTGGGGAGAGATTTACGATCTGAAGCTAAGCTTTAAGAACGCTGCGTACCAGAGACAAATCGACAAACTCGTAACCCAGATCAAACCTGATATTATCCATTGTCATTTTGGGTATGAGGCATTGCGTTTCTATCAAAATTTTCGAAGATCTGATTTTCCTCAAATACCCATTATTGTTTCTTTTCGAGGACATGATGCCTCTTTTCATCTGGAACGAAACTCTTATGTAAAAGAGATTAAGAAGATGCTTGCAGACCCAATGGTCTTTCCCACTTTCGTATGCGAATTTTTACGCGAAAACCTGAAAAGAAAAGGTATTTCCATTGACAAGCATTTGATTTTACATTCCGGTACACGAACAGATTTTTTTACAAGACAAAAGAAAGATTATCCAACAGAACCCTTTTTATTTTTTCAAGTCGCCCATTTTGAAGAGCGAAAAGGCCAATTGGAAGCTATAAAAGCATTCAAAAAGCTAAGAGAAAAAGGAAAGAATGTGAAATTAATTCTAGGTGGAGGTGGGCCTAATTTGGAGTCTGTAAAATCTTATGCTACTCAGCAAGGTCTAAATGAACATATTGAATTTCCTGGTTGGCTAAATAGAGACCAAACAAAGGAGTATTTAGAAAAATCTCATGCCTTTATTCACCATAGTATCACAGTAAATGGAAATACGGAAGGAATCCCAAATGCTTTAATGGAAGCAATGTCTATGGAGCTTCCTGTAATTTCAACATTCCACGCCGGAATACCAGAGCTAGTAGAAAATGGGAAACATGGAATCTTAGTGGAGGAAAGAGATATTGATGGCTTTGCCGATGCAATGGAGCAAGTGATGGATTGGGGCTATCTTCCAAGAAACAAACAAAAAATAGAGCAAGAATTCTCTTTTCCGTCCCACATGGAAACTTTGGTGAATTTTTATACCCAATGTCTTGATGGTTGATGGAGGAAAGAGGATCGTTGAAGGAGAGCAGCCAAAATAACTATACCATCAGGACATTGCCTCCGCTAACCTAGTTCAATCGTCCGCTTGGACTTTTCAGGTAGTTGACGGTTGACAGAGGACGGTTGAAGGAGAGCAGCCAAAATAACTATATCATCAGGACATTATCTCCACTAACCTGGTTCAATCGTCCGCTTGGACTTTTCAGGTTAGTTGACGGTTGACAGAGGACGGTTGAAGGAAAGCAGCCAAAATAACTATATCGTCAGGGCATTATCTCCACTAAACTAGTTCAAGCGTCCGCTTGGACTTTTCAGGTTAGTTGACGGTTGACAGAGGACGGTTGATGGAAAGCAGCCAAAATAACTACATCATCAGGACATTATCTCCACTAACCTAGTTCAATCGTCCGCTTGGACTTTTCAGGTAGTTGACGGTTGACAGAGGACGGTTGAAGGAGTGTCTCGTCCTGAAAAAAGTTTACACTTTGTCTCGTCCTGAAAAAAGTTTACACTTTATGATTAAAAATCCTGATACAAATTTACACATTTGAATAAATCCTGAATGTGGTTTACAAATTATATTTTTGCAATACTGGTTAAAGCGGAAGTAGGCTCTGCTGAGGAGCA
>JBDNFI010000103.1:0-20957 GCA_041689935.1 Cyclobacteriaceae bacterium
AGTGATAGCCATTTGGCCATTTTAATTTGGCTAAATAAGCATAGCAGGAAGATTTGTCTCCAAATTGCTTTTCAAAGGTTTTTCGGTCTAATTGAAGTAGTTTCATATGGGTGATTTTATACTCTAATATACTACTTAATACATTGATAAACAATGTTTAGTGGCCTAAATGAGTAACCCTATGTGAAATTTAAATTTTTTCATAACAAATATTTTTTAATTGATAATTGAAAAATAATAAAAAGTATTGAAAGTTAAAAATTTTCATTTCATTTTTTGAAAAATTAAAAATGAATTATCATGCAACACGAAAGATATCTTTGAATCATTTTTGATTAGCAACTCTTCTTAAGCTCTAGATTCAAAAATTTTATAGCTCCTTAGAAACTTGGAGCTTTATTTTTTAAATTTGGCAAAAAAGTATTCATGAAAACCAGAATTACACTCCTATATCTTATTGTTGGGATAGCTGTATTTATTCTGCTTGCTATTTTCTTTTCCAATATTTTTATTTATTTCGTTTTATCCATGGTGTTATCGGCTCTTTTAAGGCCACTAAATAACCGGATTAGCCAAATTCATATTTTCTCGGTAATGATTCCCAGAGTGTTTGCCGTAATTGCGTCATTCGCCATTTTCATTATAATAATCACCCTTTTTGTCTTATTATTTATTCCTTTAATTTCAGAGCAGGTAATGGTGCTTAGTAGCATCAATTATCAAGATTTGATTTCGAGATTGACAGAGCCTATTACTAGAATAGAGGAGTTCCTATATGGTTATGATTTCATTAATACTGAGCCAGGCTTTTTTATAGATAACCTCTCCGAAAGTTGGGAAAACTTCTCATCGAGTATCAAGCTTGAGGCTCTTATCAATGGGATTTTATCATTTACCGGAAATGTATCTATTGGTATTATTGCCGTCAGTTTTATTACCTTTTTTCTACTTTATGAAAAAGGACTTATCCGAAAGCAATTAATCAATCTTATACCTAATCAATACTTTGAAGTGTCCATAGCTGCAGTATCCAAAATAGAAAAACTCTTATCCTATTATCTTTTAGGGCTTTTATTTCAAATGGCTGCTATATTCAGCATGGCAGCTATTGGCTTGTCCATTTTTGGTATAAAATACGCGTTGGTAATCGCTTTATTTGCTGCTTTGGCCAATTTGATCCCTTATGCCGGACCTATTTTAGGTGCATCTTTTGGCATTTTAGTAGGTGTATCTACCATGCCGATTACATTTGGAACGCCAGAATTTTACTGGCTCATTATTAAAATTGTTTCTGTTTTTTCTGTGGTTCAAGTCACCGACAATATTGTATTGCAACCATTTATTTTCTCCAGAAGCGTAAAAGTGCATCCCTTGGAAATTTTTGTCATTATCTTTGCGGGCGCATCGCTTGGCGGCATTCCTGGAATGATCGCTGCTATTCCAGTGTATACTGTTATTAGGGTGTCGGTAAAAGAGTTTATTCAAGGGTATAAGCAATACCATATATTTAAGATTTGATCATTTTCTATGGGACTACAGTGTGGAATTGTCGGTTTGCCAAACGTAGGTAAATCAACACTATTCAATTCATTATCAAATGGCAAGGCTGAAGCTGCCAATTTTCCTTTTTGTACCATCGACCCAAATGTGGGTGTTGTATATGTGCCTGATTCAAGGCTGGATCGACTAGCTGAATTGGTAAAACCTCACAAAGTATTGCCTACGGTAATTGAATTTGTGGATATTGCCGGTTTGGTAAAAGGAGCCAGCAAAGGGGAAGGTTTGGGAAATAAATTTTTAGCCAATATCCGTGAAGTAGACGCGATTGTTCATGTAATCCGTTGTTTTGATGATCCAAACATAGTTCACGTGAGTGGTGGTGTAGACCCACTTTTCGACAAGGAAGTGATTGATACAGAATTGCAATTGAAAGATATTGAGGCTGTTGATAAAAAGATTTCTAAAATAGAGCGGGTGGCAAAAACAGGTGATGCCAAAGCCCGCAAAGAAATGGAATTTCTCACTCGTTTGAAAAACCATTTGGATGCTGGATATAACGCTAGAAGCTTTGAGTTCTCTGATGAAGAGAAAGGATTAATTGAGGATTCTTTTTTGCTGACGATAAAACCAGTAATCTACGTAGCCAACGTGGACGAATCGGCGATCCATACTGGGAATGAGCATGTAAATGTGCTTAAAGTTAAGGCGGATGAAGAAGGTGCTGAGGTTATTGTAATCTGCGCAAGTTTGGAGTCTCAGTTATCTGAACTGGAAGCAGAGGAAAAAGAAATCTTCATGGAGGAATACGGAGTTACAGAGTCCGGTCTTAGTAAATTAATTAATGCATCTTATTCCATTTTGGGACTGGTGACGTATTTCACCGCTGGAGTGCAAGAAGTAAGAGCATGGACTATTCGTAAAGGCTGGAAAGCTCCACAAGCCGCTGGTGTGATTCATACTGATTTCGAAAGAGGTTTTATCAAAGCTGAAGTTATTGGTTATGATAATTACATCAAACACGGCTCGGAACAAGCCTGTAAAGAAGTTGGTAAATTGCAGATTGAAGGAAAAGAATATTTAGTGAAAGATGGCGACGTAATGCACTTTAGGTTTAACGTATAAGAGCCAATCTGAATTTATTCTGGATTTTTCTTTCTAAACTAAATTTCAATCACTTACTTGTATGTGAATTTAAGTGTTTTCTGTAATTTTTTAATCTTAATGAGAATAAGAATAATTTTTAATCTGAAAAACAGGGGTGCTGTTCTTCCTTTCCATCATCAGCATCTTCTTTCACAGTTGATCAAAGGGTTGCTGTTGAAAGGCGGAAATAATCATTTTTTTAATTTCAAGTTTTATCATTTTTCAGGGTTAAAAGGTCAAACGAAGGTTAGCAGAAATGGATTACATTACTTAAGTCAAAAAGTTACATTAGTTTTATCATCAAGTGATGAAGATTTTATTGAGTATCTCCTCAAGCAGTTCAGCTCTTCCAATCTCGTGCAGTTGGGAGGATTGCAGTTGGAGCCAAGCGAGGTAGAATTGGAAAAAATGCCAACTTTTAGCGATAACCAAAAGCTCATTTGTATTTCGCCAATTGTTTTGAAAGATCCGATATTTGAAGATCCTGAAAATAAGCAATTTATCTACCCCACAACAGATCAATTCTCTGATTTACTTTTTGACTCTACTTTGGCTAGAATGACCGATCACGGGCAATATTCTCTAGAAGATTTAGAGAATTTTTCAAAATTCGAACTTGTTCCCGATGTGGAATATTTACAAAAACTAGAAGAAAAACAGAAAAAATTCGCTCGTATTTATTCAGTATTTGATCAAGATGTCCGTTTCGAAATAAGAGGCTATACATTTCCTTTTATTTTGTACGCAGCCAAAGAGGTTCAGGAATTTATCTACCAAAATGGTCTTGGAGCGCTTACCCATAAAGGGTTCGGAATGGTAGATTTTGCAAATCAAGGGGCCAATGAAATTATTCACCTAAAGAAGATTGAGCCAATAGCTTAATCTCTAAAGTTCATAAGATTCTTTATTCTTAGGTTTTTTTACCCGCAAGTGGTGCAAAGTTTTTCGCAAAGCTCGCAAACAAGTGATTTTCTTTCTCTTCGCGCTCTCCGCGTCTTCATCTTGGCGTTCTCTGCGTTTAAATCGCTTTTAAAATAGAACGGAAAGTGGCGTCTAGATTTAATAGAGTAAGATTATCAGGATAAGGGTCTTTTTTAATCTCTACGTCTATTTGCTTCAATCTTTTGATAGCCAATGATATAATCACCACGTGCGCCAATCGGCCGGTAGTAAACTATAATTTCGTAAAGGTTTTCTGTCTCAAATCTGCTGCCCTCAAAATAATAGGGCGGGAGGGTTTTGCTATCTACAGTATAGGAGTAATCGTACCAACCTTGCTTCACGAATATTTCTGTTCGATAACCTTTTGTCTTAGAATCATACTCCATTTCGGCTTCCTCAAATCCACCCCAATTGGTCAGGGCACCCATAAGGTTTACTTTACCATCAATTTTTTCTGATTGCAGGAAAAACTCAGTAAGCACGTAATCAGGATCTCGTTGTCCGGTGGGTAAATCATTATTCTGCACAATAAAATTGCCGTTGATGTCCAATACTTCGCTGTAAGCTTGCCCACCTCGTAGCGCATCTGCACCAATAGTTGCGATATAAAAATTTTGATCCTTGTTGAGGTTGGCGATATTTTGTCCAGTAAAATTCAACGTCCTTAGATCAAAAAATCGAAATTCATTTCCTCCAGGGAAATTGTTATTTAAATTGAAATTGCGGTAATCTAATAATCGCTGATTTTCTTGCACCCTAAACGGCTTCAAATCTACGAGCATATTGTCCCACCGCTGATTTTGGCGGACTAACACCTTTATTTCTTGTGAAGGGTTGTTTAAATCTAAGTTTGGATAGGCGATGGTGAATTCTACTTGTTGATGTGTATTTCGCTGCTCAACACCTGCCGAAATAGCTATATTCCCGCCTACATTTACTTGATTATCTACAAACATAATTCGTTTACTAAAGACAATTTCATCTTGATTCCTATTCCTATAAACCACCAATGCATAGTTCCCTGGTATTTTCACTTGGGGAACTTGAAATTGATAATTCACATAATTTACGAGCGTATTCCTACTAAAATTGTAGTCAAGTATTGGAAATTCATTGTAAGCATCGAGGTAATCCATCGGGTATAGACTTGATTCTTTCCAATCGTAATTACAATGAACTAGCGCCACGAAATAATTGTCGAACTCATCTGCCAGCTCATCAAATAGTAAAACCATTGGCCTGCCTTCATTCATGCCAAGCACCGAAGGTTGTAATAAAGCTTGTGGCATATTCCCAGCCGGAAATGCCATTACAGACCGAAATTGCGGCTCAAAAACTTTATCTTCCCATAGTTTGCCAGGGTTTCTCTGAGCAAATCCATTTAGGTTTACCAACAGAATAAACAATATGGTATGATTTAGTAATTTTTTCATAGTCTTATTCAACGCAGATTTCTTTTAATTGGCCAAATTAGGCTTCCTCAAGTTTAAGAAATAGTGCCTCCCAATCTTTATTATTCTTCACAAGTTTTTGCTGCAATTCTTCAAATTCTCCATTCACTTTAGCGAGTTTTTCGAAGTTCCCAAATATTTCAGGTTTGGCAAGTTCTCCTTCTAATTGCGTTTTCTTTTTTTCTAGTTGAGCGATTATTTCCTCTATAGTCTTCAGTTCATTTTGAAGTACTTTAAGTTCTCCGTGGTTATTAGTAGTTTTCTTCACTTGTATGGCGGGCTCTACTTTTTTTTTGGCCACAAAAGTATTTTCTGAGGCCTTTTCTTGAGCAAGTCGTTTTTCTCTTTCCTTATACCAAACTTCGAACTCATCGTAGGTGCCGGGATATTCTTTGATCTCAAGATCCTCGATATACCATATTTTGTTGGCTACTTGCGACACAAAATGCCTATCGTGAGATACAATTACAAAACTGCCTAAATATTGGTCTAATGCCTGCACTAAGATATTTACAGATAGCATATCTAGGTGGTTGGTCGGTTCATCCAAAAGCAAGAAATTTGCCTCTGAAATCAAAGTTTTGGCAAGTGCTACTCTTGATTTTTCTCCACCAGACAGCACTTTTATTTTTTTGAAAGCATCCTCACCACCGAACAGAAAGCAACCCAAAACACCTCTGAGTTCCATTTCCGATTTATCAGTACCCGCTTGCACCAGCTCTTGTAGGATTTCATTTTCCAGGTCGAGCGATTCCAATTGATGCTGTGCGAAAAAGGCCCTAATGATGTTATACCCCTCTTGCCTTTTGCCATCTACAGGTTCCGTTCCTGCAATGATGCGCAATAGGGTAGACTTGCCTTTGCCGTTGGCACCAATCAAGGCTATCTTATCCCCCCGCTCAATAATGGCATGCGTATGTTGAAGTATTTTCAAATCGCCGTATGCTTTAGACACATCTTCCAATTGCATAATGTGCCTTCCAGGTTGTTGGTTAAATTTGAATTTGAAGTTTACGGCAGCCGTTGTTTCTACTACATCATCAACTTTATCCATTTTATCGAGCATCTTGGCCTTGCTTTGTACTTGCCTGGCTTTGGTAGCTTTTGCTCTGAATCGCTCAATAAACTTCTCTGTCTGCTTTATCTTTTGCTGCTGATTTTCATAAGCATTTCGCTGAATTTCATTTCTCTGATCTTTCTCTTGCAAGTAAAATGAATAATTGCCCGGGTAATACACGAGCTGTCCATTAGTTACTTCCACCGTTTTATTGATGGTAGCATCTAGGAATCGTCTATCGTGAGAAACCACTACGACAGAACCCTCATAATTGCGGAGGTAGTTTTCTACCCATTGGATGGAAGGTAAGTCCAAGTGGTTGGTTGGTTCATCCAGCAATAGGAGGGAAGGCTTTTCTAAAAGAAGTTTAGCCAACATTACTCTCATTCTCCACCCGCCCGAAAAGGTTTTCAATGGGCGCGATAGTTCAGAGGTGGTAAAACCAATTCCTTCTAGGATTTCACCTGCTTTTGCCTCCATAGTATAGCCATCTAAGGCTTCAAATCGCTCCTGGAGCTTGGCAAGTTTTTCAATTTGGGAATCTTGATAGTCAAGTTCCATTTCTTTAAGCACCTTATCTATTTGGTTTTTGACATGAAGAGCTTCTTCAAAAGCCTCCATAGCCACTTCCAAGATGGAATTTTCTGACTGATAAGAAAGTAAGTCTTGGTTCAAAAATCCAAGGGTACAATCATTACTTTTTTGTATGCCGCCCCCATCAGCTTTTATATCACCGACAATCAATCTCAGCAGCGTTGATTTACCAGTTCCATTAAGGCCAATAAGCCCTATTTTGTCCTTAGGTTTAATATGCAGATTGGCATTTTCATAGATGGGTCTTCCACCTATGTAATAAGAGAGATCATTTATCGAAAGCATGCTGCAAAATTAAGCTTAATAGAGGGGAAAAACACATCTGTATCCATTTAATAAGATTAGGTTTCTTAACTTTCTGGTAAAATTTTCAAAAATCAAATTATGGATATTATGAGGTATGATAGAAAATCGCTTTTAGTTATTAGTGTTGTTTTTCTAGGTTTGCTCAGCGCATGTGAGCAAAAACAAGCCCAAACTGTCGCAAATGAACCAAGCATAGAGCTGGGCGGAGCCGTAGAAGGCCTCCCGCTTCATACCATCAAACTCCCAGAAGGCTTCGAAATTGAGCTTTGGGCATCTGATGTTGACAATGCAAGGTCGCTAGCAAGAGGTGATAATGGGACAATATTTGTTGGCAATCGTCAAGGTGATAAGGTATATGCATTAGTCGATTCGGATGGCGACAATAAAGCAGATCAAAAATATGTGATTGCAGAAGGGCTGTTTATGCCAAATGGAGTGGCTTTTAGAAATGGAGATTTATTTGTAGCAGAAGTCAATAAAATATGGAGATTCCCTTCTATTGAGTCCAATTTAGAATCGCCATTAGAGCCTGTTTTAATTTACGACGAATTACCAGCCGATCGTCACCATGGCTGGAAATATATCGCATTTGGCCCTGATGACAAGCTATATGTGCCGGTAGGTGCTCCATGCAATATTTGTGAACCTGAAAAAGAAATTTATGCAAGCATCACCAGAATGAATCCCGATGGAAGTGATATGGAAATATTTGCAAAAGGTGTTAGAAATACGGTTGGTTTCGATTGGAATCCTGAGAATGGTGAGCTTTGGTTTACAGATAATAACAGAGACATGATGGGCGATGATCTTCCTCCTTGTGAGCTCAATAGAGCCTCTGAGCAAGGATTACATTTCGGATATCCTTATTTACATGGGAAAGATATAGCTGATCCAGAATTTGGAAATAAAGTCACCAATATCAGTTACACTTTGCCGGCGCAGGAAATGGATGCGCATTCCGCTCCACTAGGAATGAAATTTTATGCGGGAGGAATGTTTCCACCCGAATATAATAATCAAATTTTTGTAGCCGAGCATGGCTCTTGGAATCGAAGTAAGAAAATTGGTTATAGAGTAGCCTTAGTGAAGCATGATGATAAAAATGGAACAAGCTATGAAAGTTTTGCCGAAGGCTGGCTAAATGAGGAAACCCAAGAAGCTTGGGGTCGCCCAGTAGATGTACTTGTACAGCCTGATGGGTCAATGCTTGTTTCTGATGACTTCGCTAATTGTATTTACCGGATTAGCTATAAAGGCTGATATTGTAAAAATTATGAATTTTAAGAGGCTGTCTCTAAAAGGCAGCCTTTTTTGTTTGGAGGTGTTTAGTGGTGATTCACGTTATATTCTTCTTTTCACCTTGGGTGAAGCCCAAGGCTATTGATTTTGCACCGTTGGTGCTTTTGGTTAAATTCTCCTTTTCTTGGGCTTCACCCAAGGCTATTGATTTTGCACCGTTGGTGCTTTTGGTTAAATTCTTCTTTTCACCTTGGGCTTCACCCAAGGCTATTGATTTTGCACCGCTGGTGCTTTTGGTTAAATTCTTCTTTTCACCTTGGAGTTACCCAAGGCTATTGATTTTGCACCGTTGGTGCTTTTGGTTAAATTCTTCTTTTCACCTTCACCCAAGGCTATTGATTTTGCACCGTTGGTGCTTTTGGTTAAATTCTCCTATTCTTGGGCTTCACCCAAGGCTATTGATTTTGCACCGTTGGTGCTTTTGGTTATTGATTTTTACCTTGATCTTCTATCAAGCCTAGTGTTTTGGCGTTGTTGTTAAGGACTTTCTACCACCTACTATCTATTTAATTTCCTAGCACCAAAGGAACGCCAATCATTAGCATAGCCTTTCGGAGCTATGGATAAATGCGAATCATCATTCTATAGCACCACGGGTGCGGAATTAATCCCAATAGGTTTCGCACCCTTGGTGCTTTTGGTTAAATTCTCCTTTCACCTTGGGCTTCACCCAAGGCTATTGATTTCGCACCGTTGGTGCTTTTTTTGTCATTGATTTTTACTTTTATCTTCTATCAAGCCTGGTGTTTTGATGTTGTTGGTGCGGACTTTCTACCACCTACTATCTAATTAATTTCCTACCACCAAAGGAACGCCAATCATTAGCATAGCCTTTCGGAGCTATGAACAAATGCGAATCATCATTCTATAGCACCACGGGTGCGGAATTAATCCCACAAATATCTTTCATCGTATTCCACATTGTGTCTTTTCAAAAAGGCAATATACTCCTCTTGAAATGTTTTAGATTTATGGTGCTCTGCCTGATTTTCAATATACTTCTCCACAATTGCGATATCAGCCGGATTTACTGAGAAACTACCGTATCCTCTTTGCCAATAAAAATTTTGATATTTTGCTCCTCTCGTCTTAATCCACTTAGATGAATGGGATTTTACTTCTTCAATGAATTTCATCAATGCGATCTTCCGCGACAAAACACATAGAATGTGAATGTGGTCTTTATACCCGCCAATTTTCACCGGTTTGAAGTCCATGTTTTTACAGATACCACCGATGTATTTGAATAATTCATCTTGAATATTTTCATCAATAAATGGGTACCTGTGCTTTGTGCTAAAGGTTATGTGGCTGTAATTATACGCTATTGATTGAGGCATATTTTTTCTATTTAGTCGATCCTGACAAAAGGCTTACCTTTATTGATGGATTAAGATAATTAGAATACACATTCCAAACTATAATTTACCAAAAGATCTAAAAAGTTGCTTTCCACTTGTTCATCATTAATTTGAAGTGCAATGCTGTGGTAGCTAGCACGATATTGATAGTACCTCCGATAATTCCTTATTTTGATTCAATAAATAAAATTAATTTCTCAGAGTTGTTCAAACAAAAATGGCGCTTCTCGAAGCGCCATTTTTTATTTGTATAATATACTGTTTCGAATTATTTTTTCTTACTTGGAGGCAAACTTTTCTTCTTTTGCTCTTCTCCGGTTCTCATTGCATCCTCCAATCTTTGTTGGAATTTAGACTTCTTCTTATTCGCATTCTTCTTTTTGTTTTCTTCAAGAATCAGCTTTATTTTATCGTCATTTACAAATCTCCTGATTACCGCTTGTTGGCCAAATGTCACTATGTTGGAAACGAAATAGTAAAAGCTAAGACCAGCAGGGAAGCTATTGAGCACCACCATAAATACCACTGGCATAGCATATCCCAGCGATTTCATTGGGCCAGTTACTGAACTTACTTGATTATTCGACCAAGTGTAAAGTATCGTAGAGGCAGTCATCAACAGCGTAAATGCGCTTACGTGCGAACCATAAAATGGGATGGTAAATGGCAACCTGAAGAACACATCATAAGTAGATAAATCATGTGCCCAAAGGAAGCTTTCTTGTCTCAACTCAATGGAGTTAGGAAAGAAAAAGAACAAGGCAAATAGGATTGGCATTTGTAGCACTACCGGAATACAGCCACTAAGCGGGTTGACACCTACTTTGCGATAGAGCTGCATTTGCTCTGTTTGCATTTTGGACGCATCACCTCCTACTTTCTCTTTCAGCTCATCAAGCTCTGGCTTCAAAACCTTCATTTTGGCCATACTGATGTACGATTTGTATGAAAGCGGCAACAGAGCCATTTTGATTAGTAGCACCAGTATAATAATGATGATGCCATAATTGCTGATATACTGCTCTAGGAAATAGAAAATATTAATGACAATCCACTTGTTTACCCAGCTCACAAATACATAGCCGAGATAAACATTTTCTTCAAAACCCTCCGTGACTTGCTTCATTACTTTGTAGCTGTTTGGGCCAAAGTAAAAGGCTAGGTTTTGGTCCTGTAGGGTGCTAATAGGTAGGTCTAATTGAAACTCGCCACTCTTTATTACTTCTTCATTTTCGCTTTCAGCAGAGGCTCGGATCAATCCATTTTTGAACCCTTTGTCAGAGATAATTGCTGCCGTGAAAAAACGGTACTTATTTCCAGCCCAAAGGATGTCTTGTGTTTCTTTTATTTCTTCCACGTCATTCGTGGGTGCTAATTCTTCGAAACTTTGGTCAGCTGTAAAATAAGTAATGCCAGATCGCTGCCTAGATTGGGCTAAATCCTCTTCCACACGCTGCATATCGTGTTTCCAAATAATGGCTAAATTCTCTCCTGCCAATTCGCTTTGCATCCCTTGCAATTGGATATTATAATTTACCACATAGCCAGTGGGTGCTAGGGTGTACGTTTGGCGAATAAATTTACCTGAACCTGCATTAGCAGTCAAGATTAATCTAGTGGTATCACCTTCAACATTGGATTGTCTTTCAATATCAAAATACAATTCGCGAATATCCAAAAGGCCTGCTTTGAGCGGGAGGGATAAGGCAAAGTCATTATTTTGCTTATTGATTAGGTGCAAAGGTGCTTTGTCATAGGTCAAGTATTTTTTGAGAAGGACATCTTTAATTTCGCCACCTTTACTATTGATTACTACTATTATATCCTCATTTTCAAGTGTTATATCTCTCGCCGATCCATCCATAGCAAGCGATAATGCGCCATACTTTTGGCCGGCCAATGCTTGCCTGAAGGAATCATCCATAACCGAATTTTCCGAAATGGAGGAAGTGGTTATGTCAGTATTTTGATTAGGCAGCTGTTGGGTATTTTCTACCTCACCGGGTGCTACCGGAGCAGTAGACTCTGGAGCAAAGTATGCAACATATACCAAAAGCAAAATAGAGATAAGAATTATCCCAATAAACTGATTTCTATCCATGTTAGATTAATTAAGCGGTTACCTCCCGCTGATTTTCAATTGCAGCTTTTATAAATTTCACAAATAAAGGATGCGGATTGAGTACCGTACTTTTTAGCTCAGGGTGAAATTGCGTTCCTACAAACCATGGGTGGTTTTTTAGCTCCACTATTTCCACCAAACCCGTATCTGGGTTTTTACCTGTAGCCAACATTCCGGCGTTTTCCATTTCTGTCAGATACTTATTGTTAAACTCAAAGCGATGGCGATGCCTTTCAGAAATCATCGTATCACCATAGGCAGCGTATGCTTTGGAGCTTTTCTTCAATTTACAATCATAAGCGCCTAATCGCATAGTGCCACCCTTATCTACAATCGATTTTTGATCTTCCATCATATCTATAATTGGCTCAGAAGTAGTTGGATTTACTTCCGTAGAAGCTGCATTTTTAAGTCCCATTACATTCCTTGCAAATTCTATTACCGCACACTGCATTCCTAAACAGATGCCAAAGAACGGTATTTTATTTTCACGGGCATATTCGATGGCCAAAATTTTTCCTTCAATACCTCTCGCTCCAAATCCTGGCGCAACCAAAATACCATCCAAATGACTCAAATAGCTAATAACATTTTCTCTTTCTATCTCTTCTGAGGAGATAAATTCCACGTCCACCAAACATTCGTTGACTGCCCCTGCGTGGATAAACGACTCAATGATGGATTTGTAGGCATCTGGTAATGAAACATATTTTCCAATCAGTCCAATTTTTACTGCTTTGGTTGGGTTTTTCAATCTACCCAAAAACTCTTTCCAATGTGAAATATCAGGTGGATTGGTATTTTTGATTTTTAGTTTAGTAAGTACGCGCTGGTCTAGCCTTTCTTTAGCCATCATTAGCGGAACGTCATAAATGGTATCTGCATCCAAAGCCTCAATTACAGAGTTTAGCTCAACGTTGCAGAACAAAGCAATTTTTCTTCTGATTTCACTAGGGAGTGGTTTTTCTGATCGGCAAACTAAAATATCTGGTTGGATTCCTTCTTCTAGCAATTGCTTAACTGAGTGCTGTGTAGGTTTGGTTTTAAGTTCTTTTGCAGCTTTCAAATAAGGCACAAGGGTGAGGTGTATCACCAATGTGTTGTTTGGTCCCATATCATATTTAAACTGCCTTACCGCCTCAATAAAAGGAAGAGATTCAATATCTCCCACACAACCACCAATTTCTGTGATGATAATATCGTATTGGTTATCTTCTGCGAGCTTAATAAAATTCGCCTTTATTTCATCGGTTATATGCGGAACTACCTGAACTGTTTTGCCTAAAAACTCCCCCCTGCGCTCTTTATTGATAACATCATAGTAAATACGCCCAGTGGTAACGTTATTCGCCTGTGTGGTTGGGGTATTTAAAAAGCGCTCATAGTGGCCTAAATCCAAATCAGTTTCCGCACCATCGTTGGTTACATAGCACTCGCCATGCTCATAGGGATTCAAGGTACCCGGATCTACGTTAATATAAGGATCAAATTTTTGGATAGTGACTCTTAGGCCTCTTGCTTGAAGCAATTTAGCTAAAGACGCAGCGATAATTCCTTTTCCTAAAGAGGATGTCACACCGCCAGTGACGAAAATGTATTTTGTGGAAGCCATAAGTGATTTTTGGTGGGGCTGGACTTATGGGATACAAAGTTACAAAAATGCCCTCAAACTATTGAGACTAATGTGGAAATAAAGCAAATTTACTTTTTATGGTGCTGTTGGTCAAGACTCATAAATTGGTGAATTTGGAAATAACCAAAGTAATTTGGGTGAAGTTGAGTTTTAGTATAATTTTGAAGGATTATTTGACCCATGACAGAAAGTAAAACTAAGCAAAAGCCCATTCTGCCTGCCGATCTCAAAAAGCATCTTTTGCGGGAGGATATATTTACCCTTGTAGCCGATTGCGCAAAAAAATTGAACTACCCTGCTTTTTTGATTGGTGGATACGTGCGTGATTTGCTTTTGGGAAGAGCTTCCAAGGACATAGATTTCATGTGTATTGGGAGTGGTTTGGAACTTGCCAAAGCTGTTTCTGATAAGTTGGGAAAGGATTCCGAAGTAATTTTTTTCAAGAATTTTGGTACAGCCATGATCAAATGGCGAGGATATGAATTGGAGTTTGTTGGTGCCAGAAAAGAAAGTTACCGAAGCGACAGCCGTAAACCATTGGTCGAAGATGGCACGTTGGAAGATGATCAAAATAGAAGAGATTTCAGCATCAATGCAATGGCTTTGTCATTGAATGAAAGTTTTGGTGAGTTGATAGATCCTTTTGATGGGTTGAAAGATTTGAAGCGAAAAATTATCAGAACTCCTTTGGCACCTGATATTACTTTTTCTGACGATCCATTGCGAATGATGCGCGCTATTCGTTTTGCTAGTCAGCTCAATTTCGATATTGAGTCGAGCACTTTCGAAGGCATTAGCCAAAATGCTGAGAGAATCAATATCGTTTCTGCTGAAAGGATTGCAGATGAGCTTAACAAAATTATTCTTAGCGCCGTCCCTTCCTACGGGTTCAAACTTTTATATATATCGGGGTTGCTCAAGTATATCTTTCCCGAATTAGTGGAATTGCAAGGTGTGGAAACCATACAGGATAAATCACATAAGGATAATTTCTACCATACCCTACAAGTACTTGACAATGTATCTGCCAATACTGATGACCTATGGATTCGCTGGGCGGCTATTTTACATGATATTGCTAAGCCAGCCACCAAAAGATTTCATGCTAAGCAAGGTTGGACGTTTCATGGCCATGAAGACAAAGGGGCTAGGATGGTGCCAGGTATTTTCCGACGGATGAAACTCCCGATGAACGAGAAAATGAAATTTGTTCAGAACTTAGTGAAGTTGCACCTAAGACCGATTCCATTGGTAAAAGAAACCGTGACTGACTCAGCCATAAGAAGGCTGATGTTTGATGCAGGCAATGATGTAGAAGCATTAATGATGCTTTGCCGAGCGGATGTGACATCAAAAAATTCCACTAAGGTGAAGCGATTCCTCCATAACTTTGATGTTGTGGAACGGAAAATGCAAGAGGTGGAGGAGAAGGATAATGTGCGAAATTTCCAACCTCCTGTTAGTGGTGAAGAAATTATGGAATTATACCAGCTTAAACCCTCCCGCATCATTGGCGATTTGAAAGAAGAAATAAAAGAAGCGATCCTAGACGGAAAAATTAGTAATAATAAAGAAGAGGCTATCGGACTTTTGAAAATATTGGCTCAAAAAAAAGGATTAATTTCACCAAATTAAATATTAAATACGATCAAATGAAAAAGAATATTGTGTTCATGATCCTATTCTTACTGACAAGCACCACGATGCTAAGTGTAGGACAAAGCAGTGTAAAGGAAACTCCTGAATATCAGCGGGAAATGGATGTTTATAATTTGGCTAAGCGATTTAATGATGTAATAGTCATTCGAAATTCCATTTATCAAATTATTGCACTCGATCCTGATGAAAAATCTTGGTTAGATACTCTAGCCTTATTTTATTTCGAATATGAACAATTTACTGCTGCCGCATTGGTTACCAATGATGCAATTATGCTGGATCCGGATAACTTATTGGCTTTAGAGGTGAATGCTATCGCAATGGAGAATATAGGCTTGAAAGAGAATGCAGTCAATAGATACCAATCACTATATATTAAGGATCCATCATTGAGCATCCTTTATAAAATTGCTTTTTTGCATTTTGATTTAAAAAGATTCACCGAATGCGAAACGGTAATAAATCAAGTGATGGAGGATGATAAAGCGCAAATTGAAATGGTGAATTTCCAAGCGGAAAATGATGAATTGATTGAAGTAACCATGCAAACAGCGATTAAAAATCTTTTGGGACTAGTGAGGCAGGAGCAGGGCAAGAAAGAAGAAGCCATTAAGATTTTTGAAGAAATACTATATGAACACCCTAATTTCTTAATGGTAAAGGAAAATTTAGCGGCTTTAAAGGGAAATTAAGCATTGTAAATTACTTAAAATCATAAACTAACGAAACGGAAATTCCCGTCTTGTTAGTTTATGACAAGCTTTAGTTTTTCAGACTTGATTCTTACTTTTAGCCAATTTTCCATCCGCTGTATTTCGGCTCGGCTCGGGCGGGAGGCGAAGCTTGCAAAAGCCAAGTATGTTGTGTCAGGTTGATTAGTCACAAAATTGGTTATGATCGCGCTATTAATGGCAAACTCCTTTACGCTGCCATACTGCGCTTTCAATTCTTTGCTAATATCCGTCAGCGGCAACTGCATTTCTTTCATGGTGATAATTTCCCTTTGCAATAGCAGTATTTCTTCCTCTTTTGTCACAGACAGGGCTTCATTCCTTTTGTAAAGATCTTCGATGATGCCAGAGCGTAAGTTTAGATTCATCCGCTCGACGGTTTCTATATTTAATGGGTCGCCCGATTCTTAGCCTTGAAAAATCTTTAATTCTACATTCTTTAGTTTATAATCCTCCAGTTTGCTTGTCGCATTGGCGATAAGCATATCTTCCACCTTTTCACCAAAAAAAGATACTTCAATTATTTTTGGATTGCTTTCAAAATTATAGCTTTTAGAGATAATCCTTGACTTTTCAAAAGTCAATTCCTTCTCTAGAAGTACGGAAGCATTTTGCTCAAATATGCTTTGCTGCACCACCTGCAATCCTAAATAAACACTTGGGATCACGGTAAGAATCACAAAAGCAATGATAAAGGATTTGACACGCTTTTCTCTTTGAGCGTCCAAAAATTGCTTTTTGGTATAATTTAAAAAGCGCATACTTATGAAAGTAGAGCCACTAATGAACACTGAATTGATAAAGAATAAATAGAAAGCCGCCTAAAAGTAAAGTAAGTTACCTGTGGCTATCCCATACACTGCTGTACACAAAGGCAGCATTAGTGCAGTCGCAATGGCCACTCTTGGTATAGCGTCGCTTTATGCTTTACTTGAGCTAGCAACTATACCAGCGAAACCGCCAAATAAGGCAATAAACACATCATAAATAGTAGGAGTGGTGCGGGCAAGTAATTCAGATTGGGCATCACTTAGCGGGCTGATTAGGAAATAGGTGGCAGACGTAATCACACTGATGACTATGACAACGGCTAAATTTTTGAGTGATTTTTTGATAAGTTCAAAATCATTAATACCTACTCCCATACCTATGCCAAGGATTGAACCCATAAGGGGAGATATAAGCATAGCCCCTATTATCACCACTGCGGAATTTACATTAAGACCGACTAAGGCTAAAAAATGGCAAAAATCAGAACCCAAAGATTGGTGCCTTTGAACTCCACATTCTTTCGTATCTACTCTATGGTCTGTATTTCATCCGCTTTGTCCATACTAAGGTCGAAGCGATCTCGTGAAAATCAGATCGGTTCAAAGAGGGAGGAATACCTTCGCATGTTCATCTTCATGCTTTAAATGTAGAAAAATTCGTCAATTCTATCTTATCCTATTTTTTTTAAATAGGTAAATAATTGACATTCAGAATTGTGAGAAAAAATATATAAAAACGATAGGTAAAGGCTTGCAGGGATAAAAGTAAAGGCATACTTTTGCATCACTTTCAACGAAAAATAAGGCTTTCGAGCTGTTTCGAAGAAATAAGGAGTGGTAGTTCAGTTGGTTAGAATGCCTGCCTGTCACGCAGGAGGTCGCGGGTTCGAGTCCCGTCCATTCCGCCCAAGTATAAAGTAACCTGTTGATTTTCAGCAGGTTATTTTTTTTTGGGGTGCATTCATGGGGTGCAAATACGGTTGACAAATGAATTGAGTGATATATTTAATAAACTAAACTATATTTTTCAATCACCTGACCTTCAGTTACCTACATTTTATTGAGAAATTTGTCATTTTAACTCAATCACGGCAAATTCACTACCCCTAGAGTAATACCATCAGCCATATTTTTTATTGCAAGTCATCTAGTCTATGAATTCTTTCAAGGTTTGTAGAAGAAACATCTCATAAAGACTTAATAATTGGTATATAATGAAATTAAGTAGAATCTTTTATCTATTCAATTAGTGTATACAATGAATAAGAATACTAGTCTCCAGTAATTTATTTAGTAAATGAAAAGATATTAGAAGTTTAACTATAAATAAATTTTAAAATCTATATTTTAGTTATTTAAATAGAAAATAAATTTTTTTTGGATTCTAGTCTAATATTGAGAATAGTTATGCTAAAAAAATAAAATTCTAAGTTTTGAACTTCCGGAATATTATTTTAATTTTATTAGAAACTAATGTTAATAATAATTTAAATATTAGAGGAACGACATAAAATGAAAAGTGGCAATTCATGCGTAAATTGTGGAGCAAGTAACGATTTACTTTTAACTACCTGTTTATTTTGTAAATCTCCTCTAGATAGAGTAAATATTGAATCAATTTCAGATGAAATTCTTATCCAAAATGCTGGTGAATGGATAGGCAAAATGGGTGAAGAATATATCGAACCAAAAGAAAATGCTAAATGGTGGGATGGGCCAGTTGTCGTCAAAGAAAGTCAAATTGAAGGGCTTGCTCAAAGATATCTTTCATTGTTACAAGTACGTAGCATTAATAATGAGCACTTACAACCCATTTATTTGGATTTAAAATCTAGAATGGATTTTAAAAGAAGTGGTTTTTTATATAAACTAGGAATCAGTAAGAACAGTGCAGGAATGATTGGTCTTTTCATAATTATTATTACAATATTAATTTTGATGGGCATCTTTTCTTAGCAAATATTTTTAAATTAAATTTAATGGCTCTAATTGATGTAATAAAATACAATGGCAACGCAACAGAGTTTGTATGGAAATTTCCTTCAGAAAACCTTGTGCTTGGCTCTCAATTAATAATAAATCATTCTCAAACTGCATTCTTTATAAAAAATGGAGTAATCTGTGATGAGTTTAAGGACGGCAGATATACTTTACATAGTGCAAATATTCCATTATTAAATAAATTAGTAAATCTGCCTTTTGGTAATAAATCTCCTTTTGCAGCAGAAGTTTGGTTTGTGAATAAGATAACCAAATTAGATAATAAGTGGGGTACTTTAAAGCCAATTAACTTGGAAGACCCATTATATGGAATAGTAGTACCAGTTAGAGCTTTCGGTCAGTATGGGTTTAGAATTGTTGATTCAAGAAATTTCCTTCAATCCATAGTTGGTACCCTAAAAACCTTTTCTTCCGCCGATATTATTAATTATTTTAGTGGTAAGGTATTAAGTTCAATTTCAACTGTGCTTGGGAAAGCCGTAATTCAAAATAAGGTTTCATTACTACAAATTGCTGCCTTTCAAGACGAACTTTCGGAAATATGTAGAAAAAGTATCAATGAAGAGTTCATGAAATATGGAATTGAATTGGTGAATTTTTATTTTATGTCTATCAATATTTCAGAAACTGACCCTTCATTAATCAAGCTGAAAGAGGCAAAAGAGCTTGCTATGAAAGTTAAAACTATAGGAAAAGACATCTACCAGATGGATAGAAGTTTTGATGTAATGGAAAGAGCTGCTGAAAATGAGGGTTCAGCGGGAAGTTTAATAAATGCAGGTCTTGGACTAGGAGCGGGGTTAAGTCTTGGTAAATCAATGGGTAATGAGTTTGGACAAACTGGTAGTAATTTGAATACTAACCCAATTCCACCTCCAATTCAAACGCATTATTTTTTTGTTATTGATGGCAAGCAAAGTCAGCCTTTTCTACTTGACAATATTTCAGATTTGATATCCAATAATATAATAACTAAGGATACATTAACTTGGAAGCAAGGTTTAACTGGATGGGTTAAGGCTAATGATATTTCGGAACTATCACCATTATTTATTCAATCCCCACCACCATTACCTAATCAATCATGAGTAAATCATTATTATTTACAGGTATTTTTTTCTTAGTATTTAATATGATGATTTACTTATTATTAACATCATTCAAACAAAATCAGTTTTTAATTAGTGAGTTAAGTATTTTATTGACATTTGCATTATTGTATTTTATCTCTAGGTCAAAAATTGATGACGGCTATAAAATTTTTTTAACGTTTAGTTTCGTTTTTTCTGGGATAGCTAAATATGTGCTTTCTTTTTTCTTCGAACTACCATTCATCGATAATGGAGTTTTCATCACAATTGTAATTATTTCGGCTTCTGAATTACTTTCATTAATTGGCATTACTTATTTCAATAGACATTCCTGAAATCATTGTCGCTTCTTTAATTAGAATTAATAACTAACAAAAATAAAAGTTGCAGTTGATTATAAATATTCTCTAAAATTCAGCTGAAAGCAAAATCTTGAATTTGATTCAATGAATATTGGTGTTCAATAAAATTTATATTTTTTGCATCAAAAATAAAAAAATATATAATTAGGACAGTTAGCTCGTAAAAAAAGAAATGTTTGGATAATATGAGTATAGGAAAAAAATATTCAATACTAAAGCAGTTATTGAACCAAAACGCAATCACTCAAGCTGAATTTAATTATATTAAGGATGATTTATTTGATTCGGCAAATCAACTTAATGCTAGTATGAAGGCTCTTTCACAAGAAACTGAAAAATTAAATAAGAACATTCAAAGCGTTCTTTCTCAACCTCAATACAGGAAAAAGAAAAGTGGTTCTGAAAATCGAAAATGGAGAGATATATTTTATTTTTTAGGAGGTATTATTTTGTTAGTTATTATTCTTGTTATTTCTTCCGATAAGAATTCGGGAGGTTCAAATGGAGGTCAATATGCTTTTTGGATAATATTGACTGTAATTATTATAGGGATTGGGTTATATTTAAATCATCTTTACAAGTGGGAGTGTCCAGCTTGCCATAGTAACGATTATTCAAAGGAGCTATATAATAGCTCTGAAGGACAGGCAATTGTGAAGTCTGGCAAAAACTATGAAGGTAAATTCGAAATTTATACAGAAATTGATTATAAAGACACCTATGAATGTTCATGTCGGAAATGTGGATGTCATTACCTAATAGACGAGGTGTATACTAAAAAGTACTCAAATTAACTCTATTATAAGGTATGGCTAGTACTTTAGCCCCCAATAAGTTCGGAGTGATATTTTAAATTTCAAATCATTCCTTTAAGACATGAAATACAAGAAATGGAGTTTAAAAGAGAAGTTAGAGATTCTATCCTCATCCGAAGA
>JBDNFI010000104.1:0-5512 GCA_041689935.1 Cyclobacteriaceae bacterium
AAAACCTTTAGCGGGTTCAAAACAAGAATCTTAGCAAAAATAACTGCCCTGACATTGATTCAATTTATCAACAAGTTTATATTCGATAGGAACATTAACAATATTAAAATTCAAATCACTTAATTTCACCCAACGGGTAAAAGAAATATATCTTTCATTTATGTACAACTAATTAACAGACGTTAACACAAAGAATGTAGTGAACTGTAGAAGCTAAGTATTGAAATGTATATCCTATGGTTATATATAAAGAGAACCGTTCAACAAGGCTAACCTTATTTGACGCAATCATACCCAAACCATAACTTCCTTTATCCAACAAGTTGTAAATAAGGTTATGGATATTGAGTTGATAAATTTTACTATTATCTCTAGCAGTGTGGACTCGGTTCGAAAGAAAAACAAACATTAAACCATTGCTTGGATCAACCCACACAAAAGTTCCTGTTCAGACCGTGTGCCCGTAACTATCAGGACTGGCAATTGCGCTAAGCTGGCAGCTTTAAGTTTGTGAACGAGAAATTTGCCTAGCGTCTCAAAAGAGATACACCAGACAGAATGGACGATGTGACTTCTAGAGCGTATGCTACGTAACGAATAAGCTATTCTTTAATCCTTTGTTTATCGGGAATATGGCCAGATAATTAGTTCTCGTAGTTGCTTAAAAAAGAAATTCCTCTTCCGTGATGATGACCATAGAAGAGGAATTTCTTTTGTTGAGGCTAACTCAATTATTGGTTGTAGGGAGCGAGATCGAAATTCTGCTTGTCAAAGAAATCCATTCGATAGGACATGGCTTCCTCTATAAATTTCTTTAGTGCACTACTAAGCACTTGTGGTCTAAATCGATAGGCAATGTAGAGAACAAATGATTCAGCGATATCTTCTCTATTACGGTAGTCACGAGCGTATTCGCTGATAAATGTGCCATCTGCTGTCTGAGCGTATAACCATTCAGGATCGTCTTTAATGTATGAATCAAGCGAAGTATGACTTCCTTCATGAATAAGTGTTTCATGTAAGTTACCGCGCGGCTCATAAACGTTAGCAGTTGTCTCTGTATGGATTAGGATGTTATTATTTCCACCTCCAAAAAGTTCCTCGCCTTTATGAATCCATAAGGTTTGTACATCTCTTTTTAAAACTTTAGGTAAACGGCCTATTTCTGTACCATATCTTTCAGCTTCTACTAAGGCTTCTGCCTGTGTGAACTCGGGGTTTACTTGAATTTCAATGTTGAAACCATCGGAATAAGTAGCATTGAATAGTCTGGCTGTTTCCTGGTTAAAGCTATTTGTCCTCCTATCAAACATTGTCCTTGTTGCCTGCCCATTTGGGCTTAGAGAAACATAAGTCGTAGGATCGTCAGCAGTCATGATGTTACTGTTCAGAAAAATTGTCCCTTCTCTAGATGGAGCAGGAGGAGTAATGGTTTTATCGAGCGGAATATTATTAACGCTCGTTTGAGACACCCTCCCAGCGGCATTGGCGACAGAAGCGCTGATGGTAATGTTGCCATCAGTGAGATTACTTAAGTCTGTTTGGGTGCTTACCCAGCTACCACCACTTACTTGTCCAGTTGTGGTCACGGTGTTTTCTCCATCAGTGAAGCGGATGGTAACGGTTTGTCCATCTTTAGCACCCGTTGTTCCATAAACTCTAATGACGCGAGACTCGGCCAATACGATTTTGTCATCTAATGCAATGGGTTGAGTAATACCAACAGCCACATCATTTTGAGCAAGTGTAATTTCCTTTTGTGCTGATTCAGCTTCATTTCCTGCAGCGTCAGATACGTCTGCCGTAATCAAAATAGGACCATCGATCATCGCGCTAATATCGATCCCATCGCTAGTCCAAGCACCGTTTTGTACGATAGCTGAAGCAGTGATAGTCGCTACGTTATCGGATAATGATAAACCCACCGTTTGTTTGTTCTCGGCATTTGACAAACCAATTACAACTAATGAAGCGGACTCTGTATCACTAACAACATTATCTCCTGCTATAATACTTGCGATGGAGATAGTCGGAGGTGTCGTATCTAAAAGAATTGGAGCGGGTGTAGGCTCGTCTTCGCCACCTCCGCATGCGGCAATTATTAATAGTGCGGAAATAACGATTATGCTGAGATATTTTTTCATTATTCTGATTTTATTTACTCCTAAATTACATCATTCAACTCAAAATTCATCATTCAACTCAAAATGTATCATTTAACTCAAAAAATATTATTCAACTCACAAAATATTTTTTGCAATTGGAACACCATATAATGGCGAATATTACTCTTGAATTTATCAGAAAATAGGTCAAGAATCTTTGCATTATTCAGTAACTGTCTGGTGATTTCAAATTGTACTGAAACAGATAATTTTACTATTAACTCCATAATATTTAGTTCCGATTCGGTTCTGTAATTATCAATGTAATGGTTGAGTAATGCTATTAAATGGTCTGCACCTAATCCTTTTTCTTTAGTCAAGGTTTGGTGTATTAGGTAAGCATAATTTTTGTAAGGGAAGTAATAGTAATCACTAGTTGAGTAGTTTAAAACAATTCCTTTTTCCTTTAGTTTTCCGAATTCTTCATCTTTAAATTTCATTCTTAAAAATGAAATTTTGTAACTGAAAAGATAAGAGTAAAGGAATAATAGTTCTGTGTCAAATTGTATTAAGCGGTGATGTTTATAGAAGTGGTCATAAATGCTGTCATTATTAACTTGGTCAAATTTTAATGAGCTACCTTTTTTTTATTTGATGAAATCCAAGGTTCAAGAGCGATATTTAGTTTTAATAAATTACTATCCGTGTTTTTAAGATTGTTTCAAAATCTCCTTTGTACCAATTGAAAGCAGGCAAGTCTTTTTTCAAATGATAAACTCTATTATCTAATTTGCCTGAAACTTTGTCTTTAAAATCAAGGCTTGGGTTATATCTAAATTGTTTGATGTTCTTAAAAAAATTTAGAATTGAGTCTTTGTCCTCTTCTCTAAATGAGTTGTAATACCTTGATAAGTATATTTCTTTAATCTATTCAAATGGTATGATTACTTCCCGAATTCTATTAAATAAGTTTACATTTTCAGGAACATTATCAATTATTAGGGCACAGCGATAAAAGGATAATTTAACAATCTCATCAAGTACGCAATTGATGTTTATATCAGGATTTGAAAGGCCTAGATAAAATGTTCTATTTCTAAAGTGTGGAATTAAATTATTGTAAATAGCTTCTGTTAAGGCTGTTTTCCCATCACAAGGCTTTCCAAACAGGGGAGTTGGCAGAGTTTGAAACGTAAACTTAAAGCAATTACCAAGAAAACATTGCCTTACAAATTTGAAGAACGATTGCAGAAGCTAAAACAAGTGTGGCAAGGTTGGGTGAACAACTACCGATTGGCAAGTATTCAAATCAAACTTAAAACGGTTGATGAATGGTTACGCAATCGAAGCGATATTGTATTTGGCACGACTGGAAAAAGCTAGAGCGAAAGCGTAAGAACCTAATCCGTTTAGGGATAGATCAAGGCCAAGCTTATGCTTGGAAG
This sequence comes from Cyclobacteriaceae bacterium, assembly GCA_041689935.1. GTDB lineage: Bacteria > Bacteroidota > Bacteroidia > Cytophagales > Cyclobacteriaceae > CAXBDP01. Next base: position 3,551 of record JBDNFI010000104.1, read on the forward strand.
GGCAAAACGAGAGTTTTGAGCCAGTAGGTGCGGTGGGGAATGGGAGGCTGGGCAGTAGCTCAAAGTCCGATTTTGAGAACTACGATAACCTTATCAAGACTACGGCGGAGAGGGTACAAATCAATGCTAGAATACTACTTAAAAACGCAACCTCAGATTCAATGAACCGCCCAGTACGAGACCCGTACGCTGGGTGGTCATGCCTCCGGCAGATAAATGTGAGAGCCTCAACCTGAGCCATTTGGCTCAGGTTGAGGCTACTCGATTGGCATTAGTTTTTTATCGCACTCTTTTTTTGTTTTAAATCTTCCAACCATAAATCTTCCAATTCTTCTTTAGTCACTTCATAGATTTTTTCAACGTTTTCCGGTTCAATTATAAATTGCTTTAATTTAACAAGTCCGTAAGATTTTACTAGAAATTCGATAATTGTTGCTGAAATCGGATATCCGTTCATATCTCCAAATTGAAAATTATTGGCATTTTCTAGTTCATTCCAAGATGGAATTGATTTATTAAGTAATTGATTGTGAACTAATTCACGTTGAGATTCGTTAAGTTGATTGGCCTCATAGTATGCATAACCTTCATTTAGCCAATTTGGCAGACCTACTAGTCCTTGTTTTCTAAAGTTCAGAACGATTGTATGAGTAAGTTCGTGAACGATTGCTTTCATAAGTGATTCATAACTATGTTCACTTCCTGGATTTAAAGGGGTTACCATTTTCAACTCGTTTTTACTAGCTGCTCCCACGACCCAATCAGGTGCATCAGGTTGGTTTATGGCATTATGAAATGATTTTATGTTTGGATAAATAAAAACATCGATTTTTGAATTAAAGCTAGTCTGCATATTTTTGATTAATCGCAAATAATTGCTTTCAAGCACATTCGATAAATCTTCCAAGACTTTTATATCCTGTTTTTCTGAATAGAAGTTAAAATTTTCGCTAGTGAATTCTAAAGTTAAAGAAGAAGTGTTTTCTTTTTTAAAATTATCATAGTCAATTTCTTTGGTTAAAGGCACAAGAGTCAGTGGGGATTTGTTTGTTGGTTCTGTCCAAATACCATTAATGATATTACCGTCTTTTTCAAAAATCCCTTTATAACTCGCTTGAGCAGCAGAAATTTCCATAATAATCGAATCTTGCTTAATATAAATCTTACTTAACGGGATGCCTTGAACTCCTTTACTCGGCACACCAATATTTCCTGCAAGTTGTCCTAAACTATCTTTGAAAATATTGAAAACTACTTCTGGATTTGCATCTCCCATTTTTACTTTTCCAATCCAAGAACTTGGAGCAATTGATTTATTCGTTTGTTGATTACATCTATTAATTATAATTGAACAAAGAATGAGAATTAAGAATCTGAATTTCATAAATGTTGGTTTTCTGGTAAGTCGATTCAATTTGATTATTGTTACGCATTTTGTTTTTTTTAAATTAATGCCAACGTATAGTATATGAAAAGTAGGCGATTTCGAAACACCAAACTTTCAGTTATGCAAATAGTTTGATATGAGCCACAACCTTTGCTTTTATCACTATTTCGCCTATTTTTTATATATATTTTGTGTGCCCAGTATAGGCATCTTTACCTTATAGCAATATAGGGTTTATTTAGAGGGTGTAAGTCCCTTATGCGCTGGAGTAACGTCTGGAAGCATTAGTAAGTCGCAAGGGTGGTAACCGTGAGGTTACATCTGAAGAAAGCGAGACTACAAAACTCGGTACCGACGAACAGAAACCGTATACAGAGGCATATTTACTTGGGTAAGCAAACACATCATTGTAACGCCCTATCAATACCAAAAGGGTAAATATGTAGATACGGCAGTTATGGAGAGAAAGAAAATGCCATTACCTGGAGGACGGAGCGTCAAGAAATGATTTGGTAAATCATTTTAGCGAACGGGCCAGCGGGCGCAGGGAATAACCATGAGTTGGTATAATGGAG
>JBDNFI010000105.1:0-9305 GCA_041689935.1 Cyclobacteriaceae bacterium
AAATTAACCAATACTCCCATTCCTTTTTGCTGATATACTACCATACTCCCCAACGCAACTGCAGAGGCATGACCTTGTTTCACAACTTCTCCAATATGTTGAATATTACCAGCACCACCATGCGCAATTACTGGAATGCTTACGGCTTCGGTAACTCTATTAATCAAATTCACATCAAATCCTGACCAAGTACCTTCCTTGTCTATGGAAGTAAGTAGTAACTCACCAGCACCAAGCTGCTCTAATTCAACCACCCATTCAATCAGATTTTTTTTTTGCCTTCTTTTTCCCGAATGAGAAAAGACTTCATAGTTACCCCAAATATTTTTTTTTACATCCACCGAAACAACCACGGCCTGGTTACCGTAATGTTCTGCGACACGCGTTACAAATTGAGGTTGTTCATAACAAACTGAATTCAAAACCACCTTTTCAAATCCAATACTAAAAATATCCTTTACAATTTGAAAATTATTTAAACCACCGCCATACCCCAATGGCATAAAACATTCATTGGCAATTTCGGCTAACAACCTAAGATTAGGGCTACGTTGATCATTGGTGGCTACGATATCCAAAAATACAAGCTCATCTACTTCCAATTCATTGAAGATACGAACCGTGTTTATTGGATCACCTATATAACCGTACTTATCAAATTTAATAGTTTTGACAAGTGATTCGCCTATTAATTGAAGACATGGTATTATTCTTGTTCGTAACATTATATCTTTTCGAAATTTTCAAACCGCTTCATTCCGAATTGGTGACTTTTTTCTGGGTGGAGCTGAGGACCAAAAATATTATCATTCACAATTGCAGAATCGAATTCTAGTCCATACGTTGTTTTAACCATGGAGTTCTCTTCATTATTTATTTTCACAAAGTATGAGTATACAAAGTAGAACCTTATTTCACCTTCATACCCCTTTGTAAAAACATTTGTTAGAATAACATTGGAAAAATTCCAGCCTATGTGTGGTATTTTATATTTTTCTTCGATTCTAGATTTAAAATTGTAGGTCATGCCATCTATCCAACCCAAACGTGGCAATTTACCTTCTTCACTAGCGTTTGTTAAAAGTTGCATGCCAAGACATATACCAAAATTGGAACTTTTTCCACAAGAGCTTTCTTATTTAACATTTCTTTCATCCCGGCACTTTCAATCTTGATCATAGCAGCATCGAAAGCACCAACACCTGATGATAGAATGTTCTTTGCTTTATTAATTACTTCAAGATCAGATGAAATTATAGACTTTGCTCCAACCTTTTTTAAACATATTCATAACAGAGCCCAAATTACCCATGCCGTAGTCTATTATAACTATCATTTTGGAAGCGGGAAACAATACTTTAAATAAAAACTTCTTGGAACAAGATTTCTGTCTGCCAGAATCTTGAAGAGAGGACGGAGTCGCTCGAATCGTTTTTTATAGGTTTTATAATCCCTGAATGACTTCTTAGGTCCTTTTATATATCCATTATACTCCGAATCTGTAATATTAAGTCTTTTCTGAACGTATTCAACCAATTCAGGATCAGCCTCTAGAGGGGTATTATATATTTCTAATGCTTTTTCCCTCGTCAATATGCCAGCCCTTACCTCAGCTGAAAGGGACCAATTTCTTGTGTCTATACCAAATTTTTGAGGCTGTAATATCTTTAAGGTGAATGCGGATGCGCGATTTTCAAGATGATGGCCCCCATAATACACCCAGCCGGTTTTTTCAATCAACTCTTTTCTGGCCATTTCTTTTGAATAGTCAATGTACCATAAAGGCCGAATGAATTGCTGCTTATAAATAAGTGTCCATTTCATAAATTGCCAGAAACTCATCAGAGGATAGGTCGAAAGTCGTCCCTTTCCAAACTTACTGTGAACATCCTTCACATATTTGGCATCCAAATACATCGTTCCAATTGGAGCTAAACCTTCAGCCACAAATGAATGCCCTTCAAGAATATAACCAATTCCGTACTTAGCAGCTACTTGCCTCAAAAGCTGAGCAAAACCCATATCAGTAGGAGCATCAAATTCAGGTACTCCTGCTTTCAAAAATGATAAATATAAATCATCTGATTCTTTGTTATTAAGCACAAACGTATACAGATCAATATTTAGGGCGGATGTTACTTTCCTTATATTTTCAGTAGCGATTGCTGAATTCCAAGTATTATCATAGTGGACGGCAAGCGGTCTAAGTCCCCATTCCTTTGCTTTAAGCATTAAATAAGATGAGTCCGTTCCGCCACTTACACCTATAACACAATCATATTTTTTGCCTTTCCCTTTTTTTTGAATTTCTTTAAGGATATCAGCATACTTCTGTATTCCAGCCGGCTCACCGGTGCCATAGTCAGCCTTCAACTTTTCTATCTGCCTACAATAGTTACACACACCTTCATCATCAAAACTAATATTGGCGATCCTATCGTCATAAATGCATCTGTTGCAGATTATCATATTTTTTAAATTAAATTTGGAAAATGTTCTCTTTTTCGCTTGTGTCACGCCACAATTTGATATACACTTTTTGATCTTCCACCATAAAGTATGCAGGATAATCCTGTGGATCACATGCTCTTATTTCATTGTATAAATCTTTCAGGCTTTTATTCCAGTCCACCATAGAATCTTTAGGTCTCCGGATAAAATTGAATTCCGTCGCTTCACTTTCATTTTGATGAACTCTGGCGTAATTGCCCTTAATGATGGATTGAAGTGCTCCATACAGTACACTGCCTTCTATCTCTACCGCTTTATAGTATACACTTTTAGTAGTGTCAAATTTAGAAACCGGAAAGCTACGTTGGGCTATAATATCGCCTTTATCCATTTCGCCTGTAAGAAAATGAACTGTCACCCCACTTTGTTTTTCATCATTCATTAATATATAAGGGCCACTTCGATATCCTCTGTACTTAGGCAACAATGTTGGATGCGAGTTGATTGCAAACTTGGCCTTATCAATAAGCTCTTGATCAAGTATGTAACTAAACCCGCAAGAAATCAGTATATCGTAGTCCAACTTATTCAGGGTAGGATTAATTTGATCTTTAGTAACTGGTAGGATAGGAACTCCGAATTCTGCAGCAGTTAAAATGACATCACTAAAGCGGCGATTGCCTTTTGACAGCCTGGGCGTAATTACATGTGTGATTGGCACTCCTTTTTCGAGCAGGAATCTTAGACTTTTGTCTCGTGCTGTACCAGTTAAGAAAATGCATTTCATTGCTATTAATATTTCAGCTTGTTGTAATCGATAAGGAAAAAATACTCCATATTTTTCTCAATATCGATTTGAGAGAGTTTATAAACATCTTCATTTAGAACATTGGTATAATAGAAGTATTCTCGATTTTCCGTCCCCCAGCTATCTTTAAATCGAAACACACTCTCAGCAGAAGCCGACGTACCTCCCCAATTCCAATACATATATCCATCAATCATTGCATCTTTCATAGCTTCGAAAATCAGGAGCGACAACGGCTGAACTGAGCGATGAGCCTCAACTATTGCAGGAACGAAATACTCAACGGTTTTATGATGATACAGGCAAAGCAACCCTGCAATGGGCTCTCCTTCAAAATTGGCGGTATAGATTTTAAAATCTTTGCCAGGTTTTAAAAAATTTTCGATGGATTCAAAAAAAAGTGGCTTCTTAGCTACTATCCCTATCGCTAAACAGTTCTGTTCATGTGTTGTTTTTAAAAAACAAATCGTTTCAGGAGATGTTTCTTTAAGTACCGTGACCCCGGCTTTCATAGGCTTTCTGATCATATTCCTCGTTTTGGAGGGTATTGAATCAAATAGAATACCCTCTAAATTTGCAGCTGATATTGACCCATTTGGCTGTGGTAACCTTTTGCATTGAGAATGTCGAAAGCTGGAAAAGTCTGGTTTAAAATGTTGCTCGTATAGATATGAATGATCCTCATAAAAAGGAGGTATCACTGTGGCCGTGAGTACGTTTTGGCCCTTGCAGAAACCGAGAAAATAATCAATCATCATACCGGCCACCGATTTGTGTGCAGACAGAGATCCTCCGTGACTGCCATAGAACGGACCGGAGTTGATAACAGTGCCTAAATCGGTAACTTTTTTAAAAAATGGAAAAATTCCTTTTAAACCACTATCGTCATGTGCAAGTATAATAAAGCATTTCGAATCAGTTATAAATTGGATAAGTTGTAGATAGTTATGGGAATAATAGATCAAATTACGTTCCTCGCCTAACAAAAACTCACTTAAAGAATCTTTATTGACTTCTTCCAATGATTTTAAGCTTAGTTCAAGCATTCTTTGACTTTATACGGTATAACAGATAAAATATAGTCCAATTCATCATTTGTCAAGGCAGGATATATTGGCCATGAGACCGTTGTGTTAAAAGTTTGTTCACTATTTATAAAGTCTCCTTCAATACCAAATTTTATATGTAGCAATTGATCTACACCTCGTCGTAAACAAATGTTGTCCTCTTCAAATTTCTTAATAAGCTTTTCTGGTTTGCACATAATTTTTGTCACAAATCTATAGTTCATTCCTTGAGCAAACGATGTGCACAAAACACCCTGCATTTTGTTAAAAATATCATGGTAACGCATCGCTATCTCCCTTCTTTTGGTAAGCATTAAATCATACCCCTCAATTTGAGCAAGACCAAACGCAGCCTGCATTTCAGTTAAAATCGACGACCTTTTTATCTTGAGATCCTTTAACTTGTTAGCAACATCGGTCTTAGCTGAAAACACGCACCCTCCAACTCCTCCTGCTGTAATGCATTTAATGGCCCCAAATGAACTAAAAGCTACATCTCCAAAAGTACCAGCCATTTTATTATCGATTTGAAGTCCCAAACCTTGGCAGACATCTTCGATCACTGGAATTCCGAGACGTGTTAGTTCTTGGATTTCTAGAGTTATTCCAAAAATGTAGACTACTATAATCGCCCCTGTTTTCGAGTTGATTTTTTCTTTAACTTTTTCAGTAGTTGACACCCATCTGTCACCAATATCACATAATACGGGCTTGAATCCAGCCTCCTGCACCCCATGGAAAACATCCTCGCATACATAAGTTGGAAGAATAATCTCTGCGCCTTCCCGAAGCTCTAAGGCCTTTAAGGCTAAGATAAGTGCCTTAGTACCTGTCTCCTCATAAAAAACCTCTTCTACCTGAAGAAATGTAGCGAGAGAGCTTAAAAAATCTTTAGTAAAAGAACCATTCACTAAGTGGCCCGTACGTATTGCGGATTGGACATAATTAAGCTCTAAATCGCTTACAAATGGTTTAGAATGAGCAATCATCTACTTACCCTTCATCCAATTTGCGGTATGAAGTACTCCTTCCTCCAAATCAACTTTGGCTTTAAAGCCGAGTACTTTCCAAGTTTTTTCAACACTTGGAATACGAATGGCGATATCAGCAGAAAGTGGTGCTTCGAATATAATTTTAGAAGTTGAATTCAACACACGACAAACGGTTTGCGCCAAGCCCAAAATGGTGATTACCGCGCGGGCATTACCCAGATTAAAGCTTTCACCTATTGCTTTTGGATCTTCGATACAGCGAATCAAGCAGTCAATAAAATCGTCTACGTAACACCAAGCGCGGATTTGATTGCCATCCCCGTCGATTCTAATGTCCTCATTTTTCAGCGCACGCTTAATGAATATCTGGATTGCACCTTCACCAGTTTGTCCGGGTCCATATACGTTAAACGGACGAACGGTCACTACTGGCAATTTAAACTGGCTGTAATAGGCGTGTGCGAGGTGTTCTCCAGCCAATTTGGATACGGCATAGGTCCAACGTGCTTCACCGGCTGAGCCAGCAACAGTCGCATCACTTTCAGTTGAACGGAAAGCCATGGAACCAAAAACTTCAGAAGTGGAGAAATCAACAAACCGCTCAGTAATACCATTGATACGGGCTGCTTCCAAAGCATTGGCCGTACCAATCATATTAACGCGCATCGTCGTTACGGGGTTTCTGATAACTGTATCAATACCAGCAATACCAGCAGCATGTGCAACTACATCGGCACCTTTCATGCTTGAAGTGAGCAGATCAAGGTCAAGTACGTCGCCTTTGATAATTTTTACATTAGGATGGTCAGAAAGGCCACTTCCCGTCAAGGTATCGCGATGAAAATTATCGTAAACCACAATTTTATTATGCTCTACATAGTGTTTGATCAGGGTGTTGGCGATAAAACCGGCACCACCAGTAATGAAAATCGTTTTGTTGTGTATCATAATTTTATAGGCTATTTACGGTTTGGATGATGTGACTGACTTGGTCGTGGTTCAATTTTTCGTAAAGTGGAATGGCTAAGCCATGGGTGTACGCCAACAGCGCATTCGGAAATTCTTCCGCCACCTTATGTTTATATTTTTGTTGAAAATACGTTTGTATAGGCATACATTGTGCGCCATAATTGGTGCCTATACCGGCTTCCCGTAGTCGGCTTATACAGTCGGCTTGTTGTAAAGATCCGTGCAACACTACGTGAAAGGTTTGCCAGCTAGGTAACTTTCCCTCCGGAATTACGGGTAGTTTGATATGTGGGTGTTTTATCTCCGTCAGATATCGTGCGGCAATTTTTTGCTTTTTCTGGAGTATGCCATCCAACCTACTCAACTGACTGTCGAGCAGCGCAGCCTGAAAATCAGTCATGCGGCAATTATAGCCCGCCATGATAAAATCCATTTTGCTTTTATTTTCCGAATCCATACCGTGGTTACGTAAGGCACGCAAACGGCTAGCTAGGGCGGCATCTGAACAAACAACTGCCCCGCCTTCGCCGGAAGTAATGGCTTTGCGGGGATGAAAAGAAAAGGAGCCTGCTACCCCGATTGTACCGGCGAAACTACCCTTATCCTGCGCCCCAAGGGCACAAGCAGCGTCTTCAATAAGCCAAAGTTTGCGGTCATCACAGAGTGCTTTCACAGCATGCATATCCGCTGCTAGGCCAAATTCATGTACAATCATGACAGCCTTGGTGCGTGCCGTAATTTTTGCTTCAATGAGCTGGGTGTTTATATTAAAGCTATCTAGACTAATGTCGACAAAAACTGGCTTGGCACCCACAAGCTCTACCACATTCGCTGTGGCTATGTAAGAAAAAGCGGGAATAATTACTTCATCGCCAGGTCCAATACCTAAAGCAACGAGTGTAAGGTGCAGCGTTGCTGTTCCATTGGATACAGCTATACAATGTGGTACGCCTAAAAAAGTGGCCAATGCGTTTTCCAGTTGTTCTACTTGTTTTCCTTGGACGAGATTACCTGTGCGTAAAACTGCGCTTACGGCTTCAATATCTTCAGTCTGTATATCTGGAGAGGCTAGTGGTATAAAATTTTGCATGGGCAAAGTGGCTTGATTAATTAAGATCCGTCAAATAATTATCGAGTACGTAACTCGCAATGGCCAGTGAGCAGGTGGCTCCGGGCGAAGGTGCGTTTAATATATGTACCTGATTACCTTCACGCACTACCCGAAAATCCATGATCAAATTGCCCTGTGGATCCATAGCCTGGGCCCTTACACCAGCAGTTCCTTTGACGAGCATACTTTCGTTGATATCGGGAATGAGGCTTTTTGCTTTGTTGATAAAAGACGACATGAATAAAGAAGAGGCGAACTCACCCAACGCAAAACTAAAGTTTTTGCGCATAAACTGCATGAGCCCAACATAGGTTATGCTATCAAGTGTATCCTTCAATGAAAAATCGCGGTTAGTATACCCTTCCCGCTTGAAAGCCAGCACCGCATTCGGGCCTACTTCCCTTTCGCCGCTGATCAAACGTGTGAAATGCACCCCTAAAAATGGAAAATCAATATCGGGAACAGGATAAATCAAGTGATTCACTAGTGCTTCAGCCTCGGGCTTTAGCATAAGGTATTCTCCCCTAAACGGAACGATACGTAAGGGGCGCTTTTTACCCGTGAACTGTTGAAAAGTACGATCCGAATACAGCCCCGTACAGTTTACCAAACGGTCGAAATGGAATACTTCTGTCGATGTAGCTATTTCCAGACTGCCATCTTTCAAGTTTTCAACTTTTCGAATATCACAGTTAAAATGTACACGTCCACCCCGCGCTTGTATTAGCGTTACCAATTTATCCATTACACCTTTGTAACTTACAATACCTTCTTGAGGTACTAATAAAGCCTCTTTAGCAGTGACAAATGGTTCCCGCGCCTTTACTTCAGCAGGTGTAAGAAAGGCTAGTCCACTTAAGCCGTTTTGTTTGCCTCGTTCAGCCAATGCTTTTAGTGTAACAATTTGTTCTTGCGTAGAGGCAACAACAATTTTTCCGCAAATCTCATGATCAATTTCGTGGCTGCGACAAAAATCTGTCATTTCTTGTATGCCTTCGACCGCCAGTTTCGCTTTAAGTGAACCTGGCTGATAATACAAGCCACAATGCAAAACCCCGCTATTTCTCCCCGATTGGTGCTGCCCAGGGCCAGCTTCCTTTTCAAAAAGATCTAGTTGTAAGTCTGGATACCGCAACAATAGCTTGTAAGCGGTTGCTAATCCAATAATCCCCCCGCCAACAACAGCAATTCTTTTCATCACCTATTTCTATGCCTTATTTCAAATTGAACACTACAGTGGTTAAAGTTAGCGGGCTTCCTGTCGAGAAGCCGCAAACCGGCTAACCGATATTAGTGTATTTGTACACGCGTTCAATAATTTCAACCACTTTTAATCCTTCAAGAGCATTGGTAGTGATGGTTGCCCGGTTGTGAATTACATCCAAAACATTCTCAATCACATAATTGTGGTTTTGTGCCGAACCTTTATAGGCTCCATAATCGTTGCCAGGATTGGTTGGTGCCAATTCAGGCATCTCATAGTCTTTTACGTGGCAATATTCTACTTTGTCCATATACTGACCACCAATTTTCACGGCTCCGTTTTCAGCGATAATGGTCATGCTACTTTCGAGATTTTTATCCCATACAGAAGTTGAAAAGTTCATTACGCCACTGCCACCATTCAAAAAATCAAAGGTCACAATACCTGAGTCCTCAAAATCAGTCATACCCTCATGATTAAAATCGTAAAACCGGCTTTTGATGTTTTGTAAATCACCAAACAACCAATACAAAATATCGATAAAGTGTGAAAACTGCGTAAATAAAGTACCTCCATCGAGTGCTTTGTTGCCATGCCAGCTTCCAGCTTTATAGTAGCGGTTGTCACGATTCCAGTAACAGTTCAACTGAACCATAAATACTTTGCCCAAGCGGCCACTTTCAATCATTTCTTTAATCCAAAC
>JBDNFI010000106.1:0-107253 GCA_041689935.1 Cyclobacteriaceae bacterium
ATAATTAGCCGCCCATCTAGTTGCTCTATTTGGGCTGCTGACTACTGTATTTAATGCCGCAATCCAATAGAGGTTGTTCAAAGTGGCTATTTGGTAAGGGTCTAAACTGGTGCCAGTACCAGCCGCAGGAGCAGTAGCCGTCTGGGCGGAGACGGACTGATTAAATACAAATAACATGAGTAATGAAATTGCAATCGTAAAATATTTGCAATAGTGGGTAAAAGTTGTATTCATGCTTGTTTGTGCTTTTTCAGTTAAAATAGTGGCAAACATACGACTGAAATTTATATTCTGCAATAATATTGGATACATACATGCAGTATTGTCTGCAATGCTAAAAGAAGTTTACTAAAGAAATTTATATATAAATGATTTTCAATTAGTTGAATTAGTAATATTTTCTCTGTGAAGCTAATAAAAATTCACTGCCAGCTTAGGTTGAATAGTTCATATAGGTGGAAACATTTCAGAAAAATATAAACAAAAAGCCATAATAAAAGTAATATATGATGTTTTTAATGCTAAAAATGACAATAAATTAGAAATTTACTAATTCGAAGAAGCGACTGAATCAGTATTTGCAGTTGGAGCCTTGTTTTCATTTAGAAAACTCTTTTGGAAAAGCAGAATGATGGCAAAGCCTGTGAATACAAATGCATCGGCTATATTGAACACTGGCCGAAAGAAGATAAAATAGTCTCCTCCTTTGAAAGGCAGCCAATCGGGCAAGTAGCCCTCCCAAATTGGGAAATAAAACATATCAACCACCTGCCCATGAAAGAGGTCGAAAAGAGAGCCAAATGGTGCATTATTGAGCCAAATGCCATAAAACATGCTATCGATTAGGTTGCCAGTTGCCCCACCCAAGACCATTGCTAGGCATACGAGTAGTCCTTTTGGCATTTCTTCTTTTATCAGTTTGTACAGATAAAAGGCAATAAACCCAGTGGCGAATAGTCGAAATAAAGTCAAGGCCAATTTACCATACTCCCAATCCAACTTCATCCCATAGGCAAAGCCTGGATTCAATACATATAAAAAACGAAACCAGTCATCGGCGATGATGATTTCTTCGCCTAAAAACATATTGTTATGCACCCAAAGCTTTAAGGCTTGGTCTAGGGTGATGATCGCAAGAGATATAAGGAAATACTTAAGATACTTCAATGGAGCTATTTTTAAGGACACAAATTTACGGCATAAATCTGATTTTGACTAAAACCAAGGCCGGAATAGGTGCCGAAATATATACCAACGGAGCAAATTCAGTGCGAAAACTGAATCTGGGTAAGCACTTACTAGTAATACGTACTCACTCAAGGCATCTACATATAAGCCATTACTTTCGAAAAAAGCCGCCTTCAAAATATGATGGCTCACACTTACCATTGAACTCGCCTCAGCTATTTGACCCAAACCTCCCGCATATTTTTCTTTGGCAGCACCGGACATTCCATTGAGCACAAATACGCCAGATCCTTCTTTTGTCCTTGGATTGCGTACATACACACTCACTTTTTCATTATCATTCAGCACCAATCTTATGCGATTGTTTTGCACTGTTTCTAACCCAATTGTTTCATCATATTGATTTCTAAATTCCACTTCCCAACTACTCACGCTCTCATCGGGTGTCCAAGTAAGCCCTACGTTAGCTGAGTAAACCATGGATGAACTTTGCATCGGCATTTCCATTACTGTACTTTCCAAAAGTGCCGCCAGGGAGTCAGCTTTCAAATACTGAATAGTAGAAGGACTCATGCCGAAATAGGGATTGAGCCATTTGCTTATCCAAGTATCAACATCCGCCAACTTCAATATATCAGCAGAAACTACGCTAGGCGAATTATCCGCTTGGCTAGACCATTCAAGCAAATTTCCATCATCATCTATAACGATAGCGAAAGAGGCATTCTCCAATTGATCTTGCTGTATTTTAGCACCTTTTGCATGCGGCACACCTTCTGCAAATAGCACAGTATATTGCCCAAAGCTTGCATATTGAACACAACATAGCACGAGGAAAAAGAAGTATTTCATAATGGATTTCTTGCAAAAGGAAAGGCCAATTTAGTCCTTTTCAAGTCGAAAAATAAAAAGGAACCTACGATAATGTATTCCATAGCCATGAGCCAAGGCAATGCTATATAGCCAGAAGCGGGATATTGCAGATAGGTGAAAAAGATCAGAAATGACCACACCAGCGGATAGAGCCAGCCTGACAGGATGCCAAAAAACAAAAGCGGGAGGATATACCAAGGATGCACGGTAGTACTCAGCAATAAATAAACCGTCCAACTCAAACAAAGCCATCCATGAATTTCCCATTTTCGCTTATAGACAAAAGGTAATATCATCAATAGAAAGAATGCTACACCAGCAAGGGCAGGACCTGAATCGGCGATGATGTTAAAGCCTTTTTTATAAAAGCCGTACTCCCGTGCCAGCAAGTAAATACTGCCGTTGAATTCGAACTTGCGGAAGTATAAATCCAAACTTGTACTCATGGCTGCCCATAGCTCAGGATGCCAAAGCGGGAGGAAAGAAAGGACTGAAAACAGGATGACTAGCGCAGAGAATAGGCCGCCTTTTTTCCAGCCCAATTGCCTAATAAATACGGGCAGCGCAATCAGCGGCAGCAATTTGGTAGATACGCCCAATGCCAAGGATACAGCAGCCTGCCAAAACTTTTTGTGCAATAATAAAGTAACGGCTAGCGCCATAAAAAACACCATCAAGCCTTCGAAGTGCAAATTGCCAGTGACTTCCAATATCACCATCGGGTTGAACGCATAAAAGCCCAGCCAATAAATAGGCTTGAAATAAAAATGCAGTAAATATCCCAATAGCCATATTGTACCCAATTCGCCCAATATCAGCATAAGCCGGATCAGGATTATATTGGTTTTCAAATCATCGCCCGCCACCATGCTGCTGATATAAAACACTACCTGATGTATACTTGGGTATATGGTGTGATACTCTTTGGAATTGAGGCCTGTGTAAAGCTCCTCATCGAGGGTAGCTGGCCTATTTGGATCACCGATCCATTGATTGGGTGTTTGCAAAAAAGGGTGCTCGTCTGCTACCCATAGTCGGCCATCCCATGCAAAGCGAAAGTAATCGTCCGATAAATTGGGTGTAGCAAAAAGTAATAAGAGTCGCAATACGATCCCAATCCATAAAATATGCTTGAGAGAATTGAATCGCCTAGGGAGAAATATTCCGCCCATAAATAGCAAGGTGAAAACAGGAAAAAGCAGTAAATGCTCACTCCTAGCCATGCCATAGCCTATCCAAATTAACAAGCCTGAATAGACTGAAATAAGTAGGATATTTTGCACTCTTTTCTTCATCGGCTATGCTTGATGGAATAGCTAGTGACGAGAAAAAACCCGAGCGTCAATAAGGTGTGAAAAGGCAGAAGCGCATAGTCTTGAAAATAAAAGGCCAAATACAAGCCCGCTCCGAAATATAGCGTAAGAAAACCCTCCAAATACGTAACGAAGGGCAATTTCCGAATCATGTATTTATTACCCTTCCAAGTGCCTGTGCTGCCCATAGCATTGAATTTGGGTGTGCGTATAAAGGGACTTTTGATCCCCAGCCAACCTTCTATTACGGCTATAGCATTGTGTACAGACAAGCCTAAAAATATGGATAGCAGCATGGCCATTCGTGGCATAAATAGCAATAATGTTTTGAATCCACTACCATAAATTCGCCTAAAGCCTGTCCAATAGAAAATGGCTAAAAACAGGTAGCCAATAATAAAAATGGAAGAAATATTAATGACCAAATCCCAGCGGTCGGTCAGGTTGCGGATAAGCAATAAGGGCAAACTGACGATAGCAGAAATAACAATGGCTATGAATACCGTACTATTGAGCAAATGATAGGTTGCGTGGATTTTAGCAAGCAATTTAATATCTGATCCCCAAACTTTCAGGAGCAGTTTGCGGCTAGTTTCAGCCGCACCCTTTGTCCATCGGAATTGCTGACTTTTGATCGCTGGCATGGCAATGGGCAACTCTGCGGGGGCATCTACTTCGGGTAAATAATGAATCTTCCAGCCTTTCAGTTGTGCTCTGTAGCTAAGGTCTAGGTCCTCAGTAAGGGTATCGCTGCCCCATCCTCCCGCATCTTCAATGCAGGCTTTGCGCCATATCCCTGCTGTTCCATTGAAATTTAAAAAATATCCTCCTTCACTTCTTCCGGGATGCTCCACCATAAAATGCGCATCCAATCCAAACGCTTGCAATTTGGTAAGCATTGAATAATCTCTATTCAAATGGCCCCATCTTGCTTGCATCACGCCTACTTTGGGATGGAGCATTCCAGGCATTAGCCGCTTGAGAAAATCAGCGTTTGGAACAAAATCCGCATCGAAAATCGCAATAAATTCTCCTTTGGCTTCTTGCAAGCCATAAGCCAAGGCTCCTGCTTTGAAACCCACTCTACCTTCGCGGCAAACTTGCTTGATATCTATGCCTAGAGCTTTATATTCCAAAACTTTATCCGCAATCTTTCGCGCGCTGTCATCTGTGCTATCATCAAGAATTTGAATCTCCAATTTATCTATTGGCCAGTCTATTCTAGCTACGGCATCTATCAGCCGTTCTACCACATAGGCTTCATTATAAATGGGCAATTGGATAGTGACAATCGGGAAAAAATCGCACTTCGCTTTGGTTGTTTCTCTACTTTTGAAAAACTTCCTAGAAAGCCATACTAAGTGCAACTGACTGAGCCCATAACCGAATATAAAGAGCAGTGAACCGAAATAAAGAATCAGTATGAAAGCTTGTAGCCAAATCATCCCGCGTATTTAAAAATGGTCCAAATGATTTTGTAGCCTGCCATAAACACTCCTTTCACCGTGCCCGAAACTTTCGAAATTCCAATACGCTGACGATAGTTCACGGGCACCTCAGTAAAGTGTATCTTCTTTTTGGCTGCTTTCACTTGCATCTCTACCGTCCAACCATAATTGGTATCTACCATATTGAGATCGAGCAAAGTGGAAAACCTAATTGCTCTAAATGGACCCAAATCAGTAAAATGAGCTTTATATATCCATTTCAGCAGGGTAGTAGCCAGTCTATTTCCGAAAACTTGTGGGATGGTCATAGAGCCTTTTTCACGGTGGCCCAATGCTCTGCTGCCAATGACCATATCCATATTTTGAGAAAGAATAGGCCCAACAACTTCCGGGATTTGCTGCGGAAAATCTGAGTAATCTGCATCTAAAAACACCACAATAGCGGGAGGTTCGGGCAAGCTTTTCAGATACGCAATCCCGGCGAGGCAAGCACTGCCATAGCCTCGGCGTGGCTCATCCAATACGGTAGCGCCGGCTTCCCTTGCATTTTGGGCAGTCCGGTCTTTCGAGCCATTGTTTACCACTACGATCTCGGCAATCCAATCCTTCGGAATATCTCCAATTACTTTTGGTATCGATTCCTCTTCATTCAACGCAGGAATGATCACACAAATTTTCGGTTTTACTTTTTCCATTACATGGTCGTCGGCATTACATAATCAAGCGGTGCTCCTGGACCAATCGGCCATCCGAAGATGATCCAAATGATTAATAAAATGGTCCAACCTATCAAAAAGATAAAGGTGTACGGAAGCATGAGCGAAATTACAGTGCCTATTCCGGCTTTCTTATCATATCGCTGGATAAATGCGACAATGAGTGCAAAATAGGACATCATTGGAGAAATGATATTGGTGACACTATCGCCAATTCGATAGGCCAATTGGGTAAATTCGGGCGAATAGCCCAACAGCATGAGCATAGGAATAAATACTGGAGCCATTATGGCCCATTTGGCACTTGCACTTCCCATCACCAGATTGATGACTGCACTTACGAGGATAAAACTAATCATCAGCGGAATGGGTCCCCAGCCTGTGGACTGAAGAAAATCTGCGCCTTTTACAGCGGTAATCAGCCCCAGATTGGTCCAATTGAAATAGGCGACAAACTGCGCTGCAAAAAATACCAAAACGATATAAGAGCCCAATGTTTCCATAGACTTACTCATTCCCTTCATCACATCATTATCGCTTTTGATGGTGCGTGCGCCAATGCCGTAGGCAATACCCGCTGCTGCGGCTCCCAAAAAGATAAAAGCCACAATGGCACTCATAAATGGAGATCGCAATACACCTCCAGTATCTGGATCGCGCAAAAACCCACTTCCTGGCAGATTTAGCCTAAATAGTTCGGCACTTTCGCTAGAAAATGGATTGCTCACCACAATCGGCATAATAGACCAAATAAGCAGAAATAGGAATATAGACGATGCCACTAACGCAAACCATAAACCTCGCTTCTCCGACTTATTAAGTCCATCGACTCGTTCAGGCATTTCATCACCTGTATAAGCACCAAGTCGAGGTTCCACTATTTTCTCGGTTGCCCAAGTGCCTAAAAAGGAAATGATAAAGGTAGAAAAGAACATAAAGTAATAATTGGCCGCTGGGTTTACTAAGTACCCCGGCTCGATGATTCTTGCGGCTTCTTCTGATAAGCCTGCCAACAATGGATCGATCGTACCTAAAAGTAAATTGGCACTGTAGCCGCCCGACACACCTGCAAATGCCGCCGCCAAGCCTGCCAAAGGATGCCGACCAGCCGCCAAAAATATAATGGCCGCCAAGGGCACTAGTAATACATAGCCTACTTCACTTGCCGTATTAGATATTACTCCTGCAAACACAATCACAAAAGTGAGTAATCGAGGCGGTGAAGAAATGACCACCAAGCGAAGTGCCGAGCCGATCAAACCGCTTCCCTCTGCGATACCGATTCCTAGCAAGGCAACTAGAACGGTACCTAATGGAGCAAAAGAAGTGAAATTGACAACCATTTTGGTGAGCATCATTTGCAAACCCTCAATAGAGAGTAAGCTAAAGGGCTTAATGGTCTCCAATGTGCCTGGGTGCGTCACAGCGATATCGAACAGACTAAATACCCAAGAGAGAATAACCACTCCTAAAGCAAAAAGGGCAAATAATGTGGCTGGATGGGGCAATGCATTTCCGATTCGCTCTACGATTGACAAGAACTTATCTATAGCACCTTTCTTTTGCTTGGCTTGGCTCATTTTGGGTTTAGGTTTAAATGGACGTTGAAAATAGAGCCTTATTTTTTCTAATTAAAATTTTTGAGACTTTTGGCTTTTAATTTATTGATAGAGGTGGAAAATATTTCGAAAAAAGTTCAGGAACATCGCCAATTTCAACACTACATTCTTTGAGCAGAAATAGGCGGGAGGGTATATTTTATGTAGAAATTTGAGCCGTCAATAAAGCATTTAAGGTCAATCAGCCAAGGCTAGTTTAGGATGGCGGTGGCTTCCTCCCGCCATTCGAGACTCACTTTGCGGCCAATGGCATAATCACGGTCTTTGGAGCGCACGATCAAGTGCTCTTCTCGTTCATTTTCAACGATATATTCGAAAAAATCACCTAGAAAAATCTTACCAACGATGATCCCTTGCCAACCTTTCCCTCTTGCTTTTAGCTGAATGAGCTCTTCTTTTATCCAGATTTTCTGCGAATTGTTTTTGGTCTTCAAAATGTTGCGCGCCCCTAGTAGCAATGCCACATCTTCTACTTGTGGGTCGAGATAAATTTCCTCTGGACTGCCCGTGCGGATAATTTTTCCGTCTTTGATAATCAATATTTTATCGGCTAGATAAAAGGCATCTTGATAATCGTGGGTGACCATAATCATAGCAAAACCATCACTTACAGCCATGTTGCGCAAGCCTTGTTTGAAGCGGATACGAAGCGGGAGGTCAATGCTGCTAAATGGCTCGTCTAAGAGCAAGAGTGATGGAAAATCTGCAACAGCCCTAGCCAAAGCCAAGCGTTGCTTCTCCCCGCCAGATAGCAACTCCACCCGCTTGTCTGCTAGATGATCGAGCAAGCACCATTTTAGTAATTTTTGCGTGCGCTTTTTCTTTACCTCAGGCTTAAAACCCAACATCCGATGCATCAGATTTTGCTCCACGCTCAGATTGGGATCCAAACCATAATGCTGAAACACCAAGCGGATGTCCTCATGCCCGGGCACAAGCTTATCGGATGGGCCGAGTATTTTATCTTCGTGAAGCCAAATTTCTCCCTCATCTGCATCCAACAGGCCCGCGATCAAATTAAGCAAGGTCGTTTTGCCTTCGCCGGAATACCCTAAAATAGCTAGGCTTTCTCCTTTATGAAGCTCAAAAGACACCTCATTTAAGACCCTCGTCTTGCTGGCGCCGTAGCTTTTACTGATATTACTTACCTTGAGAAGTGGGGTTTTGGACATTTTATTTACAGGATTGACTTCGAATTAAAAAAAATGTACCGGATTGCGTATTCCTTTTTCATAAATTGGGTTTGAAGTGAGAGTACTATAGGATTTTGCTTCAAAGTCAACCATCTATTAGTGCTTGGAAAACTTTAAATTTAAAAACCTTATTGGCCAATTTACTTATGGGAGATTTCAACTCACCCATGTACTCTAAACCCGTTTTCCCCAATCTCAATAGGCTTTCCGAATCGGCCAGCTTCGTCGCCATTTTCGAGTTTAAGTACGCCTCTTGGGCACACGGAGGCGCATACACCGCAGCCTACACAACTCGAGCGTATTATATTTTGCCCTCTTTGTGCGTACCATCTTACGTCTATGCCCATTTCGCAATGGGTGGAGCAATTGCCGCAGGAGATACATTGTCCACCATTGGTGGTGATTCGGAATCTGGATTTGAAACGCTGCACTAAGCCTAAATACGCAGCAAGCGGACAACCAAAGCGACACCAAACTCTATTGCCCATTAATGGATAGAAACCAGTACCAACCACCCCAGCGAATATAGACCCAACCATAAAACCATAGGTTTGGCGCACATCATTGGTGGATAACCAGAATACAGTACCCGAATCGGTGAAATAGGTGTAAAGCACTCCGCCTGTCATAACCACCGCAAATACCAAAACGCTGTGAACAATTACACGCTCATACTTCCATGCTTTGAGCGATTTGTCAGATAATTGGCGGTATGGATCGCCTAGGGTTTCGGCCAAACCTCCACACCCGCATACCCAACTACAATACCATCGCTTGCCATATAAGTAAGTAAATAGCGGAACGCCAACTAATGTGAGGGTGATTCCCCAAACCAACATAAAAATGCCCAATCCTCCCGCTTCTTGTAGCATATCGACATGCCAGGCATCGAAGAAGTCATAATCGAGTGGCCATATATTTTTGAAATCGAAATAAGGCTTATTCAAACGAACCAATATCTCGGGAATTAAGAAAGCAAAAGTCGTTTGAAAAAACATCAATGAAGCCGTCCGAATTTGATGGTAGCGAGAATGGCGATATTTTGAAAACATCCTTACCCCCATCACAACAATAGCCAAGGTGTATAGCGACCCATACAAAAGCCATTGACTGGCAGGCCCGCCATTGAGGACTTCACTTAGCGGATCGAATAGGGCAATTAATGGCGTGAGATATTGTGGAAACCAATAAAGGATGATATAGAAAAGAATCAACATGGTGCCGGTAAGCACACCTATCCAGCCTCTATTTTTCATGTTCGAATGAAAAATTCCATTGTTCTTGATACCTGCTGTGCCTTCTTTGAAGCTGGGTAAAATATAGATAAAACCACCCACAGTTGGCATCATTATGCATAACATGAAAAATAATAGCTCTTTGCCTTTGGCAAGCCCTTGATAGGAAGCTTTGGTGGCTCGCCACACGAAGTCGTTGCTCCAAATCACCAAGTCCCATTCTTCTGAGGCTTTCAGTTCTTCATTCAATCTTTCATTAATTTGACTGATTTCGTTAGCCAATCCAAATCCTGTAGAGAAAAGCTCTCCATCCAAAGCTGCCGTTCGCTCGCCGAGGCTTTCTTGTTGGGCTGCACTAAGTCCAGCATGTTGCAAATAGGAATTGTCCCAAACAAAAGGGCCTGAAAATGGCAATGAAATAAATAAAGCCAATCCGGCCAAAAATAAGCTCAATCCAATAAACTTCGTTCCTTTTCCCATTATTGTATATTTATTTTGAACCGTTCCATATCTTTTTTCAATTACCCAAATATTCTTGCAAACAACCCTTTTTGAGCCTGTTTTATTTCAAATCCTGGATGCTCCTTTCGAAACTCCTCTACAAATAATGGAATCCATTGTTTGGTGAATTCTGCATCAAATGCAGCCCTATTTAATTCGGACAGGGCTTTTTCAACAGTGAATTTATTTTGAATCCATTCTTCACAGACCTCGTGGCGCAAGCGAACACCAAAGGAATGAATGCCTAGAAAAATATTGGTATTATTGTCCCAAACTACGCGTACGGCTCTTGGGCTTTTGGCATCCTCCCAATAAAATTGTGCTAAGCCAGCGACCAATTCATTTGGTACCAACCCATACACTTGGTATTCGATGTCGAAAAATTTGGCCGAATTGAACCAAACACCTGGGCGATAGGCACGCTTTTTTCCGCAGATAGTATGTGCCACCGTTTCGCCCATGATGCGGCCTGTGTACCACACTTGCTCTATGGCAACTCTGCCTTCTGGCACATTTCGATGCTCTATGCAATCTCCTACCGCATATACATTAGGTACATTGGTTTCCAGATATTCGTTTACATATATCCCTTTGCTCGTTTCCAAAGTAGCATTTTTGAGAAACTCAATATTTGGAACCACTCCGACAGAAATTCCGAGAAATTGGCAATTGATTTCCTTGCCATTTTTAGTTCGGATGGCTTTCACATTTCCATCAGCATCCTTTAGCACCTCTGCCAATTCATCATCTTTGATTAAGGATATATGATTGGCTGCGATGTGCTTAGCAATCAAATTCCCTTCGTTCGCTGGCAATACATTGCCCCAATAATGGCTTTCTCTTATCACAATGGTAACCTCCACCCCACGACTATGCAGCATTTCTGCCATCTCTATTCCTATAAGCCCTCCGCCCACGATTACCGCTTGTTTCACACCGGCTGCGGTGGCTTCCATTTTTTCCAAATCTTGCAAACTATATAGACCCTGCACACCTCCCGCCTCTATTCCGGGCACGGACATTTCACGAAGCTTGGAGCCTGTAGCTAGCAGCAATTTGTCAAAAGCCATGTTTTCACCATTTTCAAATTGCAACAATTGCTTTTCAAAATCAATATGGTGTACCCAAGCCTTTTTCAGCTTAATATTATTTTTCTCCCAAAACCAATCTTCGTAAGGCTTGATATGCTTGTATTCCATGTGGCCCATATACACATACATAAGTGCTGTACGTGAAAAGAAATGATCTGATTCGCCCGAAATAACGGTAATGCTATGATCACTTAATTTTCTGATTTGCCGAGCAGCACTAATTCCTGCTATGCCATTTCCAATGATTACAACATTCATGGGCTGGGGAATATCGGGTAGGTATGAATAAATACAAGGTAGTATGAAAACTCCATAGATCGAAAATAATTCCCTGATTTGAGAAAGGAATGCAGAAAATTGAAAATTCGAAGGCTAATTTTACTAGCGAATAGGCAAATTCTGTTTCAAAAAGATCAATAAATTTTCAATGGTGTCTAACTCATTAGTTTTTCCCTTTTGCTCGACTAGCCACTTTTTAGAATGCGGGAGGTATTGGATGCGGACATTTGCGCCCTCGCTATGGTAAAAACCAACCTTCTCCAAGGCATGCAAAGTCCAAGCGCGCACTTGCCCTTCGCCTTGCAGGTGTATTGGAAACATTGCCGGCTGGCTAAATTTGAACCGACCAGAATTCATATCGAATCCAAAATCGTCCTTATCGAACATGGCAGACAAAGCACCTTTGAGGATCAGGTCTTCGGGTACTCCTTGTGTAAATGGCCTGCTGCAGTCAAGCAGCCAAAGCTTATCCGCTACTTGTAAGGTTAGCTCAATCTCATGGCTCGCTAGCAGGATGGTTTTCTGGGTTTCATGGGCAATTTGCCGAAGCATTTTCATCACCGATACCTTGTTCATAATATCCAGATGGGCGGTAGGCTCATCTAAAATCAGCAAGTCGCCATCTTGTACTAGTGCCCTAGCAATCATCACTTTCTGCAGTTGCCCATCGCTAAGGGTGTGCACCGTTTGCTTAGCCAAATAGCCAATTCCAATCAGCTGGATGATCTTGTCCACCATTTCATAATCTTGCTCAGTCAGATGGCCCGTCCAATTGGTAAAAGGATAGCGACCTAAGGCCACCAATTCATGCACTTGGAGGTTGCCAACGCTTATTTTATCCGTCAGCACCAAGCTGATTTTTCTGGCGAGTTGAATCGGTGTTAGCTGATGAATACTTTGCCCATCCATAATTACTTGACCTGCCAATGGCGATTGAACACCCGCCAAAGTCCGCAGCAAAGTTGATTTTCCAACGCCATTCGGCCCGACCAAGCATACCAATTCACCCGGCAAAAGGGAGAAATTCAATCCGCTTAGAATGGATATTTTATTCTTGCCATTTTTATAGCCGATTTCCAAATCCACCGCTTGCATACTCACACTCATAAAGCCATGGAATTTTTGATGGAACGTCGTCTTACAATTACCCAAATCACCACTGGTGCACCGATAAGGCTAGTCACTGCATTGATAGGCAGCGTTTGCTCTGAACCAGGCAGCTGGGCGACCATATCGCAGATCAGCAATACTACAGCGCCAACTAACGCAACTGCTGGAAACAGTTTGCGATGATCTGACACGGGCAATACCGCCTTGGTCAAATGCGGTACAGCAATGCCAATAAAGGCAATAGGCCCACAAAATGCTGTAACTCCTCCTGCCAATAGGCACGTACTTATGATGATCCCAATCCGCACTCTGGACAATCGCATACCCATACTCTTTGCATAAGACTCACCCAATAAAAGCGCATTTAATGGCTTGGCCAGAAAGACACAAAGCAATAGTCCGATAAAAATTACTGGGAAAAATACTTTCAATTGATACCAACTCAGATTGCCCAAACTCCCAAAAGTCCAAATCAGAAAAGCTTGTATTTGAGTAGCATCGCTAAAATATTGAAGCACACTTACGATTGCACCAGTTGCGCTGCCGAACATCAAGCCAATAATTAATAGTGTCATGCTATCGCGAATTCTGATTGCTGTAACCAGAATCAAACTCATCACCGTAGCTGCTCCAGCCACTGCTGCGATAATCAATAACCAAGGGCCAACTGCAGTGTCCCAAGTAAGCCCCAGCCCGAACAATCCTCCTGTTAATACCAATATGGCCACACCCAAACTTGCACCAGAACTTATGCCTAATACAAATGGCCCCGCAAGTGGATTTCTGAAAAATGTTTGCATTTGCAAGCCACTTACTGCCAAAGCAGCTCCAGCCAAAATCGCTGTGATCGCTTTAGGAATTCTAAATTCAAGTACGATTATTTCCCAAGAAGCTCGCTCAGCACTTTTGCCCATTAGCATATTTATAATTTCGGCAAATGGGATTCGCACGGAGCCAAGCGAAATGCTCAACAAGAATAAGCCTACCAATACCAATATCATCAAAGGGAAAATAAATCGCTTTTTGCCTCTCACAGCCGATATTTTCAGAATTTGGCTCATTCGCTAAGCTGCTGAAAAAAGTAGGTTTCGTAATCGGGTAATAGTTGGGGATGGAAAATTTTCACCAAATCGGACAAAATCAAATCGGGACGGGCATAGCCCATTTCCAAGTAGTCGTTTCCTCCTTTGGCACCCATTCGCTTGTTGTAGGTCCATACATTTCCTTGCTCGAACGGCGCAAACAGGGCATATCGGGCATTGCTATTTTTCAATTCAGTCAAGGTACTAACATTGGCCACACCTACCCAAAATTCGGCCTTTTCTGCTATATCCAACACACTTTCGAAACTTAACTCAAGGCTTCCTGTGGTTTCAGTATTTTGCCAGAAGTAATCTACCCCTGCATCCACAAAAAATTTGGATGCCCAGCTCTGTCCACCTGGAGCGTACCAAGTATCGCCGTACATCATTCCACTCAGCGTAGTGGGCTTATTTTCAATGGCTTTAGCCTTTTCGAGCAAGTCATTATAGCGATTTTTTATTTCCGCAAAAACAGCATCGGCCTGCGCTTCCTTATTGTAAAAAACGGCCATAAATTTTATCCATTCGGCGCGTCCAAGCGGCGTTTCTTCCAAATACTCAGCATTGAAAACCACTGGAATTCCTACTCTATTGATGTCGGAATAGGTATCCAAATTGGTCCCAAGTGTAAATCCAACCACCAGTTCGGGTTGTAAGTCGATTAGAGATTCTTTGTTGAAACCCGACTCACGCCCTACATCACGGATGGTACCAGCATCAATCCTATCTCGAAAAACGCGGGAGGATATCAAGTCTAAGGTTGGGAAGCCAACCAAACTTTCTGCCTCGCCAATAAGCTCTAGCATGGGCAGATGTGAAGTAGAAGATACCACTATCTCCGATATGGGTGTGCGGATAATTTTGGCATCGGCTGGCAGAGTCGGCAGGTCAATTTCTTTATCGACCAAATAATATTCTTCGGGCTTAGAAGCACCTCGAAATGACTCTAAAACAGTCACCTTTTTGTAATCCTCGAAATATTCTACTTTGAAATTGCGGGCATATTCAATATCCATTTCGGACTTAAAAACAGGATTATCCTCAAGCCTCCCGCTTTTATTCTCATCTGATTCACAGGAAAATAACGTGAAAAAGGCAAATGCGAAAAGGGATAAAATTAAATTGGATAGCGTTCTCTTCATGGTCACAAAGAAAAGCAAAAGCTGATGAATAGCGATGTTGAATTCGATTAAATTCTTCCGCCCAAAAGGAAAGGATGCTTCTATCCCTTTATCAAAATCGTACATCGAAAGCTTGCCGCCTAAAAATATTTAGCTACTTTCGCCGCATAGAATTGGTTCCAAAGCACCTTTCGGTGTCAAGGATTAATAGGGAATCCCGTGAAAATCGGGAGCTGTCCCCGCAACTGTAATTCTGGCTCGCTGCAGCGAGTTTATTTGCCACCCATGCCATTGTTTCGAGCATTCGAGATGAGAAGGCGGCAAAATCAGGAAAGTCAGGAGACCTGCCCATTCTGTAACATTTAGAGCTTTCGGGTGAAAGGCTTGAACGGTTAGGGTCTGCATGATTCCTTAATCCGATTCCATTTCCCAAAGCTCATAGTATCTCCAAAAAAGGAACACTATGAGAAAAAACAAACGTACGCCGAAAAAGGTCGGGAGTGGCCTGTTTTCGATTTTGACACTTACATTATTTACTATTTTTCAAACCCAAGCACAGGATAGTCTGCGAACGGTAGACCTCAATCAGGTGATGATTTCGGGCAGTCGAGTGGAGGAAAACATCAAAGACATCCCACGAAACGTCACGGTAATCGATCGCCAAAAAATTGAGCGGAGTGGCTACATGCATGTGGGCGAACTGCTTACGCGAGAAGCTGGAATCTTTATCGTAGGTGCCGGACAAACGCCTGGCAGCACCCAAAGCGTATTTATGCGTGGTGCAGCTAGTAACCAAACGGCCATCCTAATCAATGGCATTAGAGTGACTGACCCAAGTACGCCCAATGGCGTAATCGATTTATCAGAGCTAAGCCTGATGGATATTGAGCGAATTGAGATTGTGCGCGGCTCGCAAAGTAGCTTGTATGGAACATCTGGTATTGGCGGGTCTATTAACTTGATTACCCGCAAGCAACGTAGCGCTGGAACCACTGTCTCAGGTCGCATGCAATCGGGTACTTTTGGTAATCAAAGTGCTCTGTTTCAGTATCAAGCACAGGTGGAAAACCGAAGCAAGAGCGGATGGATTGTGGGTGCATCCGTAGATCATCGAATGGTGCAAGGCCTCAATGCTGCCCTAGATACAATCAGTGATCCGTCTATTTTCCGGAATAACGATCAAGATAATTTCGAGAAAATTGACTTCGGTGCTAAGCTCGGTAAATCATTTGCCAAAGGAGATTTCATTATCAATTATCGAAGATCTTGGCAGGAAGCAGATATTGACGCAGGAGCATTCAATGATGATGATAATAACCTTATCCGTTTTCAGCGAGATTGGCTTCAAAGCAGACTCAATTTCGATGCTTCCGAAAATGTATCATTGAGCCTTATTGGAGGGTATTCAATCTCAAATAGACTCAATTTGAATGATTCATCCATCGTGGATGCAGCAGGAAATACAGATCAAAGCTATTTTGAGGGTAATTACAAAGGCCAATTGCTTACAGCCGAATTGCAAAGCGTTTGGAATACCAATGCCTTTCGCTTAGTGAGTGGAATTGGCACCTATCAGGAGAGGATGGATTTTGATACCTACTTTTTTAGCGATGGATCATTTGGGCCTTTTGAATCCACAGTAAATTATGATTCACTCGATTTAACAGCACAACAAAATTATGCTTTCAGTCAATTGAACCTAAAAGGCGAAGCCTTTGGAAGTGAATTTGCCGCCTTTGGCTTAAGTGTGGGCGGGCGGTTCACAAATCACAATGTGGCAGGCAATAATTTTTCGTTCGAACTGAGCCCTCATTATACATTCGGCAAAAGTTCTATCCTGTTTTTCAATTACAATGCAGGATTCAACGCACCTTCGCTCTATCAGCTGTATGATCCCAACCAAGGTTTTGGCGCATTTACCACCCGCGGAAACCGCGACTTGCAAACGGAAAACTCGCAATCACTGGAACTCGGCACTCGCGTTACTCAGGGTAAATTTCAATGGAATATATCCCTATTCAGCAGCGTAGTTACAGATGCCATTGAGTATGTCTACTTATGGAGAAATGATGCCCCAATAGCTAATTTGACGGGTGCGCAATATGCAGGTGACACCTACATTAACATTGCCAAGCAGCGAAATTACGGAGCAGAGCTGGGCTTAAATACCATATTTTTCGATAAGCTCAGAGCGGAGTTTAATCTAAGCTATGTAGAAGGCGAATATGAATATAGTGCCGAAGATTTGCCTGCAAGGCTTGCTGACGGGCACCATTTGCAGCTTTATAATAATGGTTTATTTTTGGATGCAGACAAAGCGGATGATCAATTAATTCGCCGACCAAACTTCCTTAGTAACATGCAATTGCATTATGACTTTGATGACAAATGGCAAGCGGGAGGGTTTGTACGCTATGTAGGCTCCAGACCTGACATTTCGTATAGCCCTGATCTGGGGCCCTTTGGAGCGCTTTTGGCACAAAATGTAGCTGCATATTCTACCGTAGATTTACAATTGAGCTATGCCATAAACCCTTCATTAAAAGTGATGGCAAGAACCGAGAACTTGTTGGATAATCAATTCTCTGAGATCAATGGCTTTGCTACACGTGGCAGAAGTTTCTATTTGCAGTTATTGGCCAATTTTAGAAAATAAGGAAAAGCGATCATTGACTAAAAAACCGAAAATACATTTTAGTTGGAGTGGAGGCAAAGATTCAGCCTTTGCGCTTTGGAAGCTGGCAATGTCCGATCAGTGGGATATTGCCGGCCTCCACACCACTATTGATGCGTCTACGGGCAAATCTGGGCTGCACGAAATTCCCATTGAGCTATTGCAAAAGCAAACCGATGCTTTGCAATTGCCTTTGGATTTAATTCCACTGAGCAAGGATGAAAGCTACGAAGAATGTATGGTCAGCTATTATCGAAAATTAGCTGAAAAAGGAATTAGTCATATTGCCATGGGCGATATATTTCTTGGCGATTTGAGAGAATACAAAGAAGTGATTTTAGCTAAAGCTGGTTTGAAAAGTCTCTTTCCACTTTGGCAGCAAAATACAGCTCAGTTGGCGCGGGAGGTAATCAGTGCGCAGTTTCAATTGATCATTTGCAGCGCCGATTCCGATTTACTTCCCAATGCTTTGGGTTCACTCTACGATCAAGCCTTTGTCGATGACTTGCCTTCATCAGTGAATCCCTGCGGTGAAAATGGCGAATTCCACAGCTTTTGCTTCGATGCACCCAATTTCCAAGCACCCATTCGCTATCAAAAAGGTAAAAAAGAAACAAGAAGTTTTGAGTTCTTTACGGATGACGGAAAGCAAATCAACAGGAGCTTTAGCTTTTTGGAGCTTTATTGAGTTATACCGCTATT
Organism: Cyclobacteriaceae bacterium; assembly: GCA_041689935.1. GTDB lineage: Bacteria > Bacteroidota > Bacteroidia > Cytophagales > Cyclobacteriaceae > CAXBDP01. The sequence continues at coordinate 18,146 of JBDNFI010000106.1, forward strand.
TTTGAAATAGACTTATGTACTCATCAAAAATATAAATTTTACTTCTTTGTCCGCCAGTTACTTCTTTCAATATACCAAGCTCTTCTAGCGATGCAATCAACTTATAGGCAGACACATTCGACTTTTCAATAATCTCTTTTACCTTGTTTGCATCCGTAACAGGATTAGAATATAGGCTAGAAATTACTTTTCGAGCATCATTTGCTTTACCTCCCAGACTTTTCAATCTATCGTCGATGGTGGTTTGCAATTGCATAATGCCATCGAAGGTTTGAATGCCCTTTTTAGCTGTTTCAATAATCCCCACTAGGAAAAACTTAAACCACTGTGCCAGGTCATTGTGAGTTCGCACGCGCATTAAATTGTCGTAATAGTACGTTCTATTCCTTTCGAAATAATCCGACAGATACAAAATTGGCTTTTTCAAGATTCCGCTACTTACCAAGTATAAACTAATTAAAAGACGGCCAGCTCTTCCATTACCATCTAAGAATGGGTGGATAGTCTCGAATTGATAATGAATCAAGGCAATCTTTAGTAGGTCTGGAATGCTGTTGCTCTCGTCATTGGCAAATTTTTCCAAATCACTCATTAGCTCAGCTATGGCGGCATGTGGAGGTGGTACAAATGTAGCATCATCAATACTTGCTCCGCCAATCCAATTTTGACTGCTTCGATATTCTCCTGGCATTTTACCCTCACCTCTTACACCTTGAAGTAAAATTTTATGCGCCTTTTTGATAAGCCTGCTCGAAAAAGGCAACTCGTCCAATTCTTTTACCGCCAAATTCATGGCCTCAATGTAATTCTGCACTTCCTCCCAATCATTCCTTTTCTCTTTTGACAAATCATCCTTCTCCATAAAAGCCTCTTCCATATTTGTTTGAGTGCCTTCTATTCTGGATGATTGGGTTGCCTCTTTGGCAATATGCATACTTACATACAAATCGATATTTACGTAATTTGAATACATATCCAACCTGCCCAATTGCCGATCGGCTTGGCTCAGAAGCTTGATCACTTCCATATTATCCAAGTTCCATTTTCTATTGATTTCACTTGGTATAAAAGCCTTGTAATAGCCTTGATTCACATATTTGCCAGATTGAAATGTATTCATTTGAAAATTGTCTTATCTGTCATGATAGATTGCATGCTATTATAAAAGGCATAATCTACAGATTAAGCTTAAATAGACTTGCGCTTAATTAACAAATAACGTTAAAAACTTAAATAAGAGCAACTCTTATTTAAGTAAAATGGCAAAAAGCTTAATTAAGAACTATCAATATTTAAGAATAACGTCAAAAACTTAACTAATAGTAATCCTTATTTAAGTAAAATGGTAAAAAGCTTAATTAAGAAGATTGTTATTAAAGGAATTGGATGGATCAAAAAGGATAAAAAGACAGCTCATTTATAAAATGAGCTGTCTGTATTGAGTTGATTAAATGATTGCTACACATTCTATTTCTACCAAAGCATCTACTGGCAGTCTGGAGACTTCCACGGTGCTTCTAGCGGGGCGATGATTTCCAAAAACAGTGGCATACACAGTATTCATCTTTGGGAAGTCACGGAAATTTTTGAGGAATACCGTTGTTTTCACCACTTTATCTAGTCCGCTACCTGCTTGCTCCAAAACTACTCTTAAGTTCTCGAGAGCTTGCTTGGTTTGGGTTTCGATATCGTCGGCGACCAATTGCATGGTTTCGGGCACAAGCGGTGTTTGGCCGGAGCAATACACAAAGCCATTCACAACAATTGCTTGCGCATAAGGGCCAATGGCTTCTGGCGCATTGGGAGTATGTATGGTTTTCATTTGATTATCAATTTTGTTTTGGTGTATAATTAAAAATTCCTTCCACTTCTTCTTAATCACCTCGCTTTACTCTTCATCCAGCCTTGAAGGAGCGCATTATTTTCATCCACAATCTGTAGAGACATCGAGGGATCTTCCATCAGTGCAATGGTAGCCTTCTTTTCCATTCCCATTTGATTATAGACTATTTCTACGCGATCACCTGGCTTTTTATCTCCTAGGATATTTCCTATGCTGCCATCATTTACTAGCATTACTCCATCTATCGAAATCAACTGATCGCCAAGCGAAATTTTCGCTTCGTACAATGGCGAACCCATAATCACATCGGAAGCAACGGTCGCTTTTCCATTTTGGAAGCGAACGAAGGTAGGCCCCAGAATCGCTCGACCTGGATTGGCTTTTTTCATTTCAATACCCGCTCCTTTTAGTAATCCAACAAAGTCAGGAAGGTTCTTTCCATGGATATATTGATCGTAGAAATTATCTGCAAATGGGCGATCTCCAGTATAATCGGCCAATACATCGCGCAATCCTTGCAACGTGTAAGGAAGCTCAGGCCTACCAAATCGCTGCCATACGGCTGTCATATAGCCATCGAGATCTTTGCCACTAAATTTTTGACGGATAGATAAGTCCAAAGCCAGACCTAGCACGCTGCCATAAGTGTAGTAGGAAACAAATGTATTGGCTCTATTCACAGGGTCGATACTTGTTGCGGCATCTACAAACGGGGCCTGATAGCTCATTTCCACAACTGAGTGAATTTTAGGGCCAGGTGAATTAATTACGGCATTGATTCCGCCTACTAATCCGTTTACGTATTGAGTGGGGTTGATAAGTCCGGCCCTTACCATCGCTAGCGGTGTATAGTAACTTGTGAATCCTTCGGCAAACCATAGCTCACCACTCATATTTGCTTCCTCAAAGTTGAAAGGCTCCAAGGACTTTGGACGAATCCGCTCTACATTCCAAGCATGAAAAAACTCATGACTTACCGTGCCGATATTTCCACCATTTGCCAATGAGCGACCTCCTGTTAATACTGTTGAGTTTCTATGCTCCATACCATCGCCCGACACCCAAGGGTTATAAGAAGCCAAGAACGTATAGGTACCAAAATCAAATTTAGGCAGCTCTCCAAAAATAGCTTCTTGCTCCAAAACAATTGCTTTCACTTGCTCCGCATACGCATCTACCTCCGCCTCGGTTCCTACATGCAGCAGCACAAAGCGAATGGTTTGCCCACTTACTTGCCATTCGCGGATCGTCCAATTGCTGACCATGGTAGGTGAGTCGAGGAAGTATTGCATATTGGGCGCGGCGAAATTATTGCCGCCTAAGGGCTGCAGTTGAGTAGCAACTTTCCATTGCAAATCCTCTCGCACATCAAAATTGATTTCGATCGGGCGGTACTCCAACCCACGAGCAAACATAAAGGTAGCCGGCATATTCAAATGCGCTTGGCGTGCATCAATGCCGCTGTAGGTACCGTCTGCTCTATTTGCAAACAGGGTGTATTTTACTTTTACCGTGCCATTATGGCCAGCCACATCCCATTGGTAGGGATTGGGTCTGTACACTTCCAATGGATTCCCATTTTCGTCCGTCGCTTCGAAATTGTACACATTCTTGGCAAATTCATGAATGGCGTATCTGCCAGGCGAACTTCTGGGCATCCGTACTTCCAGTACTTTTTCGGGCACTTGAGTAAACGTAATTTCAATTTCAGCTTCGTGCAATTCGGCATTTTCGAAAGATATATTGTAGTGAATAGTTTGGGCACTCAGGCCCATGCTGAAAATCAATATTAGTATAATGCTGAAAATCAGAGGTTGAAAAATTTTTACTTTGCTTTGCATGGTCTATATTTATTCTTTGCGGTTCAATTTATCACAGGCTTTGCCGAAATCAAAAAATACGGATTAACTATTATTTCTAATCTGAGTTTATAAAGTATGAGTTTTATTGACAATTTAATGAAAACGCTTTTCCCGCAAAAAGGAAAAGTCAATGAAGTGCTTGTCCATGAGGTCATAAAGCGTTCGGATCAAGAAAAAGCTGATTTTGAAAAATGGAAAGCGGGAGGTGAAGGAATGCAATGGCTGGAAAACTTTTCTCGTGCCTACAATTTCACCAAGTTGGATATTCAAAGTGAGTGGGATATTCTGGTTCATCAATCTCCCTATTCCAACGGCTTTGCATTGGATTTCCAAACTGATTTTACAAAAGCCCATTTCCAGCATTTTTTTGATTTACTCAAAGAAAGAGTGCTTTTGCTTGATTATCGTCCATCCGGATCTGATAGGCGGATAATCCAAAAGGAGAATTATATAGAAACCAGGGAGATGCACTACCTAAAGCCACATCCTGGTCAGAGCACCGAAAAGGCCAATCAACGATACGGCAATATTATGATTGAGCATGTCACTTTCAACGAAAAGCCTCAATACATTAAACTGATGGCTAATATTTACCAAGATAGACTATTTACGGAAGCTAAAAATTTCGATGATTTTGTAAGAGCCTTGCTTGATAAGTAAACAGATAACTAGGGGATACGCTGATAGATTTTTCTCACTGATTTAGAAAAATACGCTTCACGAGATAATTCACTAATTAAAAACCTATCTTTGATAATTAGTAATTTTTACCATGATGCGCACAGCTTTTCTTTTGCTATTTTCCCTAATTATTGGATGCAATTCTCAAAAAGAAAATCAATTTCAACAATGGGAAGAACTTGACTTTCTAGTGGATGAGAATTATTTGGCTCCAGCTCTATTAGATTCCAGCCTTGGGATTAGTTTTAGGCCGATCAAAGGATTTAGTAAAATCAATACCCCAATTAGTTCGCTAGAAGCATCGGAAGCCGATTTTGTGGAAATCCATCACATCTTCAAAGACGACAGCACGCAGAGCATCATGTCAGTAGCAAGCATAGCCAATATGCCCGATTCCTTAATATATGGGTTGCTCCAAAACCCAGAGGAATATTTCAATCAAGACGGGATTTATGATCAAGCTATTGCCACTAGCTTTTCGTACGACAATTTTAAAGTGATACAACTCCTCCTTAGCAACAATGCAGTAGTTAATTTCAAACTCTTCTATGTAGAAGGTGGACGCGAAAAATTTCAATTAGACTACATTTTTCAAAGGCAGGAATATTTAGATTTTCCAAAAGCCTTAGAATCATCTATAGGAAGTACTAAACCAATTTTATAAACTCAAACAACAAAACAATGAAAAAGAAAGCTTCTTTATTATTTGCAGGAATTCTGATTGCTGCATCTTTGTCGTCATGCATGTCGCTAACCCATACAGTTGGAAGCGGAGGACTTGGCGAAGCTGAAACGAAAAGACAATGGTATGTACTTTGGGGACTTGTGCCTTTGAACGACGTAGATAGCAAAGAAATGGCTGCCGGAGCACAAAACTACACGGTAAAAAGTTCAATCACTCCATTGGATTTTATCATCAATATTTTCACTGGTATAATTACAGTTTATTCACAAACTGTGGAAGTAAAAAAATAATACGCCCATCATACAATTTGATAGATAAGCCTGGTGAACAGCCAGGCTTTTAAATTTCTCCGATACATGTATCTTTTTGATTTGCGATCCTCCATAAGTTTATACACCCCAATAAACGATCAAGAGACAGCCTATAAAACAGCAATGTTGAACCTACTTTCAGAAGGTAAAATCGCCTTTGAAAGAAGACGGACGGCAGGGCATTTTACGGCATCGGCTTGGATACTCGATCCCTCAAATGCACGTGTATTGCTGGTGCTTCACAGCAAAATCGGCAAATGGCTACAGCCTGGTGGGCATGCAGATGGCAATCAGAACTTGCTAGAAGTAGCCAAAAAAGAACTCACAGAAGAAACGGGCATCACATCAGCGGAGCTACTAAAAACAAGCATTTTTGATTTGGATATCCACAGCATACCCGCACACGAAGGAATCCCTGAGCATTTGCATTATGATCTGCGATTTATATTTCGTGGCAATAGCCAGGCGGCTATTCAAATAAACCATGAATCGAAGGATTTCAAATGGCTGCCATTGGAGGACATATCCAAACTGGTGAACAATGATACTTCGATATGCCGGATGGTGGAGAAATCCAAGCAGTTACTTAAAAAACCTCCCGCCTTTTCCAATTGAAATTGAGCTTTTGACTTTATTTCCATAAAATCATCCTAAATTGTGTACATGCATGCAAGTACCTTTATTATCTATGGAGCCTACGGTTTCACTGGTCAATTAGTGGCTGAATTGGCCGTTTCCAAAGGTCTCCAACCCATACTGGCCGGGAGAGACGAAGCCAAAACCAAAGCTCTCGCCGAAAAGCTGAATTTACCTTGGGAAGCATTTTCCCTCGACGATAGCAATACCTTAAATCGCCTGCTAAAGAGTGCGGATGTGCTGCTCAATTGCGCTGGTCCATATTCTGCCACCGCCAAGCCAGCGATGATCGGTTGCCTCAAAAACAATTGCCATTACATAGATATTACTGGCGAAATGGAGGTTTTTGAGTATGCAGCTAGCTTGAATGCCGCTGCGCAAGAAGCAGGTATTGTCATTATTCCTGGCTGCGGATTCGATGTAGTGCCTACCGATTGCCTAGCCACCTTCTTGCACGCACACATGCCCGATGCTACTCATTTGGAATTGGCCTTCAAAGGCGCTGGAAGCTTGAGTCGTGGCACGGCGCTCACAGTAGTAGAAAATATACACAAAGGAGGCATGATTCGGGAAAATGGCGAGCTGAAAGCCGTGCCAACCGCCTGGAAAACTCGCAAGATTGACTATGGTAAAGGTCCTCGAATATCCATGAGCATTCCTTGGGGCGATGTATCTACGGCCTATTATAGCACGGGCATTCCCAATATTATTGTTTATACAGGCGTGGCTCCAAAGGCCATCCGTTTTGCAAAATTGAGTAGATACATTACAGGTATATTAAAATCGAATTGGGTGCAAAAAAAGCTACAGGAATATGTGAGAAAAAATATAAAAGGCCCAACCGAGGAGCTCAGAGAAAAAACCCAAAGCTTTGTGTGGGGCGAGGTAAGAAATGCGGGAGGAAAAATACTTCATGCATCTCTCACCACTCCAGAAGCGTATAAACTCACGGCAATCACGGCATTAATGGCTACCGAAAAAGTGCTCAAAAATGCACCGGAAGCGGGCTTCAAAACACCTTCATTAGCTTTTGGGCCTGATTTTATTTTAGAAGTGGAAGGCGTATCTCGCCATCTTCACAAAGAATTAATAGAGAATGAGTAAAACAGCCAATCCAAGAGATTTAGGTTACGAATATTACGCGCCCATCCAAGTACGGATGGCGGATATAGACGGACAAGCACATGTAAATAATGGTACCTATTATCAATACCTAGAGCATGCTCGAGCCACTTTTCTTTACGACATGACAGGTTGGGATTTCTTCAAAGAATTTATCGTGATTGTCAATAGCAATATCGATTACCTAGCGCCAATATTGATTGTGGATAAACCGCAGGTTTGGGTGAAATGCACCAAAATAGGTAATTCGAGTTTTCACTTGGCCTACCTTATCACTGGGCCTGAAAATGGAGATGATACCCTTCTATATGCAAAGGCAACTTCCATTCAAGTGTCGATAGAACAAAAAACGGGAAAGCCTAAGGCCATTCCCGATCTGTACCGCAGCAAATTACTGGAGGTAGATTAGAATAAAGTTTCCGCTAAAAATTAGCTCATAAAATTACCGGCTACCCATGCAGCTTCTGAAATCAGCCCACTGCTCTTCAGACAATATTTGATTTGCTCTGCCAATAAAGCCACGTAGACAAGTATTGAATTCGGAGGCGTGCGCTTTTTTCACTTCGGACAACTCATTGCCAAATCTAGCTCTCAAGCCAGTAAGCAATTCTGCTAATTCTTCCCTGGTTAATTCTCCAGCTCTATAATCAGCTACTAATCCTTTTCTCAATCTTTCCATTTCTTGCAGCAATCCTCGGAATGTTCTTTGGTACTCAAGCATATTTTTCAGCTTACATCCATTGAAACCCATGAAACTACGACGAACCATCGCCATTTGCTCATCCTCTAGATTCAAAGAAGTGATGCAAGAAATCATGGAAATACCTGGCATAGGCCGTCTTTCCTCCTCGCTAAATGTGCCAATAGAGCTGAATTCAAAAGGCAAACCTTCGTTACTTACTTCGAAGGACGAATTTTCATCGCCTCCAGAAATATTCACTTGAGTAAAGCTTTCGCTAATTTTATTGGCTATCGCTAATACCTCGGCATTCATATCCTCCTCATTCATTAGCTCAGGAGTAACTTCATCTTGCTGGCAGGATTGCAGCAAAACAGCAAACGAAAGAATCATTAAACAGGAAAATTTGCATAGCGATTTCATAAGCTTGAGTATTTTAGAATTATTAAAAAATTTCTCACCAAAGATAATGATTTTTTGAAATAAAAAACGCGGTGGATTTAGTAAATCGTATGCCCTGAATAATGGGTCTAGAGATACTTAAAGATCTTACTGATAATTGTTTAGTAAACTTGTTTTGTAAGAGTTGGATTACAAGGAATTAGTAATTTGTAGTAAGGATAATCTTTATATCTAGCTAAAAAAGGAAATAAAAATGTTGGTAAAAAGTCAATAGAAGGGATACGTCTTAAAAACGTGGGATACTTTGGAACCTATAATAATCACCTATGGATACAAATGATTTATCAGAGCAGACTTATAAAGGAATCATTATAGAAGCCGAAAAATTCAATCCCGATTTGACTTTGCCATTTGGTATGTTGGCGTCTTGCTGTAAAGGTGATAACGACTATTTGAATAAGTCAGAAGCCTTGATAAAAGGTTGACTTCGAGTGGATGATTTCGAAGACATCATAGATAACATCTTCTATGGGCACAAAGTAAATGAAGATGCGTTTAGAGATGCCTTGAGAAAAATCTTTTCTAACATTGCTAAAGTAATAAAAACTCCAATGAAACAGCGGGAATTTGAAAATTGGAGATGATGCGAGTCCCCAATGTAAATTTCCATAATAAGGATCCGCGATTTTACAGGCAAATTTTTCTGAAAAGTCAAATAAACAACCCTTCCCCTTCCACCCGCTTCACTAACTTTTTACAAAAGGCTACTCCTTTCCATCTTTATCCTTATTTTTGCAAAAAAACTGTGAGAATTTTAATCTTTATTATCGCCTCATTTAGCCTTTTGGCTTGCAACCCTGCCGCCGAAGAATTTATCCAAAAAGGCATTGAAAATATTGAAGCCGAACTACCTGTAGAAGCACTAGGCTACCTTGATAGAGGAGTAGAAGCCTACCCTACTAATGCGAAACTGCTTAACCTTAGAGGAATTGCCCACTTCGAAAACAAAGAATATGAAGCTGCCGTGGCCGACTTCACTAGCTCGATAAAATATGATAGCACGGGATATAAGCCGTTTTTCAACCGTGCGAATGCATTGCGTGAGCTGGATCGGAATTTTGATGCCATACAAGATTATAATATCACTATAAGATTTGAGCCTAATTTGAAGGATGCCTATATCAATCGTGGGTTTATGTATTTCAAAACACAAGTGTTTGGACAAGCCTATGAAGATTTCCAACAAGCAGTAGTTTTGGACCCCGAAGATGTGATGGCGGTATATAATAAAGGCCGTGCGGCATTGGCTATTGGCTTAATAGACCAAGCAAAAGTAGATTTTGGTGTGGCGATCAATCTGGATCAAAATTATGGACCGGCCTATTATTGGTTGGGCATGGTGCACTTAGGCTTGGATGAAAAAGACGAAGCCTGTCGCAATTTTATTCGCTCGAAAAATTTGATGTATGAAGATGCCGACCAAGCTTTAGCCGATTTTTGCGCTGAGGAATAATGGCACAAATAGGAACTGATATTGCCTTGGCCGCCCAGCTCCTTTCCAAAGGCGAATTGGTGGGCATTCCTACCGAAACTGTGTATGGCTTGGCTGGAAATGCCCTCGATATCCATGCTGTAAGCAAAATATTCGAAGTGAAAGCTCGTCCGAGTTTTGATCCGTTGATTGTGCATGTGGCTAGTTTGGAAGCTGCCGCCCCTTATGTGGCAGATATTCCAACCGCTGCGATGGACTTGGCGGCCCGCTATTGGCCAGGGCCGCTTACGATTTTACTGCCACGCAAAGCCATCATTCCCGATTTGGTTACTTCTGGACTAGACAGTGTGGCGATTCGCGTGCCCAAGCACCCGCTTACTTTGGCCTTGCTTAATGCGTTGCCATTTCCTGTGGCAGCACCAAGCGCCAATCCTTTTGGCTATATTAGTCCAACTACGGCAGCACATGTAAATGATCAATTGGGAGAAAAAATAGCTTACATATTGGATGGCGGTCCCTGCTCTGTGGGAATAGAATCGACGATTATTGGATTCGAAAATAAGGAAATGATTGTGTACCGTCTCGGCGGCATGTCACTTGAAGAATTGCGGGAGGATTATCCAGCACTGAGAGTGATGCAATACTCAAGCTCTAATCCAACTGCTCCAGGGATGCTGAAATCCCATTATGCTCCTAAAAAAAAGGTGTACTTTGGCAATGTGGAACAGTTGCTCAATAAACTAGGCATCGAAAAGGCAGCGGTAATTACCCTTTCCAAGAAAGTAGAGGGCATTGCAGAAAACCGCCAAGTGCAATTGAGCGCGGCTGGCAATTTATCAGAAGCGGCAAGTCAATTATTTGCCGCGCTGCGCTATTTAGATAATTCCTCAGCAGAATTTATTATTGCCGAAACCATGCCCGATATTGGATTGGGCAGAGCCATAAATGACAGACTAAACAGAGCATCAGCTCAAGAATAACAAACCATGCTTACACTAGACAAATTTGACTTCGCAGGCAAAAAAGCTCTTATGAGAGTGGATTTCAATGTGCCACTTGATAAACAGTTTGAAATAATTGACGACAGTCGCATTCAAGCGGCTGTCAAAAGTGTGAATAAGATTTTGAAAGATGGCGGCTCTGTCATCCTAATGTCTCATTTGGGTAGGCCAAAAAATGGCCCTGAGGATAAGTATTCTCTCAAACATATATTGAATCACCTCTCAAACATCCTAGGGAGAGAAGTGAAATTTGCAAATGATTGTATTGGGCAAGAATCGATAGATAAAGCCAAGCGACTGGAAGCAGGCCAAGTGCTATTATTAGAAAATCTTCGCTTTCACAAGGAAGAAGAAAAAGGTGATATCGAATTCGCAAAGAAACTATCCAAATTGGGTAATGTATATGTGAATGACGCATTCGGAACAGCGCACAGAGCGCATGCATCTACTTCCATTGTTGCGCAGTTTTTCGAAACTCGCATTGGTGGCTACCTAATGCAAGCCGAAATTGAGAATGCTCAAAAAGTATTGGACAATGCCGTGAAACCCTATACTGCCATTATGGGGGGCGCCAAAATCTCTGACAAGATCTTGATCATCGAAAAAATGCTCGATCGGGTAGACAATCTGATCATTGGCGGAGGAATGTCCTACACTTTTACCAAAGCATTGGGAGGAAATATAGGCAATTCATTAGTTGAATTGGATAAGGTAGATTTGGCTCTTGAACTAATGGAAAAAGCCAAAGCCAATGGCGTGAAAATGCTTTTGCCTAGCGACTCAATTATTGCTGAGGCGTTTAGCAATGATTCAAAAACAGACGTAGTAAAAAATCAACATATCCCTGATGGATGGATGGGATTAGATATTGGGCCAGAAAGCCAAAAAACATTTGCAGAAGTAATCAAAAATAGCAAAACCATCCTTTGGAATGGCCCAATGGGTGTATTCGAAATGAGCAATTTTGCGGGTGGCACCAAAGCAGTTGCCGAAGCCGTGGTAGAAGCTACCAAAGATGGCGCATTCTCCCTTATCGGAGGAGGCGACTCTGCTGCGGCAGTCAATAAATTTGGTTTTGGAGAGGCCGTGTCCTACGTGAGTACAGGTGGTGGTGCTTTGCTAGAATTTATGGAAGGGAAGGAATTGCCTGGGGTGAAGGCTTTGGAATAGCCGATATTACCCTTTCAAAACGACCCGTCCATTCCCATCATATTTTACCAATCCGGCATCTAACCAATGTCGGATTTTTAATAGAACCGCATTTTGTTCCAACTCATCAAAATTTGCCACGAGTGCAGAAGGCAATAATGGCTCCTTTTTCAACAGGCCGTTAAGCTTTTTTTCAATTTTGCTAATATCCGTTTTACTCGTCCTATTTCTCTTGCGGCAGAGGTCACAATTTCCGCAGGCCTCCAAACTTTCCTCGCCAAAGTAATTTTGCAAGCGCAAACTTCTACACAAATACTTGTCCTGCGCATAGCTAATCATTGCTTCCACCCTAGTTATTTCAGCTGCTTTTCTTGCCTTCATTTTGGGGATATCCAATGGCATAGAGGCGGCATCGTGGCGTGGTAGGGTATATACCAATCGAGCTTTATCTGATCGTTTTTCGTAGTAGATCACTTCCATTTCCTTGAGCCAATCAAGCTTACTCGCCACTTCCTTTAAAGAAATAAACAAGGCCTTGGCAATCTTCTCCTCCACGATATTCATGTATTGAGAAAAGGCTTCTCCGCCACACATTCTCAAAGAATTTTCACGATGGAATCTATATGACCATTGGCCACCTGCAGTTCATACAGCTCCTTATTTGTAACCGCAAACATAAAGCGGGAGGGTTGATAAAAGCCGTCGGTAAGCAGTATATAACTTTCATCCTCCAACTTCTTGACGGAATGAAAAACCTTGACTGCTGAAATGTTTGCCTTGCGAGAAAACTGCTCCAAGTCGAAATCTAACGCTGCCATTTGGTGGCTGCCGACGGCGATTTTATAATAATTGGCTATGCTTTGGTATACCTGCCGAATGGTTTTCTCATCTGGCCAAGCCTTTTCTTTCCATTCTTTCAACTCCAACAGATCCTTCTCTTGGTATAACAACACCGCAAAAGCAGGTTTCCCATCTCTCCCTGCCCTACCTGCTTCCTGATAGTAGGCTTCGGGCGAATCGGGTATATCCCAATGCACCACAAAACGCACCTCGGCTTTGTCTATTCCCATCCCAAAAGCATTGGTACAGGCCATTATGCGGATTTTGTCACCAATCCAATCTTCCTGCTTTTGCGAACGCATCGCTGACACCAAACCCGCATGATAATAATCGGCAGACATGCCTTGGCTTTGCAGGAGTTTGGCTACTTCTTGTGTGGTTTTTCTACTTCGGCAATACACTAGACCTGTGCCCTGCAATTTGCTGATAATTTCTAGCAATTTGGAGTGCTTATTTTCCACCTTTCGTACCGCGAAAGTCAGGTTGTCTCTCGCAAAGCTTTTGACAAATACAGTTGGCGATTTAAGGGCAAGGTTTTGAAGAATATCCTCCCGCACTTTGAGGGTGGCACTTGCGGTAAGGGCAATAAAGGGAACATCCGGTTTCAATTCACGGATTTTGGCTATTTCCATATAGGACGGCCGAAAATCGTAGCCCCATTGGGAAATACAATGCGCCTCATCTATTGCCACCAAATTCACAGGCATTTGCGGAAATCTGGCTTGAAAAATATCTGTCTGTAATCGCTCAGGTGCCAAATACAGAAATTTTAATTTCCCTGCCATGGCATCGTTGAGGATGATATCTATTTCGCGATAACTGAGCCCTGAATGCACCGAAACAGCCGAAATCCCCCGCTGCAGCAACTGCTCTACCTGATCTTTCATAAGGGCAATCAACGGTGAAACGACGATGGTGAGCCCATCCATGCACATTCCAGGCACTTGGTAGCAAAGGGATTTACCACCACCAGTTGGCAGCAAAGCAAGCACATCTTTCCCAGCGATTACGTTGGCAATAATGTCCGCTTGCAATGGCCTAAATTTTCCATAGCCCCAGTATTGTTTTAGTATTTCTAGTGGTTTGTGCAAAGTATTTCAAAAATAGCTAGGATGAATGTATAAATCACTTAAACGAAATTAAAATCTACCAAACTACTCATTGTTTGGCAAATTGCTGCTGAGTGGACAAGTCATTTATATAATATTGAAATTCAATTGCTTATGAAATATTGTGAGCAACTCTTTGTGTTGAAAAGATTCCAATAGGGAATATAAAAGTTTACAGCTAAAATAATTGTTTATGTTCTTTTTCCTTGATAAAAAAGAACCAAAAAATCAAGGCTGAGGATCTTTTCCCTAAAATAGGCTCCATAAATTGGCGATCCAAAGAAACCCGCTACGCTCAAACAATCTTTGAATCTAGAAAGCCAATTTATTCCACATATTTCTTAACCGGAAAACCTCCTAGGCCGAATTAATAGGAAAAAAGAAAATTAAATCTGCGTTATCTGATAATCCACAAAATCCCTGCTGCGGCAAGCAGGCGTGATTCAGACAATTTCTTCCAAGGCTGGCGATAAGAGTAGTATGGACAACTCACTAAATTACCACTCAATTTTTTCTTTATTCAAGAAAGCGGCAATTCCCTTTTGGCAATCTTCACTTGCACGGGCTTTTGCATTCATTTCGGCGGCATATTTTAGCGCATCTTCGAGGCCTTTGCCTTGCACTTCGCATATCATCCTCTTGGTAAATGCCATCGATTGAGCAGAGTTTTGAGCAATTAATCTTTGGGCAAATTCCTCCACGGCACTTTCTAATTTATCAGCAGCGACGACATAATTTATCAGCCCAAGATCTTTGGCCTTTTCGGCATCTACTAGATCGCCAGTCAGCAGCAATTCACGAGCTTTGCCTTCCCCAATTTTGCGAATCAGAAACACCTTGACCAAAGCAGGGATAAACCCAATCCGTACTTCAGTATAGCCAAATTTGGCCTCAGGTACCGAAAAACTAAAATCGCACACAGTAGCTAAACCGCATCCTCCCGCTAGTGCATGCCCTTGTACTTGAGCGACTACCACCTTACTGAGCGTGTATATTTTCAAGAAAAGTCCCTTCAAATGATTGGAATCTTCTAAGTTTTGGGAATACGTAAATTTCTGTAATTGCTGCAAATAGGCCAAATCAGCACCGGCACAAAAAGAGGAACCATTGGCTCTCAAAACCACCACTTTTACCGACTCATCCCTTTCGGCATTGGTAAAAGCTGCCATCAACTCCGACACCATTTCATGACTCATGGCATTCCGCTTTTCTGGTCGATTTAAAGTGATATAGGCGATTCGATTTTTTACTTCGTACAGTGTCATATTGTTAGTTTGTGGTAATAGTAAAGGCTCCTTGATGCAATATACTATGAAATCGAATTCCCAAAACCTCCGCCTCCCGCATCAATTGATTGGCTTTGTACCAGGAATTGGAGCCATCAATAATTAAATAATCAAAATTAATTGCCTCCACCAAAGGAGCAATCTTATCAACGGCATCGTTTCCCAACACAAGGTAGTTTACATTAAGACTATCTACCCATGGTTGGTCTTCATTTTCGAGAAAAAGAAAAGATTTTCCTTCCCAAATAAGAAAGGACGCTTGTTGGATAAAAGAAGATTTTCCTGCTTTACTCGCCAGGTTCCGGATGCGACTGGGCTGCACATGGTAGCTGACTTTATCTATCGGAACATTGACGGAGCGGGAGGTAAACATCCCTGCCTGATGCACTTCCAAATGCGAAAAGCCAGGAATCCGATACAAGGTAAGCTGCTTCTGCCGCTGGGAATCGCTGACTATTAGGAAGCTGGAGACCAAAAAGATGATCCCTGCAAAAAGAGTTGTTCGCAGCCAATATCGCTCCCCTAAGCCATAGGCAAGGCAAATACCCAATATAATCGCATATAGCAATGCGGCCTGCGTAGGACTAATCCAAATGCCCACGAATGAGCTCAACGGTAAGGCTTCTATCAAGAACACGAACTTATTGATAATGGCTACCAACCAATAAAGCACCGTACCCAGCAGAGAGGCCATTATTGGAAGCCAAGAGGTCAAGAAGAAAAACACGCCGACAAATAATATGGCAAAGGCACCGGGAATTACCACGAGATTGGAAATCAAAAAGAAATTGGGAAAGCGATGGAAATAGAGCAAGCCGAGTGGAAAAGTCGCCAGTTGTGCGGCAATAGACACAGCCGTAATCTCCCAGCCTTTTTGCAATACCCAAGAGTCGAATATAAGCAGGCGGGACAATTTGGGCTGAATAAATACAATGCCAAACACCGCCAAAAAGGACAACTGAAAACCTACTGAAAAAAGCAGAAATGGATCGTAAATAAGCAATACGAAGGCAGCCAATGAAAGGCTATTATAAATATTGCTTTTGCGACTAAAACTTTGCGTGAGCAAAATCATGCTAAACATGGTACTCGCCCGCAACACCGAGGCCGAAGCTCCCGCCAATAGAGCATAGAGCCATAGCGCGGCCAAATTTACCAGCAGAAAAAGGAAGATTCCCTTTTTGCCTCCTCGGGTTTTCAGAAAGGAAAAAATATTGGAAAGCACTAGAAAAATAATTCCTACATGCAAACCCGAAACCGCTAAAATGTGCATGGCTCCTGCTGCCGAAAATGCCTCTTTCAAATCATGGTCGAGGCCATCTTTGATACCAAGCAGTAGCGCCAATACGATGGCTTTTTCCTGCGCACCTGCAATATTATCGCTAAGGGCATCGCGATAGAATCTCCGCAGCTTGTAAGCTTTTTGCAAGAGTGGATTACTGGGATTTTGCCCGATTACTTCTAGCCGATTACTCCCCACAAAATGCTGATGAAATATTTGCTGATTGGCTAAGTATCGCTGATAATCAAACTCATCGGGATTCATTGGCGGATCCACCGTGCGAGGCGCATTTGCCAGTAGCAACTCCGTGCCATATTGGATAGCCAACGTGTCAATTGTAGCTTTCGGGAAATAGGTCAACACCCTCCCGCTGGCTTTTTTCCATTGGCCATTGCTTAGCACTTTTTCTACCTTCACCTCCGTGCGATAGCTATTTTCTCTTTCTTCCAGCCATCCCACGACGCGCCCTTGCCAATGCTCGATTTTTTCCACATTCAGAATATGTTGATCATCACGAGAAGCATCGTGCTGGACAAGTAGCGTATAGCCAAATGAAGCAAAAAAGAGGATTAGAATAAAGCCAGAAAGATATTGGGCAACTGGGGAAGCTCTGGTATTTGTCCAAAGTAACGTCGCAGCAAAAAGTAGCCCGAACGAAATACATACCCAAGCGGCAGAAGGCAGCCATTCGGGAAAGTGATAGGCAAGCAAAATACCTCCCGCTGTGGCTATTGAAATACGAAGAAATGGATATGGATTCCAGAAAAACATAATGTAAATCGCTTGTTAGGCAATTTACGCAATTGCTAAATTATTCCCTACCAAGGATTTCCATTTGACGATGTAATATTCCACATTCATCAAATAATTCGCCCACCTGATAGAATCCAAACTTGGCATAAAGTGGTATTGCCGAAACTTGCGCATTGAGATAGCACTTTTTATCATTGGCAAAAGAGCGGGAGGATATTGAGGCTAAGCAAGCTGCTACCAATTGTGCGCCAACCCCTTTACTTCGGGCTCCTATTAGCACGGCAAAACGCTCCAATTTGATACCGTTATCCGTTTGCCGCCATCTACAAGTGCCAACGGCTCTATTGGAACTATCCTTCGCAATTAAATGAACAGAAGTATCCTCAAATTCATCATACTCTTCCTCAAAAGGCACTTTTTGCTCCTCTACAAACACGGCCTTGCGGATAGCAAAGGCCGCATCCAAATCTTCCTGCTGCTGGATTTCTGTAATCTCACAAATCATTTCAAATCTTCTTTGCCGGTACTGCTTCGGACCGGTCGTACGCATTAATAATGTCCCTTACAAGTTTATGGCGCACTACATCATCGGCAGTGAGGGTGACCATACCGATTCCTTTCACATCCTTTAGGATCCTGATCGCTTCTTGCAATCCACTTTTTTGCCTGTTTGGCAAATCCACCTGAGAGGAATCTCCTGTGATAATTACTTTGGAATTAGGCCCCATTCTGGTCAAGAACATCTTGATTTGCATGGGTGTGGTGTTTTGCGCCTCGTCGAGCAGGATATAAGCATCGTGCAAGGTGCGGCCACGCATATAGGCCAATGGGGCGATTTCGATAATTCTTGATTCTTGGTAGAACTTCAATTTCTCCGCTGGAATCATATCGTCCAAGGCATCGTAAATTGGACGTAGATAAGGATCTATCTTTTCTTTTAAGTCACCGGGCAAAAAGCCCAAATTCTCTCCAGCCTCTACCGCAGGTCTGGTGATGATGATCTTTTTGACTTCCTTATTTTTGAGGGCTCGCACCGCTAGGGCCACTGAGATATAGGTTTTGCCCGTACCAGCCGGCCCGAGTGCAAAAACTAAATCGTTGCGACGAGCCGCCAACACCAATTCATACTGATTGGCAGTACGAGGCTTGATCACATAGCCTTTGGTGCCATATATCAGCACGGAATCTTCCGCTGCCTGCAAGCTTGCATCCTCTCCTTTTTTGATAAAGTTTTTCACATTATCCTCTGTCACTTTCCCAAACTTATGGTAGTGATCCAGCAGACTGTTGAGAAGCCCATTTATTTTAAGGATTTCGGGAGGTGCACCTTTAATTCGAATTTCGTTTCCACGAGAAACAATTCTGCTCTCTGGAAAAGCATCGGTTAAGGTTTTGATATTCTTATTTTCTACTCCCAAAAAATCAGGAAGTGAAATGTTCTCTAGGGTAATGACTTTTTCTACCAATCCGACGGACTATTTAGATGTATTTTTTAATTTAAGGAATTAAAATGCTTATTTTGCTGGAACCCAAAAATAAGGATTTAAAATTATACTAATATGGCATTGATCACTTTTATGTCTGATTTCGGAAATTCCGATCATTATGTTGCTGCAGTAAAGGCTAAAATACTGAGTGTGAACCCTGGGCTGCGAATAATTGATATCAGTCATAACATTGAACACTTCAACATTGCGCACGGTGCCTTTGTTCTAAAATCTATCTATAATGATTTTCCGAAAGGTACCGTTCATTTGGTAGGGGTAGATTCGGTAAATACCAAGGAAGATGAATACCTCGCAATGAAATTAAATGAGCATTATTTTTTGGGCGTAAATAATGGCCTTTTCAGCCTGATAAGTGATAATGAACCTGCGGCTATTATCCGAATAAACCTCCCCGCCAATAGGAAAACTACCTTCCCTGCGAAGGATGTTTTTGCAGCGGCGGCGGCTCGGCTAGCAAGTGGTGCGAGTATATATGACTTGGGCAATCCTACCCAAAATTTCAAACGTATGCTACCACGCCAAGTAAAGGCTACCAAAAAGCAAATGGTGGGCAATGTGATTCGCGTAGATCATTACGGCAACCTTATTACCAATCTTGAAAAAGAGCTTTTTCTATCGCTTAGAGGGCAAAATGAGTTTTATATCACCTTTGGGAGAGAAAGAGTGCATAAAATAGTAGACAGCTATAGCCATGCAGAGCCTGGAGATTGCTTTGTGATTTTTAATGACCTGGGATTGATGGAAGTAGGAATCAATAATGGCAATGCCTCAGAACTACTCGGGCTGTACTACGATAGCAACATCTCTGTTACTTTTATACAAGTGGAACAAGCTCCCGATTATTTTAGTATAACTTCGGCTTCCGAAATGGAAAAGCAGGAGGATGGGCATTCCCTAGAGTCAACATCAAGTGAAGAAGAAACAAAAGTAACACTAAGTGTGGATGATGAAGCGCTGAACGAAGAAGTTGATACGCAAGAAATGACCATAAATTATCGGTTTGAAGCCAATACCCAAAACAATACCGACCTCGAGGAAGAAGCGGAAAACTAAAATTTGAACAAAAACGACTAATTGTAATGATCTTACGGATTGTAAAGATGACCTTTCAGGAAGAAGAAGTTACCGAGTTTCTCCACCTGTTCGACCTAAACAAATATAAGATTAGACATTTTCCTGGTTGCAGTCATTTGGAATTGCTCAAAGACGCACAGCATAATTATATACTTACCACCTACTCCATATGGGAAGATGAAGCTGACTTGGAGAATTATCGCAACAGTGATTTATTTCGCGAAGTTTGGTCAGAAACCAAAAAGAAATTCAGTGATAAACCGTTGGCATTCTCCATGAAAAGATTATTAGAAGTAAATTAAGGGATGATTACGAAAAATACGTTTGTGTATTATTCAATCTTATCCTAATATTGCAACCCAAAGCAGAAGGCTCTGGATACACAGCATGCCCAGATGGCGGAATTGGTAGACGCGTTGGTCTCAAACACCAATGAGGTTACACTCGTGCCGGTTCGACCCCGGCTCTGGGTACGTAAAAACAAAAGGCTCGCAGAAATGTGAGCCTTTTTTGGTTTTGGGAGGTTTGGGAAGCTATTTCTCTATTTCCATTTATGTATTGCCTCAAATCTAGTAAACACATTTTTTTCGACTATTTACACGTGTATTCTGAAATTTCACTCACTGGCAATTTACTTCCAGCAGCTTTTACTCTGGATATAAATGAGTTACAATCAGCTTCACTCATTACTCCTGTTTTCAAGGCTTCACATAGAAAATCCATCGTGGTTAAATATTCAATGGAATGCATTTTACAATAAGCAGCGATATCTTTTAAGTTGCTACTAGCTAAAATATCTTTGGAATATCGAACAAATGCTAAACATGCAGACTCTCCATCTCCTTTAAACATCATCTTCTTGATATGAAAATATTCCTTTCTGATCCTTTCGTTCGCATCAGGGAAGATCAATACTTCTAACAATTTGAATTCGATTAGGTTATCTACCTCTAATTTCTTTTTAGGGAATCTACACAGCTCTGAATAAACTTTATCAAGCACTTTAATCTTGTAAGGAAATATACTTGGGAGCTGAATGATTGCTCCTCCGTTTATAAAATGAGAAACCACATCAGCATCAATAAGTATAATCTTATCAATCTTCCCCATTTTCAAGCTTTTCTAATTCATTACTATTCATACCTAAATCTAACAATAAGGAATAATAATGGCTCTCAGATATTAGCTCTTTATCAAAGAGATTTCTAGCTAGACTACCATAATCACCAATCACTTCATGGTGATTGCCATCTTCATAAATCACTGTGGAGTACCCGAATTTGATAGCACTTCTTTTTACATGAACACTAAGTTCATCCCATTTCTTGGAAGATATTATTCCAAGTTCTTTCAGTCTGTACAAAAGCGCAGCCCTAGAGCAAGAAAAATACTGTTCAATTTTAATCACTGTTCCTAGCCCAATCTTATCTTTACTCAATTCATCATCAGGGATCAATGATTTTATTCCATTTTCTGGTAACAAAAGATGAGCAGCAAAAACATCTGCATTGTACTCCTCTTTATCTTTTCGAGAGAATTCTCCTGCTAGACACACCATTGATTGGAAGTTATCTTGAATGAACAAGTGATAAAGCTCATGACAGATCGTAAAATGCTGATGCCCTAAAGTTTTATTGCTATTTATTAGTATAAAGCGTTTTACTTCACCTCCATTATCAATTTTTAAAGCCATGCCTGAGAATCCTGCGCTTAATGGCTTAAAAACTGTTAGTACATCCAGCTTATATAATAAGCTTTTAAGTCTTATGCTATCATTACTCCCGAAGCCAGAACGGTTCCTAAAATCATTTGACTTTTTTTCAAGAATGAGCTGATTCATTACGTCCGAATTTTTTCATTCCTAAATAATTGAGAACAATTTTCCTAAAATCAGCTATATGATGAAGATCTTCAGAGCTTAGTGTTTCTGCTCTAAAAGCCAGGGCAATTTTAACATCAGCTGCTTCATCTGAATCAAAAAAATCATATTCATCAATCCCAAAAAGTTTTGCAGCCTTATTCAATAAGGAGCTAGGCATGATTCTATTGCCTGTCTCAAAATAACTAACTTCCTCACGATTAATGCCTAAATAACTAGCCAACAAATCTTGTGTTAGATTTAGACTTTCCCTATACCTCCTGAGATTAAGTCCTATCATTTGATTTTGATCCATGAGTTGTGAGTTTGGAGGGATTTTCGATTGTGTTACAAAATAAAGCATTTTATAATGAACTTCAAATTGTGTAACAGAATTTCCGTTATCTATGTTTCATGCGGCGGTATTTTGAAATAGGCTTAATAAGGTTGGCAACTAATAAATTCGGCTATTTTAATTTATTCTCAAATGAACTTGCTAGACTCAACTCAACCCGAAAAATTAAACTTAAAGCACAAAGAGAAAATATAAGACTTTAATCAGATAATTAGAGATTAAACACCAGCGCAACCTTATTCTCCTCTAATCGTGTTAGCCCTTTTTTTATTAAAGCTTGAAGGGAATTATCTAATTCTAATTTTATTTGCTCCGTAGTTCTGCTAATTCCAAAGCGAGAACTTACTTCTCTATACAGCTCTGATGTGTCAATACTCAATGCATCTGCTACCACCTCTAAAATGCACTTTTCAACTTCTATAGATGGAATAAATTCAAATTTTCTTTCCGAGTTTGGAAGATTTGCTCGGTCTCTGACTACCACCTCTTGGTCTTTTAGATAAACAATTTCTCCGTCTGTATTAATAGCATTATAAAACACCATGTTAGAAAGAGCAGAGTCAACGGTTCTCTTTATTAATCCACCAGCTCTGGTCAAATAAACTGGTTTTAACAGTCTATTAATTAAGAGTGACTTATGAACTGGACCTTCATGCCTAACCACATTCAAAATTGCTTCTCTAAGCTCAATTTCAGGGATTTCGTCAAAGGAACTGAACCTTATCCAATCGTATGAATCTAATAGATTTGTAACACTATATTCATGGTGAGCCTTAGGTATTATTTCCTTTTCAATTCTTACAATAGTTGGTTTAATTTCATTTTTAGGCTGTTCAATTTTTAAATGAATTGAATTTAAAACTTCTTCAATTCTATTTTTAAGCCTTTTAACTTCTGACGTTTCATCTCTAAACCAATCCGTACTCCATATCCTATGAAATTTCCATCCAATACTTTCAAGTATATCCTGCCTCAGCCTGTCCCTATCTCTCGCATTAGCTGAGGAATGATAAGAAGCTCCATCACACTCTACCGCAAGCAAATAAGCACCCTCTTTCTTTGGGTGCCTGATAGCAATATCAATGTAGAACCCTTGACTACCAACTTGATGTTCGACAATATATCCTAGCTGTTTAATTCTATTAGCGACTTCTATTTCAAAAAGTGAGTCAGCCTCTTTATCTGACTCCTGCGGAATATCACTTTTTCCAATTTCGGCATATTTAAGAAAGCCTTTAAGTACTCTAACTCCAAATGGTGATGAAGCCTCTGTTCGCAGCTCATCTGATTTGAAATTACAGAAAACAATCATCTGTTGTTTTGCACGGCTCATTAGTACGTTGAGTCTCCTTTCTCCACCTGGGTTATTGATTGGGCCAAAACTTCTACTCAAATTTCCACTTTCGGTCTTTCCATAACCAACACTTATCAAGATAACATCTCTTTCATCCCCTTGAACATTCTCTAAATTTTTTACAAAAAATGGCTCATCTGAATCTTCTTGATTAAAGAAATATTCAATAGAAGGATTATTCCTTCTCATAACTTCAACCTCAAATAATATGGCTTCCTTTTGAGCCATTGAAAAGGCCACTACGCCAAGAGATAACTTCGGATATTTTTCAACATGACCTTTCACGTAATCGGCTACCAATTTAGCTTCTATTTTATTTGTTCTACTTCCAGATCTCTCGTATATACTACCAGACGTATAAATGAATTTAAGACCTGTTGCATCACTAAACATTCCAGAACTTGGAAAAACGAAGAGTTTACTATCATAGAACTCTTTATTTGAAGTGTAAATTAAAGACTCATGCTTGCTTCTATAATGCCATTTCAGCATTGTTTCCCTTGCTACTTGAGCAGAAAATAAATCTAAAACACTTTCGATTTCAGACGTAAAATTTTCTTCAATTTCTTCATCTGGGACTTCAATAGATTTACTAAAAAAGCTAGAAGGAGGCATTTGCTTTGAATCACCTACGACAATGACTTGCTTTCCTCGAAGTATAGCTCCTATCGAATCTGGAATTGGCACTTGTGATGCCTCGTCAAAAATGACTAAATCAAATTGAAATTTCCCCGGAGGTAAAAATGTCGCCACAGACATTGGACTCATCATAAAAACAGGCTTAATAGCTTGTATCACAACGCTTGCTTTTTCTAGTATTCTCCTCACAGGAAGCAACCTTCTCTTTTTCGCCATTTCCCTTCTCAATAATGCCATTTCGCCTGGTGCAGATGAAGAAGGTAATTTCTTGTGAATAAAATCTACCAAATATTCTTGGGCATGGTTGAAAGTCTCCCTATCACGCTTGTTAAAATCTTTGATAAATCTTTCATGAGTTGTTCTATCGAAATTTTTAATCAAATCATGCTGATTATAAAAGTCATCTAGCAAGAGTTTCCAGAAGGAAAACTTTATATAATTATGCAGATCAGGGTATTTACCTTTAAAATGATAAATGAAGTTTCCAAGATGCTCTGCATCAAACTTTCCAAGGCTATCTACTAACCTATTGACCTGAGAAAGGTAATACAAAGAATTTGGCGCTTCAGATCGGCTAAGAAGTATATGGAATTGATTTTCAAAATTACTTGAATCATCAATCATTTGATTGGTTGGCTCATAGCTAAGTATTTTATTGATTTCATTTCTGGTTTCCGAGATACTGGATTCAATGCTATTAACCTCCTTAAAATAGTTTGCTGCTTTTTCCCTATTAGATGATGGAGAAGATATACTAGCCCAAATTCGCTCATCTACCTCATTTTTATCAAGCTTTTCACTAATTACAATTACAAATTGAAATGCCTTTTCGATACTAGCCCAATCCGATTTTACCCCTCGCCATTGCTGAGGAAAAAGTGGCTTTAATTCATTCTCAAATTCTGCTACTTCCGTGCTAATTCTGAGGTATTCGATAAGATCATTAAGATGGCTAATGGCAAGGCTTACATCAAATTTTTCAGCACCTTTTCTTAGCATCGTGTACGATCCTTTTGCCTTCCTAAATTTTGAATTCAAAAAAGAATACCATTTACCACCATACAATTCAAGAGATTTCTTTGTGAAGCCTGCATCTGCTATACTACTCGATGTCAACAGCTCCTTGTCAAAAAGTTCTTCTACAATAGTTTTCGAGCCAATCAGCTTGGAAATTATGTCTTTGACATTTATTAAGAACGTATTATTGAGAAGTATAGGTGAATCGATAGCCATCATCTCCACTACTTTGGATTCAGAAATGTATTTTAATGAATTAATCAGTCTTAAAAATTCCCCATCATTCTCAGGGATTTTTAGATCAGCGAATTCTGAAACTTTAGCTAAAAGCCGCTTCCTTCTTTCAAAAAGAGCAAGCAACTGGATATTCGATTGGTTCAATGCTTCTATGAGCCTTGGATTCACCTCTAACAGTTTTGCTCCATAGTATGGATGAGTGCCTAAAGATTCTTCTTCGGATAGCTTTTCAAATATAAGGCTCAAATCGTTTTCAAATGATCGCCAATTACTTAGGGTAAAGGTTCTGAAGAACTCAAAATCCACATCCACCACTTCCGAAAAATCGGATAGTGACTTTTTTAAAAAAACATAATTGCCTAAAGCTTGCCCAAAGTTGAAACCAGTATCATTAATGGTTTCTTTTAGCAAATTTGCATACTCATCAAGATAGATCTTTATTTTTTCAAGCTCTTCTTTTTCCAAGTCACGGCCTGGAATTTCTGGTTGATCCTCAAATAAAGTAGCTTGAATACTATTTAGCACATCCTTAGGGCGACTTTTGTGAGAGTGTAATTCCAAAACACTATGACCAATTTGAGTTTGGTCAAGTCTATTCTTAACGACCTCCAAAGCAGTAAGCTTTTGAGCTACAAACAATACCTTTTTATCTCGTGAGATCGCCTCGGAAATTAGATTAGTTATGGTTTGAGATTTGCCTGTACCCGGCGGGCCTTGGTTAACCATGCTATGGCCATGCATCACCCTTAAAATCGCTTCAGTTTGGGTTGAATCAGCATCTTTTACCAAGTTCAACTTTTCTGGAGAAAGAATTTGTGCACTTAAATCTAAATCCATAGCATCATTCGAGGATCCAAAACCTGTCTCAAAAAGAGATTTTAAAATATCATTATCAAAAGGTTGAGCTTCGTCTGGCCATTGAGTAACATCCAGATCCTTGTACATTTGAAACTTGCCAAAGGAGAAGAATCCTAACGCAATTTTATTTTGAACGACCTCAAATCTTTTTAGCTTATATGTCGCAGCAGCTATACTTTCGAAATATTCCTTTATGTCAAGATCAGACTGATTTTCAGCAATACTTCTTGGAAGATCTATTTTGAAATCATTTTTAAATTTGGCATATAATGTTTCGTTTTCAGATAGATCTAATTCGGTGTAATTCACCTTAAACCCTTTACCTGCAGCGGTTCGATTGAGCTCAACCGGAATGAGCACTAATGGGGCTATTCTCTCAATTTTTGAATTATCATCTTCATACCATTTTAGAAAACCAAGAGCTATAAATAAAACATCAATTCCACTTTCTTAAAATGGTTTTGGATTCATTTTCTATTTTTAATAGCCTTAAATCTAAATCATTTGGGTTTAGCTTAGTTTGAAGGTGTAAATCTGAAAAACGACCTTCTCCTTTTTCTTCAATAAGATATTCCTCTAAAGAAGGTAAATCAATCTCGCTATTCTCTTCGTCTGAATCGTAAATTTCAGGGTTTGGTAAAAACGTCATCTTTTTCACCTCCCTTACCAGAAGTCTGAAAATCTCATCTGACTTTTCATCAACTATATCTATATGTTTTTTTCCTCTTGGTGAGAAATGAAGTAATGAATTTCCTCTCAATCCGAGATCAAGAAGTTTCTCCCGAATATTCTCTAATTGTATTTTAGTTTCACTCATATTCTTGAAAAAAATTATAAAATAGTTACTTCAATTAGCAAATCAACCAATATCAACATTCCCATTTTTCCTATCAAGAATGCTAATGATCATTTTGACTTGGGCATCAATAAGGTCTCTCGCAATTTGTTCAGGATTTTGATTTGGCTCGGGTGACATTTCGATTTTTAAAACAGAACCCAAATTATAAATATAAATTGATAATTCTATTATACTAAACTAAAATAGCATAAAATCCATGCGGGAGGATTCTGTTTGCGAACCCTAAGTTTAAAATCAACTTGAACTAAATACCCTCAGCAATTTTCTAGATAGGAATTTTGAAAAAAGCAGCTTTCTATTGCGAGCTAGGATACTATTTCTATTCTATACTTTTAACAATCAATCACTCACATTCAAATAAGAATATCCCATTTGGTCGAGGGTCACAAAAGTGGTTTTGGCTGAATAGGTCATCTTTACCATTGGCGTGATATTTTCGGCTGGAAGGTTCACAAATCCTAAATTTTGTCCGCATACGTAGAATTTAATGCCTACGTCCACCATGGCTTTGATGGCCACTAAATTTGGATTTGGCTGACCATATTTCTTTTGGTACTCTTCGTCATTTAATAGCGCGTGAATCATGCCACCGTGCACCACAGCCGCAATTTGGAGCTTTTCGGCTGGCACGCCGTTGGCAATATTCAAATTATAGGTGCGAGCTACTTCCACAAAAACCCGATGAATGGCCGAGCTATCTCGGATTCTGCCAATTAAATCTATCGCGATCTTATAGTCCAATGCAGGATTGTACTGCAATTCAGGGTTATCAATTAGCATCACGCCAACATACGGATGGAAATCGAGTACGGGATAGGTCATATTTCCTTTAAGTTGCGAAGGCATTTCCTGCGCAAAAGCTTCAAAACTCAGTGAGAAGGAAACTATGATTGCTAAGACGAAAGATAATTTCATAAATGTAAAGGTTAATGGTTTTCGGAAAGTTGAAATCAAAAGAGAAGTTTGCATTACTCCACGAATAATTGCATTCTTATCAGTAGACAATCTTACGCTAAAAAAACCTAATATTTTTTGATTTTTCCAGAAAAGGGAAAGAATGGGAAGGTGACAGATTTATGGTTTACACGATTTTTCAGAACCATCCTCGCAAAAATTAACGTTTTGATGAGTGGGCTGCGTTAGATTTATCTAAATCCAAAAAGTACTGGAAATAAAAACGTGACAATAGCTACCCAAATAAAGTAAATGGGTATATAGCTAGCGATGGATTTTCCCACATTGCTGATATCGGTCTTCTTGGAAATCACCCTGAAAAGTTGGACGGTTACTAATAGCAGATTAATTAAAATCAACACATTGCCACCCATAACCGAAAGTCTATTTGGCGTGATTCCAAAGGCTGATATTCGGAATAAAATGGCTGAAAGTGCAATGCCATTTACGATGATCGTGACTAGGGAAAGGAAGGAAAGCACCCAAATTTCCGGTCTGCTTTTAGCCTTATTTGACCCTTCGGCAAGGGAAAAGAAGATGATGGCCATTACGCCAATCAACAATGTGTTGAATATCATTAAAAACTCACGGTCATTATATGGATCCTTGCCTGAGTAAATAATCGCAACCAGATAAATCACTAGCATCACCAATACGAGCGGACTGAATATTCTGGCAATGACGGGGGATACTTTGCCTACTAATTGTGGATTGCTCTGTGTGAGGTATGTACCAATAATTGGAGTGGCTGCGAGACCAAAAATTGCCACATATTCGAAGTAAAAATCTGCTATCTCAATACCAATAAGCGAGAAAAGTCCAACGGTAAGTCCAGACAAAATTCCTCCCGCTATTAGGATAAGGGCACAGATGACGATTAAATCACCGTTATACTTTAGGAAGCCAAGTCTGCGGTCCATATCGCCCAAATTTTTTCCTACAAAAGCCGAACCCATAAACACCCATAATACTATGATTAAATGGATGCAGGCCAACGTCAGCGTGTCGCTGGCGGAAGAATCTGGCAAGAGATTGATGTAGGCAATGGAGGTAATCAACACCAAGGCTAGCACGATCATCCTTTTGCTCGACAAATTATTCTTCCAAGCGAAATAGGCGGCAATAAATGGCAAAACGATAAAGCCGATGTTTCTGGGATAAAAAAAGTCCTCCCTCAATTGAAACCAAGCGGGAAGTTTGGCTATAAACCCTGCTAAAACTGCAATGATTAGGATAAATTGTAATTCGCGTTTGTTGCCTCCCGAGACTATTTCCTCCTTTTCAAAATTCAATCGCTCATGCCATGTATCAGCGATTAAATTGCCTTGGAGTGATGGATATATCAAATTGAACTCCTTTTTGAATTGAGTTTTGTTGCTCCGATACATTTTTTCGAGCTGGCCGGGATCATTAATATGGGCTTGCAATTCGTCTTGCAGTGTCATGGTGATTCGTTTTTGAATTCTACGTAAGCTACCTATTTTTACAGAAAACCGAAAAAAGAAAGAAAGCCCTGATTTATAAAAAGGAATATTTTGATTTATAGGGTTTAAATGCCTATTCATTTCGAATATCTATTGTAACTCGATTGGGAGAGATTGTATACCCTGCCAAAAAAATCCTCCAATTCCGTTTTATTCTATTAATTTTAGGCTTCAAATCCAACGGAAATATGCATTCTACACTTTTATCGATTTCCCTTATTTGTTTAGCTATTGTCCATATTCAATGCACCAAACAGCCCATTGAGCAAGAGCCGATGAATCTTACTTTTGCCACTTACAACGTAAGTATGGAGGCCGAAAATTACCTTGGCCGAAATGCAGAGAATGTTTCAGCCCAAGTGCTTATTGATGCACTCGCTTCTGGCACCAGTCAGCATATCCGCAACATCGCCAAGATTATCCAAACGGTGAGGCCCGATGTTATTTTGCTCAATGAGTTCGATTATATAGCAGATCCTGCGCAAGGTGTAGCGCAATTTATCAAGGGATATTTGGAAGTGTCTCAGGAAGGTGCGGAGGCCATCAGCTATCCATATTATTACTATTCCACTTCCAATACAGGGATCGAAACGCCTTTTGATCTCAATAGTGATGGCACCTTTGAAGGCAGCGCAAATGATGCTTTTGGCTATGGCCGCTATGCGGGCCACTACGGCATGGTGCTGCTCTCGAAGTACCCGATTGACGAAGCGAATGTCCGTACATTTCAGCTTTTCAAATGGAAAGATATGCCCGAAGCGTTGAAAACAACGAATGCGGATGGCAGCGATTGGTATAGCCCCGCAGCCTGGCAGGAATTTAGACTTTCCTCAAAATCGCATTGGGATGTGCCGATCCAAATTGGCGACAAAATCATCCATGTACTTGCTAGCCATCCCACTCCTCCCGCTTTCGATGGAGAGGAAGATCGCAATGGCAAGAGAAATCACGATGAAATCAGATTTTGGACGGATTATATTGACGCTGCCAATGGCTCTTACATTTACGATGATAAAAATAAAAAAGGCACTCTCGGAGATCAATCATTTATGATTATGGGCGATTTGAATGCCTCACCTGATGGCGGAAATGCTATAATTGAAGGCATCAGCAATCTTTTGAATCATC
The DNA here is from genome assembly GCA_041689935.1 of Cyclobacteriaceae bacterium. GTDB lineage: Bacteria > Bacteroidota > Bacteroidia > Cytophagales > Cyclobacteriaceae > CAXBDP01. The sequence goes on from JBDNFI010000106.1 coordinate 48,604, forward strand.
CTAGAGTCAATAATAAATTTACTCCCTCCAGCAAGGGAGGCGAATTGCACAGTGCAGACAATCTGAAAGGGAAATATCATACGGCACTTTGGAGAATGCGTGCAGATTATGTCCTGCCTTCCGTAGATTTGGATGTGATAGATTATGGCGTTTTCTGGCCTGCGGAGGGAGAAGCCCTATATGAAATGATGGTAAATAGAGAAGCCAGCTCCGACCATAGATTGGTATGGGTGAAAATCACCATCGACCAATAAATCCAAGAGAAAAAAGCGGGAGGTAAAGAAGATTCCTATCTGAATTAATTTTTTCTGCTAAATTCTCGTATTTGAAATAGCAATGAGTAAAACACAGGACATCATAATCATAGGCGGTGGCATCGTAGGCTTGGCTACTGCATTGCAATTATTGCGAAAAAACCCTTCGCTCGATCTTACAATTATTGAGAAAGAACGTACCGTTGCTGCCCACCAAACGGGACACAATAGCGGCGTAATTCATTCTGGCCTGTACTACAAACCTGGCAGCCTGAAAGCTCAAAACTGCCTGCTGGGATACAAGCTCTTATTGGAATTTTGCGAGCAAGAAAATATTCCATTCGACCTATGTGGCAAAATAGTGGTGGCCACCCGAGAAGATGAAATCCCTAGACTAAAAGATTTGCATGAGCGAGGAATGGCGAATGGCCTTGTGAAGAATACTTGGATTGGCGCGGAAGAGATCAAAGAAATTGAGCCTCACTGTGCGGGCATTTCTGGACTTCGGGTGCCCTACACAGGCATCGTGGATTACAAGGTCGTTTCTGAAAAAATCGCTGAGATTATTCAGACTCGCTTTGGAGCCGAAATCCATTTTGGTGAAAAAGTAATTGGCATCGATCGAAAAGAGGACTTGATGCACGTAATTACTGAAAAGCAAACGTTGCAAGCCAAGCAAATCATCAATTGCGCAGGCCTCTACTCCGATAAGGTCGCCAAATTTACTGTCCCAAAATTGGATGTGAAAATCCTGCCATTTCGAGGGGAGTATTATGAGTTGAAGCCCGAGAAAGAGTATTTGGTCAAAAATCTAATTTACCCAGTGCCTGACCCAGCTTTTCCATTCTTAGGTGTACACTTCACAAGAATGATTGGCGGCGGCGTGGAAGCCGGCCCCAATGCTGTATTGGCATTTGCGCGGGAGGGATATACTAAATCGGATATCAATGTAAAGGAATTAACGGAAACCTTGATGTGGCCCGGGTTCCAGAAAATTGCAGTCAAATATTGGCAAACTGGGTTTGGTGAGTTTTATCGTTCCTATTCCAAAAAAGCCTTTACCAAAGCCCTGCAAAGGTTAATCCCTGAACTGCAACCTAATGATATGGTACGCGGTGCTGCGGGAGTGAGAGCCCAAGCTTGCCATAGAACGGATGGGCTGATCGACGATTTTATGATCTTGCAAGAACCTGGCGTTGTCAATGTGTGCAATGCTCCCTCGCCAGCTGCCACATCGGCTTTAAGCATCGGTTTTACGGTGGCTGGGCTTATTCAGAAGTGAGGTGAATATTTTTATTTTTGAGGAATGGGGGTTTGGGTTGAGGTTGTAAACTAATCCCGTAGAATTCAGAATGAGATTTAATGATCAAAAATAGTTGGCGAAAACCTCGTGAAATATTGTTAAATAGAGCATTGAAATCATTAAATCAGAATTTTCAGTATATCGAAAGTTACCCCGGACTCATCGTCATCCCCTGCGATAAAAATTAACCCTTCTGAGCAAACAGCAACGTTCAAGTAGGAACGTTTTTTATAATCTTCAATTGTGCTTTCGCCTAAATAGTTTAGGTCTTTGTCCAATACTATAATCGAATAAGGCCTACTCGCAGGATTATTTTTACGATTGGTTAACGGGTTTATTTGATCTTGATTGTGGGTGACTATTCGGTAATAAACATCTCTGTAGGAATCATACATCAGTGTGCGATAAGTACCTTCTGTAATTATTGGGTCATAATCCAATTGTGCATTTTGATTTCTTGGGATTAGCTGAAATTTATCTAAAAATTTCGATTTTGCAGGAATGAACTTTTGCTCTTCTGTCTCTAGATCTAATATCATAAGGTCATGAGATCTTCTGAATGACACAAGAAGCTTATTCTTATCAGATTGAGAGTGCAGCCAAGAGAATTGATATTCGTTATAGAAAAACTCATCTGGATTTTCAGCCATAAAGGCTGGGAAGTAGCCCAAAGTCCGAGTGATTTTATTTGCAGCTATATCATATTCCATCAAAAATGGTTTTTCATAAAAATCTTTATCAGAGGACAAAGCAATTTGAGGAGCTATACGGATATAGAGGAGGTTTTCGTGCAAAAACAAACTCCCTCCGCTGTTATATGAGGCAATAGCTGCTGATGGATCATTAGGCATAACACTCTGGCTAAAATCCCACTTATTAATTACAGAGGTTTCATTATTTGTTAGAAAGACACGGCCTCCAACGCCAAACAGCAAAATTGAGTCCTCACCTATAAGTAATGTTTCAATTAATGGAACATTCAGTAACGAAGGATCGGTATTCAAATAGCCAGTTCTTAAATGAGTTTTCTGATTAAGATCAAATGCGTCAGTTATTCCTCGCATGATATTGGTCCCATAAATGATTTCTCTATCTCCTTCAAAGCCAATTTCAATTTTATTGTATACTCCTAAAATTGAATCATTTGGAATGATCACAGTTCTAACAAACTCATTCGGAAGTGCCTTATATGCTGCAACAGGAGATTTCACATCCTCATTAGATGTTTCAGTGGAGCAAGCGATGAAAGCAAAAGCAATTATTAAAAAAGAAAATTTTTTCATAGAATTTCATGTAATGAATGGAATGTATAAATATAAGTGTTCTCTGAAATAAATAATTATCCGGATTTCCCTAAGTGAAAATAATTTATTGTTGCAATATAAATTTATTCCTTTAGTACGAAGTCTATACCCGAGAAGTATACAGGCCAATCAATAAAGAATTTTCATCCTAAAACCGCCTTTAAGAAGATCGCCTGTTGCATACTATAATAGAATGAATCCAAAACAAACGCCCCTGTAGAGACGTAGCATGCTACGTCTCTACAGGGAACAATGTTCGAAACTTCAACTATCCTTGATGCCAAACCTAATAAAAGGTAACAATATTTTTTTTTGTATTTCCTTAAATGGAACTGAATACCCTAATAAATGAAATCTCCATCCAAATCAGAATCGAGCACGCCGCTGAATAGATGGTTTTAGTACAAAACCATGTTCCATCCTATTCCAACGAATACTCCACCCGCACCATAATGAATTCGTCTCGGTTTGGGTGCGTTCGCTAATAAGGAATTAGATTTCTCCTGAAAATTAGAAAAACTCAATATTTTGCATAATTAGAAATGAAATGTTTTGCCTTTTCAATTTCAAAATCACTAACACTTAGGTAATTAAAAACTTCCCCCTCCTTAATAGAATAGAGAATCAAAGGTTTACCTAAGCCTAGTTCAAACAGATAAGCTTCACCATTTACATCTTCCAATATATTTTGCGTTTCGAATATTTTCTTTAGTTCATTATCCCATTTGGCAAACCTTGGCTTTGCTAACAGAATAATATTGAGATTACTAATTCGATCCAATTCACTCAACATTTTGAGATTGGTATCTATACATGGATCACAGCTTTGTAAATCAAGTAGATAGTATAAACTATTCTCCTCATATTTTATGCCATGAACCTCATTTAAATAGCTGAAGAAATCTTCTGAGTATCTATATTCATTTTTTTCAACTTTTTCAGAACAAGAAAGCATCACCAAAAGCAGAAAAGCCAATACTCTGAATCTATTAAAAATTAGCATCTTAAAGTATTATATTAAATATGTCAAATGTAACCACAGATTCGTTGTTATCATTGTTGATCACGAATATCAACCCTTCTGAACAAACTGAAATATTCAAATAGGAAAATCGATTATAATCTTCGAAAATACTTTCCCCTAAATAAGTTAGATCCTTGTCCAGCACAATTATTGAAAAAGGCTTGTGAGCTGCACTATTTAACCGATTAGTTTTTGGGTTTCTTAATGATTGATCATGTGCCACAATCCGGTAATATACATCTCTATATTGGTCAAAAATCAGCCTGTGATATACTCCGTTAGCAATTAAAGCATTTGTAGCCGATTGAGGGTCATAATTTCTTGGCATAAGATTAAACCTATCTAGGAAGTTTGATTTTGCTGGAACAAAAGACTGATTTCCAGTTTCCAGATCTAAAACCATAAGATGATGGGATCTCCTAAACGAAACTAAAAGTTTGTTCTTATCTGAGTTTGATTTTAGCCAAGAAAATTTATAATCATTAAAAAAATACTCGTCTTTATTATCCGTCATAAATTTCGGGAAATATCCTAGCTGTCTTAATACCTCATTTTTTTCTAAATCATACTCTACCATAAATGGTTTTTCATAGAATTCCATATCATTATCCCAATTATATGCAGGGTAAGATCTTATAAAAAGTGATTTTCCATTTAGAAATAGGCTTTCAGTATTATTTAATGGATCAATCCCAGATAATTCCTTATTTGACTTTACAGCGCGGCTAAAATTCCATTGATTTGTCACTTTCATTGCATTATCAACTAAAAATATTCTTCCTCCGGGTCCAAATAAAAAAATAGAATCTTCGCTAATCCAAATTATCTCACTTAATGGGACATTAAGCAATGCTGGATCACTATTAATCATTGTAGTTTTTAAATGAGTAGCCTCATTTAAATCAAAATTGTCCATGATATTAGACATCAAGTTTGTTGCATAAATAATTTCCTTATTTGATTCAAAGCCGACTTCAATTTTACCATATTGACCAATAATTGTATCATTAGGGATTGTAATAGTTCTCACAAGGACATTAGATAAGGGGGTATAGCCATTAAATTCTTCTGAATTATTTGTTAGATAAACTTCAGTTTTAGGAATTTCTTTTTGACAAGAAACACAGGATATTGCGAAGATTAGAATAAAAAATCTTTTCATTAATAATTGTTTAGTATGAATAAAATAATGATTTAAAAATGAAGCCTACATTAAAATGCGGCTTAACTTTTACTTTAAAAATGATGTTGAAAATTTTGTAAAAAAAGACTATCACAAATGTGAGATAGTCTTTTTCACAAAGCGGACATTAAATCAAACTATTCCGGAACAAGACAGTCCCAGTCTATCGTAAGCTCACATAAACTACCATTCCCATGGCAAAACCTCATTACTCCTGAACCGCATTTATCAGTTTCCTGGAGAACCTCATGCGCACCTTTTGTTCCATTAGCATGAGAGTTCCCATTTATTCCAATCGAGAGTATAGAAAGAGACAATAAGAATGCTCCAAAAATCTTTATTTTAGAATTTTTCATTTTTTAAAAATTTAATTGTTTTAAATTTAGTTTTGTAGACTATTCGGGAATAATTTCACAATCCCATCCAATTGTTATCTCACACAGGTTGCCAACTCCAATGCAACGCCTTGCAACACCACTTGTACAAAGTTCATTTTCACTTCGTGACAATTGACTTCCTCTTGGCAGATCATCATCAGCATTGCTGACGTTAGGAAGCAAGAATACCCCAAGTAGGGCCATCGCACATAAAATACTAATACTCTTTTTCATAAAAATTACGTTTTTGTAAAAAAAGAAGCTTGCGCAAGTCCAGACTTCAATCGAAATCTAATGCATATATATATATATATATATATAATAATACAAATTTTTTTAACTTATTTTGATATAAACTGAATAATAAAATAAATGTATAATATCTTATTTTGGGCAAAACTGATATAAGCACAATAAACCTAAAGATGTTGTAATTTGAGAAACAAACATATATATGGTAACAAACAACTTGAAAGAAGCTAATTTTAGCCATTTTGTTATTTTAGCGAATTTATTTTGTTTGTGAAATTTGCATTATTTATGGATAGAAATTTTTGTCGCTATTTTTATCATGCGAGCAGATTATTTTTCCGTTTTGGCTCATGTATGTGCATATATGCAGCGTATTTCTCCTCTCGTTCCCATGCCTAACGTGCCAATATCTTTGGAATAAGAAGGCTATTGTGTCAATAGATTACGCCGCTAAAACTGAATTTAATTTTGGAAGGCGAAGGAAATGCGCTTGCAAAAGATAAACGAAAACCAACGTAAACACCATCATTGTAGAGCCGTTGCACGCAACGGCTCTACGTAGCACATGGGTCGAAGCGTCTTCTATCATTGACACCACGGAGGATCAAACCTAATTACAGACAATCAATTCTGAAATAATGGGCCTAATTGCAACAGATTCCAGCTAAAAATGCACCTTAGTCTCAGGACTGGAAACATGGACACCGCACTTATTGCTGCTTATTGGATATAATCGAAGAAAGAACAAAACGCTACCTCAAAATATACAGTTTCCCAAACCCATTTTTGAACCCTTGATCGCCTGCGGTGGCTCTAGTGGCCATACTTCCTCCCGCTTTTTGCACCATCACCCGGTAGAAATACACGCCATTGGCTAGTTTATCGCCAAACTGATCGGTACCATCCCAAGCAAATTCGGTCAAATTATTCCCAATTCGCACATTCCCAATCTCTGCCATGCCAATTTCCCTCACCACCTTACCCGAAATCGTCATTACCTGTATGCGGATATCGTCTGGAATTTCGGATCCTGTAAGGGTAAATACAAATCGTGTGCTGGTAGAAAAAGGGTTTGGATACGGATAAAAATTGGTGATTTCCGAAGCATTCGACACTTCGAAGCTGATGGAATAAGGGTCAAATCCGGCGCTATTTCCAGCGGCATCGGCTGCCTGTACACGCAATGAATATACACCGTCATCCATTAACTCCGGCCTCAATTCCACTCTGAATGGACTCGTTTCCGTAGCTGGGAACCATTGCACTTTTGGATTGGAAAAAGGGATTATTTGGAATGCACAAGCCGCACACGGACTTTTAAGTGAAATCACCATTCCAATAGTATCAGACTTTAGCAAAAAGGCATTGTCATCCCTCAATTCCACGCTGATGGTGGGGCGGGAGGAAACAATCTCGCCATCCATAATATATGCGCCATCGAATGCTACATCTACCACAGGTGCCACTCCGTCCGCAGCTACCAACAAGAAATTATTCAATACCAAGCGATTGTTTTCATACTCCTGCTCTGGCAGCAAATTATCGTTGATCGCAACCACCAAATCGTTGACTCCAACCATATCTACCGTAGAAACAGGTAATGCAAATACGATTCCTTCCCCAGCAGCTGGCGCATTCACCAAAAATTCACCTGCCTTCTTGAGACTCGTTTCCCGATTTGTAATCTCATACTGCACCAGTAGCGAATCCGTAAATATTCCCGAGGAAGAATTAAAAAACTCAAATTCGGCATTGAAAACAGCTCCTTGAATCACAGAATTTTCCGAGCTTGGCTGAAGGCTAAACAACACTCCCTCGGCCAGTTCATCATAGCTAATGATCCAGTTTTTAAGTTGCGCTGGGGAGAAGGTCTCTTCATTTTCCAGAATCAACTCCAATCTCAAGTAAGGATACAGATTGGCTTGGATGGTATTCAAATTGCGGGAAATACTTTGCTCATTAGCAAAAAGCAACTCTTCTCTTTGGGAAGGCGTGATCCCATAAATATTAAACTCACTTTGCTCGAACACTGAATTTGCTTGGATATTTCTAGTAAAGCTACCCCATGACACCGCTGGACCTATATTCCCGGTTTTGAATCTTCCCAACCCAAATCTGGCTGTGATGGTTTGTTCAATACTAATTTCTTGCTCTGAGGCATTCCCTCCAGCCGCCGCCTTCACAAAAGTTGCCGTCCCGATTTCTGCTCCTTTCACTCCATATACAATCATTGGCTCGCCAGCTTGCAATGCCTTAATGCTTGCAGGATCCAAACCAATTCCTGCAAAAGCTTGGTACGTAGCTTCCGTCCAAGATTGATACTGCACCAGGCCGGCACTGTAAATCAGCACATTATCGCCGGCCTTTACGCTGCTAATGTAGGTTTCCAACATTCTACGGCCACCTGTGATATCGGCTTGGGTCATATTATTAATAACCTGCGGCACCCTCCCGCAAGAGGCCGGGTCGAGCACATCGAACTGATTGTAGGAAAGCACCCGATAAGGAACAGCCGAAAACTGATCGAAGGCAATGGCATTCAACGTATTATTTCGGCAGGCACCATAGCTTGCATTAATTATAAATTGAAAATCATTCAACAGTACGTCAATATTCGAATTATTGAAGTTTGGATGATTGGCGCCATACGTTCTCACGAGCAGCTCATTGCTGCTGCTTTGAAACTCCCATCTGCCGTCAGCATAATTTGGCTCCAAGCCCGCATTTAGATTTTCTTCCAATTGCATCTGATGCGCCTGCGCCCATCCTTTTGGGCCATTATTGATGTAGGTAAAAGAGCTTACTGTCCAAGAAGTATCTTCATTGGCAAGTGCTTGCCCATACTTACTGCGCCAATAAATTACGGTCGTATCTTGTGTAGGAATAAGCGTGCTCAAATCTACTTGCCATTTGCTTACGCCATCCATCAATTGGCGGATTCTTCGAGTAGCAGGGCTTGTAAAAAAGCGGGTGGTATCCAGTTCCATCAAGAATTCTCTTTCCCCTTCCAATAGGTCGTTTGCAAGTGCTATCAGCCCCAAGTTTGTTTGATCCTGTATGGAGAAATTACCCGGAAAAATATTGGCCGTACCTGAAATAGAAATATTGAATTGAAAACTGGCAACATTATTATCCTTTCTTATTTCATCCAGCTTATTTTCTGAATCAAGCCTTACTTGAATGGAATTCAACCCTGCTGACTCTGAACCTTCTCGCTGTATACTTACAAATAGGGTGTCTTGATTGAATATATTGTTGGCGACACTGCGCACTTGGTTTATCACTCTGCCATCTGGCAAAGTCCTTGTTACATCTATGTCCAAAGGCGACAGCGTAGCCAGTCCAAAATTCTTTATTGGAATGGCAAGCCTAAATGAGTCCAGCTCAATCCGTACGTTTCGTCCATCGAAGGCCTCCACATATAGATCCTCTGCCGCAATGGCGTAATCCGGCTTCTTTACAGCAAAGATCTTTACGGCAGGGTCTCCCTGAAAATTAGTTTGCTGCACATGGGCAACATCTCCTAAATTTGCTACTCGGCCTTGCAGCTGCACCCTGAGTGCTTCATAAAATACTTTCCCGATCGGCTCATTAATATAGGCAGAATCAGTAAGTGCCGTGCGGTAAAAAATTTCCGTAAAACGGCGTAGCTGGGTGCTAATCCCTACATGACTATGAGCAAAAAAGCCAATGGCACCTCTATCTTTGGTAGTAATCCAATCCTCTCCAAAAGTTTTGGTAGGCGTACTATAATTTCCCGCATCGCAGCCATTTACAATCACTATTGGGTATTTACCCTTATTTCTATAGCCAAAGTTGTCACTCGAAACGAAGCCGATATCAATATCAGCTACGTCTGCGCCACTGTGTCCAAAGAATGTAATCACAGCGACACCTTCATTTACCTCTTGTGAAATATTGATCAGCTCTACTGTGCTCGTGGTTCGCTTTCCTACAGTCGTAATATCCGCCCCCATTAATGGCCCTTCTGCTATCGTCCCGAAGGAATTCAAAAATGATCTGAACGCATTTAATTCTATGGTATTTGCCCCTCCGCTTAGGTGAAGCATTTTCTTCCGTTCTAGGTCATCAAAAGGCCTGGCTTCATGTTCGATTACCTTGTCAAGATAATTTGCTACTTCCCCCGCATTTCTAGCATTTAATCGCCCTGTTGGTACATAGGGAAGAAGAGGATTTCCCCCTAATCCCAAAGAAAAAAGATTATCCGAAAGAGGCTCACCGGCTGTTGGTACAAAGTCTCTGTTATTCTCATTCGGGCTAGGGTTGCGATGAGGCGACAAGCGGGGGTTCATGGGCTTTCCTACCAAAAACATAAAGGGCTCTCGGCCAACGTCATAAATAAATTTGGTGAATCTCAATAGGCCTGTTGCCGTAACTTCGCCATAAGAAAATTGATTGTAGATGTCGTTTATCTCTACCACTAGTGCTTCATATCCTCCTCCTTGCGGGGAGGCTCTATAGTCGCGATAGGCCGCTACAGGATTGGCATAGCTACCGCCCGCTTGCATCAGCAAGTAATGCGACACGATATAGTAGTTGTATTCGCTAGGGTTGAATGCTCGAAAGGTAACCTTCTCCAAAACAGGTGTTTGAATATCGGATGTTGCCGCTTTCCACAGCGTCTTTTCAACGCCTGATTGTACGATCGCTATTTCTGTATTTGCGCCACTTGCAGCTTTACGGAGTATGCGAATATTGTTAGGGTCTGAAATATCGAATACTTCGAACAACCCTGCTGAATTTGGAAGAGCTATTTTCGAATTTACGGTTGCTTGAGGTGCTGTAATTATCTTTTCACTGCCTGCGCCATCCACTGTTTTTGGGTATTCGATAAGGTAATACGCTGGACATTGGAAATCATTTGAAACTCCCGCTACCCCAATGGACGATACTCGCACCACCATTTGGCCATTGGCTCCAATATCCGACCAATTGAGTTCATAATTTCCTTTGATCGCGTTGTGATCGTCAAACTCAAGAAAACCCAATGACCGGAGATTAGCCGCATTTGGTCCTACCAAAATCTCCCCTCTGTGTGGCCCTCTATTTCGGCCAATAAGCATCAGCTCCATACTTGGGTTCGGCCCTGCTGTATTGAGCTGAGTGAGGTTGGCAATGGTATGATCTCGGCTTTGGCCGCGGCGAATTTGTGTGCCCATAAAAGCTCCGCCGTAATCGAACCAAGACATAAATATATTGGTAATAGAACCTTGGGTATAGGATAGCCCTGCATAAAAAGCACCTACTTCCAAACGGAAAGCTTCGCCTTTGGTAATGCTTTGAAGACTCATCGCAGCAATATTTCCTCCCGCTGTTTCTCGCACCATCCGCTTCCCTTGTCCGGCATCGAGCCTGTAGGTAAGGAAATAAGCCGTAGTATCTGAATAGATATTGTGATACTGATGTGGCTGCGCTTCTCGTGGGCGATACAGTTCTGCATCTAATACGCCGTCATTTTTCTTTCCATAGAAATAAAGCAAATCGCTGGGATTAAAACTCCCATCGGCCTGACCGGTAATTTCTATTGCCTGCTCAACTCCTCTATGAAATAATTGAATCTTTCTTGGGTCGATGGAATTTGCAGGAAAGCCAGCGGCAATCAATTGCTGATAGGTAAGTCGGTAAATTCCATTTTCTGCAGTTTTTACTTTCAGATAAGATTGGTCATAATTGATCCATTCGTTGCCTACCTGCGCATGTACACTCAGTCCCGAAAAGGTTACCAACGAAGCCATTAGCCAAACTGCCTTTGCCAATATCGTTTTCATTATTTTCATCAAAATGAGAACATAAGGGAGAAAATATGAGAATAGGGCGTATCCGATACATCGCCAATATCGGTCATGGCGTAGTCGATATGGAAATTGCTAAGCTTGAGCCCAAGCCCAAAATTGGGCTGCAGAGTCATTACCTCTGTATTGCGTAGGCCTTTTACTTTCTGAAAATTATTCACTCCAGATCGAAGGTAGAGCATATCTTGGAAGCCAAGCTCTAGCCCAAATGAGGGGTCTATGGAGGTAAAATCACTTCCGATTAATACATTTCTTTGTCCATCGAAAGTCATGGATAGATCAAGCAATGCAAGCAAATTGAATTGCTCGTTGATTTGGAAATTTCGGCCTGCGCTCAATATGGCTCTTGGCACCGTTACCTCAATGCCATTTTGCGGGAGGGTATTTCCGGTGCTTTGGTAAATATCCTCCACCATAGATGCTTCGTGTACCCAAGCGTTGAATGTGCCTGAGATATCTCTTAGCATCAAGCCTAGCTGCCATTTTCCATTTTCATACTGTGCGCCTGCGTCGAGACCTACTCCCCAGGCATAAGCAAATTCCCCTACGTTGCGATGAATTACTTTCATGTTTGCTCCAATACTCAATCCATCTAGCTTGGGAATCACCCGAGCATAGGAGATGATAAAGCCGTAGTCGGCAGCAGAAAAAAACCGAATATTATCGTAGTTGAGCCTACCGTCCGCATCGTAGAGGAAGCGGGTATCTGGAATATCGTCAACAGCGAATCGGATGGCCGAAATAGCTAATCGCCCGAGGGAATCTGTGGGTAAGGTAAAAGCGAGGTAATCGTAATTTGCCATTCCTGCGAAATAGGAAGCGTGCATAAGCCCTGCTTGGTATTTCTCTTTGATGCGCGTGAGTCCGGCAGGGTTCCAATATCCGGCCATCACATTGTCAGTGGCGGCAACTTGCGCGTTGCCCATGCCGAGTGCCCTAGCACCCACACCCAAATTCATAAATTCATTAGAGAATTTGGGCGTGGTAAGCTGTGCTAATCCAGAGAGCGGCAAAATAAAGCCCAAAAAAAGAAGCACTTTCCAACTAAAAGAAATAATAGTTTCTCGCTTTTTCAATTAAAAAAGGGCTTGATGGTTCTAAGCAATCTATACACAAATGTACTATGTACAAAGTGATACCAATAAATTATGCCAAATGGTTCAATACGAGTTTAATCTATAATCAATGGAAATTCAGATTCTGTTACCAAATCAAGACTTTTTAACAATAATATTGAAATGCAAACTTTAAAAGGTGCAGGGAGAAATATTACACACTATTTGTCTCCTAGACCGCTTGAAGATAGTTACTTTTAGTTCTTGAAGAAAATCATTTGCATGGATACCAAAGCCTTCAATTGATTACGCATACGCGACAGCCTACTCAATGCCTCGCACAGAAACCTTGATATTTCATGACAAACATTACTAAAGGTAGATTTACTTTTAAAGGCAACGGCTCTTAGATGCCTAGGGTCAACCCTTCTTCGCTAATATACTCTACATGAAAATCCACATTATTACTTCGTTTATCAGCAGTCCCTTATGAAATTAACATGACTCCAAACGATAAATAGCAGATCATCAAAAATGCGCGTTTCCAATACTCATATCAAAAAAACTTAAATCCCAAAACAAACCTTTCACACAAAGACGTAAAAAACTTTATTGTAACTTTCAAATATAAATTTGCTATTATACATGTATATTTATATGTTAAGCTTGAAAATAAAGATCGACGCGTAATTCTTCATTTTTTTTAACATAACGATTTTCAATCCGCTTTCGATTATTTACTGAAAAGCACAAATTATACTTATCATGAAAAAATTACTATTTATTTGTTTAGCGTTATTCTTTTCAATTGGGGTTCACTAGCAGGCCCAGGAGGAAAAGATTGTAATACTGGAGGTATAGGTTCAACCTCATGCACTGATTCTGGCACTATTGAAATCTTATGGGGACTGTTTGGCATTGGTTATACCAATTCCGTTAGGTGCGGAAATGGTTTGTATGCTTGCTGTAATTCTGAAGGAGCAGTGTGTTATGAGAATGCATGCTTGGAAAGTTGCACAGTGGAATAAAATTAGGAAAAGCCTTTAGAATCAATGGTTATGAAGGCTAATAAATTCAACATTAGCATGAAAGCAAATAAATTTTACTATTCTATCTTGTTTTTATCGATATTATCTTGCCAGACCGAAACAAATAATTATTTAGACCCAGCTAATTCAGAGCGATTATTTTTAGATGTGGATTCATTGGAATTTGTTTATCTCGAATCCATTGAAGAATCTCTTATCTCTAAATTCGGAAAGATGATTGTTGAGGATAATTATTTTTTTATACAAGATAGCGGAAATAATGAAATTTTTGTATTCAATTCAATGGGTGGGTATGAATATAAAATTAATGCAAATGGGTCTGGACCAGGAGAGTATTCGAATATAGATGATTTTTACTACGATGGCAAGATTCATATACTTGATGGACGAAAAAATAAAATTTTGACCTTCGACAAGACGCGGGTCTTTGACAAGGAAGTCAAGATTGAATTTTTTGCCTTAAGGTTTAAAAAATTAGATAACGGAGACTACGTTTTTTACAAAAGTAAGCAGGCAAACAATTTTGAGAACAAGGATTACTTTTACAATATCATATTGACAGATTCATTATTTAATTTTAAGAAGGGATTAAATGCTTTCGATATTTTACCAGGAATGGCAACTTCAAGCGTGAATCAAGATAATGTCTTCCTTCAAACGGACGAAAACCTTTTCTTTTACAAATTTTATGACCCAAAAATTTTCATTTTCTCAAATGAATTTGATTCTTTGATTAACTACATAACCATCCCATTCAGCCCCGCCAAACAAGACTTAGAGGATACATCAATAGATATGAATAGTGTGATGAAACGGGCGGAAGAGTCGGAAAGGTATCCTTTTGGAATTTTTGAGTTGAATCAACTTGATTCAAGATTTATATTCACCTATCTGTATAATAGCACATTTTATACTGCGCATATTTTTAGAGAAAATAACGAGTTTCAATACAAAACGTATCAGTATTATTTCAAGGAAAATAATAAAAACCTATTAATGCCGCCAATCAGGCTAATCCACGATCAAAATGTCTACTTCTTGTTGAATAAAGAGTTTTTTGATGAACATTGGAGGCAGAATTCAATCATCGATGATATTACAGACTTTTTTAAAATGGAAAATAACCCTGTTATTATAAAATCAAAAAATAGCTTATGAACCCACTTAAATTAATAGTTATTCTTAGCCTATTGTTTTATTCATGTGTGAATGAGGAAGCTGAGAATAGAGAATTCTTCACCGAATTAAGTCAAGATGGGCGCACCTATACAGTCAAGGCATCGGTAGCAACTGTCCCGAAAAATGTAAAACGAAGCGGAACGTCCTCTGGGTCGAATGCAATCGAGATAAAGGGAGACTTAGCTTTTTTATGGAGTGAATTAGAAGAAAAATTTAACTTAGATAAAGTAATAGTGCCTAGAGAAAATGATAATACAAAGGCATATTATCTTAAAATCTTTTCTGAATCTCTGCCGATAGCAAATATTGTTTTGGAAGAAGATTTTTTTAAATTTATATCAGAGGCTTATGATGTTAGTTTTGAACATGAAGATTTAACCTCAAAATATACAATACTCCATAATGAAGACAACGAATTATTAAGCGCGATTAATCTTTCTTTTAGTGTTAAGGTGGTTGGGAATGAAATATATGTATCAAATATTACCAGTAAACATTTTGAAAAACTGCTGTACGATCATTTTTCTATCGATAGTATTAAATTTCAATCAAAAGTAGGATATTCAATAAATGACACTTTATTCATAAATAGAAACATCAATCAACAATTAGATCAATTAGGCTTTAGGCGTAATGACTCCATTATATCTGAAAATGTGCTTTTTATTAATGTTAAATAAGTGAGTGAGAGTTTAGGTCATTTTGTGTTTTAATATGGTCTTGTCTGCGCACTGCTATTTTTCGAGCTTTTTTGATTTTTCCTCAGATAATTTTTTAGCGTATTCCCTTCAGAGATTACTCTGCTTGAATCTGTCAAGCAAATCCCTTCTACGTTGTTTTTGAAGAAGGGATAAGAGTAAGTCAATGTAGAGGGCAATAGGGTGATCAATTAATGTGACCTCAGCCCAAACAGAACCGTTTTTTTTATTAGTAGCATACACTTCCGAACCTCTAGCCCATAAACTGTCCGCTTTCTAACAGTGACTGTCCACTATCGCACAATTTTTACCTCCCGCCATTTTGGGTTGAAATACTGATAAAAAAATATTTATGACTCAAATCGGCCTTTAAGACGATCCTATTGGGGTTTTGCCAATATCCCTTTCAGTACTTGGCATTGCATAGTAATGAGGTAACGTATTTGTCATTCTATAAGAAAATGAAAAGCCCATGAATCTGGAAAACACACAAGTGCAAATGCGAAAAGGCTTACTAGAGCTATGCATTTTGCACATTATCGCGAGGGGCGAAGTATATGCTTCTGACGTACTAGAAGAATTGACCGCCGCAAAGATGATTATAGTAGAAGGAACTTTGTATCCATTACTCACTAGGCTGAAAAGTGCAGGACTAGTAGAATACAAATTAGTAGATTCGCAAGCCGGCCCACCACGTAAGTATTACCAGCTTACTGCTGAAGGTGAGGTATTTCTAGCTACCTTGGATAAAAGTTGGCTGGATTTAGTTTCTACAATCCATAAAATTATCGACAGAAAAAACGAAATTTAAGCCCGCCATGAAAAAGAACATAAGTATAAACATCAGTGGAATTATCTTCCATATAGAGGAGGACGGGTACGAGAGATTAAAAAGCTACCTAGATTCTATCACCAAGTATTTTTCCACCTTTGAAGACAGCCAAGAAATTGTAGCTGACATAGAAAACCGCATTGCGGAGATTTTTCTTGCTCGGCTAAAGGATGGTAAGCATGTAATCAATAGCGAAGATATCGAAACGCTCATTGCCACCATGGGTAGTATTAGCGACTTCGAAGCGGTGGATGAGCTAGAAGAAATGAAAGCGGGATCGACGACTAAAGAAGAACCCCATATCCATACTGAAAGTAGCGAATACCATGAGCCACACAGACTTCGCAGAGATAAAAACAAACGTATTTTTGGTGGTGTAGCCTCAGGAATAGCCCAGTATTTCGGCATAGATGCCGTGTGGATCAGAGTATTATTCCTATTGCTGTTCTTTGGATTTACTGCGCTGGATACTCCTATCGGAGGAATTACGCTGCTAGTATACATCGCTTTATGGATTGCTCTTCCTGGAAAAATCTACAAAGATGAAGACCGGAAGAAAATCCGCAAAATGTACCGAAACCCATCGCAAAAAGTACTCGGTGGTGTGGCGGGAGGATTGGCCAATTACTGGGGAGTAGATGTGGCCGTCATACGCCTAATCTTTATCTTATTGATTATCCCAGGTGCCTTTGGTATCATCGCCTATATCATACTATGGATCATCTTACCAGAAGCAAAAAGCATCACTGAGAAGATGGAAATGCAAGGCGAGCCAGTAACCCTTAGCAATATTGAGTCGAACATCAAAAAATCGCTCAATGTGCAGGAGGCGAAGGAAGAGAGTTTTGTGACCAAAGCGATACTGTTTCCATTCCGATTGATTGCCAGTTTATTCAAAGCGTTAACGATCGCATTCGGCCCTGTGCTTGTGTTCTTGGTGGAGTTTATTCGGATAGTTGCCGGTTTGGTCATTCTGATGATTGGTTTCGCTATGGTGTTTAGCATCGTTGTAGGCGGTGGCACTTTGATCGGTCTCTTTTCAAGCTTTTCCGGATTTGAAACCAGCGGATTGATTCCATACGAGCTAATCAGTGAAGTGATCCCGAACTTTTCTTACATTGGCGTATTTGGATTGGTCTTTATTCCAGGTCTTGTTTTGATCATAGCAGGCTTATCCATCATGAGTAAGAAGCGACTTATGAAGCCAGTAATTGGCTGGATAATGCTAGGCTTTTGGATTGTCTCCCTTATCATCGTATTGATTACAGTGCCAAGGGCAGTTGCGAATTTCGGCACAGAGGGTGAATATAATGAGACGGAAACCTATTATTTGGATACATCGCCTGTGCTTACCATGCAAGATATGGGCATGGAAGGCTACCAAACTACCCGCTTGGAAATAAGATCGCATCAGGACTCTACCATGAGATTGGTGAAGAGATTCCAAGCCAGAGGAGAAAGTAGATTAGATGCTGCTAATAATGCCAAAATGGTATCGCACAACATCCGCTTTCAAAACGATTCGATTATGGTCATCGATTCAAATATCCTGTTCAATGAAGATGCGAAATTTAGAGCTCAAGAACTTTCCATGGTGCTCTACATGCCTTACAATAAGGTATTCTATATGAATGAAAACTTAAAGGAAATATTGCGAAGTACAATATCTAGAAATGGCTATCGTGTATCGCAAATGGAAGGCAACCAATGGATGTTTGATGAGAACGGGAAATTGACTTGCCTTACCTGCGATTAAACAATTAGGAAAACTTATTGAAAGCAAGATAAATGGATGTGAACCGTCATTTGTCTTGCTTTTTTTCTTCGGGCGGTGGGTAGTTCAATCCAATCAGAACAAAAGCGCCTTCCACCAACGTGAGTCTTTGGCTTATCAACTTCCTTATAAAAATTGCTTTGCATAATATGCTAAAGGAAAGGAATTTACCTTCCTCGGTTGCTTACTCGGCTGCTTAATCGGTCGAGTGATTTCCTGTATTTTCTTTCTCTCAAAGCAATAAAATCAATAGCCCGCGGTTTCAACCGTGGGATAAGCGAATGTAACAAATCAACCTCCCGCCAACCCTACACAGTTTAACTAATACCAAGAGAAGTAATTCCGTATTCGTAAAAATATTGGACGTGCTTAACCCTAAAATCATTTACAAATACCCTCCAACCCTTATATTACCCTAGATAAATTTCTTGACTCCGAAAATATCGAAAAATTGAACTATTACAATTATTTTCAATAAGGGTCACTTTTATAATTATTGGCCAGGAATTAATCAAATCATTGTTTTTGTGTAGTAAAACCCTGTAAAAATCGCTTACAAAAAAATCTTATTTTTAAGGATCAATTAACAGCGAATGGCTTATTAAATCTTATAAAGACGCTCAATAGAAAAATTTTTTTAGAATTTATTTAGAATTTATTTAGAATTTATTTTATCTTTAAAAGTGATCAATAAATAAAAATTTGATTGAAGCAACTATCCTTGGTGCCATCTCATCTTGCTTTTGAACTACACTAGTTTGTAATGTTGAAAATATTTAAAGCTAACAATCCTTCTATATGAATTGGAAATTAATTTTTGTGTTTAGCCTTTTTATGTACGCTTGCTCATCTGAAACTATTATTGAAGACCACAGCAGCAGGGACTTCAAAAAGATAGATTCTTTAGTTCTTGTGATGGATGAAATTGGTTCGGTTGATAAAACTACTATTGCAAGTTATTACGACGATTCTGGAGGCGCGGTCGCCATTATCAGAACTTCAATAGACAAGAGGTATATCGATATTTTCGATGTAAATACTGGAGAACTATTAAATAGGATTCCCATAGAATACGAAGGCCCAAACGGAGTGGGTAGTGAAATATCAAACATGGTAATTTCCAACCCTGATTCGGTTTATATCTTCAACCAATGGACAGGCTTCCTCAGCTTACATCGAGCAGATGGAAAAATCATTCATAAATATAAAGTCAATTTTAATGAATTGGGTGGGAGAGGTTATTTAAGTCCTGGCTCTTGGAGCTATCAAAATTACATCATTCATAAAAACAAAATGTATTTTCCTGGATGGCTACCTTGGGCACATCAAGCAAAATCGACTGAGCAAATAGGGGTTGTCGATTTACAAAAAAATGAAGTATTTACAAGATTTTCACGACCCGAACAATACGAAACGTATACGTGGGGTGCTGGAAATCTATATGAACTATATATGGATTATCATTCAGATTCAGAAGAGCTCCTTTTAAGCTTTCCAATAGAAAATGACTTGATTTTATTAAATCCAGAAAGTGGTGAAACGAGAAGAGTCAGAGCAATTTCAAAGCATTTTTCTGAGGTGACGCCTTTTTCCCCGGACTTTGAAAATCTGGATGTTCAGGGCTTAATGGATCACGACAAAAATAATAAATACTACCAAGGAGTTGTTTTTGACCCTTCGAACAACTTCACTTACAGGATGACAAGTCGTTCAACTTACCAAATGGACGTTAACCAAAGTAATCAAAGACTTGTCAGCCTTATTATTCTTGATGAGAATTTTAATGCATTGAATGAAATTGAATTAGATCTTAAAAATTTAGACTTTAAAATGGGTTTCACAGCGAATAAAGGGTGGTACATACTAAATCAAAAACTAACCTATGACAAAGAAGGTCAATTAGTCTTCGATATTTATTCATATCGTTAAGAAACCTATATATCCTTAAAATACGGAAAGGCTCATCCATTATCATTGGGTGAGCCTTTTTATCTAAACGCTAGCCTTATTCATAAACAATGCACTATTGCTCGTCAAGCAATATTAATTTTCTCAACCACTTTTGTAATAAACCTGACTATTATCAAGAATTGGTCATTTTAAATCCATAAAATTTCGTTACTTCAAACCATGGATGTACGAGTAAAATTTCTCGGCGGAGCCGGCACAGTTACTGGCTCAAAATATTTATTAGAGATTGATGATTTCAAACTACTGATAGACTGCGGCTTATTTCAAGGACTAAAGGAGTTGAGACTGCAAAATTGGGATGACTTTCCCATTCCACCAAGTGAGATAGATGCCGTAATTCTCACCCATGCTCATATCGACCACTCAGGATATCTGCCTCGATTGGTACATCAAGGCTTTGGAGGGTCAGTGTATTGCACCAGCCCAACGCTCGATTTGGTGACCATTCTGCTCACAGACTCGGCCAAACTGCAAGAAGAGGAAGCCGTGTATGCCGCCAAAAAAGGGTATTCCAAGCATGCCAACCCAAAGCCACTTTACAGTTCGGAAGATGTAAAGAAGGTAATTCCTATGCTTCGTAGCTCCGAACAGAATGAGGAAATAAAAATCAATGAAAAAATCAGTCTGAACTTTCTATACGCAGGCCACATATTGGGTGCTTCCTCGGTGTACTTACACCTAAAAGGAGATACACAGTTCAAATCCATTTTATTTTCTGGCGATATTGGCCGCTATAATCATCCCATATTTTTTGATCCCGTAACGCCTCCAACGGCAGACATTATTTTTGTCGAATCCACCTATGGCAATCGAGTAAATAATGCCGAGCATGTAGAAGATGACTTTGCGGATGCGCTAAACCAAGCGCATCAAAATGGGGGTTGCACCCTTATTCCTGCATTTGCCGTGGGGCGTACGCAGGAAGTATTGTACTATATCAAAAAGCTGATGGATGATGGAAAAATCGAATCGCAAAAAGTATTTGTAGATAGTCCGATGGCAATAGATGCGACTAAATTGTATGTGTATCATTCATCTTATCACAGACTAACAGACGCTGACTTGCATAGTGGAGATAATTTCTTGCATTTCAAAGAATTGACGTACTGTCAATCACAAGAAAGCAGTATGGCTCTAAATGAAATTAAATCAGGTGCTATCATCATATCAGCCTCAGGAATGTTGGCGGGAGGTAGAATCCTTCATCACCTTTTTCACCGACTACCCAGAGAAAACGACACCTTACTTTTCACCGGTTTTCAAGCTGCGGGGACTAGAGGTCGCCACATACAAGAAGGCAATACCGAAGTGAAAATCTTCGGGCGAAAAGTGCCTGTTATGTGCAACTACCTAAAGATTGATGGCTTATCTGCCCATGCCGATCAGCCTGAATTAATTAGATGGGCTTCCAGCTTTGCCGAAAAACCAAAAATGGCCTTTATTGTTCACGGCGAAAAGGAAAGTGCTCAGGAGCTTTCCAATATACTCGATGAGAAATTGGAATGGAATACAGTCATTCCTGAATATTTAGAATCTGTTCAACTTTTTAGGGGTATTTAAAATGAAAAGTTCTCTCCGCTTAAGTGCATTATCTCTATCATTTGTAGTATTGACAATGACAAGCTGCATTAGTCAGCAAAGCATGCAAGCCAGCAAGCAAGGCTTATTTGGCAAAGTATTGTGGATTGCTGGCAATCAAATGCCCATGATCATGGAGGAAGGCCAGCAGGACGATCGCAAAGGGCCAAGACCAATCGAAAGAGAGATAGTGGTGTATGAACAAACCAGAAGCAGCGATACTGAAATGGAAAATGGCTTCTATACGAGCATCAAAACAAAGGAAGTGGCCCGATTCAAAACGGATAAAAATGGGCAATTTTACGTCCATCTAAAGCCAGGCATCTATAGCCTATTTACTGTGGAGGAAAATGGCCTTTGGGCAAATACGTTTGATGTCGAAAACAGAATTAACCCGATAGAGATCAAAGAAGAAGAAATTGCGACCATCACAATCACTGTAAATTACGACGCAGCATATTAAGTTAATGAAATTTCAGCACCTACCCTCCCGCCTCAACCACATTGCTCAGGAGGTTCAAAATTGATGGTCTGCCTAAAGGCTGCATAATTTTATATTCATTTTTTCGAAAAAGAATTTCAATTTCCCAACTTTCTATATCAACTGATTATGAGCAAATTACAAACTGATCATTTGCTAATTTCGGAGAATTAAGTGCGTGAAACCATGTGTTTCTCAGAAAAAAGCAGCCCATCAAGCAACCTCCTTCTTGAAATGTGCATCTTGCTACTGAACCCTTACCTATGAGACTACAGATCAGAAAATCTGAACAAGAACATCAACTAGCCGAAGGCTGCCGAAATGGAGACCGCAAATCCCAAAAGGCAGTTTACGAAAGATACAGCGGGAGGATGCTCAGCATTTGCCTCAGGTACATAGCCCAGCGCGATGAAGCAGAAGACATAATGATCAGTGCTTTTACGAAGATTTTCCAGAAGATAGACCAATACAAAGGTGACGGAAGCTTTGAAGGTTGGATGCGCAGAATAGTGGTAAACGACTGCTTATCGCAATTACGGAAAAGCAGAAACATGTACCTGGAAAGCAGTATTGAGATGTTGGAAACAGAGCCGGATTTTCACCTATTGGAAGATCATTTGGAAGTGGAAGATTTGATGAGACTGATTTCGGATTTGCCTATTGGCTATCGTACAGTCTTCAACTTATATGCGATTGAAGGCTACTCGCACAAGGAAGTAGCTGAGGCATTGAATATACAAGAATCGACTTCCAAGTCGCAATTGAGTAGAGCAAGAGTACTGCTTCAAAAAGAACTCAAGCGGCTGGAAGATCAAGTAAACTTTAAAACACGAAGCTATGAAAGCAAATAAAATAGATCGGTTCTTCAGCAAAAAGCTAGAAAACCACGCAGCGACCCCTTCGGCAGATGCATGGAGCCGACTTGAAAGCGAGCTAGAGCCTAAAGAAAAGAAAAGGAGATTTATTTGGTGGCAGTTTGCTGCTGTTTTCCTTATGGTACTCACTATTGGTGGCCTATTTTACAATTGGACGGTAAACAATGAGCCAGAAAATTTACAGAATGAAAATAGCATACTAGCTGAACTCCCCGAAACAGCCAATGAAGCGTTGGAAAGGGAGGAGGTACAAGAACCAGAGGCAGTAAGAATCGACGAATCCGATGTGCTTATTGCTGAAATTACGCCAGAACCAAACGAAAAACTGAGGGTGGAAAAGGTTCTAAAAACAGATGCAAATCTCAACCTAATTGCTAATAATACAGCTCCTACGATTGCGAATCCAGTTGAAATTTCTATCGAAAAATTGGCAAAATTGGTAGCAAAGTCTGAGCTGGAAAACATAGAATCATTGGGACTAGTGATTCCAACAGAGGTGATAAAACCAACCGAGGTAATTCAAGTAGCCAACTACGAAGTGGAAATCTACCGAGGGCTTTCGAAACCGGATGCAACTACAGCGAAAACACAAGAGAAGAAAAGCGCTTTCAAAAAAGCACTGGAAATAGCTATGGATGTGAAAAATGGTGAAATCGGTCTTGACGACTTGAGAGACTTAAAAGATGACTTGGTCTCCAATATCGAAGATGGCAATAAAGCAGAAAAAACAAGAAAAGTGGTGAATTGAAACATCAACCATCACATACAAACCAGAAAATAAAAACAACGAATATGAAAAAGCAATTAATCGTCCCCGCTCTCATCGCCTTACTTAGTTTCCCGGCTATGGCTCAGCAAACGCCAGTGGCGCAAGACTCTATTGTAATAAAATTTGGCAACAATAGCCGAGTAGTGTTCCTAGTAAAAGATCAAAAAGACTATGAAACCCTAAAATCCATGGACTTGAACAAAATTGCCCGTGAAATAAGCGATGCAAATAGACAGTCGATCAGAAATGTGGCCTATGTAACGGTAGGTGGCGAAGGCGAAACAAAAAATATAGAAGTAGAGGTGAAAGAGTTTCCTGAGGACTCTTTCAATGCCCGAGTGAAATTAGGCGGCTGGGAAATCATTGTAGATGAAAGTATTGAAGATTTCGACGATTTTGATGGCTTCCGATCCGAAAAGAAAGTAGAAATGAAAATAGATAAAACCGTAAGGACTTATCGAAACTTTAATATCGATCTTGGGATCAATAATTTTATTGGAGGTTCTGAATCGGCAACGAACAATGCTCAAGTACTGCAAAGCTTGCCTATGGGAAGTATAATAAGAGACGACCAATACGATGTGAAACCTTGGGGCTCCTGGTATGTAGCTTTAGGCTATAATAACAGAACAAAGGTGGCTGGGCCATTTGTGATCAACTATGGTGGTAGCTTTAGCTTTTACAACTTCAAATTTAGCAATACTGCTACCGTGGTAGAAAAACTCAATGACCGGACTGTGTTTTATGAAAGACCAAATGCTGAAGGCATCAAAAGCAAATTGGCTATGTCGCATGTGAACCTACATTTTGTGCCTATGCTGGATTTTGGCTTTAGAATAGGTGCAGGAGTATATGCCGGCCATCGATTAGGCAGCCGTGCAAAATATCGCTACGAAACGGACGACAATAATCAAAGAGATGTTAATAAAGACAGTTTTTTCCTTGAAGACTGGAGATACGGAATAAGAGGACAAATAGGATGGAGAACGATCGACGTTTTTGTTAACTATGACATGAATAAAATATTCGAAAAAGACAGAGGACCAGATTTGAATGCCATAAGCTTTGGATTAATTCTCTAAATAAATCCCATAAATTATTTAGGAAGGTCTCAGCCAACACTGAGGCCTTTTTTAATACCGTCTATTCAGAGGCTTCTCTTGCTTCACCTTTTTGATTCTTTTCTTAAGGCCGATTTCATATAGTATTTTTTTGTTATCGGGCCTGATGGCGGTGCCATATACCAAAAGCAACACATAGCTACCGGCAAAAAAAGGATCCTTGTAAATGTATAGACTCAGAATCAAAATAATAGATGCAAATGCCACTAGCAAATGTCGCTTGAAGGCAGACTTTACATAAATCTTGTATTTCTGATCTAAATCCTCCACCTGCTTAATCACAACTAAAGATTTGCCGAAAGCACTATTCGACTGCCAAACCAAAGCAATAACAACCAGAACAATGCCAATGGAAATAGCTACATTTTGACCTTCTGCAACTCCTTCAAGCCATTGCTTACCACTCTCAAACCCTAAATACAACCACAGGAACAGGCACATGTGCAGCACAATTAAGCCCAGGTAGTTCATTTCCAGCTGTATTACATCATTTCTTTTTTGCTTTATTATTGGCTCTTTCGAATCAGTCATTTGGCTCTGCGTTATTTTATTACAAAATAAGGTCTAATTAAATCTAATGCCAAAACGGATGAAAAATAGCTCAAATAAAATTTTGCTAACGAACGTTAGGTTGCTTATATTTGTCTGATGAACGATGCGCTACACATATCTAGGAAAGAGCAGATTGAAGTTACAGCCACTTCACTCTTTCAAAATAAGGGCTACTCCGCTACATCCATGCGAGATTTGGCCACTGGCTTGGGCATCGAAGCAGCAAGTATTTATTCGCACATCAAATCCAAGGAGGAGATCTTGCAGAATATTTGTTTTAAAATGGCAGAAGAGTTTTTCGTAGCAAAAGAGGCTATAGAGGGTAAAAACCTCCCGCCTTTGCAAAAACTGAAAGAAGCCATAAAAGGACACGTGAATGTGGTGACCAAAAATGCGGCAGCATCAGCGGTATTTTTCACAGAATACAAGCATTTGAGCGAACCTACTCTAAGTGATTTTTTAGAAATGAGATCAGATTACGAGGATTGGTTTCGCAAAATCATCATTGATGGGATGCAACAGAAAAAAATGCGGGAGGTAGATCAGAAATTTACTATACTTACCATTTTATCTTCCATCAATTTTATATCGAACTGGTACAAGCCTGATGGAAAAATGGGCGCAGATGAGATTGGAGAAAGGCTCTCCAAATTGTTTATCGAAGGATTGAAATCATAAAAAACACAACAATATGTACGGCGGAGGAACCATATTTGAACCCACTAAATTAGACGCTTTGAAGGATGAAGATCCGATCAAACTAGCGGAATTTGAGGCAAGAATTGAGCGAGGAGAGAAGATAGAGCCAAGTGACTGGATGCCGAAACTCTATCGCAAGCAATTAGTCCGAATGATTGAGCAACATGGCCATTCAGAGATTATCGGATCATTGCCTGAGGGAACGTGGATTACTAGAGCGCCAGGTTTCAAACGGAAATTAGCCTTGATGGCAAAAGTTCAAGACGAAGTGGGACATGCACAATTGCTTTATAGTGCCGCCGAAACATTGGGCAAGACAAGAGAAGAAATGATCGAAGACTTGATCTCCGGCAAATCTAAATATTCTAATATTTTCAATTATCCAGCCATTACTTGGGCAGATTCCTGCTTTATTTCTTGGCTTGTAGATGCGGGAGCAATCGTAAACCAATTGGCTAACTCCAAAGGCAGCTATGGTCCATATTGCCGTGCCTTAGAGAGAATCTGCGCCGAGGAAGCCTTTCACCTAAAGTATGGCCACCACTGCGTAATACATCTAGCCACTGGCACACCAACCCAACGCAAAATGATGCAAGAAGCATTGAACCGTTGGTGGGCTCCAATGATGCACTTCTTTGGCCCTCCAGACACCATGTCCGTTCACACCGAAACATTGATGAAATGGAAAGTGAAAATGGCAACCAACGACGATATGCGTCAGCAATTCCTAGATATGTACGTGATGAAAATCCGTGAAATTGGATTGACCATCCCAGACCCAAATCTCAGAAAAGATCCAGAAACTGGCAAATGGATTTATACCGAACCAGATTGGGAGGAGTTCAAAAGAGTGATAAATGGTGATGGCCCTTGCAACAAAGAAAGACTCGCCGTAAGAAGAATGGCCGAAGAAAGAGGTGCATGGGTAAGAAGAGCACTTGCCGCTCCAAAAAAAGAATACGTTACTCCATTAGCCTAAAGCTACTTTAAAAATAATGTCCCTAAACGATGCAAGGAAAGGAAAAAAATTCTTTCCTTGCTTTTAATACTACCTGAAACCCACCATGAGTTTACCTTCATTAGACCCCAGAGTTACTCGACTACATATTCCTGACTGGACGAACCCAATGGAGGCGATAAAGCCCATGGATCAATTTCAAACGTTTCAAGCATTTGTCCAGCATAGGGAAAACAAGCCCATAGAATATGTAGGTGTGGTACATGCTCCAAATGAAGAAATGGCTTTTCTTTTCGCAAAAGAGCAATATACACGAAGAGGAAATACTTGCTTTGCCCTTTGGGTAGTAGAAACTTCGAATGTGATGGTAAGCCCGTACACGGAGAAGGGTTCAAGCTTGTACGAAATGATAGATAATGAAGCCATTGAAAATCTTGAAGAAGGAGAAAACCCTTTCGAAATTTTTCACCTTTTCAAAAGAGGCAAGCAGCATTTCTATGCTGGCCGTGTAATGGCTAATAGCCCAGATGAGGCCATCGTTCAAGCAAAAAAGCTTTACGGCAATGATGGCAAGCCTGTTTTAAATATTTGGGTAATACAAACTGGCCATATTCTCTTCTCAGACGAAGATGATAAAGAGATATGGAACACCTTATCAGAAAAAGTTTATCGTGAGGCTATAGATTATAAAGGAGCCGATAAAATCAAGAAATACAAAGAAGAAAATCAAGCTAAATAAGACGATAGAAATGAACACCGAAGCAATAAAAGACCTCCTTTACAAAATGGCTGATGATCAATTAATCCTTGGGCATCGCAATTCTGAATGGACTGGGATGGGTCCGTTGTTGGAAGAAGACATTTCGTTTTCGTCCATGGCACAAGATAAAGTTGGTCAGAGCTATGTACTATACAAAATGCTGCATGAGCTTGGCGAGCAAGAACCAGATACGGTAGCTTTTACCCGAAATGCAGATCAGTTTCACAACTGCCAAATGGTAGAATTGCCAAATGGCGAATATGACTTTAGCTTAATCCGACATTTCTTTTACGACAATGCCGAGCTATTGAGATTTCAAGCTTTGACTAGCTCCACGTATGAGCCTTTGGCCAAAGCGGTGGTTAAGTTTCGCGGGGAAGTCCGCTATCATGTATTGCACGCAAATACGTTTATCAAGCAGCTTGGCAGCTCTACAGATGAGGCCATAGCCAAACTGCAAGCTTCTATAGATATTCTTTTCCCGTATGCGTTGGGAATGTTTGAGAAATCTAAATTTGAAAATGAGTTGATTGCTGAGGGAATATTTACTGGCGAAGAATCTCTTATTGAACCATGGATTGAAGCCATTCAGAAAATAATCGATCAAACGAGCCTTCAATTGCCCGACTATAAAACTATCAAGCCAATAAATGGCGGGAGGTACGGGACACACACTAAAGATTTACAGCCTTTGGTTGAAGAAATGTCTGCGGTGTTCCGTGTAGATCCTACTGCTGATTGGTAAAAGAAAGGAAAAACATGAAACTTACAGAAGAAGAGATATTAGTGTGGTTGGAAGAAGTAAAAGATCCAGAAATCCCTGTACTCTCGTTGGTCGATTTGGGTGTAATTACCAAAATAGCCATTGAAGACAATGGAAAAGTAAGTGTAAACATGACTCCAACCTTCTCTGGCTGCCCAGCCATGGATATGATGAAGCAAGAGGTCGAAGAAAGTCTTGAAAGAAAAGGCATTGCAAACTTCGAAGTCAACATCAATTTTGATGAACCTTGGAACTCTAATAAAATATCAGAGAAAGGACGCAAAGCCCTAAAAGAATTCGGATTAGCTCCACCGCCTACGGATACACTTATTGTAGATTTAGATATTTTAGAGCATGTCGCCTGTCCTTTTTGCGATAGTGAAAACACCCTAATGAAATCACCTTTCGGCCCAACGCTGTGCAGATCATTGCATTATTGCAACAACTGCAAGCAAGGTTTCGAGCAATTCAAGCCTATAAACCTATAAATCAATTAGGGTTGAGTACTTGATTTACAAAGCTTGATCTTCAAACTTCTTCTCTACATAATCGGAGCTGAGCAGGGCCAATGCTCCCATATATTTGAGGTTGAATGTAACCAAATCACCCACTTGATAATTGTGTTCATTGTCTCCCAAATCTAGGATGATCATATCCGAGCTTGCGCCAATAACTTCAAAGTCCTCATCTATGGGAATAAGGTAATTGGGTGAAATATCGAGTAAACCTAAATCCAGTATTGCCCTAAAGGATGTTTTGCCATAATCATCCTCATTAATATTTAATATTTCACCAGAAGGATTGGCCGCTAATGCGCCGATCGGTACTTTTGGTTTTTCGTAAAGTTCGATAATCTCTGCCTTTAGCTTGATTACGTCATCATGCATTTCGGGTATGGTGTCTCCTGAAAACAGATTATTTCCAAAAAATAACATTTCACCAATACGGAAATGATTGATGCCTTTGGGCACCATACGTTGGAATAATAGCGGAACAACCACAGATGTGCCACCTGTGACCCAAGGGATACTAATATTGAATTTTGCTTCCACCAATTGCTTATATAAGCTCAATTGAATCAGCTTGTCTTCGCTAGGCATTACACCATGCAGACAATTAAGGTTAGAGCCGATTCCAGTAATTTCAATATTGGGTAAATTGATGATGCTGGCGTAAAACTCAACTAAATGATCGCCCATTACACCCTCCCGCAAATCTCCCAACTCAATCATCACAATTACTTTGTGTTTCTTTTTTTGGCGAACAGCCTCATCAGAAAGCAGTTGCATCGTTTCATATTGTGTATTGAAACTTACATCTGCGTATTGCACTATCATTTCCAAATGACGTTTGGCAGGAGGCTTTATATAAACCGTCTGCACATTTGGGTCAATTTCTTTTACTGCCTTCAAATTAGAAATTCTAGAATCACAAATCTCCTTGGCTCCCAGCTTAATAATTTCCTCAATGTAAGGTTTATGGCCACAGAGTAGTTTTGACACTACCGCCCAAGAAATATGGTGCTTTTGAAAAAGTGCTTCTAGGTAATTATAATTCTCCTCGAGTTTTGCTCTATTGAGTGTTAGGAATGCCATTTTATTCAGTTATTTGTCTTGGTATTGCTTGATCGAGCCTAGTAATAGACTCATAGTTCAGTTGATGACTCAAGTCGCTAAACGACCCAATGGAAACATCCATTTCACCTTGTTTACCAATTAGTATTACTTCATCACCCTTTTTAACATCAGGTACATCATTTAGGTTTATAATGAGTGCATTCATATTGACAAGGCCAATTACGCTTACCCTGCATCCATTTACCAAAACACGGCCCAAGTTGCTGAGAGAACGACTAAAGCCATGCCCGTAGCCAACTGGTACTACACCTATAATCGTGTCTTTTGGTGTGTAATAAGAGCTTCCGTAGCCAATATACTCATTCGCTGGCACTTGCTTCAATTGCATAATTGTGCTTTTCCAAGTAATCAGTCTTTTAGGTAACTTTTCAACTTCTGGGTTTTTGGCTACAAACTCTACATAGGTTTCTCCATTTGGCCAAAGACCGTACTGAAGTATGCCTATTCTCACCATATTACCATGAGCTTCTGGATAGCGAAGCACGGCTGCTGAGCAGGCTGTATGAATATACCGAAACGCAAAATTTTCTTCTTGAAAATAGCTTTTCCACTCGTCAAAATTAGCAATCTGCTGCGTTACTCTAGGCAAATTACTTAGATTTTCGGCTCCAGCAAAATGGGTACACAGGCCATATAGACTTATATACTCACTGTTTTCTCTTAAAATTTCCACCAACGTTTCGCGATTTGCCCATGACCATCCCGTGCGATTCATACCAGTTTCTACTTCCAGATGGATTTTGGCTTTTTTACCTAAGTCTTTTGACATGGATATTGCATCATTTAGCCGCTCAATATCGAACACATAAAATTCTATACCGTTTTTTATTCCCCATCTGAGTTCATCGCCTTCTATCATTCCCATTACGACAATGTCGGCATCGGTATTTTTAATTTGAAAAACACGCAGGGCCTCATCACTGCTAAAAACACCGAAATAATCCACTCCATATGATTCTGCAAGAGGCACAAATGTTTCTATTCCATGTCCGTAGGCGTTGCCTTTCACTACTGAGCAAAAGCGAATATTTTCACCGATTCTTTGTCGGATAAACTCAATGTTTTGCTGTAAAGCAGTGCGACTTATTTCAATTGTAGATGTATTAAACACTAGGCTAAAGAAGTTTTCTGATTATTTTATCAAATATAGCAATCCCATTTTCCGTAATATCATCTGGAAAATCGTAATCAGGATTATGAAGAGCAGGCTGATTTTTCCCAGATCCCAGCCCAAATAAAGCTCCTGCGTAACGGCTAGAAAATTCTCCAAAGTCCTCTCCCCAGCGCAATGGTTCTTTTATGGTTACGTACTTGATATTAAGTTGGTCGCAGGCATCAGTGATAAGTTTCAGTGCCTCTTTACCATTGATATTAGCAGTAAATGGTTCCATCCATTCAAAATCAGCGATTAGGGTGTTAGATTTTGCTTTCGCCTCCACAAAGGAGACTAACTCACGCTTTTTCTTTTCGAGCAAAGCATTATCAAATGCCCGTAATGTAAAATGAATTTCACCATCACCGGCGGAAATCCCATAGGCTTTCTCGCCTGCATGAATATACACCGGAGTAATTAGGCAAAAATCCTCACTTGTAGCATCGGTATTTTGAAGCCTCAGAACTTCGGCGAGAATTTCGCCAATAAGCCAACTAGGATTATCACCTTGCTCGGGCTCTGCGGCATGAGCTGTTTTGCCTGAAAGATGTATTGCTACACTCTCTACAGCTGCAGTAAAAGCACCTTCTTTCACTACTACCATACCTTTTTCGTGGCCGGGTAAATTATGTAGGGCAAACACGAAATCTGGCTCAAATGGGGTAAAGTTATCATGTTCGATAATTTCCAATGCACCTTCGCCTGTTTCCTCAGCAGCTTGAAAGCAAAGGATCACCTTACCTTTGGCGGGAGGATTTTCGGCCAATTTCATAGCCAACCCACATACCATTGCCATGTGGCCATCATGCCCACATGAATGCGCCACACCATTTACGGATGAAGTGTATTCCAAATCCGTTTTCTCCTTGATTGGAAGCGCATCTAATTCGGCTCTTATCAGCAAACTAGGCCCCTCTAGTTTTGTGTCCAATACTGCCACAAAACCTGTCTCTGTAATCTGATGGATTACAAAAACTTTCAAGTCAGTTAAAAAATGCTGAATCTTATTGGAGGTTTCTCTCTCCTGTCCCGATAGTTCCGGATATTTATGTAACTCTCTTCTAAGAGCGATAATTTTTTCGAGCATCTTACTTATTCAAACGCATTTCAAGGTATTTATGGGTAAAGCCCAACTTTTCATATAAGAATTTGGCCGGGTTATTTGGCTCTACATGCAAGGCTATATTTCCTTTAGCCTTATCAATGGCAGCTTGCATCAGTTTTTTCCCTAGCCCTTTCCCTCTTTGGTCTTGGTGCATGGCGATGTACACAAGTATATTCTCAGGAATAAATCCTTCCATACCTGTTTCATTTATGATTACCGCTCCTTTGATTTCACCATCAATTACTCCCAGCACAATAAAGCCACCTCTAGTATGCGCATAGTCTAAACATTTTTGAATATCCTCTTTCTTGTCTCCAAATTCATCCAAATGGACAAAAAGAAAGTTTACAATTTTCTCATCTGTATAGACAGTATGACGACCCTCTTTTGGGTCAATAATGATCGTTTCCATTTTTTTTAACTTTTTTCAGTTTTACCCTTTTCCTTTCCAGGAATAAGTTTACTAAAGATAATGAATACAATTAGACTTGCCGATAGCCCAAAGAAATTTGGATCTAAGCCGAACGGGGTATCCCAATTGCTATAATTTACGGTAATGGTTACTCCGCCTCCCGCTATCATTGCGGCGGCGGCACCAAATGCACTGCTTTTTTTCCAAAAGAATGCTCCAATCACTGGCACAAATAAGCCCGACACCATAAAGGAATACGATAGCAGCATAAGATCTAAAACACTTTCCAGCGTGGAAGCAATCATAATAGCCACAGCACCTACAATAAATGTCACAATTTGCGACCAGCGCAAAATATCCATTTTCCCATTGAGGAAAAACTTCCCAAAAATATCTGTCACTATATTACCCGAAGCAGCCATTAGGCAAGAATCTGCGGTGGACATAATGGCTGAAAAATAAGCCGCCATCATTATCCCCATTAAGCCAATTGGCAAAATAGACCTCAACAATAAAGGTAAACCCATTTCTGGATCTATATCGCTGCCTGGAGAGAAGCCTAATTCAGTAAACATCCCTTGTTGGAACGCCACTTTGGCAAATAGACCCAACAACACGCCCATAAAAGCCATGATTGGCCATTCGAAAAGGCCGGCAATAAACCACGCTTTCTGGGCTTCTTTGGCATCACGACAAGCATATATTCGTTGGTATAACGTCATCCCTACAAACCAAATTGGAATGATGGTAATCGCCCAATTGAAGAATTGCACCCAGCTAATATTTGTCAGACTCAGCATAGCTGGGTCTAATTCAGCTTTAATAGATTCCCAGCCTCCAATAGCAGAATAGCCCATGGGAATGCCAATGAAAATAAGCCCTGAAAGCAACAAAGCCCATTGAATAGTATCCGTATATATCACCGCTTTAATTCCACCCATCACAGTATAAACCACGGCGATCACACCCATAAGGATTAAAGCATGATTCATTTCTAAGGATGGAAAAGTCGCTGAGGCTAGTTTTGCTCCAGCCAAAATTTGTGAACTCGTAAATCCCAAATAGCCGATGGCTGAAATAAATCCAGCAAGTAAGGCAACCCTTGCCCCATAAAACTGACCGAATATTTGCGGAAAGGTTTGGAGATTTACACGCTTTCCCATTTCAGAAACCTTTGGTATAAGCAAAACAGCACTAAGCCAAGCACCTACTAAGCCTGTAAAAAGCATCCAGGAACCTGATAGGCCAATCACAAAGCCAAGGCCTCCCAACCCTATGGAGAAACCGCCACCTACGTCAGTTGCAACCACAGACAAGCCTACATGCCCATATCCTAAGTTACGACCTCCTACAAAATAATCATCTGTGTTTTTGTTCTTTTTCATAAAAAAGAAACCCACACCAAGCATGGCAATCATGTAAAAAACGAAAATACTTAAGTCAATAAAATGCATAAAAAAAAGCTAAACCAAAAGATCATTTTTAGGACAGAGTTGTTGGAAAGGGCTTAAAAAGGAAAAAGAAGTGGGTTTTTCTGCGGAGTCTCACTTTGAAAAACGCGGGAGGGTTCCAAAGTCAAGTGCGCTGTTGAAAATATCCTGTTGCTCTTTGCTAAGTCAAACATTGATGCAAAGGTACGAAATATTAAGGGAATGAGGATGGCAAATAGCTACATATAGCCACAGGATTTCCCTCGAAAGGATTAAATCTCTTTGAGCCTAAAGCTTACAGGAATACTTAATAATAGTAATGCCGCCAAAAATGCTACCATCATTTCTAAACTAAATATCTCTGCAATTACTCCTAAGCCTGCCGCTATAAGTGTTAAGATACCAATTAACGTATTCGAAAGTGAAACATATAATGGCCGCTCCTCTTTTGGAGCGAAATCCATCAAATACGTTTTGCGGCTTAACCGTGCTCCGCCACGGGCAATTTCATTGAGTAATATCGCTGGAGCAAAAGTGTATATATTTTGCCAATCTGATGGCAACATTGGGAATAGTAAAACATATACAGCGTTGATAACACCTAAGCCTGCTACTACCATCATCATTTTACGACTAGATTTATCTGCAAATCTGCCCCAGATTGGGCTACTGATAATCCCCGCGACACCTACTGCTATGATCATAAGTCCTAAGCCGGAAACCAACCCTCCCGCATATTCCTTACCTATAATTACATAAAAAGGCTGAGCCAATGGGATGGCCATTAAGAGTCCTCTGGTAAAAATGAATTTTCTGAAATTAGGATTATTAAACCAAAGCTTCTTTCCTTGTTTTAGTTCTTTTATAGGTGTTCTTCCTCCATCTGTAGCCCCGTCCATTTCTTTGATCGCTGCAAATGAGATTGTGGCCAAAAACCATAAAATCCCCGCAATTACTAGTAGCCAAACGTAGACTCCGTCATCTGCATCATTGTTTAAGAACAAGTTCAGGTAAATACCTGCCATTAAGGTAAGTATGCCGCCACTTGCCGCCCTGAAAGCCAGTAGTTGCCCCCTTTTCCCTTTTGGAGTGGTTTTGGCCATTACATCCTTAAATGCAACTGAGGCTACGCCACTAGCAATACTAAATACCAATAGCACAAGCACAATTCCCAAGCCTGCTGCAAATCCCTCCAAAGCAGAAACAAGCCATGCCATCGCTAGCATACAAAGAGATTGGATAAGGGCAGGAATAATCCAAAACCATTTGCGCTTTGGGAATGACCTAATTTTAGCGGAAACGAATAATTGAGGCAATAGAGAGCCCGCATCCTTGATCGGAATGAGCATCCCCGCAAAATATGCTGGTGCGGCAAGGGCGGAAAGTATCCATGGTAGCACGATGCCAGGTGAGGCAATTTGCTCGGCCAATTTGGTACTGGCGCCATTTACCATATTGCGAAAGAAATTACCTGGTACCTCATTACAAGCAGCATCGGGAATAGCCTCGCAAGCTCGCTCTTCTCCTTGATCTGTAATGAATTCGTATGCTTTTTCTACGCTTTTATTCTGCATAAGGAATTACTTTCTGGACTATCCTTGGCTCAACCGAAAAACAGTATTGAAGTAATAATGAGAAAAATAATTGAAATAGTAAAGCCTTCAATTTTCTTTAGTTTGAGCAATTGGCTTTTACCATAAATGAAAATCATCACTGCCCTAAAGCCAATTGGAAATAGGACAGTGATGATGCTCCAAGAATTTTCTCCGAAATATTGAAATATTGACCCAAACGATTAGCCTATTTCTATTATTACATCATTCGTAAGTGGATGCCCCACACAAGTCAGAACGTATCCTTCTTCAATCTCGGAATCTGACAAGCCTTCCATTTCATCCATTCTGACTTTCCCACTTAAGCATTTGCCTCGGCAGGCTGTACACAAGCCACTCTGACAAGAAAAAGGTAGATCAATATCTAATTCAAGAGCCGTTTCTAGTATGGTTTTGTCTTCTTCTACCGCAAAAGAATATTCCTCTCCGTCATAAATTACTTTCACTTCTTTTGCCCCTGCTGCTGTATTAGCACTTGGCACTGGCGCATCGATCGTTTTTGCTTCTGGCGTGCCTGCGGTGAAACTTTCCTTGCGCAACTTTTCTTTTGGCAAACCCAATTCTCTGAAAGCCGTAGAAATTGCCATCATCATCCCTTCAGGGCCACACATAAAGTACTCAGTGACTTCGCCTTGATCGGAAACTTTGCCAAGCACATCTCCAATAATGCCAGGAGTCAGACGGCCTCTATATCCAATCCAATTTTCAGGTGCAGTTTCCAAAACATAAAATACTTTGAATTTGCCGTCAGATGTGTTTTCAAGCTCGGCCAATTTGCTTTTGAAAATAATAGAGTCTGTATCTCTATTTGCATACAGCAAAGTGATTTTGGTTTTTGGCTCAAGTTTCAAAATACTTTTGCTAAGCGCCATAAGAGGTGTTATCCCACTTCCGCCACCAAAAAACACTAAATTCCGTTCTTGGTTGTGTGAGATATCAGTGGTGAATACACCCATCGGCTCCATTAATTCAATCTCGTCGCCGGCTCTGAATTCGGAATTGATGTAATTAGAAACAAGTCCGCCTTCCACCCGCTTTACCGTTACTCCAGGAAATTCATCTGTATCTGGGCTAGTACATAATGAGTAAGACCTTCGTATGCTTTGATTATCTATATTCATAATCAAAGTGAAAAATTGACCTGGCTTATAATTGATTTCTCGGCCTGCAGGGTCGAAATAAACAGTTACCGCATCATTTGTTTCCCTTACCACCTCCTTCACTTTCAATGAAAAATAGCGGGAGGAAGGTTTATTTTTATCATCAGCCTGTTTTGATGATGATGAACCCTTTTTGAATAAATTAAATACCATAAGATTATAAAATGAACTAAGTCATAATTAAACAGTAAGCCAATAGGAAAGTTTCAAAATTAACGCTCTATTCTTTACCTTTAAATTATCTGGGAAATAATTATCAGTGTAAACGATAAAAAGATCTGATACAGGGCGGAATCTCCATTGTAATCTAGTATTGAGATTGATATTATCAATTTGGCTATTGTACTGGATAAAAGTAGAAAAGAAAAACTGATCAGTGAAGGAAACATCAAACCTAGGCCCAACCAAAAATAAATCGGTACTATTATATGGCTCTGGGAAATCAAGCTTATTGTATTGAAAGTCTAAAGTTAACGAACCAAACGGCTGATAACGGTAGCTTACACTTGTATTGAAAAAGAGTCTGTTGCCATTAAAAAACCCTCCATTGAAAACGGTAGCGTCGTAGAAGAAATTTTTGCGGGAATCCGAACGATACGAGATTCCGTATCGGTAAAACCTAAAATCTTGGCCAGCCTGCAATCGCTCTCCACCGGATCGGGTAGGGTCGAAGGAGTTGAGCAGCTTTACAAATTCATTTGAAGCACTAAAGCTTATAAAAGCAGTACTTCTAAATTGAATATTATACCGGAACCCTATATCTTCATCGGTTATATTCAATTTTTCATCTGTAAACACGCTACTTTCCAATCTAAAGGAATGCCTAAAGATAGCACCAGCTTCCGGCAATATTCTAAATTCTACTCTGGGTTCAAATCTCCAATAATTTGAACGAGGCACAAAGCCAACTTCGGCGTTAAAGCCGTCTCCTACTGTTTCGTGATTCCAAGTTACTTGAAAATTACGAGTATTATAATCCAAAAAGGTCGCATGGGCAAAGCTCTTTTTCGCTTTCTCCGGCCCGAATGAACGATGGTAAAATATCTTTCCCGTCCATTTATTGTCATTGGATTGCAGATTAAAGTCTAAGCCTGCTACTCGATTAAAACTTGACAGGCTATTTTTGGCTGGATCGGCGGCTTGCTGTTCTGCAGTAGCAAAACTTTGCCTATTCACCAGTATGCCCGCCAAATTGGATCTGCCAAATAGTTGTCTTTGAAAAGTAGCCACGGTAAAATTCTGAGTTGGCACACCAATATCATCATCATTGGCAGTTTGCATATTGAGCAGACCAACTCGCCAATTTTGATTGAGTTTTCCACTAAGTCTAGCACCACCGAGTATTCTGTTTTCCTGTGTTCGCCCAAGGCTATCCTGCGCAATACCAATTCGCCGAGAGAAGAAAGGCCGAATGCTTCTAAACCCAAAATCACCGAATAAATCATTATTTTCTAAGAAAAACTGTCTGCGCTCGGGAAAAAATAATTCAAATCTATTGAGATTGGTTTGTTGTTGATCTACTTCTACTTGTGAGAAATCAGGGTTAAATGTTAAGTCCAAGTTCAAGCTAGGTGTCACAGCAATTTTCGCATCGAAACCAGCCCCACTTACAAACTCCTCGGATGTTCCCTCTAACTGATTTTTGCTTACCCCGCCTGATAAATATGGAATTAAAGCTATGTTGGCGCCTGGCTTTTTAGGATTCTCTTCCCAATCTATGTAGCCTGTAAATGCCAAGGATGAAATCTGAAAGTTTACTGGAATCGGTACCCAGGTAGACCGTTCAAAATTCTTACGGTCATTGCGTGCAAAGTTTATCCTCCAGAAAGGCTGATCTTCACTATAGCGAAGCGTCTTGAAGGGTATAGCCATTTCGACTACCCATTTCCCTTCGCTTCGCTCTACTTTGCTATACCAGATATTATCCCAATCTGAGGCGACCCTTGAGCCATTAAATACCAAACCCTCCCGCTGTACATTGAATGGATTTACAGCAAAAGAAAACCCATTTGTTTTATCATCAAATGGATCTATATACACTACAAACGCATCATTTTGGTCAAAAGGAAAGTCGCGCCTTAGAGAGGAAATAATATATTCATCTCCATCTGGATTTTCACAAATGGCTGCTATGTATAAGAATTGCTCATTATACAGCATTTTCACCTCAGTTTGGGCGGTAGCAAGCATCTGATCATCGGGGAAATTTTGAGTGAAATTCTTAACACCCTCTACATTTGTCCAGTCTGCTTCATTCATTTTACCATCGATGGTAATTATATCTGTAGTTTGCTTTGCGGATACCCTAAAATCCTCAAATGACATTTGGGCCTTACTCGAAAGTACGCCTGTGAACAATAAAAGGAATAAAATTGTAAATCTTTTCAACACGCTATCTCTTTTCAAGCACAAAACTAGCTCCAAACAT
Organism: Cyclobacteriaceae bacterium; assembly: GCA_041689935.1. Classification (GTDB taxonomy): domain Bacteria; phylum Bacteroidota; class Bacteroidia; order Cytophagales; family Cyclobacteriaceae; genus CAXBDP01. The sequence goes on from JBDNFI010000106.1 coordinate 88,166, forward strand.
CCCGATAGTTCCTCGGAATTATTTTAAAGGTTTCATAAATTTTTATGACGTAATTTTGACCTATAAATGGCCAATGAATAATTGGATTGAAATTGAAAATTAAAATTATCTATGAAGTTAAATAGCCTTTCCTCCATTAGTCCCATTGATGGCCGCTACAGAAAACAAACAGAGATACTTGCGCCTTACTTTTCAGAATTTGGCCTTATCCGATACAGAGTATTAATCGAAATTGAATATTACATAGCGTTAAATCAGTTGCAACTACCCCACTTTGATGATCTTAAGGAAGGTCAGATAAAAGCATTAAGGAAAATATATACTGAATTTTCGGAGGTAGATGCTTTACAAATAAAGGAAATTGAAAAGACCACCAACCATGATGTAAAGGCGGTTGAATATTTCATTAAAGAAAAAATGGACCTCTTGAATTTGGGCAAAAGCAAAGAGTACATCCACTTTGGGTTAACTAGTCAAGACATCAATAATACTGCAATACCATTATCCATAAAAGATGCCATTGAGCGGGAGGTAAAGCCTATGATTGTGCAAATTGGCAGTTTGCTAGGGCAAATGGCCAAGCAATGGCAGAATGTACCTATGCTGGCCAAAACACATGGACAACCAGCCTCACCTACCCGACTAGGCAAGGAAATTCAAGTCTTTGAAGTCCGATTGAAAAAACAAGTAGAGCAACTTTCCCAGATTCCGTTTTCGGCTAAATTTGGCGGTGCAACTGGTAATTTCAACGCACATTATGTGGCATTTCCAAATAAGGACTGGCACACTTTTGCCAATAACTTTGTCAATAATAAACTTGGGTTAGACCGTAGTTACCCAACTACCCAAATCGAGCATTACGACAATTTGGCTTCCTTATTTGATGCTTTAAAAAGAATCTCAATCATCCTTACTGATTTCAGCCGTGATGTATGGCAATACATATCAATGGGCTATTTCAAGCAAAAGATAACAGAAGGTGAAGTTGGCTCCTCTGCTATGCCACATAAAGTAAATCCGATTGATTTTGAAAATGCAGAAGGCAATTTGGGTATTGCAGTAGCCCTATTTGAGCATCTATCAGCAAAGCTTCCAATAAGCAGATTGCAGCGCGATCTTACCGATTCTACCGTCCTTCGCAATATCGGTGTCCCATTCGGGCACTTTGTGATTGCCTTAAGATCGCTGGAGAAAGGAATTGGAAAAATGGAATTAAATGAATCTGCTATAAATAGGGACTTGGAAGAAAATTGGGCGGTAGTTGCGGAAGGAATCCAGACTGTTTTACGTCGAGAGAATTACCCTCAACCTTATGAGGCATTAAAACGACTAACAAGAACTAACCTAAAGATAGATGAGGAAAGCATGAATGCATTTATTGATTCTCTAAACCTTTCATCGGAAATAAAAAATGAATTGAAGGCAATTTCTCCTTTCAACTATCTGGGTAGGTAAGACGATATAAACAAATTGCTCTAAAACCAAAAAGCCGCTAATAGCGGCTTTTTGGTTCATCAAACTATTTTGCGCTTAATTTCCCAATGCTGGATTATACAATAACCTGCTGTTGGCAAAGTCATATAAGGTCAGTCTTCGTAAGTCATAATATGCTCTCCAATAATCTCTAAGCGAAGTAATATACTGTAACTTTTTCGAATCCTTATCACTTAGTGCTTGGTTCAATTCAAGGATTGTAGTAGATCCCGTAAGGTATCTACCTTGTGAAATAGTGTATCTCGCATCTGCTACCTCATCAGTTTTTTTGGCAAGTTCAATTTGATTTGATAGCATATCAATTTGCGTCACCTGGGTTCTAATTTCTTGCTCGAAATTGATAAGCTCCTGCGCAATGGTAAATTCAGTTAATTGCATATTGGCTGCGGCGATTGCCATCCTAGCCTTATTTCTGCCCCAGTCAAGGATAGGTACGTTGAAGCTAATATTAGCTCTTTGCTGACTATTTGGATCTACATAAATATCAGAAAATTGACCACCTCTATTATTTAAACCATAAGATGCGTTCAAATTCACTTGAAATCTATTGCCTTTCGCTTGGGCTACTCCTGCTTGAGCCTCTAACCTACGTCTTTCAAAAGCAAGATAATCTGCTCTATTCTCCTTTGCATAGTTCAGCGCAGTCATGTAATCAACATATAATTCAGGAATTTCAGCCGGTAGTATCAAATCAATATCAACGTCGTCATTCAAGCCAATAAATGATCTTAAACGAAGGGAAGCACTTTCAAAATCGAGTTCAGCTTGCGCAACGTTTTGCTGTTCATTCAAATAGGACAACTCCACTTGCAATACCTTATCCTCTGTAGTAGTACCGATGTTATAGCGATTATTTTCTATTTTAAGAATTGTATCAGTATTGGCTAAGTTGAAATCGGCAATCTCTAATCGCACCTGTGCTTGAAGTAGTTCGAAAAACCTGTCTACCGCAGTGCTAGAGACAAATTCCATCTCTTCTACAAAGGCACGGCGAGATTCCTCGTAGCGGAGTGGTTCAATTCTCCTATCCCATTTCAAGTTATTAAAGGCAAATAATGGCTGATTTAATTGAACGTTAACCAGCGTACCACTCCATAATTGTGCGTTTCTATCAATGTCATTGAAGAAAATTGTTTCTGAGTTCACGAAGAGCGATCCGCCGGTCAGCGCCAATGGCTGCTCTAAGAACAAACGTCCCGAAGAGGTTGTCTGGCGAACAGGCTGGAACTGGATGGTACCATCTGGTTGAGTCACCTGCGTGAAGGAACGGTTGAAACTAGGAATTGAACCTGACAATCTGAACTGAGGATTATAATCGGAAAGAAAAAGTCTATTCTGTTGGAATTGAACTTCTTTTCTCGTCTCAGCTTGCTTTGCCGCAGGTGATTGCTCTTGTGCTCTTACGATTACGTCTTGAAGCGTAAACTTTCTTGTTGCACGTGTTTGACTAAAAATATCCGTGCTCGTGCAAATAAGTAAAAGCAAAGCAAGGAAGGAAATTCTCGTAGAAAATTTATTCATGGCGTAATGATGTTATTGGGTCTTGATTGGCGGCTCTTCTAGCAGGTGCTATTCCGAAAATTAGACCTACAGAAGCAGCCACTCCGAAAGATATAAAAATTGAACTAAAAGACACCACAGTTGGGAAATCTCCAAAGGCAGAAACAGCTAATGCGAGGGCAATTCCAATAGCGACACCGACTAAACCTCCTGTAACTGAAATCATTACAGCCTCAAACAAGAATTGAAATATAATGTCAGTTTTTTGCGCTCCCAAGGAGAGCCTTAGTCCAATTTCTTTAATTCGCTCTAATACTGATGCAAGCATGATATTCATGATACCGATGCCACCTACTAATAGTGATATACCTGCAATTGCACCTAACACGATATTGAATATTTGTTGGGTTCTTTGCTGTTGCTTTAGCAGCAATTCTGGGATAGTTACTTCAAAATCTACCACTCCAAAGTGCCTACGCTCTAGCATTCTTGCAATTACGTCGGCTGTAGGATTCAACATTTCAGATTCATTGACCTGAATTGTTAATTTATCAATTTGATGATAATTGGTTGATTTTACTGGAGCGGGTGCTTTATCTTCACTAGAAATAGAGAACATTCTAAACATTCCTCCCGCCATAGAAGGCCCTCCACCTGCACCTAGCTGGGATGCAGTAATCATATCACGATTTTTGTATCTAATTAAGGCAGTTTGTATAGGAACATATACATCCATATTAAAATCTCGAATACCTAAGTTGGTGTTGCTCAATGCCTTTTCTGAAATCAATCGTTCTTCCAAAACACCTACTACTTCCATCCATTGGTTTCCAACCTTTATCCTCTTCCCTATCGGGTTTTCTCTTGAGAAAAAACGCGTACTAATACTCTTGCCAATAATACACACTGGCTTACCGCTAATCAACTGGTCTTGGGTAAACATTTTACCTTCATATAATTCGAAGTTTGACACTTCAAAATAGGAGGGCTCTACTCCCACAAGCTTCGCAGATCTTCTAAATCCATCTTTAATGATATATGTTTCAAGGATGATTTCCGGACTGATGTTCTTAACGCCTGGAATTAATTTGGCTACGGCTTCTACATCAAGCATTCTGAGACCTGGCGAAAACTTCTTCTTTTCGCTCTCATCACCTCCCACTTGCTCGTCCACCTGCTCTATCACTGGATTGATAATAATATTATTTACCCCAACCAGTTTTATTTGCTCCATGATATCTTGTTGGGCACCGTTACCAATGGCAAGCATCGCAATAACTGCTGCTACACCAAAGATAATACCCAATGCTGTAAGCAAAGACCTTACTTGATTAGCTAAAACAGCTTCCAGTGCTATTGAAAAATTAGCAAAAATTCTCTCTCTATTTTCTCCCCAATATTTAAACATATTCTTACTATTTAGGTGAAAATGAAATTATCTACCCGAGGCAGCTGCGCCACCGGCACCGCTTCTCATTTGCTCCATTCTTTTCTTCATTTCTGGAGTCAATTCTACTTCTCTGCCATCAGGTAAAGTAATTTTTTCTGATCCAGATTCATTCACTTCACTTTTTTGATCGATTTGATCAAGCTGTCTTTGGCGTTTGCCATTCATGCTAGGAAGTAGGTTAATTTCGCTTTCTCTATTGGCAGTAGGCTCCGAAAGATAAATACGATCCCCCACAGCTAATCCTTGCAGCACAATAGTTTCATTGTTATTGGATAGACCCAATTCAATTTCTTGCTTCTTTCCATTGCTACGATATACATAATTGATGGAATCGCTTTCCACAAATAATGCCTCCAAAGGAATAAATATCGCATCTGCAATTTCCTCTGCAATAATGGTATTACTGGTGGTCATGGCTGGTCTTAGGGAAGGATCAGATTCATTAATCAAAATAGTTACTTCAAATACTTTCGCATCAGAATTTGGATTTTGCTGACCAACATTCGATACTCTTACCACTTTACCTGATAATCTTTTATCTGGGAAAGCATCCAATCCCAATTTCACAATTTGTCCATTTTTCACTCTTCGGATATCCACCTCATTCACATAAGTGAGCGAATTCATGGTGGTTAGGTCAGGCAAGGTAGCTACTACTGGGCTCCAAGCAGAGATTGTAGAACCCTCCATTACTCTAGATCCATCGAAACCTTTTTCATAAATAACCATTCCATCTTGCGGAGCATAGATTGTGAACTCAGCCATCAAACTATTCAATTCCTCTAGCTCTCTTAGTTCTTCTCTAAGTCGCGAAGCTCTTTCTCTCATGCGTGCTTGGCTTTGTTGCACCTTTATTAGGTAGCTCTCTTTAGACTGCTCTAAATCCCTTATCGCTTTATCCAATGCAATTTCATTCTGTCTAACCGTTGCAGGTGGTTCAAATTGTGATTGATCTAGCACAAGTCTTCGCTCTTCTACATTATATTCTAAATTAACAATCTGATCTCTTTCCGTTCTCAATGTCAATGCAGTATCCAATTGCGTTTGCTCAAATTGGGCTCTTTCTGTTTCCACTTCATTCTCGGAATCAGCAATACGACCAAACAACTCAGATCTGTCCAGCATAGCAATGAAATCACCCTGCTGTACTACTGTGCCTTCTTCTACCAGTCTCTCAATTTTTAAATTATTCAATCTGTATTGTCGAGCTCTTTCAGGGCCACGAATTTGTGTAGACCTTGCTGCTATTAATTCCCCTGTTGTGACTATTTCAATGGTGAACTGGCCTTGTTGCACAGTCGTGAATATTTCACGCACCTCTGTGACACCGCTTCTGCTCCATACTATAGCCACAATTAAAATTACAACCAATATTATTGGTAAAACAATTCTCTTCTTCATATTAATTTGGGTTCTTATAATTTACGGTATGCGTTAGTACGTAATCAAACGATAAAATTAGCTTGATAGTTTGTGAAAAGCCTTCCATACAGATGTGAAAAGTACCATTAAAATAAATAATGGTGCAAAAAACGGGAAAAACTCGGTAGAACTCTTTTTGGACTTGCAGAATTGGAAAAAGTTTAAAAATTAATTAAAAAACTTTCCCGACAAGATATTGCCGGGAAAGCGGGAGGTAAATAAACCAAAACTAATCAACCATTAAACTTACTTTTCAATCACTTTCAATCTTGAAATTGCCTGCACTCTTGTCAATTTTCCTTGATTATACTCTTCAATGGTTGTCCGATCCATTTCCACTTTCACCACTTCAGGTATTCCACAGCCATCGCATTTCGTCATTTTTATATTGAATATAATCTTCTCATTATCATTCAATGACTTAATGGTACGACCATAATCTACCAAATTCTCTTTGAAGTTTTCCAAAAAGACCGGATAAGCAGCTTTCACCAATTCGTTCCTTCCTTTATCATCCACACTTAGTGCGCCCAATGTTGGTAGTCGGAATCTCATACCCTCTGAATAGGCAGAATACACCGCCCAAGAATATACCACACCAATTCCTTTGGTACGGATAATTGATGGGTTGGAGGTGGAAAAATACGTGTTAGAGTTCTGTTCTCTATACAGGCTATTCATTAAATCTCCCAACACTCGCAAATCTGTGGCTATTTCTTCTGGAAGATTTTCTTCCATCTCGATCCTGCTTAGGGCTTCTTCTTTGGTTATACTTCCATTTCTATACGCATCTGCGTCTTTTTTAAAAATAGTAAAGCTTTTGGTTGCTTTTCTATCGGTATTGAAGTTTAAAAATGCTATCTCGTTGCCTTTACTATTTGGTGCAGTTGCAACCTTTGTATACGGGAATTGAACCATAATTCGTTCATCCTGTTTCAAATCCTTTAAGAACGACCCATACTCAATTAAAAATTCTTTAATGGATTCTTGTTGGTCAGGAACTACTCTTGAAGACATAGACTCTATAAACGTTTGTGAAGATCTCGCCATTGAATTAACTGGTCTTATTGAATCCTCTTCGATACTTTCAATTTTAAGATCCACCTCCTTAATATTTACTTCGTTAGGCGAATTTAAAGTGAAATATTCAGCTGAACTAGAAAATACTAAATTCCCACTCTTAAGATCAAATAAAACCCCAAAACCTTCATTATAAGAGGTTTCGATCCCATTGCTACCAAGTGCCATAAAGGAATTGCCAGAATTTGTTCTCAATAATGTAGAAAGCAAATTCGAAGTTACTTCCATATCTCTTTTCAGCGTCTCGGATTGTTGCGCTTGTAGCGTGAATATCGTAGATACTAAGAGCATCAGGCTCAATAGCATCGACATCGTTTTAAAATTTTTCATCTTTTTCATTTCAATTGTGTTTTAATTTGGTTGCGTCACTGATACTATCAGATTTGACAAATATTGTGTAGTTTCTATTTGGCGTTGCTCTGCATCTTTGGCGAGTATTACCAATCCATTTTCGATCATTTCAAGATCTTCCAACCTTTGTGCTTCATAGTAGCGATTGAACTCATTCAAAGCATTTAGTATTGCCTGTTGCTGCTCAATATTAGCATTTGCCAGTATTTCATCCATCGCACGGCGATTACTATCTTGCATGCCTGCCACAAGCGTCCGCAGCGTTTCGTCTTCACTTAACTTCCGATTAATGGCCACAGCCAACTCTTGTCTGTATTGAACTCTGAACGCTTGCAGTCTTTCATCTAACTGTTCGCCATACTCGTTGACACTTTCTTCCACCGAAACCAGTCGATGATCATATTTGCCATCCATATACCCTATCAACTGCTTATCTCGTTTCCCAAGTTCTGCAAGCAGCTCTACTTTCAAGCTTTCTTTAAGTTCAGCTTCGTTGGTAGGCTCCCCGAAACTCAGCGAGAATCCTCCTTTACCAATTTCGAAATTGGTCTTGGACAGATTTCCAGCCACTAGCAAAAGGGCAATAGCTGCGGCAATGCTCAGCCATTTCCAGCCAGGCCAATATCCTCCCGCCATACTTGGGTGGTGACTTAGCACAATGTCTTTTCTATCAAAATGTACCGCTGGTTCAAGCACTTCTTTATCTTCTGCGAGGGCTAGTACTTTTCGTATTCCACGAAAGGCTTCATATTCCTTCATCACATCAGGATTTTCCTTAATGTATTGTTCGATATGCCTTGCCTCTTCGCTGCTACATTCCCCGTATAAATAGCCTATTAACTGTTCTTCTGTGGGTTGCTTATTCATGACAACAAGGTTTCTAATGTTAAATTTCTTCTTTCTAATTCTCGTCTAAGGCTCTTGAGCCCGCAATACAACCTCGATTTGGCTGTATTCTCTGATATATCGAGGGTGTCGGCTATTTCTCTGAACCGAAATCCCTCATATTCTTTCATAATCACCACCACACGCTGATCTGGCGGGAGGTGATTGATCATTTCAAAAAGCATTTCTGCTAGCTCAGCCCTATCCAATTGTACACTTGGATCAAATGTAGCGTGCTGCCTCATTTTGTTTAGCTGCTCGTTATTCTCATCTATTGGTGTGGATAAGGAAAAAACCGAGAAGATTTTTGTTCGTTTTTGCCGACGCACTTCTTCATTACAGCTATTGCAAGCAATCCGATACAGCCAACTTTTGAAATGCTCCGCTTGCTTTAGCGTATGCACCTTTCGGTACATATTGATAAAGGTCTGCTGAGATGCTTCTGAGGCTAAGTCGTGATCGTTAAAATACCTAAAACAGAAATTATAAATACGCTTATACCACACCTTTACCAGGCCACTGATGGCCTCTCTGTCGCCTGTAATGGCTGATTCAACTTGCGTAAATGACTTCAATTTAGCGTCGGGCATGTACATGCGATTTAATGTGTCTTTCTGTAGCTAAGATGGCTCCTCAGTAAAAATAGTTTTAATCACCGGAAATATTTTTAAAAAAATCTTTGAAATCAAGCAATTCGCCACAATTGAGCATTTTTTAGCACCTTTGTGTAAGATATGAAACGGATTATCAGTATCGTTATACGTAAAATTCCTCGCAAATACCTGCAAGTAATTAGCCCATTGGCACTTTCGGTATTAGGCTTATTTTATGCTGGCAATAAGGTGACTTGCCCAATTAGCGGCAAAAGTTACCGAAAGTTTCTTCCTTATGGCCGCACCAACCCAAGGCCAAATGCCCTTTGCCCTGATTCCCTCTCGCTAGAAAGACACCGGCTTATTTGGTTGTATTTGAAGGACAGAACAAATTTTTTTAAGGAGAAACTGCATTTCTTGCACATTGCACCTGAGCAGTGTTTTTTGCAAAAATTTGAACAACAGCACGGAGAAGGCTACATCACTGCGGATATTGAATCTCCATTGGCCAAAGTGAAAATGGATGTACACGCCATTCCTTTCGAGGATAATACTTTCGATGCTGCTATGTGCAATCATGTAATGGAACATGTAGCGGATGACCATAAAGCGATGCAGGAGATATTAAGAGTACTGAAGCCTGGAGGCTGGGCCATTATTCAAATTCCGATTTTTCACCCAATTCCTGATGTCACTTTTGAGGATAAAACGATCACTAGCCCAAAAGACAGGCTAAGGTATTTTGGACAGGAGGATCATGTTCGCTTGTATGGAAAAGACTATCCAAGCAAACTTCGAAATGCGGGATTCACGGTGCGGGAGGATGATTATGTGATGCAGCTTCCCACCGAGATAGTAAGCAAATACGCCCTTCCTGCGGATGAAATTATCTATTTTTGTCAGAAACCGGATGCTTAAAACCTCTCGATAATTCTGTGAGGAACCCAACACCATAAGCCGATAATTGAACCAACGCGGCCCAAACACTCAGAAGACCAATTTTGAGACTCTTATTTTGCAAAGTAGCGTCGATGGCAATCAGTACAAAATACACGAAGTAGATACCTAATAATATATTGCCCACGCTGGGTATAAAGAGGCTCCCGATAATTGAAACACACAAGCCTACAATAAATAAGGCCGGAAACAAGTGAACAAGCTTGATTTCATCTTTATAGAAACGCCCAATATTGATCCGAGCACGGCCAAAAAAATGGAGCTGATTATAAAATTGGTAGAAGTTGGTTCTTCGTTTATGAAATACCATTGCTTTCTCTATCAACTCTACCTTGAACCCTGCTTTTATTATTCGGATACTATATTCGATATCTTCCCCCATGCGTGTGATCGAAAACCCACCAACCGATTGAAAGACTTCTCGGGAAATGCCCATATTAAAGCTACGCGGATGATACCTACCTGCATGCTGCTTCCTCCCGCGGATTCCTCCCGTTGTAAAAAGCGAGGTCATTGAATAGGAAATAGCTTTTTGGATATCTGTAAAACTTGAATGAGCTGCATCGGGACCGCCCCAAGCATCCAGTTTTCTCAATTCCAACGCTTTATTTACCTCCAAAAAGTAATTGGGAGGGATGATGCAATCAGAGTCGAAGATAACAAAGTATTCACCCCTCGCTTTTTCCATACCGAAGTTGCGACTGAAGCCTTGCCCTGAATTTGGCTTTTTGAAATAGCGAATATTCAGCTTCCCATTAAAGAAATCTACCTCATTTTCACAGTCTAACGTAGAGCCGTCTTCAATGATCAACACTTCAAAATCTTGAAATTTTTGCAAGACAAGGCTTTGCAATAGTTCCCGAATTTCTTCAGGTCTATTGTACACGGGGATTATTATAGAATATTTAGGATTAATAGCCATGAAATTCGCTGGAGCAAATAAACGATTAATTACAGGTTTATCCAGTCAAATCCAGCTTCAAAATGATTAAATTTAGCATTGAAAATCAAATCTATGAAAAATTGCTTTCTGATCTCCCTTGCTTTTGCTCTTCTGCTTGTTTCGGCAACAGCAAATGCACAGCATACTTCCGCGCAACTCGATGCTGCTTCTAAAAAATTTGCTGCCCAAAGTTGGGATATGTTTTACGAGCTGCTGAGTATTCCAAATGATGCTCATTTTCCAGATTTTATCGAGGAAAATATTATTTGGTGTGAAAATGCTTTTGAAGCACGGGATTTTAGCGTCAAAAGATTGGCAACCCCAACCGTACCTATTTTGCTTGCCGAAAGAAAAGTATCAGGAGCCGAAAAGACGGTATTGATATACTTACAAATAGATGGGCAGCCGGCAGATGTCACCTTTTGGGAACAAAAAAGTCCTTGGATTCCTGCATTAAAAGTGCAAAATGATGCAGGGAAATGGAGTGAAATTGACTGGAATAGAATTCATGATAATTATGATCCTGATTGGCGGATTTTTGCCAGATCAGCTTCTGACGCTAAAGGTCCAGCGGTAGCATTTTTGGCTGCTTTGGACGCTGCGGAAGAGCTAGGAATCCAACCCAATTACAATATCAAAGTGATTTTGGATTTCGAAGAAGAACTTGGATCACCAAATTTGCCTGTGGCAGTGGAAAAATACAAGGAAGATTTTGCCGCCGATATGATGATTATTTATGACGGGCCAAGACATGCGAGCAATCAGCCAACCTTAACTTTTGGTGCAAGAGGGATATCACTAGTAACCTTGACTACCTATGGTCCAAAAGTGCCCCAACACAGTGGTCATTTTGGGAATTATGCACCAAATCCTGCGCTGCTCCTTGCGCAATTGCTGAGCAGCATGAAGGAAAGTAATGGCCGCGTGAGCATTGGTGGCTGGTACGATGGGATTGAAATCACGTCTGATGAGCTAGAAATATTGAAAGCTGTACCAGACAATGAGGAGGAAATAATGAGAAAATTATCCATTGCTCGAATAGAAGCTGTGGGCAATTTTTATCAAGAATCTATCCAATTTCCATCACTGAATATTCGTGGAATGGCCTCGGCATGGGTGGGCGATGAAGCGAGAACTATTGTCCCTTCTACAGCAACTGCGGAATTGGATATCAGATTAGTGCCTGAATCAGATCCTGCATTGCTACTAGATTTGCTCAGAAGACATTTGCAGCGAGAGGGATTTTTCGTAACGGACGAAGAACCAACAGAAGAAGAGCGACTAAGCTATCCGAAAATTGTAAAAATGAATAGTCGAATAGCTTATAAAGCATTTAGAACTCCCTTTGACAGTGAAGTTGGACTATGGCTCAACAGTGCGATGATTCGTGCATTCGAAATGGAGCCAATAAAAATTCGGATTTCAGGAGGGTCAATCCCTATATCGCCCTTTGTGAGCACGCTGAATATTCCTGCGGTGACCGTCCCGACTGTAAACAGTGACAACAATCAGCACAGTCCTAATGAAAATATACGATTGGGCAATTTTGTAGATGCCATACGCACCTTTTTGGCCATAATGGAAGAAAAGCTTTAAAGAATACTTATAAAGTTAAGTTGACGTGCGCTCCGAGATATTGTATTCATTTTTTCGGCTATTTTTCATCGCCCAAAGCTCCGCAAGAAAACCAGCCAAAAATAGCTGCACACCTATTAGCAATGCCACCAAAGCAAGGAAAAATAAAGGCTGATCAGTGACTTCCCGCCTAAGTGGGATTCCTGAAAAATATATGGAGTAGATTTTGTCCCAGAGAATTTTTACGGTAAAAATCATTCCGAATAGAAATGATAATGTGCCCAAGGTTCCAAAAAAATGCATTGGGTTCTTCCGGAATTTCATTACAAAAGTGATGGACAAAAGATCGAGGAAGCCGTTGATAAATCGCTCTAAACCAAACTTTGTATAGCCGTATTTTCTTGGTCGATGTTCGACAACTTTTTCGCCGATCTTCTTGAATCCATTCCATTTGGCTATAACAGGAATATAGCGGTGCATTTCCCCATACACTTGTATATGCTTTATCACTTCCTTGCGATAGGCTTTTAAGCCGCAATTAAAATCGTTAAGGTCAATTCGGCTAATTTTGCGTGTAACAAAATTGAAAAAACGAGAGGGTATGGTTTTAGAAATAGGATCTTTTCGATGTTTTTTCCAACCCGATACAATATCGAAACCTTGCTCCGAAATCATTTCGTATAGGTCGGGAATTTCATCAGGACTATCCTGCATATCGGCATCCATGGTGATTACTACATCACCAATAGCGTCATTGAAGCCTATTTGAAGGGCTGCAGATTTTCCATAGTTCCGCATAAAGCGAATCCCTTGAATTTGCGGATATTTCTTGGATTGCTGTTGAATCACACCCCAAGAAGTATCTGTACTGCCATCATCTATCAAGAGTACTTGAAAGGAAAAACCGTGCTTTGTACAAACACGGTTAATCCACTCACACAACTCTGGTAAGGATTCCTCTTCGTTGAAAACAGGGACAACTATAGAAATCTGAATGCTTTTGTTCATTACATGCCAAATTCAGGCTCATCTTTTTTGGTAATTGCTGCTATAATTAAGCTAATAATTACTCCAAAAATAAGGGAAAAAATAAGACCCATCACCAAAATTGCTTCCGCAGTTGTAAACATTTCAACCATTCCTGCAGCTGGATTGTCCGCGCCTACTCCTTGATTTTCCATCTCCATCAAAGCCTGCTCTTTGGCCTGCTCTAAAATCGAATTATCAATGAATTTTAAATAGATGTAGCTGAAAATAGAATTGATGATAGCACTAATCAGTACGACAAAAAACCCTAATTTAAAGCCTTCGCCAAAACTCATATAGCCATTCCCTGATTTCTTGAATTCACGGTGGGCCATCACTATGCCTCCAATCAAAATAATGACCGTAACCCATTGAGCTGGATTTTGAGTAGATGAAGATGTAATAAAGAAAATTACAGAAAGGATGACTCCGATTAAGCCTACGATACCACCATATCGCATGCCTAGTGAACTGATACTTGGTTTTTCGTCCATGATTATTAAGGTTTTAGGTTCTCAAGTAATATATTTATTTATTATGTAAACTTCAGTTCAATCTAGCTCAGTGGAGTTTTTCCTCCCTTAAGCGAAAGACTTTCTAGATCGATTGAGGTTTTAACTTTCTAAAAATAACAGTAACTAATGGAGTTAGCACCAAACCAGCAAGGATTTTTTTAACAAAAGCGTCTAAAACTAAAGCTGAGGGCCCCAGGTCACCTGTTTTATTTATTTGATCTTGGACAAAATCTTCACCTAAACTTTCTAATTGGTCGGCAGACATCAATCTCAATTGCTCAATAATCGACTCACGGTATTGAGAAACAAAATCGGGCTCAATTACTCCTACAAACAACAGAATAAACAATCCGAAAAATGAAGAAAAAGTAATGTAATAAAAAAAGCCAATGGTCATCCCTTGTCCAAAACTTAGCAGTTTGTTATTATAATAATCACGAAACTCTTTCATACCTACACCTAAAGTGAGGGCAATCAAAAGCCCATCGATAAACAGCATATGTAGATTAACCATTGGCTCCTGCCCTGTATAATGCAATGCCAAAAAGGCCATTGAAGAAAGCACTGACGCTACTAATCCGTAGCGAGTACCAACGCCAGCTAAAGGCTTTATCATGAATAGAATTCTTGAAATTTACCTCTAATCACTCCAATTACTTTCCCCTTCAGTTCCTGACCAAAAAACGGGGAGTTTTCCGATTTGGAAAAATTCGATTGCTTATCAAATTTCCACCTCAAATCAGGATGGAAAATACTTACATTGGCCTCTGCTCCTTCCTCGATTGTTGGAACCTCCAATCCCAAGATTCTCCTTGGCGCGATAGCTAACTTTTCAATGAGGATATTCAATGGGATTTGGTTCTTCAAGCTATTTAAGATTGGATATACGGTTTGCAAAGAGATTATACCGTCTTCTGCCAAATCAAACTCTAGGTTCTTGGACTCTATATCCTGCGGTTGATGAGATGATACGATTGCATCGATGGTTCCATCGAGAAGCCCTTCAAATAGTATTTCTCTATCCTTTTGGGTTCTAAGCGGAGGATTCACTTTGAAATTGGTATCAAAATCAGCTACATCTTCATCCGTAAATATCAATTGATGGGCTGCTACGTCACAGGTTATCTGCAAACCTTCTGCTTTTGCTTCTTTTATACGACGCAAGCTTCCTTCACAAGATATATTGGAGAAATGGAGCCGCCCATTTGTATATCTCAAAATTTCGATGTCGCGGGCCACCATCAATTCTTCTGCCAAGGAAGGGATTCCCTTCAAGCCTAAATGTGTACTTACCAAACCTTCGTGCATGGTGCCAAAGCGGGACAGCAATTTATCCTCGGGCCTGTTAATAAGTAATCCGTTAATTGGCTGAAGGTATTGGAGTGATTTCAATAAAATATCAGGATGCCAAACTGGCTTTAGACCATCCGAAAAAGCGACTGCACCTGCATTACTTAAGTCGAGCATTTCGGTAAGGTCTTCTCCTTCAGTTTCTAAACTTATGGCCGCAATCGGATAAATTTGGACTAGACGGTATGAATTACCTTTTAGTACTGCCGCTACAGCATTTTTGCTTTGTAAAACTGGCTTGGTATTGGGTAAAATAGCTATTCCTGTGAACCCACCTGCGGCGGCAGCTTTGGCTCCTGAGTCCAAGTCTTCCTTATATTCGTACCCTGGATCGGCAAAATGCGCTTGCATATCGAACCATCCTGGCGAGAGAAATCCACCTCCCGCATCTACCAACTTATCAGCTGTCAATAATTCATCTGCAATGGAAACAATTAATCCATTATCAATCAACACATTCTTTTTCAGGTCATTATAAACTGACGTAGGATCAAGGATCGTTACATTTTTGAGCAGAATTTTCATTAACACTTAATTGATTATCAATATCAATAGGAAAGCAACTTGAGCAAAGTTACCAATGATTATAAATAAATAGCTAACACTTGCTAGACAATTATTCTACTTGATAAATCGAATAATTAAAATTTCGAACACGAAAAAGACTAGGGCAAGCAATAACGCAAATTTCCAAAGTGGAACCCCTGAGAAACGAGCGGATAAGGTTTGCTCAAAGTTATTTAACTGCTGGGTATCCGAAATATTGAGATTGCTTATAAACTCACCCACCCTTGCAAGTTGCGATACATTCAAAAACTGCTGAATGGATTCGCCTTTAGGTAAATTAAAAGATAGCAACCCTATGAGTTCTTCGTCTTGCTGCACTTGATAAAAACCCGGTCGGAGAAAGCCTTCCTGCAAATTCATAATCAATCTGTTCCCAACCAATCTTTGGTCTGGGATAAACTCTTCACTTTCTCCAACGAGGGTAAAAATATCGTTAGCACTTACCTCATCAACTTTAATCGAGACAAAGTTGCTATTGGTGTAGTAGTAAAGAGAATTGAGCGATTGCCTTGAAATACTTGCCATTTTGTACATCAACGGGACAAATATCGCATGACGCGGGAGGTTTGTGAAATCATCGGAAAGTGGGCTAGCAAAAGAATAAAGATTGCCTAGTTCGCCAGTCGCAACCAAAAAAGGCGTTCCGTTTCGCAAATTAATCAGCGTGGATTGCTGACTCGGAAGTAAATATTCAGCTCTGGCAGACGGTAATTCAATATTTGATTGAAGCTCAGTGAACACATCGCTAAAAAGTGGATTTTCTATATCTGGTTGGCTAAATTGAGATAAGGCAGGTTCAGCCGAAGACCTAATCATTGAAAACCCTTCCAGAAATGAGAAGCTATTTAACTGCATATTTTCTGAAGGAATAAGCAAGACTGCGCCACCATTGGCCATAAAACTATTGATATTGGTTGCCAAAGGCGATGATAGCGCATTGATCTCATTTAGGATAATTAGGTCAGCTTCGTCCAACAACGTGTAATCCACATTAGACTGAGGATAATAAGAAAAGTCGAAAAGCAGCTCATTTCCATAGACACCTGCTAAAAATGGTGAGGAGCCATTTTCACCAAGTTGAATGATCTTGATTCTATCCTGGCCTCGAAGCACCAAATCAAATTGATTATCGTATGTATTCGGGAAATCGTCAATCACTACAGAAATTTGGGCACTTTCTTCAATGTCTACATTTATTGGGAAAGTCACTTCGGCACTACTTTCGGCAGAAATTCTTACACTTGTGCTTCCTTGGTTATCGCCATTCACTATGAGTCGAATTGGAATTTCGCCAGTGCCTTGGGCACCAGAATTTCGCAAACTAACGACCAAACTATTGGGCACTCCTTTGATGAAAAATGGACTAGATAGATAGGTGGAGTCAATGAATACATTACTCGAAACTGTCCCTTCAATTGGAATGAAATTAAATTGCCTTAAACTGTCTACAGGCAAAAATTCATCTACTGTTACGTCATTTACCTGAAAGTCTGAAATTACATACACTTCCTTATAATCCGACCCGCTTTCGTTAATTAAATTCTTAGTGAATTTCAGTGGATTACCTATTTGAAAATCAGTATTTAGGGAAGACAATTCTTCAAGTACCTCTTGGGCAGACTTATAGGTATTAATACTGATTGGGCTTGAGTTATTGAATAATTGGAACCGATATGTGTCTGGGTAGGCATTTACAATATCCTGCGCAAATTTTACTCCTTGATCAATTTTCTTAATCCCACTAGCAAACTCGCCTTCCATACTCATGGAATTATCTATAAAGATAATCACTTGCCCAGAACTGTCTTGCGGCAGTCCATTTTGAGAAGGTTGCGCAAAAGCAAAAACCACAAAGGTAATAAAGAGCAAGCGGGAGGTAAGAATCAGCCATTCCTTTACCTTACGCTTTTTCTGATTACTTTCTTTTACCTCCCGCAAGAAGCGCGTACTTGAAAAGACGACCCGCTTTGTCTTTCGGAAGTTAAATAGGTGAATGATGATGGGTATAAAAAGAGCTAATAGGCCCCAAAGAAAGATCGGATTGGCGAATGTCATGACTTAAATCTACGAAAGGAAACGCATTAGAAAGTGAAATGTTATGGCAGCTATTGTTCACCGATATCTTCGGACCATAAGGCTGAATTTCTCTTGATAAAATTATCCATCATGTCTATACATTCGGGTAAATTCAAATCTATTACTTCTACTCCGTGGGACTCCATAAATTCACGTGCTCCAGAGAAAGTTTGAGATTCACCTACAATAACTTTAGGGATTTTAAACTGTACAATGGCACCTGCGCACATATAGCAAGGCATCAAAGTACTATAGATTATAGTGTTCTTGTAGCTTCCTACTCTTCCCGCGTTCAAAAGGCAATCCATTTCACCGTGCAAAATTGGATTCTTTTCTTGTACACGTTTATTATGTCCTTTGGCAATCAATTTTCCATCTTTAATCAATACAGAGCCAATAGGAACACCTCCTTCACTTTGACCGAATAAGGCTTCGTTAATGGCCATTTTCATAAATTTATCCATAGAACTTACAATTTACATTAAACTACAAAAGAACGTACTAGAATGTGTATAATTTTCTTTTGGAGCGTAGCGGTGTGAGTACGGGAGGAAGCGGGAGGAAGCCTGATCTGCAGGGACACAAGTGACCTGTTGGGTGGCCCTATCGAATTAGCTGTAGATCGGCTTAAACGCAAAAACGCCCGATAAGCATACACTTATCGGGCGTTAGAATAAAAATACGGCGACGACCTACTCTCCCACATGTGACTGCAGTACCATCGGCGCATCCGGGCTTAACTTCTCTGTTCGGAATGGGAAAAGGTGGACCCCGGAGCTATAATCACCATAAACTCTTTGATAATGCCTACCGCATTACCCTATTATCTTGATATATCCTCTCAGATATAAAAACATGATGATATCGAGAGTAAAACTTTATCGAAAACCTTAAAAATCTCTTCATTCTTGAAAGCGTACGGGTAATTAGTACTGCTCGGCTTTGACATTTCTGCCTTTACACCTGCAGCCTATCAACGTCATCGTCTCTGACGACCCTTTAAAAGAAGTCTCATCTTGAGGTGAGTTTCGCACTTAGATGCTTTCAGCGCTTATCTCTTCCAGACGTAGCTACTCAGCAATGCACCTGGCGGCACAACTGATACACCAGCGGTCTGTCCAACCCGGTCCTCTCGTACTAAGGTCAGATCCTCGCAAACTTCTTACGCCCACAACAGATAGGGACCGAACTGTCTCACGACGTTCTGAACCCAGCTCGCGTGCCACTTTAATGGGCGAACAGCCCAACCCTTGGGACCTTCTCCAGCCCCAGGATGTGACGAGCCGACATCGAGGTGCCAAACC
>JBDNFI010000107.1:0-10432 GCA_041689935.1 Cyclobacteriaceae bacterium
CAAGCCAATATTGGTGAAATCGGCGGGAGGATATTTGTTGACTCCGCGCCTGTGCTTGAGCGACCTTGGGCTGCCAAAGCAGGGCTAGGCTGGGTAGGCAAAAACAGCCTTTTACTCAATCGTGAAAAGGGGAGTTTTTTCTTTTTGGCAGAGTTGATTTGTGATCTGGAGCTTATTGCCGATAATCCTGTAGGCGATTTTTGTGGTACGTGTACGCGCTGCATGGATGCCTGCCCTACCGATGCCATACCATCTCCCTATGTGGTAGATGGCAGCAAATGTATTAGCTATCTCACCATCGAGCTCAAAGATCAAATACCGGACGACTTCAACGGCAAAATGAAGGATTGGATATTTGGCTGTGATATTTGCCAAGATGTATGCCCTTGGAATCGCTTTGCCAGTCCGCATCGAGAACCGCAATTCAATCCTCACGAGCAATTAGCACAGATGACCAAAGGCGATTGGCTGGAAATCACCGAAGATGTATTCCGTCAACTATTCAAAGGTTCAGCAGTTAAAAGAGCAAAGTTTGAAGGCTTGAAGAAGAATATTTCTTTCTTGGATTAATAATTATCCAGTCAACTTAAATTCTTGCTTTAGCGTTTCCTAATTTTGGTCACCCTCACTATTACCAAAAGCGAATAGCATGACAATACAAGAACTCAAAATACTGGTGGAAAAAGGCGAACATCAGACAATGGAGTTCAAAAAGAAGATAGCCCATCCTGAAAAAGTAGTGAAGGAAATGGTGGCTTTTGCCAATAGCCAAGGGGGAATCTTGATTGTGGGTGCCGATGATGATGGCACGCTTAGCGGACAGCGATTTATCGAAGAGGAGGTGTTTACTCTTGACAATGCCATCCAAAAGTACATCCGTCCGAGATTAGTCTATACCAGTGAGATAGTAGCTTTGAATGCCAAAAAAGGCTTGGCGATATACCAGATACCAAGTGGCCAAAGAAAGCCTTATCACGTAATAGATGGGGATAAACACAAAAAGGCCTATTTCCGAGTGCAAGATCGCAGCATCCAAGCGAGTAAGGAGTTGGTAGAAATTATCCGTAGAGATAAATCTGATAAAGGCTGGAAATTTCAATATGGGGATAAAGAGCAAAAACTGATGCAGTACCTTAATGCGCATGGGTATATCACACTCGCCGAGTTTCGAAAGATTGCCAGTATCAATCGCTTCAAAGCATCAAATACGCTCGTGCGACTCGTTTTGGCCAATGTACTGCGAATAGAACCTAAAGAAGACGGGGATAAGTACTTTGCGATGGAGTAGTAATAAGACTATTGTTAGGATTAATCGTATCAACCTTTCAATCCTTTCAAGTGCTTAATTTTATCGGCTTATCTATCAGCCATTTAGTTTATTTCACACTTTCAAAGAGCCATTTTTGTCTCAATAGCACCATCAAATGTCGGTAAATTTTCTACCTTATTGGCGTTTTGCATCTTGATCTTTATTCGTATGGCTAAGGCACAAAAAGAAAAGAAAATTTTCGTCCTCGACACCTCCGTTATCCTTTATTCCCACGATTCCATTATGAACTTTGCCGAGCACGATGTGGTGGTTCCCATCACTGTGCTGGAGGAATTGGATCAGTTCAAAAAGGGAAATGACACCAAAAATTTTGAAGCAAGAGAGTTTATCCGCCTGCTGGATAAGCTCTCCAAAAGCAATATGCTACACAATTGGAATCCACTAAATGGCAAAACGCGCGGCAACTTCAAGGTAATCATGAATGAGGATGCCAATATGGATGCCATGAAGATATTCGGAGATGCTAAAAATGATCATCGGATATTGAATGCGGCGCTTCGGGTAAAACAAGAAGAGCCAGGCCGCAAAGTGATTTTGGTCAGCAAGGATATCAATTTGAGACTAAAGGCCAAATCGTTGGATCTGAATGCGGAGGATTACGAAACGGGCAAAATCAAAAATGTAAATGAGCTGTACACAGGCCGCTCGGTGCGGGAGGATATTGCGCCAGATGTAATAGACAAATTATTCCAAACTGGGGCATGTACTGTGCGTGATGCTATGAAAAGAAGCAAGCCCGTACAAAATGGCTATTACATCCTCAAGAGTGAAACCAATTCTGCTTTAGCGGTTTATAATCCGCTGGAGAAGAGAATGGAAAAAGTGGACAAAATACCCGTATACGGAGTGAAGCCACGCAATGCCGAACAAACCTTTGCCATACATGCCATAATGAACCCAAATGTACGCTTGGTCACCATCCAAGGCGTAGCGGGCACAGGCAAGACTTTACTAGCCCTAGCAGGTGCCCTTGAGCAAAGGCGCGATTTCAAGCAGATATATTTGGCGAGGCCCATTGTGCCCTTGAGCAATAAGGATATTGGCTATTTGCCAGGCGATATCAAATCCAAGCTCAACCCTTACATGGAGCCACTTTGGGACAATTTGAAATTTATTCAGCATCAATACAAAGAAGTAGACAAAGACTTCTCGCGCATTACGGATATGGTCAATCAAGAAAAATTGATGATACAGCCATTGGCCTATATTCGCGGAAGGAGCTTGTCCAATATATTCTTTATTGTGGATGAGGCACAAAACCTTACGCCTCACGAAGTAAAAACCATTATCACCCGAGCTGGTGAAAACACCAAGATTATCTTTACAGGAGATATTTACCAAATAGACACTCCTTATCTCGATTCTCAAAGCAATGGATTGTCCTACCTGATCGACCGAATCAAAGATCATCCATTGTATGCACATATCACCTTGGAGAAAGGCGAAAGGTCTGAATTGGCCAATCTGGCCAATGAATTATTGTAAGGCTTATTTCTAATACACTCCACGCAGCAAAAATGGACGAGATTTGATAGAGGAATCAGTTTATGAAAATTGGTCAGGCATCCTCCCGCTTTTTTCACCTATTGTGGCAAGGAGGGGATGAACTTTTCGGATAGTAAGTTGGTGATTGGAGAACTACACCTAGCTATTTCAAAAAGGAATATTAGATTTATTTTGCTTTAGCAAAGCCATCTTTTGAGTCATTTTTTAAGCTCCGGATTAAGATTTCCAAATAAAGAGGGATTCATCCGTAACATTTGATTTATTGAAAAGCTAACCCTTTTCGTGTAGAGTATATTTTGGGAATGAGATCAAATAGCTATCTACAGATAAAATTGCAGGAAACCTTCGGACGCATATTCCTATCACTTAACGTCAAGAGCGTCGATGGGCAGTCAAATGAGCTAAATAGGAAGATAAAATAGTTGGACTTTAGGAAAGATTTCATCGGGAGGGATCAAATAGAAAAGGGAATACCATTATATTTGAAGGAAATCAGCCTGATGCGTTTTGGTAAGTTGCTGGTTAAAAACTAATTTGTTGTAAGATTAATATGATAAGCCTGCTAAAACTGAGCTACTATGAAGAGAGTTTGGATTATAGATGATGACGAACTTTATGTATTCATTTGTAAAAAAATGCTGAACAAGCTTGGTCTTGAAAATGATCGTATTGAGAGTTTTCCAAACGGAAAAGTAGGTTTAGATACCCTCAAGAATATTGATGATAAAAATAGGCTTCCGTCGCTCATTCTCCTCGATATAAACATGCCGATTATGAACGGATGGGAATTTCTAAATGAAATTAGCCCACACCTCAAAAAGCTACCAAAAAGCCTCTCTATTGCTATTTTGTCTTCATCTGTTGAGCCAGCAGATAAGGAAAAAGCACTTAGTTACGATGAGGTGAATGAATTTATTTCCAAGCCGCTACACATGGAAGATCTAAAACGTTTCCTTTTAATAAACCAAGCATAACATTTGCTTATCCTCTAAAGCGATTGCCTATCTTAGCTATTGTAACGAGAGATTGTGAGCAAAAAAAGAAAAAAGAAAAGGGTTGTAATAGGGACTTCCATTGTGTTTGCCCTGATGTTGATCCTCATTGTATATCTATGGTGGTCGCCAGGAGGTGTACTCACCCGCATGGTAGAGCGTTGGCTACAAGCCGAGTTGGGACCCAATGTGGAATTCAGCTTAGGGAAAGCCAAAATTCAACTAATTAGCAATAATGTTACCCTTGAAAATATCAGCTTCTACCAAACGGACGATCAAGCGCAACCTGAGCCTTGGCTTATACAGTCGATCGCGATAAAGGAGGTTTCTCTATGGAAATTCCTTAGAACCCGTGAATTAGAAATCGATAAAATAATCATTAAAGATCCCACCTTCAAAGTTATCTGGAAATCGTCCGATCAAAGGACAGTGAAAAAAATTCCAAAATCGCTAGGCAATCTTTTCAAAAGCGGGAGAATCAATTACGTGGAGGTTCAAAATATCGATTTCAGCATGTTTGGTGAAAATGACAAAGGGTATTTTCTGCAAAATTCTGTAATGGATCTTAAGCTTTGGCAACTCGAATTGCAACTAAGCGAGGCTGGTGAAGTAAACGTTTCATTAAACGATTTTGCATTGGTCATTACGGATTATGAATTGCTTCTGCCAGATAATCTCCATTTGTTAAAAGCCAGTAAGGCAGAAATAAACACTCTTTTTGGTGAAATAACTGCCAATGATGTGTCTCTTGTAGCCATAGACAGCATTATGCGGGAGGATAGGTTACTCTTCGATTTTCACTTTCCCGAAATTCGACTGCGCAGCGATATCATGGCTAATTTCGAACAAAAAGATTTGAGAATTGACACGCTTATTGTCACTAAGCCTTCCTTGAGGCTTATTAGTGCTTCGTCTTCTTCGCTGATAGATACCAACATTGAAAATGCAAATCCTTATGATTTGATTAACGGCTTGTTTAGCTCATTAGAGATAGGTTGGCTACAAATAGTAGACGGCGATCTGAAAATCGGAAGCAATTGGGATGAGCGTGATGGCCGAATAGAGGCTAGCAGTGTGCACATCGAACTGAATGATTTTTTGATAGATTCTATTTCCTATCTCGACCCATTACGAATTGCCCTAGCCAAAAGCATAGAAGGCAGTATGGAAGGGCTCTCTTTGGACCTAAACGACAGTATCCACGTGTTAACTTCCTCAGAGCTAATAGTTTCCTCCCGCGACAATATATTTCGCGGCACCAATATCGAAATAAAACCAAATGACATTTCAGATGCTCAATTAATGCAGCAAGGGTCACCGTTTTTCAAAATATACGTGCCTGAGCTCGATTTATCCGGCGCTAGATTAGACGAGATGTATCATGGTAAATTTTTCGAATCCCGGAAGCTGCTTATCAATAAGCCAAGGATATTTCTAAATTTTGCCCAGACGAATAAAAACGATGAACAAGTCTCACAAGACATTGATTTATATAGTCTTGTGTCAGAATTTTTCCAATTCGTAAAGATCGAGGAACTCAATATTAACGAAGGACGCTTGGTGGTGACCAACCAAAAAGAAGTAGGTAGGGACACACTTTCTATCGGCAATATTGCCTTTAACTTATATGGATTTGAGATAGACTCGGCCACTTCCCAGCGGACGATGGATAAGCTATTCTACGCGCGGCATTTGTCTATGGAGATCGAGGATTATCAGCTCAAATTGGCTGATGGAATTCATCAATTGAGGGCAACTGGCCTGTCACTCAATACGATGGATTCGACCATTGCCATCCAAAACTTACGTTTATCGCCCATTAGCCGCACAAGAAGTGCTAATCGCAACACTATCACCTATTTTGATTTGAGCATTCCCAAATTGGATTTGGAAGGCGCTAGTATCAAAGATGCCTTCTATAAAGAAAATATATCCATCAGATTGGTAGAGGCGACGAATCCGATTTTTAATACAGAAACCATAAGCAGAGGAAAAGGAAAAGACGCTGCTAAAGATCAAAACCGCATATCCAGTTTAGAAGGCCTGGAAGATATTATCGGACAATATATTAATCGACTGATTATTGGTGAAGTAGCCATAGCGGAGGGACAATGGAATTCTTCTCTTACGCAAGCCAGACAGCTCAACTGGGAAGTAAATACCAAATTGGATGCGGCGATATTCAATTTGTCTTTTGCACCAAAAGACACACCACAGGCTGAATTCGACGCTTCGAATACGACCTTTCAGCTAAGAAATTTTGATTTGAAACTCCCCGATAATCTGCATACCGTAAAGGCACAATTGATAGACTTCGATTGGCTTACGGGAAAGCTCAAGATGTCCGACCTACATATTGACCCATCGGGAGGTGTGCAGGACAAAACCACGCTGAAGGTATTTGCAGATTCACTCATTTTGTATAATTATTCACCAAGTAAAGAGACACTGTTTATCTCGGCTACTGGCCCGCTTAGTTTGTACAATCCCAATGTAGAAATCGGACTGGCAGAAAAGGATACGGTGGATTCAAAAATTGAAAGTGTAGCCAATGTGCTTGGCCCGATCATACAAGTGAATGGCGGACTGGTACAAAACGGGCAATTTTACTTGTATCAGCAAAGTGGTGATAAGGCACTGCCATTGCTAAAAACAAAGTTTGAATGGGTAGGCGATACAGTGAATATACTCGGCGAGGAAAAAGATTATACCCTTAAAGTAATACAGAATACCTTATTTACACAGCTTCGTGATCTTACTTTCTTTGGCAACGATTCCAGCAATCATCACCTTACTTTGGAGCTGCTGAACTACCGGAATACAGGCAACAGACTAGAAGCTCGGAACCTAAGATATACTCCTCAAGATTCGCTATCTAGCCCAGACCTAAGACTATTTTTGGAGGGCTTAATTCTTGGAGATTTTGATCCAGTTTTACTCTATACCCAAAAGGAAATGCGTGCGGGATTGGTGGAGCTATACAAACCTGAGGCTTGGATTATTCCAAATCCATCTAATCAGGACATTGAATTTAGTATGCCAGCGGGCTTAAATGCCATAGACCTACAAACCATCAATCTGGCCGAAGGAAAGTTGCATAGCATCAGCAAGGCTAACAACGAGTGGGATACACTCACCATCAGCGGACTGCAAGGGAGAACAAGCGGATTCCTGATTGATAATCAACATACCAATACCTTATATGGTCAAGAACTGAGGCTTTCATTGTCAGGCATTTCCATCGACTTACCTGATAGTCTGCATCGAGTAATCACTGGCCCTATCAGCTTCGACACAGAGGACAATTCTATGACAGTGGATTCATTTTCTTTTACTCCTGTAATGGATAGAGAAGCGTATTTACAAAAAATTGGATATTCTACGGACTATTTGAATATCAAAACAGGCAAAATCAACTTCGAGGGAATTGATGTTAAATCTTTTCTCAATAAAAAAGATTTGATAGCAGACAAAGTGCATGTACACGACATGATGATAGATGACTACCGCGATCGAAACGTTAAAGAGCGGGAGGGTTTTCAGCCATTGATGCCCATGGGAGCCTTAATGAATTTGGAAAACACGATAATCATCAATGAGTTGCAATTGCACAACGGTAGCATCAGCTATAGCGAATTAGCCAAAGAGGGTGTAGTGCCTGGTGTTTTAAGGTTCGAAAATGTAAATGCGAATATCTATAATATCACGAACCAATTGGGGGCTTCGGGGGATACGCTACTTACAGAATTGAAGGCAACTGCAGATTTGATGGGCGCTGGCAAAATGGAGATCCTATTTAGCACCAACATTGCTGACACCGTGTATCACCAATTCCGACTTAGTGGCACCGTATATTCTATGCCATTGGGAGCATTTAATGATATATTAAAGCCCGTCACCTTTGTAGAAGTGCGTTCTGGAAACTTACGTCAAATGGACTTTTATTTCGATGCAAATAAGGAGCTTTCAAATGGAAAGATTCGCTTGGACTACCGAAAACTCAAAGTAGCCATTTACAATGCCGAAACGCAGGATATGGATCAAGAGCGTGTGTTTATGTCTTTTATGGCAAATACCTTTGTGATCAAAAGTAGAAGCAGCCGAAGATTGGGAAGAGCCAAAGAGCAAGATATTCAATTTGAAAGAATCCTTGATAAGTCCATCTTCAATTATTGGTGGAAGAGTATTCTGAGTGGAATCAAACCCTCCCTTGGCTTGAAGAACAAGGAGTAAAAGCACTTTACCTCCCGCTTTTTTTCTTTTGAGATGCAGCTAACTTTCCGTCAGTGCAGCCATACAATGCTTTCTAAAATCTACCGAGGTGGAATTATCATCATCTTAGTAAGATGCCATGCATATTTAATCTTTATTGCATAGTAGAATGATATTGATAAATAGTGTCTTTTGCCTCATGGAAAATCGAGATTTGTTCTACTCGAAAAAAATCAAATTCGAAATGCCTATTAAACTAATTGGAAATTTTGTCTGCGTGGCCTATTTTTATCCATTCGCAATGAACTTCATGTAAGATACACTCTTAGATACATAGGTTCTACCCGAAATTACTTCGCAGATCCTTCCGAGGTAGGAGTTTCAGCGGGCAAGGACAGTAAAAAATAGGTTTGAAAGGTGGAATCCGAAAAGCCTTTAAAAAGAGTAGGGAAAAGTTTAGTAAAAGAATAAATGAAAGAAGTCAAAATTGGAAATCAAGTATGGATGGCTGAAAACCTAAACGCGGACAAGTTTCGTAATGGCGACATTATATTGGAGGCTAAAACGGATAAAGAGTGGAAAGAAGCCGATGATCATGGAATCCCTGCTTGGTGCTATTATGGGAATGATCCTGCCAATGCGGCTAATAATGGTAAATTGTATAATTGGCATGCCATTAACGACCCGCGTGGCTTAGCTCCTGATGGCTGGCATATACCTACTGACGCGGAATGGACACAGCTTACAGATCAGGTAGGTGGCGATGCGCTAAACCAAATGAAGAACAAAAGCGGGTGGGCTGCAGATGGCAACGGATCGAATCGAAGTGGCTTCTCAGCTTTCCCTGGCGGCAATCGCTTCAATAATGGCAGTTTCTTCAACTTTGGCTACTACGTGTATTTATGGAGTGCAACGGAGTACGATACTAGCTCAGCCTATTTCCGCTCTTTGAGCTATAGCGAAGGCACTGTGTACCGATACTATTATGGTAAGGGAAAAGGTTTGTCTGTTCGTTGCCTCAAGGATTAATTTTATCCGATTTTTTTGACCATTTACCACCGGCGCACTTTTTCAAAGCGTGTCGGTTTATTATTCTCTTTGTTGAGGGCCATGCAATCAAATCGATTCAGCTATCTCGCTGGCGCATTTTTTCAAAGTGTGCCGATTTATTTTTCTTTAAGGTGAGCATAACTACGCAGTCAAAGCGATTCATCGAAAGAAGAAAGGATTACAAATCCTAAAATAGATAAACACGCTTTGCAAAAGTGCGCTAAGAAAAGAGCAGGCTTTTTTAAAATCATGTTAGGAGAAAACCATCCACAATAAACAAAAAACCCTCTCTACGCAATGCAAAGAGGGTTTATTGTAGCCTCGACAAGGCTAAAACCTTTTAATTTCACCGTATTTCATTTATCCTAAATACGTTCTTTTTCAGACAGTTATAATTTTGATGATTAAATAAGAATCGAAATAGTTAGATTAAATTAAAGAAAACTGTCCCCCATACTGTCCCCCTAAATTTTTCTCCTTATATTTAGGTATCCAATCAAAAGACAGCATGGCCACATTTAATTTTTACCTAAGGGATAAGAACGCAAATAGCGAAACACCCATTATCTTATTTGTACATTATAAAAAATCGAGGTTCAAAATTCCAACAGAAAAAACGATTGAACCCAAGAATTGGAATGAGAGTGATCAAAAAGCAAGACTGGTCAAAGAATACCCACAAGCGAAAGTTTTAAATCAGATTTTAGGGTATATCAAGGCAACCGCTGAAAATTGCTATTTGAAACTAGAAAACGACCCGGACAGAACCAATACAGGCAATGAATTAAAAGAGGCTATTTCAAAAATGTTACAATCTGAGCAGGAGCCAGAAGCAAAGCCAGCAGACAAGCCAACGTTCTTAGAGCTGTTTGCGAAATTTATCCAAGAATCAGCAACAGGCGAAAGATTAAGTATTACGGGAAATAGATTGAGTCCGCTATCTATCAAAAAATACAGAACCACAGAAACTAGACTCAAAGAATTTGGCAAGAAATACCACCTTGATTTTGATACCATTGATCAAAACTTCTATAAAAAGTTTTTGCAGTTTCTCAATAGTCGAGAATACAAACCCAATACCATTGGCAAGTATATCACAGTAGTCAAAACATACATGAAATACGCCACAGAAAATGGATACAATACAAACACCCATTTTCAAAAGCGAACCTTTAAAGCATTTGCGCACACAGGTTTTTCGATATACTTGACTGATAATGAAATTGAGGACGTTTACAGCCTTGATTTGAGTACCAACCAACGATTGGAGCCTGTACGGGATTTGTTTCTTGTGGGATGCTATACAGGGCTTAGATACAGCGATTTTTCAAGGCTTAACCAA
>JBDNFI010000108.1:0-36326 GCA_041689935.1 Cyclobacteriaceae bacterium
GCAAAATAAACACCAGTAGCAACATAATTACCGTGAATGCTACTATAGCCGTTAAAATAATTGAAGTCATTTACCCCTTATTTGATTGTTCCGAAATAAAAATATGCCCTTGTTAAGAGCGATACAAATATATTAAATAAAGTAAAAAGCCCTATAAATTTTATATAATCCGTTTACTTATACTGCCTCCTAACGACTTGTAAGCTTGGAATGTTCTACATTTTAGGCACGCATTTTATTTAAAAATGGAATCATTCTTTTCCAAGTTCCTTTTATCCGATTGTATTTCAATGTACTAGGAAGTGCCTTCCACCAATATTTATTTAATTCTACAGCAAAGGAAGGTTGCATATAGCAATTGATCACGCAGCCTTGGCAAGCAGGAAGTTTGCCTTCCATGGCCACAATTTGCTGCACCTTATCTGAACGGTGAAGCTCAAAAAGCTTATTTTCGATTGGCAATTCCTCCACACCCAGATGGTAGCAGGGCAGCACAAGCTTATTCTCTGGTGAAATCACAATGGTAGAACTCCCTGCCTTACATATTGGCGCATCAATTTGATTACCCCCATTCAGACGCAAACTGATAAATGCCTCATTTATATAAATCAGATCCCTTTTACCAAACTTTCTTAGTTTATATAAGCTCTCTTTAGACAAGCCCGCGCCAGTTTTCACATCATTGTATTCAAATACCGGGTTGAGAATAAGCACCAAATTATTAGGCTTACATATTTCGCTGTACATCCTTTCGATGTCATCAATATTTTCTTCAAAAACAGTAAAGAGTATATCAGGCCTTTCTCCCATGTTTTTGGCAATGCGAATAGATTCAATCACGTGATCGTAACAGGCCACGCCTCTTGATTTATCATGAACTTCCTTGTCTGGCGAATCCAGAGAGAAATGAAGCATATCTATCAATCCCTTCAATTTCTCAGCATTTTTGGGATATAGCAGGCCATTGGTCGTTAGAGTGGTAATAAATCCCATTTCTTTTGCCATCCGGAGCAATTCAGGCATTTTCCGATGTAGCAATGGCTCGCCTCCAGTAAAGTCAATCACCTTTACTCCAAGCTTTTTCATGTCTTCCAAATTGCGCTTTACCGTATTTTCCTCCACATAAGGGGAAGGTTTTTCCCAAATATCACAGAAGCTGCATGTAGCATTGCAACGATAGGTAACGTAGTAATTACAAAGTATAGGGTGTGAAATCAATCGCATTGGGTAAATATAGGAAGAAGAAATAAACCTGGTCCATATCTAAGCGAATACCTTCGCATTGATTCAAAGAATTTCTACTATTGCCTTACAACAGGAAAAGTATATCTTCGTTGTTCAGGAGATCACCCATTAGCCATTTGATGTACAAATTATTCCTCATTTTTCTCATAAGCACAATAGCCACCGCATGTGTGTTCCAAGGCAAGCAAAGGCAAAGACCTTATGCCGACGACAATAAGGAAACGATGATGGCCAATGATGAATCTGTTGAGAATGACTCCATAAAAGGCCCTGAATGGCTCAAAAAAATTCCGCTTCCAGATGATTTGCTAGAAGTAAGCCTCACCGATGATCCGGCAAAAAAAAAGAAGAAAAAGAAAAAGCCTAGCAAAAACGAATTCTTTGGAATCAAAACTAAAAAGGGATTTGCCAAAAGAGGAATGGCCGATGACCAACAAGTAGAAACATATAGATTTATCGCCGAGCTGCCCCCTCCACCAGATAGTTATGTACGCGACTATTATTGGTATGATATAGAAAAGCGGGAGGTTTCCAGAAATAGAGATGTAGCCGATAAAAAAGGCTTTTTGCTTCATGGCCCCTATCAAAGAAGTATCGGAGGAGACATAGTAGAAGAAGGCACCTTTTATAAAGGGCTGAAACATGGCCGTTGGGTACTCTACAATAGAGATTTCGAATTGGTCGATAAAGAATATTATTATAGGGGATGGCCGATAGAATCCGAAATAGTATGGTATGATGGCTCACAAGACAAAATGAAGGAAATCACCCAGATCGAGTACGGCGAGCGGGAGGGTAATTACTTTATTTTTCACGAAAATGGGCAAATAGCAGTATCGGGTCAATATCGCTTCGATACTAAAGTCGGGTTGTGGACGGAGTACTACCGAATGCAAAGACGCCCTAAACGCCAAATCC
The DNA here is from genome assembly GCA_041689935.1 of Cyclobacteriaceae bacterium. Lineage (GTDB taxonomy): Bacteria > Bacteroidota > Bacteroidia > Cytophagales > Cyclobacteriaceae > CAXBDP01. The sequence goes on from JBDNFI010000108.1 coordinate 2,164, forward strand.
AATACAGCCCCGATCCATTCGATAAGGAATTTAGACCCTACATAGTGAAGGAATGGGACGAGCAAGGCAACTTGATTTATGAGGCACAACCTCCCGCTGTTTTTTAACTCTGATAGAAAATATCAGCCTAAATTCAAAGGATCAATTAGTTAATTTCCAAATACTTAATTCCTGTTTTCAATTCATGGCTCGATTATTTCTGAGTGTATTTTTACCAATTATTTTTTATGAAAACCACAAACAATTTTTCAACCGTCAAACTATTACTCATTGTTTTAGTTTCTTTCGGAATGTTCACTTCTTGCAGCAAATGGAGCAATACTGCTAAGGGCGGTGCAATAGGCACAGGAGGCGGCGCAGTAATTGGTGCCGGTGTAGGTGCCGCCACAGGCAATACAGGCCGTGGAGCAGTTATTGGTGCGGTAGTAGGTGGCGCAGCTGGCGCACTTATTGGTCGCAATATGGATAAGCAAGCCGAGGAGCTTCAAAAAGACTTAGAAAATGCACAGGTAGAACGGGTTGGTGAAGGAATACAAATCACCTTTGATTCGGGTATCCTTTATGATATCGATTCTTATGCACTAAAGCCAGATGTGAAAATTGAGCTTGAAAAATTAGCTGAAACCTTGAAAAAATATCCAAACACTAATATTCTAATCGAAGGCCACACGGATAATACTGGTAGAGCCAAATACAATTTGGACCTTTCGAAAAGAAGAGCTACCAGCGTTTCGAATCACTTAAAAATGAATGGAGTGGCTCAAAGCAGAATTACAGAAGTAGGCCATGGACTTACCCAGCCGATTGGTGATAACACAACGGCAGCTGGAAGAACGCAGAACCGTAGAGTATCTGTGGCGATTACTGCCAATGAAGAAATGATCAAGGCAGCTGAAAACGGCAAGATTGATAACTAATCTACATTTATAAAATCATTCAAAAAGGGCATTGAGCAATCATTGCCCTTTTTCTTTTATTGAATGGTTGAGCCTTTCGCGAAATCCATTTTTATTGAAAACTGAAAAAAATATAGGAAATATACAGAAACAATAGGCCGATTTTTTCAAAACGGCCTATCTACAATACTTAATTGATAAGCTCAAATCCTGTATAAGGAATCAAGGCTGCCGGCACGCTTATTCCCGCTTCTGTCTGATTGTTTTCTAAGATCGACGCTAATATTCTTGGCAACGCCAAAGCAGAACCATTCAAGGTATGGAGCAGTCGAGACTTCTTGTCGTCACCTTTATGCCTCAATTTTAGCCTATTAGCTTGGTAGTCTTCGAAATTGGAAACAGAACTTACTTCGAGCCATCTTTCCTGCGCCGCACTATACACCTCCATGTCGTAAGTAAGTGCCGAAGTGAAGCCCATATCGCCACCACACAGTCTCAACACTCTATAAGGCAGTCCAAGTTTTTTTAATAAGCCTTGCACATATTGGCTCATGTCTTCTAAGGCTTGATAGCTTTCTTCTGGCAATCTCACCTGTACAATTTCTACTTTATCGAATTGATGCAGCCTGTTGAGCCCACGCACATGCGCGCCCCAAGAGCCCGCTTCTCTTCTGAAACATGGGGTATAGGCGACATTTTTTACCGGTAAATCATTGGCATTGAGGATTACGTCTCTGTAAAGATTGGTCACAGGAACCTCTGCTGTAGGGATCAGATAAAGATCGTCGGCTGCCATGTGATACATTTGACCTTCCTTGTCGGGCAATTGCCCAGTGCCGTAGCCGGAAGCTTCATTGACCAAAAATGGCGGGAGGATTTCTACATAGCCAGCTTCCAGCGCATTGTCCAAAAAGAAATTGATAAGTGCCCGTTGCATTCTAGCTCCTTTGCCTTTGTACACAGGAAAACCCGCTCCGGCAATTTTGGTCCCGAGTTCAAAATCGATAATGTCATATTTGCGGATAAGCTCCCAATGTGGCAAAGCACCTTCTGGTAGCTGTGGAATATCCCCATATTTGAAAATTTCTTCATTATCCTCGGCACTTTTGCCTGCTGGCACAGAGCTATGCGGCACATTGGGAATGGTATACAATAAGTCTTGCAAATCCTTTTCTACTGCTTGCAGCTCGTCTCCCAAGGCTTTGGATGTCTCCTTCAATTGACCAGTCCAACGCTTTCGATTCTCCGCTTCTTCCTTATTTCCAGCACGCATCAGTTCGCCAATACTCTTGGATATCGTATTGAGTTCGGTAAGCTGTCCGTCCATTTCGAATTTTAACTCCTTGCGGCGATCGTCTAATTGGAGGGCATTTTCAATGAGTCCCTTGGCATTGAGGATATTCCTTTTGAGCAATCCAGCTATAAAAAGTTCTTTTTCTTCGCGGATGCGAGTGATTGGAAGCATAGTAGTTTTGATTTGAGTTTGCAAAATAAATCAATTCCGAGCAAAAAGGGAATTAAAAAAGAATTGCTTAAATATGAGTATTCACTTGACTATTAATAAAGGTTGGCCTAATATTGCAGTGTCTTCCAAAGATGTTGATCCCAATATCGAATCAAATGGTAAGATCTTATCGTTAAAAATTCACTTTTTACTTTCCAACCTTTACCTCAATCATCAAAGGTTTTTTATTTACTAATCTTAATGTATGTATACTATTGACGACCTAAGTGTCAGGTTGCTTTCGGAATTGCGGGAACTCGCCGAAGAAATGGGCCTGAAAAATTTCAAAAAACTTGCTAAGCAAGACTTGATTTATGCCATTCTTGAACATCAGGCTATAACCCCTGACGAAAAGCTGCCAAAGAAAAAAACAGATGAGGCCAGCAAATCCACAGAAAAAGCTGCCGAAAAACCAAGCCCTAGTGCGGCTCCCACTCGAAACGAAAAAGATAGAGATGAAAAGCCTAGAGTGCGCAGACAAAATGTAACCGACAGAAAACCGGATACCTCCCGCGAAAAACCAAACAACCCACCTCAGGCAAAAACTGAAGATACTGGCAAAATCAATAAGCCTGTAAATGAAATGACAGCCGAGGAATTATTAAGGTCTTTTAATCTGGAAGTAGAAGATACTGTATCCAAACTAGACAAAAAGACTAAGGAAGATATTGGCGTATCAAAACCTGAAGTCAAAAAGGAATCTCTTCCACCAAGAAAGGTTGAGCGTACCCAAAATGATACTAAACCAACCGACAGGAATCAGCCAAGAAATCCTAATCAAGGCAACAGAAACCAGGCGGAGGAAAATACGCCAGAAGCTAAAAAGCCTGATACGCAAGAAACGCCTATTGCTACGGAGCAGCGTACACCTAATCCGCGGAGAGAAGACACAAAAGAGCCAAGGGAAAACACTCCACGGGAAGCTAGAGAGCCTCGCGAACCAAGAGCACCTAGGCCAGAGCGTAGAGAGGATGATGCCACTAACAGGCATATACCAAAACCAAGAAAACCTCAGACAAACGTCAAGGATTTTGATGGTATCATCGTAAATGAAGGTGTATTGGAAATGATGCAGGATGGCTACGGCTTCCTTCGCTCTTCTGATTACAACTACCTAGCAAGTCCAGACGATATTTATGTATCGCCGTCTCAGATCAAGCTTTTTGGTTTGAAAACGGGTGATACGGTAAAAGGACAAATTCGCCCTCCAAAAGAAGGTGAAAAATATTTCGCACTATTGAGAGTAGAGTCTGTAAATGGCAGAACTACCGAAGAAATAAGAGATAGAGTGCCGTTTGAGTTTTTGACTCCGCTATTCCCAGAAGAGCAAATCAAGCTAAGCACTAAATCGAATAATTACTCAAGTCGTATTCTCGATTTATTTGCGCCTATTGGCAAAGGCCAGCGTGGTATGATCGTAGCCCAGCCAAAAACGGGTAAAACAGTATTGCTCAAGTCTATTGCCAATGCGATTGCGGAAAATCATCCCGAGTGCTATTTGATGATTTTGCTTATAGATGAGCGCCCAGAAGAAGTAACGGATATGGCCAGAAGCGTGAAAGCAGAGGTAATATCTTCTACTTTCGATGAGCAAGCGGACCGCCACGTGAAAGTGGCAAGTATCGTGTTGGAAAAAGCGAAACGCATGGTAGAGTGTGGACACGACGTAGTGATCCTGCTTGACTCCATCACCCGTTTGGCGCGTGCGTACAACACCGTAGTGCCAAGCTCTGGTAAGATCCTCTCGGGTGGTGTGGATGCCAATGCGTTGCACAAACCTAAGCGTTTCTTCGGTGCGGCTCGTAATATCGAAAATGGCGGTTCCCTTACGATTATTGCGACAGCACTTATCGAGACAGGCTCCAAAATGGACGAGGTGATCTTCGAGGAATTCAAAGGCACAGGAAATATGGAATTGCAGTTGGATCGTAAGATCAGTAATCGTAGAATCTACCCTGCTATTGATGTTACTTCATCGGGCACACGTAGGGAAGATCTCCTTCTTGATAAGGAAGAACTTGCAAGAGTGTGGATACTACGTAAATACATGGCCGATATGAATCCAGTAGAAGGCATGGAGTTTATCCTTGATAAAATGAAAGGCACAAGAAACAATGAAGAATTCTTGATCTCTATGAATGGCTAATGCGCATTGAAACTCATAATTGAATACTCCAAAAGACCCTTAATTCGGGTCTTTTGGCATTTATAAGCAGCAGGAATGAGGGCGCAATTTCCTCCCGCTTTCGTTAGAAGCTTGATTTTGCTTGGAGTAAAATCCAAATTTCTTAGATTTGTTTATCTAAATAGCTAATATACCCCATTGTCATGATAACTATTCGAAACGGTACCCCGCAAGACATTCCCAGTGTATATCGACTAATAAAAGAATTGGCAGAATATGAAAAAGCTGCCAACGAAGTGGAAACGAGCATGGAATCTATGCTGAAAGATGGTTTCGGAGAAGATCCACTTTTTGAGTTTTTTGTAGCTGAAGAAAATGAAATAATCATAGGGATCGCCCTATATTATTGGCGATACTCCACGTGGAAAGGGCGTGTGCTATACCTCGAAGATTTTGTGGTGCGGGAGGATAAAAGAGGCCTTGGCATTGGCAAACTACTTTTCCAAAAGCTAATCGCTAGGGCAAAAGAAACCAACAGCCGCCAAATATCTTGGCAAGTGTTGGACTGGAACGAGCCCGCCATCCGCTTCTACCAAAGGCTACAATCCGACTTCGATGCAGGCTGGCTCAACTGCCAATTGCGAAGCGCATATTATGATGTAGTGGGCTAAACCTCTTCCAGCAAGGTGCGAAATGCTACAAATTTATCTTTGTAGCGTGCGCTATGATCCGCTTGCAATGCGGTGGCAAATTCCTTTTGGTATTGCTCAATCATTTGGATGCTTTTGGCCGTATACTGGATCGCATAAGTAATGCCTTGAGCCTCTTGCTCATACATCATTTTGAGCATTCCGGTATTTTCGAAACAATTGGTGGCCATTACGTCGGGTATATGCACCGATTTCATCCATCGCAGCCACTCCGCTTCTACTTCACTATCTATGTTTATGGTTACATTGTAAACGATCATCAGCCAATTGATTTTGCGATAAAATTAACGCTTTCTTGGAAAAGGTGAGTGAGGTTTGAAAGAAAATACCAAGCGGTACTTGAATGGCACATTTACCAATCGTTTTGCGGCCAAGTATAAATAAAAAAAGAGAAACTAAACTAGTTCCTCTATAGTATTCGCATCACTTCTATGTAAACCTCAAGGCAAATCAACCTTGAATTTTGCAATTCCTGCATCATCCTTATCTGTAAATACTAAATAAATAGTGCCTTCATCCTCATCTACGGCGAACCTGATAGCCGGGACGTCTAGTTTATAGGATTTGATTGGGTTTCCATCATAATCAAAAACCAAGACTCTAGTGCCATGTGCCCTTCTATCAGGCATTCCACTGTAGAGTCCGAAAATGTAATCTGAACCAAGATGAAAATCAACATACCCTATTTTGTTTCCCTCCTCTATATAGTGCATCGGATATCCTGGACTCATATCAATGGAGAAAATATGGTCTAATTTATCAGGCCCAACCAGCCTCAACCACTTGTTTTCTTTAAGATTAAACACTTCTATTAAATCCCAAAAGACAGTAGCATGACCAAAGTGAGTTCGTGCAGGATTGGTTGCGAGTTTTCCTTGAAAAACACTAGCTACAATTGAAAAAGGATCTTCTCGATCTTCTAACATCCCATCCCACGTATCCCAATCATTTAACCTTTCTCTAGTCAAAAAATCAATTTCCACAAATTTCTCCCTCTTGGTCAATTGTTTACTAACCAATGTATTACTAGATAAAAATTCAAAATAAGTGATTTCTGGATCTACTAAATTAAGCTTTATTATCGAGTCAGGCTGTATGATGTTTTCGGTTAAATCTGATAACCCTAAAGGAAGTGTATAAAAAACCACCTTCTTATCATTGATTGAATAAACAATAAACTGATCGTCATTGAAACTTCTCTTAAACCCAGAAAGGGAAAGAAACTCATTTGGCCCTTGGCCTCTATCTCCTAATTGACCAACATACCTAGAATTCTCTTTAGAAATGATATGCAAGTGCTTCTTGGTGGCTCTGTCTGAAACGAGGATATGGTTTTCAGTAATGGCTATATTAATCGGCTTGAATATCTCAGTAAAATAGTTTATTTCACTTTTAATAACTTCTACTTCGAAGTCTTCATAAGAGAATGTTCGTACTTCTCTGCCAAATTTAATTTCAGTACTATTTGGTGAGGCACATGCACAAGCTAAAACAAGAATTAAAGCAATCTTCTTCATTCTATATTAAGTTTTAGAAAAGAAGCTGCATCTTTAAAATGCAACTTCTTTTTCATTCAAATTAATTGATTATTATGGGAGGGCACAGGGATAACCCTTTTTCCCACCTTGCATTATCGAAGCTATCCCCTATCGGGTGATGACAGGTGGAATTGATGTAGTCGCAACACAAACCACCATACGAATTTTGAGCAATTACATCTTTAGGTGATGCAAAGACAAATAAGGCAATAAGCATCGCCAATCCTAGTAACAAATTAAGAATCTTTTTCATTGTGTTAGTTATTAAAATGTGAATAAAAACCCTAGCACTAAGGAACAATGAGCTCGATTTAAAAATAATGGGGGGGGGTAGAAATCCTACTATTTTTTAATTTATTTTGTAGTTATTTTTTAAACAGGCTTAAAACTAGTTTAAAGCCTTTTTTCAAGGTAAATAATTTTTGATAATCATGCCTATATGTCAATAAATCATACTTAAATCTGTTTGAGAAATAGACCTCTTTGCTTCTTTCTCCGATATCATTTCGCCAGTTGCTCAAGAAACTCTCTGGCTTCGATTAATAGTATACTTTTACAAAGCTAAAAAATTAGCTACTCCCCAATAGTCACTCTGTAGTATTTCATCTCGTCGGGCTTATAGCCCAATCTAAAAGGAAACCATATCTCGTTTGGGAAGAATATAGGTATCGGGTGATAGGCGGAAGGCACTTCAAACTGTCCTACAACCTCCCAATCCGAATTAATCAATTCATAAATAAGATGAAGGTTGCCATTATCTAAATGAACTGCCATGCGTAGAAATCCATCCCAATAAGGACTATATAATAAATGACGATACATCGTATAATTTCGCAAATACTCATACGTGTAAAAATCCTTATCGAGATATGAAGCCTTATCAATAGGATAAATATTTATTGGCAAATTGGGATTCTTTACTTCATGCGTTTCAACTTTCCCAGTAGCTATATCTAACACATGAATGTTTTCATCAATACCAAAAGAATAAGCGATACGGCCATCCTCCGAACCCGTAAATGAGAACTTATGATTTGTTGGATACGATTTTCCGTTTTGGTTAAAACTAGCAGGGAAACGAATTGGAAAAGTCGTTAATTGACCCGTTGTAAAATCAAAATTGGAAAGGATATCAAATTCATAAAAATCTTGCCTAAAAACCCCTTCCCAAAATACATTTGTTAATTCAATCGCAAGTGGTACAGAAGTACTACTTGTAGCAGATACCATAACATTTCCAGTCGAAAAAAGTCGCTTTCTTGTCTCATAATCCCAATTCTCCATTTTATTTTTTTTGCCAATAAAATAATCCCATTTAGCAAGAAGGTTTCCTTGATTGGATATATGCAAAAAATCAAGAGAAGAATGGACAAAATATCCTGACCTAAGCTTCTTAAACATAATTCCTGAATTCCCAGGATCAAGGGTGTCTGAAAAAGGCTTCAACCTATTAATTACTTTCTTTTCATCAACAGAATATTGGGAAATATCTTTATGAAATGGATCGTAAATATGCAATATTTTCTGACCATTCTCTACTGAAAAACTTGCCCCCCTCCAATCATTCGTTAAGTCATTAGGGATGGGCAGCAACACCTCATCAAAGACAAGCTTGACATTAACATTCCTCTCCACCGGCACTTCGGAACAGGAGAGGAATGAAAATGATATAATGGTGAGAAGTGTACTTTTTTGCATTTTCAAATATTCAAGCGTAAACCTGAAATAATTTTTGATGAAATCTATGGACAAACCAAATTCTTAATTCAAAAATAAATAAAATAGTTGAATTGAAAACATAATTATCTAATTTTCGAAGCAATGATGTGAAAAGGTAATAGTCAGTTCATTACAAATGGACGGAAAAATAGCCTAAAGAATACTTATGAATATAATGGCCAAAAAAACCTATTTTGAAAGAACAATACCTTAGCATTCGCTTCTTAACCATTTGAGTCTTTATTTCGCATTATTGTTGGCAAAGTTTTTAAATTATTAAATGTTTCAAGCAAACTATCTACATCCCTTCCAAAATCGCCTCGCCAAAGGAGCTTTTGTCCTTCTTATTCTGATCTATCTAGCAGGTATTGTTGGCTTGGCATTTCCTGCGAGTAAAAGTTTGTTTCAGGCGCTCACGCCATTTTCGCTGTGGACAACCACCCTATTATTAATTCTCTTTCAAGAAAACAAAGACCGAAGCTTTTTGCTTTTCACCAGCATCACTTTTGCAGTTGGTTTTTTCTGCGAGGTCTTGGGTATACACACAGGGTTAATCTTTGGCGACTACAGCTATGGTTCTACGCTGGGATTCAAAGTTTGGGAAGTGCCCGTACTAATTGGTGCCAACTGGCTCATCTTAGTTTTGGCAAGTGGCTATTTGGCAAATAGTCTCCCAGTAAGGAAATGGGTAAAACCGCTCATAGCAGCTTTAATTATGGTAGGCCTAGATTGGCTCATTGAACCTGTGGCTGTTTATTTCGACTTTTGGTCATGGGCAGAAGGTACTATTCCTTTCAAAAATTATGTAGGTTGGTTTGGTATTTCACTGTTTCTCCAAATCCTCTTTATTAGCTTCCCCTTCACTAAATATAACTTTCTGGCTAGCAAAGTCTTTATTATACAGTTGCTTTTCTTTCTGATATTGAGGCTTTTAATTCTTTCTATCTGATATTAAACATTATTAAATAATCGGAGTTCTTCATAAAATGGTCAATCTGTTATTTTTAATCATCGGATTTGTAGCTATGGAGGTAGCTTCATGGGCCATTCATAAGTATTTGATGCATGGATCGTTGTGGTTCATTCACAAAAGCCATCATAACCCAAGCAAAGGGAAATTCGAATTGAATGACGTATTTACCCTTTTCTTTGGGAGCGTCGCGGTCGCCCTGATCATCTTTGGTTTACCCGAATGGGATTATCGATTTTGGTTGGGTGCGGGCATCAGCTTGTATGGAATGGTCTATTTTATCTTTCACGATATGTTTATCCACAGAAGGTTGAAGTGGGCAAAACGACCAGGAAGTAAATTCATAACAGGGATTGCCAAAGCGCATCAGGATCATCACAAGACAAATAAAAAGGACGGAGCGATTTGTTTTGGATTGCTCTATGTGCCAAAAAGATATTTCAAATTTGACAAATAATCAGGAGAAGAATGGTGAGCGTATATTCAATTAAGGATTTGGAACATTTGTCTGGCATCAAAGCTCACACACTTAGAATCTGGGAGCAGCGGTATAATTTCATGTCACCCAAACGTACAGAAACAAATATTCGCTATTATGATGACCATGATTTGAAACTCGTATTAAACATTTCCCTGCTTAAGGATAATGGCTTCCGCATTTCACGCATTGCCGAAATGTCCGAAAAACAAATGCAGGAGGAAGTACTTAAACTCACTGAAAAGCATTTACACTTCCCTGATCAAATACACACCCTCACCATCGCCATGGTAGATATGGATGAAGATCGTTTTGATAAGATCTTGAACGCCTCAATCCTACAGATGGGTTTTGAGAAAACTGTAAAAGAAATCGTCTATCCATTCCTTTCAAGGATTGGGCTGTTATGGCAAACCGGCTCTATCAATCCCGCTAATGAGCATTTTATCAGCAGCCTCATTAGACAAAAAATGATAGTGGCTATAGATGGTCAACTAAAAACTGCCGATCCGCAAGCAAAAAAGTTCTTGCTCTATTTACCAGAAGGTGAATTGCACGAATTGAGTTTGCTTTTCAGTTGCTATTTAATAAAGGCTAGAGGATTCAAAGTAATTTATTTAGGACAAAACATGCCTTTGCAACAATTGGATGTTGTGAAAGAAATCCACAAGCCAGACTATGTACTTACTGTGATCACCTCATCACCGGGCCAAGAAAATGTGCAGAACTATGTGCAGAACCTTGGAGAGAAGTTTTGCGACTCAACTGTCATCCTCAGCGGCTACCAGGTAATAGGTCAAGACTTGCAACTTACTGAAAATACTATAGAGATGGCCAATATTCAATACTTGATCGATTATGTAGATCAAGAATCTGTAACTGTAAAAGTTTAAGAATCCAAAAAAGATAAAATTTATATAAAGCTATTCAATCGGATAGCTTTTTTATTTTCCTCCCGCCCATTCCCATCTATTGATAGGGAATTTGTTCATGTTCTGATAAACAAAGCCATCGCTTTTCAAAATATTTTTATTAGATTTTATAGCTTTAAATGACCTTGTGGCCATTTCAAAAAAATAATTGAAAATTTACGCAACCTTTTGTTTAATCTTTACGAATTAAAGATAAACAAATGCTTGCATACTGTTTAATCATTCGTTAGATTTGTTAAACAAAAAACCATAAGACATGACAGCTTTAGAATTCAGTTACACACTCGACAAAATGTCCAAGGCTTTAAAGCCTTTCGCATTGAAACTTACAAGAGACATGGAAGACGCCAACGATTTAATGCAGGAAACAGTCTTGAAGGCATTTACAAATCGTGAGAAATTTACAGAAGGTACCAATCTCAAAGCATGGTTGTACACCATTATGAAAAATACTTTTATTACCAATTATCAGAGAATGGTGAGAAAAGGTACTTTCGTAGACACCACGGACAATTTACATTACATCAATTCATCAGCAAGCATCATCGAAAACAATGCTTACACTGGTTTCGCTTTAAAGGACATAAACTTAGCGATTGAAGAACTGGATGATGTGCACAAATCGCCGTTTATGATGCACTACAGAGGTTTTAAGTATCATGAAATCGCCGATAAATTGGGCATTCCTATAGGTACGGTGAAGAATAGAATTCACATCGCTAGAAAAATATTAAAAGACAGATTAAAGGTGTATGCATATAAATAAAGTTGAAATTTGAGTATATTAAGCTCAAATTCTATGGTTCACCTTGTTGAAAATATACGTTTTTATGAAGCCTAAAAGTGTAATTGTTATTGGTTCAGGTTTTGCTGGACTTTCTGCCGCTTCATGTCTTAGTAAAGAAGGTTATAAAGTAACCCTGCTCGAAAAAAATTCTGTGCCTGGAGGAAGGGCAAGGAAGTTTAGCGAACAGGGTTTTGTTTTTGATATGGGGCCAAGCTGGTATTGGATGCCCGATGTTTTCGATTCCTATTTTGCACATTTCGGAAAAAAAACTTCTGATTATTACGATCTCATCCGATTAGATCCTTCATATTCTGTATTCTTTGGGAAAGATGATCGTTTGGATATTCCTGCTGTACCTGCCGAACTAGAAGCGATGTTCGAGTCGCTAGAGCCAGGAAGCAGCGGGAGGTTAAAAGAATTTATGAGTCAAGCAGCCTACAAATATCAAGTAGGAATCCACGATTTAGTTTTTAGGCCGGGACGAAGCCTAACAGAATATATAGATCTGAAACTTTGGCGCGACGTATTGCGATTAGATGTATTCACTTCTATGAGCAAGCACGTTTCGCAGTTTTTCAAGCATCCCAAACTTGTCGCCCTTATGGAGTTTCCGGTGCTATTTTTGGGATCTACAGCCCATAAAATACCCGCACTTTACAGTCTGATGAATTATGCTGATATGGCCCTAGGGACTTGGTATCCCAAAGGTGGTATGTTCAAAATAGTGGAAGGCCTAGTTGCCCTCGCCGAAGAGCTGGGCGTGGAGATCAAACTCAACCAAGAAGTAAAAGGCTTTCAATTTGATGGGGACAACATCCGAAAAGTAATCACTATAGATAGCGAATATGAAGCTGATATTGTAGTTGGGGGTGCTGACTACCACCATATAGAGACAAAGCTGCTTCCAAAGGACAAACAATCTTACAGTGCTAAATACTGGGATAAAAGAGTAATGGCGCCGTCATCACTACTATATTACATTGGTGTAAATAAGAAATTGAAAAATCTTTTACATCATAATCTATTTTTTGACGAAGATTTAGGTGTACATTCTATCGAAATATACGAAAAACCTAAATGGCCTAGCAAACCATTATTTTATGCATGTGTGCCCTCCGTAACAGACTTATCTGTAGCACCCGATGGCATGGAAAACCTTTTCTTGCTGGTACCCACCGCACCTGGAATGGAGGATAATGAGGAAATAAAGGAAAAATATTTTAATATTGTGATGGATAGATTGGAGAGACTGTCTGGCAATAAGATACGAGAGCACATCGTTTACAAGAGAAGCTATGCTCATAATGATTTTGTGAAAGACTATCATGCCTTTAAAGGCAATGCGTACGGGCTAGCAAATACACTAACCCAAACAGCCATTTTGAAGCCTTCACTTAAAAGTAAAAAGTTGAAAAATTTATTTTACACAGGACAGCTGACCGTGCCTGGACCTGGAGTGCCTCCTTCCTTAATTTCGGGAAGAGTCGTAGCAAAAGAGATTTCGAAAGAATATTCGCTGTAATTAAATATGAGTACTGGAAAAGAGCTTTTTGATCAAACAACCTTTGAATGTAGCAAGCTGGTAACACTTCGCTACAGCACCTCATTTTCATTGGGTATCAAAACGCTTGACAAAAAATTTCACCTGCCGATATACGCAATCTATGGGTTTGTTCGCTATGCTGATGAAATCGTAGATACTTTTCATGACTTCGACAAAGCTGCCTTGCTAGAAGAGTTCAAGGCAGAAACCTTCAAAGCAATTGAAAAAGGCATAAGCCTAAACCCAATTTTACATAGCTTTCAATTGGTGGTCAATGAATATCAAATCGATAAGCATTTAATTGAAGCATTCCTTTTCAGCATGGAAATGGACTTGTATAAAAAGCGGTTTGACGATTCGAAATACGAGGAATATATTTATGGCTCAGCAGAAGTAGTTGGGCTTATGTGCCTTAAAGTCTTTTGCAAAGGCAATGATTCAGAATATCAGACCTTGATGCCATCGGCTAAGAAGTTGGGTGCTGCTTTTCAAAAAGTAAACTTTTTGAGAGATTTAAAAAGTGACTATGAAGAGCGTGGCAGGGTATATTTTCCGGGTGTGGATTTCAAACAATTTACTCCAGAAGTAAAGAAGCAAATTGAGGAAGATATTGCCAAAGATTTTGAAGAAGCATTAGTCGGCATTATGAAACTACCGGAAGGCGCTAAAATGGGTGTGTACCTCGCTTACGTTTACTATTTGAAGCTTTTCGATAAAATACGTAACTGCCCAGCTTCTCGCATTTTAGATGAACGGATTAGGATTCCTGATATGAAAAAAATGAGTTTGCTGGTTCAAACCTGGTTCAAATACAGACTCAATTACCTTTAATATTTTGCGCAAATAAACAATCAAAACAATTCAGAGTTAAACACTTATGTTGAACCTAAAAGTAGAAATAGATAACAATTCTGGCTTTTGCTTTGGCGTAGTATATGCCATTGAGATGGCTGAGGAAATACTCGATGAAAGAGGGTATCTATATTGCTTGGGGGATATTGTACATAATGATGAAGAGGTTAAGAGGCTAGAAGCAAAGGGTTTGAAAATCATTACGCATGACGACTTGGGAGAATTAAAAAATGAAAGTATATTAATTCGCGCGCACGGTGAGCCTCCTTCTACTTATGAATTAGCACTTAATAATAACCTTACCCTTATTGATGCCTCTTGCCCTGTGGTGCTAAAGCTGCAAAACAGAATCAAAAACTCTTTTGATAAGAAGGAGAAGATATACATTTATGGTAAACACGGTCATGCTGAGGTAATTGGTCTTTTGGGACAAACTAGTGATGAAGCGGTTGTTTTTCAAAGTATAGACGAACTAGATATAGAAACCCTTCCAAAAAGCTTAACGCTGTACAGCCAAACGACTAAAAGTACCGATAGCTTTTACGAAATCACCAAAACATTGATGGAAGCGGGCATTACTGTCAATTCCAACGACACCATTTGTCGGCAGGTTTCTAATCGAGATAGAGAGTTAAGAGACTTTGCAGGTAAATTCGATCACATTATTTTTGTGTCCGGCACCAAATCATCGAACGGAAAAGTTCTTTACAATGTATGTAAGGAGCAAAACCCATCCACCTATTTCATCTCAAATGCTGATCAATTGGATTCTGATTGGTTTGGTTCAGGAGAAACGATAGGTATTTGTGGTGCCACTTCCACTCCCATGTGGCTCATGGAGCAGGTAAAAGAAAGACTGTCCACCTTCTAAATTTTTCGTAAACTTGTCCATGACCTTGCTCAAGAAACATCTTGGTGTAATTATTTCCATCCTAATCATATCAGCTTGGTTCGTGATGCTGAGTATTTCCCTGCAATGGGAAGTTACTTACACGTCTTTGCTCCTCCCGCTTTTTATCCTTGTCCAAAGTCACTTATACACTGGGTTGTTTATCACTGCTCATGATGCGATGCATGGTGTCATAAGTCCTAGCAATTCCACATTAAATAAGATATTAGGCACATTTGCTGCACTCCTATTTGCTTTCAATTTTTACCATCGCTTGTTACCCAAACACCACGAGCACCATAAATATGTCGCGACAGACAAGGATCCAGATTATGCACAAAAAGGCTTTTTTGGCTGGTACCTCAAATTTTTGATGGAATACGTGGATTGGAAACAAATTGTATTGATGGCCATTACTTTTAATATTCTCAAATTATATATTCCGCAGGAGAATCTACTTCTTTTTTGGATTGCACCCTCTTTTCTCGCTACGCTACAACTATTCTATTTTGGCACCTATTTGCCACATAGAGGTGAGCATGAAGCCACCAATAAGCATAAAGCAAGGAGCCAATCGAAAAACCACCTTTGGGCATTTTTGAGTTGCTATTTTTTTGGCTACCATTACGAGCATCATAATACTCCTTGGGTTCCTTGGTGGAAACTATATCAACAAAAGCAATAAATCCAATCATGTTGGATACCATTCTCTGGGATTTTACCGAACCTTTCATTGTCGGAATGCTATTTATAGGCATGTTTTCGATGGTGGTGATTCGGTACTTTATGCTGGCGGGAGGATTTTATATGTACTTCTATTTGTGGTCTCCCAAAAAATGGCAAAGTAGAAAAATCAACCAAAAGCCGCATTCCAACAAGCAATTTAGGTTTGAGCTAAAATATTCAATTATTACCTCGCTATTATTTGCCTTAATTGGTACGCTAACTGCTGTAGCATAGCAAGAAGGCTATACGGCGATTTACACTGATTTTGATACGTATGGAATAGGGTGGTTTTTGACAAGCATTGCCATTGGGATGTTTATTCACGAAACGTACTATTATTGGCTACACAGGTGGATGCATACGCCAACCATATATCGCAAAATCCACAAGGTGCATCACCAAAGCATGATTACCTCACCACGGATGGCATTCTCATTCCATCCTGCGGAGGGATTGCTCGAGGGACTTATCCTCCCGCTTATTATCCTAACGATTGCAATGCACCCCTATGCTATAGTTGTACAGCTCACGATAATGACCGTCACCAGCGTAATAAATCACTTGGATATAGAAATTTATCCAAAAGGCACATACAAGCATTGGTTTGGTAAGCATTGGATTGGGGCCAGCCATCACAGTTTGCATCACCAAAAATACTCCTGCAATTATGGATTATATTTTACCCTTTGGGATAAGTGGATGAAAACAGAAAGCCCTCTGTTCAGGCAGCGGTTTGAAGAGAAAACAAAAGCTAGTGGCGAATAAATTCTAAAAGCACCCGAGATAAAATTTAAGAGAGCGTTGTATCCTCAAATTTATTCACGACATCAAAATAGCGATTAGATGCCATGCTTTCTAATTTAAATACCACTTTGCGGAAAGATTTTAATTCGATTATTACGTTAATTTTTGAATTCATTAAATTTTATACCGATATTGGTAGATAAAATTACAAATAACCAGCATAAAATTGGCTTCAAAACTTAAGATATTAGTAGTAGAAGATGACTCAAGCATCGCAGAAAATCTAATGGAAATCCTTGAATTATCTGGCGATTATCTCACTGACACTGCTCCTTCAGCAGATTTAGCTCTGACTAAAATAGAGTCCTTCAAACCAAATTTAGTTCTATTGGACATCAATATCCAAGGAGATAAAGACGGAATCCAGCTTGGTGAAATCATTAAGGAGAAATATAATTTGCCATTTATATACTTGACGGCTTTTGCGGAAAGAGCTATATTGGAAAGAGCAAAGAAGACCTTGCCTTTTGGGTATTTAGTAAAGCCTTTTAAAGTGGATGGCGTATTTGCTGCCATTGAGATTGCCTTAAGCAATTATGAAAATCTCAAAGGTGAAGATGAAAAGCCTAAGAAAAAGTCGGCTTCAAGCAACGATGAAAACTTGGTGATGGGAGATGGAATTTTTGTTAGATACGATGGTATTCTTACAAAAGTGAAGTTTAGTGAAATATTGTTGATTACCTCTAACGGACGAAAAATCAATATCACAACCAAGGAAAAGATCATCTTAGTAAACAAACCAATTAAAGAAATTGAATCTAAGTTGCCCGAAAAGGACTTCCTACGAATTCATAAATCACATATTATTCGAATGGATGCCATCACGGCAATTAAGCCTACACACTTATTTATGGGTGATCAGGAGGTTTCTATTGGCAGGGTGTACTATAAGCCTTTGAAAGAGCGGATGATTGCGCTTACTGGAGCATAAATTAGCCATTACCTGACGCCGACGAAGGTCTGATTTCTTTTTTTTTGACGCTATTGACCAAAGGTGAATAGCTGCCATCTAGCGATACGTGGTGAAAAAGGATATACAAAAATATCGTCAGCTACTACTAGTTGTGCTCATCATTTTCAGCACGGAAGGCAGTTATGGCCAAAGTGCTGGAGATTTCAGAAGCAAAGCAGATGGGCTCTGGAGTGCTATCACCACCTGGGAACGATATAATGGTGCTATATGGATAGATGCTACTGCTGGGCAAATCCCAACAGAAAGTAGTTCAGTATGGATACAGGTACAACAGACCGTTACGGTCAATACAAATCAGAGCGTATTAAATCTCCATTTGAGTGCAGGCATTAACTCCACTGGAGGTGGCTGCTCAATGGGTGTTTGCAGTAGCTTTTTAGTGTTAGGATCAAATTCATTGGAGGTTTTTGGGTTTATGCGCACCTTTTTTGGCGCAGAAGGCACAACCCCTACTTTGGGCAATAATGACTTCAGTTCCAGTATAGGGGTTAGTCAAAGTCAAATCCAATCTGATAATAATGGTGGAATAATAGTAAGGGGAGATTCAAGGACATTCTTAAATGACGGAGCCTGGGCAGCCAATCATAATTCATTTAGGGTAGTTTTTGATATGAGCAATGAGGTGATAATTACCATTGACAATACATTTAAGGCAAGGCGAATCGTAATCAGAAATGGAACAGTAAACTCAGGAACCAATCGCTTATCGGCAGATGGTGGCGGAGCAAGTGGTAGTTCGGGAGAATTCATAATAGAAGATGGGGGAAAACTTATTTCAGCTAGGACTGGAGCTTCCGCAGGCTTGCAAGTAATCTCCAAAGGCAGTAATAGTGCTTGTCAAGAATTTAGGATCAATGAAGGGGGTGTACTAGAATTGTTCGGTACTAGCCCGTACATAGCTGCTGCGAGTATAATAAACGAAGGGCTCATCATATTTGGAAGTAGCGGAAATCAAACACTATTGCAAGGAAATTCGGGAGGTGTAGCCTTTGGTACTTATGATAATCTAAGGGTAGCTGGCTCAGGGGTAAAAACCTTAGCCAACGCAATCACTGTGAACGATTCATTGATGATAGAAGGGAGCGCAACAATAAGTCGTGCTTCATTTGCACTCAATTATGCATCAAGCTCCACCTTGGTTTTTCGAGGCACAAATGCCCAATTGACCACCGAAGAAAATTGGCCTGATCCAAGCATTCCAAACCTTGTCGTTGATAATTCATACGGGCTGAGCTTGCATGAGCCAAAAAGCATCAGTAATCGGCTCAACCTAATAAACGGAAATCTCATTTCAGAAAGCTACTTGCTTACCCTATCTGCTGCGGCTAGCGTTGATGGTGGTTCTTCGGATAGTTTTGTGAGCGGGCCAATGGCACATACAGGGAGTGGCGAGAAGTATTTTCCAGTTGGTAAAGGAGGAATTTTCAGACCTGCACATGCAAATATTAGTGGCACAGGCCATGAATACAGCTTAGAAATAGTGGAAGCTGGGCCAGTAGGTAATCCTGTAGCACCTATCTTGCTTTTGAGTAGTCAATACCATTGGCAGCTAGAAACAGTGGCTGGAAGCCTGAGTACAGGAAGCATCAAATTCACCTATGAAGCTGAGGATATTTTAAGCGACGATGAAGACATAAGGATTGGCTTTTCTTCAAGCACCTCTGGCGATTTAGCACCACTCACTACGATAGATAATAGCCAGATCGGAGAAATTACCGTAGGTGTAAATCCAGCGGGAGTGTATGGACTAGGCACAATAAACCCCCAGAGTGTTTTACCTGTAGTTTGGAAATCATTTACCATCAAACAGCAAGATCGAAACGTAGTCCTCCATTGGGAAACAAGCTTAGAGAAAGATGTGAGCCATTTTGAAATATTAAAATCAGAAGAAGGCGGGAGTTTATTTAAGAAAATTGCTGAAATCGAATCTAAAGGCAACTCCATGATATTAACAAACTATAGCTTTACAGACATCCTGGTGAACAAAAGCAGAAATTTCTATAAAATCAGACAAGTAGATGTAAACGGCAGCTCCAGTACGACTGAAATCTTGAGAATCGATTTGAAAATTTCGGCAAGTCCCAAAATTTGGACAACGCGAAAGAAAAACCTTTATATTGAAAATTTGGGTTCAGAACGAGTGACACACCTCGAAGTTTATTCAAAAACAGGAGAGGTCGTTTTTACGACAAACTACGAAACCCTCCATAGCTCTAATGGTTTTTATGAGATTCCACTTCATTCACTAAACACTGGGATGTATTTAGTGATTGTACATAAAGATGGATATACACTTAGACAAAAGGTCTGGCTAGCACATTAATTGTTCATTTTCTATAATTCGATATCCACCTGGTTTATTAATATGTCTTCCAGTGTTTCCCGCTTTCTAATCAAACGCGCTTTTCCCTCATATACTAATACCTCTGCAGGTTTTGGCCTCGAATTGTAATTAGAGGCCATCATATAGCCATACGCACCAGCATTCATTATGGCCAATACATCCCCTTCCCGCGTTTCGGATAATTTCCTATCCGCACCAAGAGTATCGGTTTCGCATATATAGCCTACAACGGTATATACACGTGGTGTTCCTTCGGGGTTGCTCACATTCACAATATCGTGATATGCTTCGTACATCATGGGTCTCAGTAAATGGTTCATGCCCGAGTTTACCCCAACAAATACAGTTGCAGGAGTGGTTTTAACAACATTTGCTTTGACCAATAATATCCCAGCTTCACTTACTAAATACTTACCCGGCTCAAACCAAAGCTCCAGCTCCCTTCCATACTCCACGCAAAAAGCTTTGAATGCTTTACTCAACCTTTCACCCAAAGCCGCAATATCCGTAGTAACATCCCCATCTCTATAAGCTACTTTGAATCCACTACCAAAATCAATAAATTCTAAATCTGGGAAGCTCACAGCAGCATCAAAAAGAATTTCAGCTCCACGCAAAAATACTTCCGAATCGAGAATATCTGACCCAGTGTGAACATGCAGGCCATTAATCCTGATATTATTGGCTTCTACCACTCTAATGACATGCCTAAGCTGCAAAATGGAAATACCAAACTTGGAATCAATATGCCCCACAGAAATTTTAGAATGTCCTCCCGCCATTATTCCCGGATTGAAGCGGATGCAACAAGGCACCGTGTTATGGTACTTATGACCAAATTGCTCCAGCACCGAAATATTATCAATATTAATCACCACACCTAATTCCACCGCCTCATCTATCTCGTCCATAGCTACGCTGTTGGGAGTAAATAAAATCTCATTTGGCTCGAAGCCAGCTTTCAAGCCAATTTTCACCTCCTCAATAGATACGGCGTCCATCCCTGAACCAACCTTTTTCAATAGCTTCAAAATGGCCATATTGGTAAGTGCCTTACTCGCAAATTTGATCTTTACTTTAAGGCCTGGGAATGCGTTTGCTAGCGTGTTATAATTAGAAACAATCTTTTCCGCGTCATACACATAAAGTGGAGTGCCAAACTGCTCGGCAATTTGAGTGAGCGGGAGGTGCTGAATAGAATACTGTGGAATCACGAATAATATGAATTTATAAAATGCTCACAAATATATGGAAAGAACCCTTGCCCTACTACATTCAGGTAGATCCAAAAAAATGATTATTTATAGAGTCATTCATTAAAGTTGAATTTTTAGTATATTAGCAATCGGCCTCTATACTTTTCATTAAATACTGTCTTTTGCATTTGAATTAAACTCTTTGATTACAATTTATATTTCATAATTCATGATCGAAATTATTCCCTCCATATCAATACTCAATGGAAAGTTTGTAAGGCTTCAAAATGGAGACTTCGCAAGCGAAAAAGTGTATAAAGAAAATCCATTGGAACTTGCCAAGAAATTCGAAGATCATGGCATTAGAATCATTCATTTGGTAGATTTAGATGGCGCACGCCGTGGAGCACCTGTAAATTACCATATCTTAGAAACACTTGCTGGTTATACCAATTTGAGGATAAATTTTAGCGGGGGGATAAATACCGATGGCGACATCAGCAAAGCCTATGAATATGGGGCTACTTCCATTACAGCCGCCACAGTTGCTGTGAATAAACCCGATTGGTTCGCCTCTTGGATCATTTCTTATGGTCGGAATAAAATTGTACTGGGTGCGGATGCGCTCAATGAAAAAATCCTTATTAAAGGTTGGGAGAAAAAAACCGAAATAGACATTTACGATCATGTCGACAGTTTCTATTTCAGAAGCTTGAAGTATATTAAAACCACTGATATTTCGAAAGATGGCTTGATGGAAGGCCCTTCTTTTGATTTATACAGAAATCTGATCGATAGATTTCCAGGTTTATGTGTGCTCGCCAGCGGCGGCGTAAGGTCAATAGATGATATATCGCAATTGGAGGACTTAGGGGTTTATGGCGTGATCTTCGGCAAAGCGCTCTATGAAAATAGAATCGATTTAAAAGCATTAGAAAAATTTACCAGTAACTATACCACCGACGAACCTTGAAATAAACCATGTAGAAACGTAAAAAGGCTGCCTAATCTATTTAAGCAGCCTTTTTTTATTTATTAATATCAATTAGCTACTGTACGGTAACATTGAAAATAATATCAATATCAGTATCGCCTCCCGCATTGTCGATAATGCCTGATGCCACACCCGGATTTGCCTTATTAGGCTCATGTCTCAATATTACTCGCAATGTTCCTGCTCCAGCAGTGCCTGTAGTGAACTTAGATTTCAACCCAACCGGTTTTCCAAAAGCATCTAAATCATCATAGGTAATAGCTGAAAAAACGCCTCCTGTTTGAATAAAAAAGAATTGATGCTCATCATCCTCTTCTTCTATCTCTTCGGTGATATTTTCTCCTTCCAAATCGTTGTATAATTTTAAACTCACACTATATACCGTACCTGCCGACAATGTAGGATTTGTAGTAATGGGTTCGTTACCCCCCGGGCCATCAGGGTCGTTGAATCTCGCAGTAACTACTTCACTTGTAAGCGTATTCGTAAATTCCATCTCTACCCTGGTGATAATCTCTTGCTCAAGTTCTGGCTCCGGATCATCGTCGCTGCTACACGCTGAAATAAATAATACCGCCACAAAAAGTAGCATGAGAGTTTTGTTGATTTTTGTTTTGTAATTCATTTTTCCACTGAATTTAAGTTAGTAAATAATTAAAACTGATATTGAAATCTAATACTGATGTTTCTTCCCAGTTCATCAGCGTAGTATCTTAGTCTGTTCATATAGTCTCTGTAAGTTGTGTTCAATAGATTTTCTACATCTATAAAAAGATTCAAATTATTATTACACAATTTCGTTGATCCACCCAATCCCAAATCAATTAATTGAAAAGCCTCTGGTGCTGGCGTGAAATCTCTATCGTCGGATACTCTGCCTTGCCTCGAAACATGAGTGAATGAACCTTCAATAAATGGACTGAATTTGCCGGTAAAACTTTTCCGAATGGTGAAATTATATCTGTCGGCAGGCATCCAAATGATTGCTTCATTTTTATTCAAATCATCGGCCCGCACCATGCTATAGCTGATCGTCGCATTCAAATCTGAAGTGAAATCATAATTGAATGTTCCATCAAAGCCAATTAATTGAGCATCCGTTTGCACATATTGCTGTAATGGAAAGGCTCCTCTTACTGTAAGCACAAACTCACCCGGACGTGGCTCCAGATAAATAAAATTGTTGATTCGCTGGAGATATGGATTGGCAACAAAGCCCCATTTATTTTTTTCTATACTCAGGGTATTCACCCATTTCAACGAAGATTCGGGGTTTATGGAAATTCCATTATCTAAATCGGCTAATGTGCCCCCTTCATAAAACAACCCACGCTCGATTGCTGCAACACCATGATGGAGCCCATTGCTAAATAATTCACTTACATGTGGAGGCCTCCATGCAGAACCCAAATTACTTGAAAAGCGAATGTTCTTATTCAAATCAACTTGACCGCCTACAGAAAAGGTGTAATTGTTAAATGCATAGGTAGGATTTACTAATTGATTGCTTTCATCGAAGGTTTTAATTTCTAACGCTCGATGGTCGAATCTCGCACCAAGCTCCAGCTGCCAATTTTCTTTGACATACTTTTCAATCAAAAAGATACCTGTTGTGAATTGATTGAAATAGGGAATGAGCGGGTCAACTCCAGTGCCTGGTACGTTCCTATTTTGCTGATAAATAGCGGTTACGCCTATTTCACCTACTAATGCTCCAATAGCATTATGCTCCAGTCCCAAATCTAGGCTGTGGGTGTTCAAATCCATGTCTATCGCAGCCCGATCGGACCTCCCGCCTCTTCGCACATCGAATTCACGACGCAAATTCCATTGGCCACCGTATTTTGCGGTAAGTTTTCCTAGATTTTGTACCGTCAAATACCCGTTCAATTTTAACAAAGAGTGATTGAGCTCTTGTCTTGGATTATCTATATGATAGGAAAAATCTCTTTGGAAAAAAGGCTCTTCTCGACCTATGGCATCTTGTAGATCCGTTAAATTTCCAATGTGCGCACTTCTAAGAATCCCAATTTCGGTATTGAATCGGCTAAAGAAAACTTCTACTCCTTTCCGTTCGGTATTCCAGCCAGCTGCCACGGAAAAGTTACCCTCCCTCAGTCCGGTATTCATCAGATTATAATTAGGAGCATGGAAGTCTCCGCCTCTTTTGGCAGAAGCCTGGACACGCCAGCCGAAGTTTTTGAATGAACTAATATTGCCCTCCAATATTGCTGAAAGCACGCCCATTCCGCTGTTGGTCATTGCAGCAGTGTTTATTTCACCACCCAATTTCTTGTTTATTATTAAATCCTCAGGCTCCAGAATAATGACTCCACCAATGGCATCTGGACCATATTTTACGCCTTCCGCACCTTTGATTACCGTAATTTTACTTGCTACAAAAGGATCAATTTCTGGAGCATGCTCTGCCCCCCATTGCTGTCCTTCTTGGCGAATACCATTATTCAGAATAAGGATTCTATTACTATGAAGCCCTTGAATGACAGGTTTGGAAATACCTGGGCCTGTTTGCAAAGAGTTGAGTCCGGATAATCCTTTGAGTGATTCTCCCAAGGATTTTCCTCTCGACCTAGATAGTGCTTGGCCGCTTAGCTGCTGAGTAGCTTGTGTCATGGCAATTTGACGATCGCCTTCTACCACCACCTCGCTTAGGAGTACATTACTTTGATTGAGCTTGACCAGCACTTTTTGATTTGCCTCTGCGACAAGTTCTAATCGATGCTCTTCATAGCCTATGAAATGTATATCTATAATGTACGGTTGGCCAATACAAAGTTTAGAAAATTTCACAACTCCGGCATTATCTGCAGCTTGTCCTTTTTCTAATGGGCTTATCCAAACGGCTGCTCCAGGTAAAGGTTCTTTGCTCTCCGCATCTTGAATCTCTATGCTTATTTCTGCCGTGCAGTCTTGACCAATAGCGTCAAAAATGAGACTACCTTGGAAAATACAGGAAAATAAAAGAAGATATAGT
The DNA here is from genome assembly GCA_041689935.1 of Cyclobacteriaceae bacterium. Taxonomy (GTDB): domain Bacteria; phylum Bacteroidota; class Bacteroidia; order Cytophagales; family Cyclobacteriaceae; genus CAXBDP01. The sequence continues at coordinate 27,139 of JBDNFI010000108.1, forward strand.
GAAAAGAATGGTTTCAATCGCATGCCTGATTAGGCTGCAAACTTAATGCAATAATGTTGCATAAAGAAATTTCACATTCAAAAAATGGGAATGCGGGGTATTTTATTAGTTGCTTGTCTTAAATTTGTATAGGAGATTTAGCATCAAATTGAATGAAAGAATCGAGGATTGGCTTTCAGCTTCAACTTTTTCTTGTGGCTTGGTAGTACGAATTACAGAAGGATTACTTTTGATTATTATTTTTTGATTTGGCGTGATCAGTAAGTCCTCTCTTTCGTTTTTTTGCTTATTCTCCTCTATGAAATCGAAAACCACCGTTTTCTCGGCAGCCTCACTATTGGCTGCTGGCGAATTTGGCGTTTGTTGTTTTGTTGAATTTGGATTTTCTTGATGAGCTTCTTGTAACATTAACCAAGAAGACTCACGACTACTTTGCACGTCAGCACTGGCTTGGAATGCAATGACAGTTCCTGAAAAAATAAAAGTCAATAAAACTACTTTAAACTCGTTTTTCATAGGTATTTTAAGCTTAGGCACCAAATATACTAATTATAAACCTTTTACAACACTCTATTGAAAAATAATTTATAAGCTCCCTAACTCTATCACAGAATATTTAACTTCAACTCAAAGAAGTATATATCAATCTTCAAAACCGCTTATTTAGTAATTTCACCTATGACAAAGGATTATATTGGTTGGCAGGACTTCACTAAAATTGAGATCCGAATTGGTACTATTGTAAGAGCAAGCCATTTTGAGAACGCTAAAAAGCCTGCCTATATATTACATGTAGATATGGGGCCTGAGCTGGGAATCAAAAAATCTAGTGCACAGATCACTGAGCATTATTTGCCAGAACATTTGATTGGCAAAAAAGTAATTGCTGTGTGTAACTTCAAACCAAAACAAATCGCAAATTTGTTATCAGAAATTCTAGTGACTGGCTTTTTTGATAATAACGGGCATGTAGTATTGGCCACAGTGGACGGAGAAGTGCCAAATGGATCGAAACTTTGTTGATAAAAAGAAATGTATAAAATTTCGGATATACGTAATATACTCAATGGCAATCTCGCTGACAGTGTAAACCCTAACACAATTATCAAGCATTTGTTGATTGATACGCGCGTAGGTAGTTTTACAGATCAGTCTATATTTTTTGCCTTGAAGGGTGAAAAAAGTGATGGGCATTTATATCTATCCGCTGCGTATGAGAAAGGGATTCGGAATTTTGTTATTTCCCATTATCCTCCCGCTTTTCATTTCCCAAGCGATTGCAATGTCTTGGTCGTTTCCGATACACTGTTTGCTCTCCAAAAACTGGCATCCTACCATCGGCAGAAATATGCCTATCCGGTAATAGGGATCACGGGAAGCAATGGCAAAACAATCATAAAAGAGTGGTTGGCAGAATTACTCCATCCATATTATAACATCATAAAGAGCCCAAAAAGCTTTAATTCGCAAATTGGTGTGCCTCTTTCTGTTTGGGAAATGACGGCAAATTTTGACTTGGCTATTTTCGAAGCTGGAATTTCTCAAAGGTCAGAAATGGCGAATTTAGAAAAAATCCTGATGCCAAATATTGGGATAATCACTAATATTGGCACTGCGCATGAAGAAGGGTTCGACTCTATAGAAGAAAAACTACGTGAGAAGCTAAAGTTATTTAAGAATACGGATCTTTTGATTTATTCTGAAGATCAGCCCTTGCTTGCCAAAATCGTTGAGAAAGTGATCCCTAAATCAAGAAGATTGTCTTGGGCAAGTGATCGAGAGCAACATGCAGATATTCATTTTGAGCTACTAAATACGCATTTGTCTCAATGGCGTGTACGGTATAAAGGTGAAGCCTTTGAATTTGAAACCCGATTCAGAGACGCTGCATCCAAAGAAAATCTTTTCCATTGCGTGGCTACGCTTTTGGCATTGAACCTATCTCGAGAATCCATTACAAAAGGGCTGAATACGCTAAAACCTATTGAGTCGCGATTAGAAATAAAGGAAGGGAAATTTGATTCCATCATTATAGATGATACCTACAATAATGATTTGGCAGGTTTAAAAGTCGCTCTGGATTACTTGATCTCCTTTGGCATAAGGGATAAGAAAATTGTCATCCTATCTACACTAGCCCAGCTGGTAAGTCCAGTAGAAACCTATGCGTACATTGGCAAATTACTCGCCCACTATCAGATTGATGATATTCATTTAGTCGGAGCTGAGTTTAGTCAATTTAAAAATCTGTTTTCCAGCAAGGTCAATTTCTACCAGAGCACAGATGAATTGCTCAGCCTAATTGAACCTAAGTCATTTGCTGATGCGATGATATTGGTAAAAGGAGGTCGAGTATTTTCCTTCGAAAAAGTAGTACAGCGACTAACAAACCAAATCCACTCTACTCGATTAGAAATTGATTTGGAAGCATTGGTTCATAATTTTAATTACTATAAATCCCTCTTGAAACCCACTACGAAAATAATGGTGATGGTGAAAGCCTCCGCTTATGGTTCGGGAGCGCGGGAGGTTGCCAGAGTTTTACAACATCATTACGTGGATTACCTCTCGGTCGCCTTCGCCGATGAAGGGGTTGCACTGCGCCAAAATGGAATTACCGTACCCATCATGGTGATGAATAGCACAGAGGAAAACTTTGACCAACTGCTCCATTGGAATTTGGAGCCAGAAATATATTCCGTATCCTATTTTGAGTCGTTAATTCATTTTTTAACGAACAAAAATGCCTCTCTAAACGCCCACTTGAATTTGGACACGGGCATGCATAGACTTGGATTTATGGCTGAAAACAAAGAAGCACTCTCCCATTTGCTGCAATCGCAAGAGAGGATTAAAATCAAATCCATTTATACGCATTTAGTAGCGTCGGAAAATCAGGGCTTCGATGAGTTCAGCCATACTCAGCTGAGGTTATTCACAACTTGGGCTCACAATATTGTGGGGAAACTGTCCGACAAACCACTGCTACATGCGCTCAATAGTTCTGGAATTTCCAGATTTACCGAGTATCAATTTGATATGGTACGACTTGGGATTGGGCTACACGGCATTGCGGCAGAAGAAACTACACAAAGCAAGCTCCGTATAGTAGCTAGCCTAAAGACAAAAATCACGCAAATAAAGAAGGTGAAAAAAGGTGAATCTGTTGGGTATGGAAGAATGGGGAAGGTAGAAAAAGATAAAACCATTGCGATAGTATCTATTGGTTATGCGGACGGATACAGCAGAATGTTTAGCAATGGAGCGGGAGGAATGATGGTGAATAATCAATTTGCCCCGACTATTGGAAATGTGTGCATGGACATGACAATGCTTGATATTACGCATGTAGCCGCGCAGGAGGGAGATCAAGTGGAAGTATTTGGCAGGCAGCAGAACATCATAAAATTAGCTGAAAAAATAAACTTTATACCGTACGAATTGCTTACCAATATCAATGATAGAGTAAAGAGAACATTCTATTTTTAAACATAATGAAATTAAAATTTGCTATTCTTAATTGTCTGTTTAACTTTGTTATGATTGCAAAAACGCATAGCTTATTTTTTCATGCAATCTTTATAACTTTTTAAACGTGTACCTCTATTATTGAAATAATATTTTTCGTCCTCAGCGGCTGGTTAATAGCTGCATTGCTATTAGCCAAAGCTGGAATAAAATTAAACAAACCTTTTCTCACTACATTTTTATTTTCGTTCTTTTTGACTCCTTTTGCTGCGTTAATTTATCTGAATGCAGACAACACTGCTAACAAAAAGAAAACTAAAAGAGGAGGTTCATGGAGTACGTTGATTAGTAAAGCAGAAGAAGCTCAAAATAATGAAGAATATCAGCTTGCAAGATCCTGCTACCAGAATGCCCTTCAGGAATTGCAGGATCCTAAAGGATCGGCCAGGCACTATTACAAGAAGTACATCCTGAGTAAAATCTCTGAAGTAAACTATGCCCTCTCATTATTAGAACCCAAAAAAGATAAGCAAGTGCTCTTTAGAAATATAGATTCAGAAAACCCTTACCTTGATAACTCTGCAGATAATTTGGATGCGGAAAGTGGCAATTCTAAAACTGGCTAAAAGCAAGCTGGTGCTGAATATACATTGGGCAATTTTGCCCATTTTTTTTGCCCTAAAAACTCCTAATATACCTCTAAGCAATAATATTGGATAGACAAAATAGGAAAGCAGTATCTTGCGTTTTAATTAGACGTTTATAATCACATTCCCTTGGTCAACTTTTTCCATCAACGACAATCAACATTCGAGCATCAATCCGCCATTTGGGATAAAAAAGTAAGCATTTTCGCTTGGTTACGCCTCGGCTTTTTTATTTCAGCAATTGCAGTTTTATACTTCCTATTCAAATATGATCTTTATCTGGCATTGGCCTTGGCTGTCATAGTGATATTCATCGTCTTTGGGCTTCTTGTCAACCGTCATAATAGCCTTAAAGCAAAGCGAGAATTTTACAAAAACCTAGCTAGCATCAACCAAAGCGAAGCATTGATTGCAAACCTTGAATTGAAACAGCAAAAAGATGGTAGCGGCTTTGCTGATTCCAAACATCCTTTTGCAAGCGACTTGGATATTTTTGCCAAACATTCCCTTTTCCAACTTCTCAATAGAGCTGAAAGCAATATTGGGCAAACCACGCTCGCAAATTGGCTGAAAAAACCTCCCGCCACATCTGTGTTGATAGAAAGACAGAAAAGTATAACTGAACTGAAGGGAAAAATCGATTGGCGACAAGAGTTTCAGGCCAATCTGATGGGGAGTTATTTAGCAGATGAATCTTTACAGAAATTTTCTGCTTGGCTCAATCTAAATGATTTTAAAAAACCTCCAGGGCTATTTCTGTTCCTTTGGGTCACGCCTATCCTTGCCATTGCGGGCTTAATCCTCTATCTGTATAGCCTCATCAGCATTTATCTATTTGCCATTCCTATCATTGCCCATTTATGGGTTTTGCGAAAGGTCTTCGCTGCTACCAAAGAGGCCACGGAGCAAGCCCAAGCAGGCATAAAACTCCTGACAGCTCTCAAAAATGGGATTCAACATATAGAAAAAACCGAGTTTGACGACAGTTTATTGAAAGAATGGAAAGAAAAATTGCAAGGAGCTTCACAGCAAATTAAGGTTTTGGAAAACTTATTGGATAAACTGCAAAACAGAGCTAACGTTATTTATGGCATTCTCAATATTTTTGTGCTGCTAGATATCCGACTGATGACGAAGATTAGCCATTGGAAAAATCAAACCAAAGATGAACTTCCAAAATGGAACGAAACATTGGCGAATTTCGAAGCCATCAATTCATTAGCTGGCTTTGCATTTGCGAATAAAGATTACAGATTTCCCACTTTTACGGATCTGGAATATTCTATTAAATGTGCGGAACTCGGCCACCCGCTTATCCCTATCAAGGAAAGTATTACAAATGATTTCAGCATAGAAGGCAAAGGAGCTATTGGGTTGATTACAGGCTCCAATATGGCAGGGAAAAGCACTTTTTTGCGCACGCTTGGCATCAATATGGTGCTTGCCTATACTGGTGCGCCTGTAAATGCAAAAAGTATGGAATTATCCATGCTGAGGATATTTACCTGCATGAGAACGGAAGATGCTTTGGAAGAAAGTACGTCTTCATTTTATGCAGAATTGAAGCGAATTCGCCAGCTAATTGATCAAACAGAGGCGGGAGGAATTCCAACCTTTTACCTGCTCGATGAAATACTAAAAGGTACTAACTCAGCCGACCGCCATTTGGGTGCAAAAAGCTTGTCCTATCAATTGAATAATTCAAATGCCATGGGCATAATATCCACACACGATCTGGAATTAACTGAATTGGAAAGTCAGATTACCGACCTTAAAAATTACAGCTTCCACTGTGATATTGTGGAAGATAAGCTTCTCTTCGACTACAAATTACGCAACGGAACCTGTAATAGCTTCAATGCCAGCAAACTAATGGAGCTAATGGGCATTAAGATTCAGCCTAATCAATCTTAATATTGAGGATGTCAAAATGCAGAAAATCGTCTGACACATCGCCAGCCTTGCGGATAATTAGCCCTTCATTTGTAGCAAATGCCATAGTGCCAGCATAATAAATTGGCTGATTCAGATTAATTCCCAAATCAATCTCCCCTAGTTTTTCAAAATCCTCATCGAAGACCAACATCCATTGCCGCGTAATTCGTTGGCTTGGATTTTTGGCATGCTTTTCAGAATCGCTGACCGCTTGATAGGCAATTCGGTAATACAGTCTTCGGTATGGATCGGTAATCAGCGGGCCATACGTGCTCGTTTGTGCAAAAAGCTCCGAAATTTTGGCCATATTTTCATTCGTATCTGGCAAGTCTGATAAGGTAATATCGCCTATTTCATTGCCACGAGCTTCTGCTTTGCGATACGTTATATAATCGTCGGTAATCACCAAATGATGGCTGGTGGCAAAGCTGTAGGCAATCGACCCATCCAATAGCTGAGCCTCCCAAAAATTACGCAATGGATACAAAAAGTTTGTGTTGTAGGGCACATCCTCAGGCCAATTCATAAGCGTATTCGTAGAGTTGCCATCAACCTTGCTTATTTCCGTTACAATTCCCTTGTCGGTATTGCTACCCAAAGGAACGGAAAGGACAAAATTGCCATTTCTTCTTATTACGTCACGAACTATGTTTCGTGGAAGGGAGGGCAATGCATCTTGTAAGGTTTCTGACGGAAACCTTTGACTCCATAGCAATTGTGCGTCAGTTGCAAAGAGGGATAATTCTCTACGATTGGCAATCGAAATTAGCAGACTATCCTCATTGAGAAAGGAAAAAAGTGGAATAGATGAAGTGCCATTTGGCCCCTCTTTTTCAAATTCTATCACCTTTTCTAATGCTGTAGATTGTAAGTCGTACAAATAGATTCTGTTGAAGGCTTGATTTGAATAGGCCAATTTAGCTCCAGAGTCGAAATTGATAAATTGCAAAATCCCATCTGGCTTGGTGATGGAGTCTAGCGGAAATTTCTTTTCACCTATTACCTCAAAAGATACGATAATTGGTTTTTCAGTTTCATTTTGGGAATTGCAGGAGCCAAATAAAAAGCCACATATAATTCCTATTGGCAAAAATCTTAATTTGTTTTGCATCTTTAATTTCAATTGGATGAAATGAAGATACTGTAAAATACATCTAAATCATAATGAATAATACAATTGCAACAATCGGTATGTTAGGAGGCGGACAATTAGGACGCATGTTTATACAAGAAGCCATGAATCTTAATGTGGAAGTCCATATTATAGATCCGGACACAAATGCGCCCTGCAAAGAAATATCCTCCCGCTTTCAGCAAGGTTCATTATTAGACTATGATACTGTTTTAGCATTTGGACAGCCTTGTGATATAATTACCATCGAAATAGAAACGGTAAATACTGAAGCTTTAAAAGCATTGAGGGCACAAGGGAAAAAGGTTTTTCCTCAGCCAGAAGTGATTGAATTGATACAGGATAAAAGGCTTCAAAAGCAATTTTATAAAGAAAATGGAATTCCTACTTCGGAATTTATCCTTACCGATAATTTGGCGCAGGTGATTGCCAATAAGCATTTTTTACCCGCTGTAAACAAGATGGGCAGAGGTGGCTATGATGGCAGAGGCGTTCAAATTTTGCGCAATGAAGCGGATTTGTCCAAGGCATTTGATGCATTGGGACTGTTAGAGAAGTTTATTCCTTTTGAAAAGGAATTGGCCGTAATTGTATCGCGCAACGAAAAGGGAGAAATGGCTACCTTTCCCGTAGTAGATTGCGAGTTTCATCCAAAAGCTAATTTGGTTGAATTCCTATTCGCACCAGCGGATATTACTGAAGAAGTAGCGCGCAAAGCCCAAGAAATTGCCAAAATGGTGATTCAAAAATTGGATATGGTTGGTTTACTTGCCGTAGAACTTTTCCTGACCAAGGAAGGGGATATTTTGGTCAATGAAGTTGCTCCAAGACCGCATAATAGCGGCCACCATACGATAGAGGGAAATATAACTTCGCAATTTGCCCATCACCTGCGAGCTATTTTGAATTTACCACCTGGCGACACCACCCAACGTAGCCCCGCGGCCATGATCAATTTGCTTGGCGAAGATGGCTACACAGGTGATGCTATTTACAAAGGCTTAGATGAAGCGCTATCGGTACCAGGTGTATATGTGCATTTGTATGGAAAAAAACTCACCAAACCTTTCCGCAAAATGGGTCACGTTACGGTGATTGATTCAGATTTAACTAAATTGAAGGCGAAAGCCAGAAAGATAAAAGAGACGCTAAAAGTAATCGCATGAGTGAGATCAGTGTAAGTATAATTATGGGAAGCCAGTCTGACTTGAGAGTAATGTCAGAAGCAGCCAAGGTATTGGAAGAGTTGGGCGTCGCTCATGAAGTGACGATCGTGTCGGCGCATCGCACCCCGATTCGCATGGTAGAGTTTGCACAAAATGCAGCGGCACGTGGTGTCAAAGTGATTGTGGCTGGTGCGGGAGGAGCTGCTCATTTGCCTGGCATGGTTGCTTCATTGACTACGCTACCTGTAATTGGTGTGCCTGTGAAAAGTTCTAATTCTATGGACGGATGGGATTCTGTACTATCCATACTCCAAATGCCTAGTGGAGTGCCCGTAGCTACGGTAGCCTTAGATGGCGCAAGGAATGCAGGCATATTAGCCGCGCAGATTCTTGGCGCATTTGATAAGAAAATTGCTCATAACCTTCTCATTTTCAAAGAGAGCCTGAAAGATAAAGTGCTGAAAAGTGCCGAAGCAATGGAAACCCGCGGATGGAAGGAATTGCTTTAATGCCTTAAGCAGGTTTGCCTGTATAGCCCAGAAGCATTAGAAAAATCTGTGAAATCAGATAATCAGCTTAACTCCTGACCAACAAAAATGATTCAGGCAATTAAGACTCGAAAAAATTGACACGAATAGAGACACTTCGTTAGTTTAATTTTCAATTTACACCTCTTTATATTAATCACTCTTAAAGCGCAATAGCAGAATTTAAGGCTATACTCTACCTTCTCTTTCTTTTGTCTTGAAACAAAAGAAACAAAAATTCAAGGCTGTGGATCTTTTCCCTAAAATATGCTCCATAAATAGGCGATTCAAAGAAACTCGCTGCACTCAAACA
>JBDNFI010000109.1:0-65830 GCA_041689935.1 Cyclobacteriaceae bacterium
AAAGATAATTTGAAAAATCGAATTTTAATTGATTTCTTTCCCGAGCAGAATACCAAACCCATATAATTTCACCGATTTCTAAGGCTTTTTATATTGGTAATGGCCAATTATTTTGAAATTGAATAAACAGTCTTCCAATACTTGTCCTGCGCCAATATTATTTACAATTAAGTTTCTTTTTCCATCATTGGATTTTGTCTTTGCAACCAAACCTATGTGCGTTATTCCACCACCCAAATTCCAACAAACTATGTCGCCAGGGGCGTACTTATTTGGGTCTTGCGATATCTCTTTTTCGATCCCATGTCGAGTAAAAAATGTCATAAGGTTGGGAACTTGCCGATGGTCGATATTTTTGTCTGGTCTTAATAGCCTCCAATTTTGTGGGTGCTTTGCGAAATTAGCTTTCATGTCTTCATGAACTTCTTTTTGCAAGTCAATTCCAAGTTTTCTGTAGGCCCGTATCACCACGTCCGTACATACTCCTTTATTTGCCGGCACATCTCCGTTTGGATAGTCAAGTTTGAAATATGTAGGGTCGTATTGAACGGTTTGCTTTATCAAAACCAACGATGAGTCAGCGAGTTGTTCATAGAAACTAATCTGCCCAAATGCAGAATTAATTGCCAGTAGATAGAATATACTATTTAGCCAGATCTTTTTCATGGTAATTGTGCTAACGGTTCTGGCTAATGTGGGTTTTGGGTTTCTAAATAGCTGTTTACCTCCCGCACTCAATTGCTGTATTCATTTGATAAAAACCTATTATTTTGATTCAAGCGTTTCCATAAGTTCAAAACAAAGCTTGTCAATGTTTCCCATCCTGGAACTGAATCCTGAGACATTGGAGAGTATTATAATTCCATTTTTGTTTTTCACATCAATGACCATCGACGATGAATATCCACCAGTTCCTCCATTATGCCAATGCCATTCATTATCTGAATGGGAGGGTATAATGTGCCAGCCTAACCCAACGTCCATAGTATCGTTTATTTCAAAAGTCTTTTGTCGGGTTAATTCTAAAGCCTTATTTGATGGATTAAATTGGGCAATCGCAAATTTTGATAAATCTTCTACATTCGATAAGATGCCACCTGCACCGACCAAAGCCGATAGCTCCCAATTAGACACTTCATTCCCTTCTTCGTCTAACCCTCTTACAAATATCTCAGTAACATTATTGGGATTTACTGTTGAATTTAACATGTTAAATTCTGAGAATATCAGACTTTGTGATAGATTTTCATAACTAATACCTGCAATTTGACTTAAAGTATACCCAAGTAGACCGGTGCCTAAATTTGAATACTGATGTGTTCTTTTTAAGTTTTCATCTCTTTCCAACGATTTTGACAAATAATCTTCTAAGTCAATATCATCATAATCTTTATATGGATTTTCAGGGTGTGAGGTGAAATCTAAATTAGAAGGCAAACTAGGAAGGCCGGAAGTATGATTTGCTAATTCTCCGAATGATAATTTGATATTGTCTTTTAATGGGAAAGTTAAGTAATCATTTATATTGTCATCTAGCTTGATTTTCTTGCTGAGAACATACCCCGCGAGTACAGTAGACGTAAAAACCTTGGTAATTGAGCCAATTTCAAAAATGCTTTTAGAATTATTTTCGCTTGAGATCGTATCGTTGTTTCGTTTTATTCCGTAAAATTTCACATCTCCGTTTTCAATAATGGCAATAGCAATTTGCGTCTGATTTGGGAAGTTGTTAGAATTCTCAAATAGTATCTCTGATTGATTTTTTGAAACGGTATTCTCATTATTTAATAGCCCGTTAATAGCCTTTTTAGTTGGAGATTCCTCAGTGAAAGGTTTGACAAATAGTCCATTGATCTTTGATTGATCATCCAATGAGATATTAATACTCCATACAGCACGTTCAAATTCGGTCTTATAGGAAGCGTAAGAGCCATTTACATAATTACTGAATTGCCAATTGCTAATTTTTCCTTCTCTAGTCTTTAATCCTGATAAAAATTCAACAGTTTTATCAAATGGTAGAGCACGCTTCATTTCGGGAGAAAACATTGAGAAGACCCCTTCATAATTGTCACTATTATAATTTTCTACAAAACTTTCTATTGCCATTTTGTTTGCTGGTTTTTCTGTTTGTCCAAATGAAGTGTTTGCTGCTAGGATAAAAATAATGAGTACGATGTTTTTCATTTCTCATGGTGGTTTCTGTTCATAATGAATGTCAGCAATCTGGCATATTGAAAATAACTTACTATTTGACGTTTACTTTGCGAATGCAAACAACGCCTAAGTTTTTCAAGCTAAATTTTGAAATTGATTGACATTCTTTGAATATGTTAAATTTAATTTATTTCCTTAATCAGCCATTTAGCTGTTTTATTTTTAAACTCTTCATGGAATATAACACGCTACTTTTCAATGTAATTGCCACGTATTTCCAGCAAAATTTTCTGATTCTTTGTCCACTCGATTACTTCGTCTTCAGCATTGCTAATTGAGGCAATCTCTCTTAAAGCAATCGGAACTGCTAAGTCCTCAATTGAAGTTTGCCTACGAATAGGGTACTTGTGGATATGATCTACGGTAGACATTGTTAGCTAGACAACGAAAATTTTTCAGGACTTTCAATTTAATTTGGCCTACGGTCTTTATTTACGAAAACAGTTTCGTGTGCACGACCAAACTGAAGTGCTTAGCAAATTTTTTCGATTTTATCTTAATTGCCCATGGCTAAATATTGGTCTTTTTCAATTTAAGTCAGCTGCTTCCTTTGATGGCAAAACCGATTGGGTCATTTCTTTAAGTGTTTGCTAAATATCCAACTCTAATAGGAGTAGCCGACATTTCCTTAGTTTGAGACGTTGACGGATAATGAATAAGAACCTGAATAATAATAAATTACGCTTATGAAATGCTTGCTGCCGAAATCCATGACCGAAAAATGAGTGGAGCCTAAGAATTATTGATAAGTTAATACCTTTGACTCCTTAGTGAAGGAGTTTGTGCAAAAGTTCTTATTTTGCAACGTTCTAGACCGATATTGTTAATCTTTTTAACCAAATCAAATTGTGGAATTTTATAACAAAGTAAAGTGGGTTCTTGGAATTATGATAGTTTTTGTTCTGATTGTCGCAACAAATCTAATAGATAGAAATAATTTTTTACGCGTTAAAGATTCTGTAGAAACAATTTATGAAGATCGCCTCGTTGCAAATGACTTGATCTTTGAAATGTCTAAATCGGTTCAAGAAATAGAATTGGCCGTTGCTAAATCTGATTCAGGTTTCTTTTTGGAGAAAAGCAAGCAAGTGAATAATGAAATTCAGGGTTTCGTGACCAGTTTTGAGCAAACTAAGTTGACATTGGACGAAGAGAGTATATTTATTAAGTTTAAAAGTAATTTAGAATTATTAAGAAATTCTGAAACTGCTTTTATTGAGTCGAATTTCGTTCAAAAGGCTACTTTGGAGAAACAGATATCAAAGGTGAGGAACAATCTTTACGCTCTGGCGAAAATTCAGTTGATTGAAGGACAAAGGCAAATGTCAATCAGCAAAAAAGCAATTGATATAGTTGAGCTGTTCACTCAATTGGAAATATATTTATTGATTTTTCTCGCAATTATTGTTCAAATAATTGTGATTTATAATCCTAAGGATTAGAAAATATTGTTATTGATGGCTTGGTTCCTTGCCTTTGGGTGAATTTCTGAGATGAAGTTTATTAGAAGCTCAGATTGCATAAAGCCGAAAGTAATCGCCTAAATGCTGTCAAAATATGCGGAGTGACCAATAAATAGCTAAGTCAACTTTCCACTTGAGGCAGTTTATTTTAAGTGAAAAAGTCTTTCTCCTTTTGTATTAAAATTTGATCGAATCGTTGAAATTGTGTTTTCCTCCCGCTTTGTTCAAAACCAATGTATAGCAAGGCAATTCGAGTAAATGGGTGGTGGTCAGTTAGCTAATTTTCTTCTTTTAGCCTAATCAGATTTTAGCTAGCTCTAAATGATTCTGCCATCATCCATCTCTATAGTTCGACCCGTATTTCCAGCAAAGTGTAAATCATGTGTTACCACTAGAAGTGTTTTTTTGTAGACATCCGTCAGTTCCTTAAAGATGTCGTACACCATATCAGTATTTTTATTGTCCAAATTTCCGGTGGGTTCATCGCACATGATTATAAGCGGGTCGTTGATCATGGACCTTGCGATAGATACTCGCTGCTTTTCTCCACCAGATAGCTTGTAGGCCATTTTATGCGCAAGGTGTTCAATGCCTAAATTTTTCAGTAAAGAAGATGCTTTGCTTTCCAATGCTGCTTCAGTGGCCTTATCGAGTTTGAAACCTGGCAACATTACGTTCTTCAGTACGGTGAATTCATTGAGCAAATAGTGGAATTGAAATACAAACCCTATTTTTTCATTGCGGACGGCAGCTAGTTCTTTTTCTGTTTTGCCACGCATGCTTATATTGTCGATAAGGAGCTCTCCTGTATAGTTTGTATCCATGGTCGAAAGAATATAAAGTAGGGTGGATTTGCCACAGCCCGACTTGCCCGTAACCGAAACGAACTCCCCACGGTTTAGTGTAAATGAAATATCTTTTAATACGTCAATTTTTACCGGATCAGTAAATGATTTGTAGATTGCGCGCGCTTCCAGTACAATGTTACTTTCCATTTATTTGCCTCTTATGATATCAACAGGGTCAATTTTACTCGCTTTTCTGGCAGGAAACCAACCTGCTAGATAGGTGGTAGCTAATGCGAATACCACTGCTATGATATAATATTGAATTCCGTAATCGATGGGATAAGTGGTGACAGTAGGGAGCGATTCGGTAACAAAAGGAATTGCATCAATGCCTTTTGAAAGGGAAAATCCGAAAATTACACCTACGATTGCTCCAAAAATACCTATACTTAGTGAAATGGTCGTGAAAATTTTCTTGACATCGGAGCCTGCAAAGCCAGTAGCTTTTAATATGGCAATGGTGTCCATTTTTTCATAGATAAGCATATTGAGGATATTGTAGATTCCAAAGCCAGATACGATCAATAATGTGATACCAACGGCATAGGAAATAATGGAACGTACACCGCTGCCTGTTTCGAACTGGGCATTGGCTGTTTGTATATCTTCCGCGTCCAGCCTGAATATCTTTTCATATTCTCGGCCAAGTGCTGGGGAAATGTTCAGGTCGTATAGCTTTACTTGGATATCGCTTATATAATTACTGTTTTTGCCTAACAGCTTTTGTGTGGTAGCTACACTGGCATAGCTTTGCGTATTGTCTATTTCAGCCAAGCCTGATTGGAAAAAGCCAACGACTTTCAGTGGGAATTGCTCGCCTCCGGTTGTAGTCACAGTAATAACTTCTCCGACCTTTGCCATCATTTTGTCGGCTGCTCCTTTGCCAAGAATGATGCTGTTGGCCGTGTATTTAAGGTCAAAATAATTGCCTTCTATTACATAATCACCAAAGAAGAAAAGTTTAGCTTCTTGCTCCACGTCTACGCCATTGATAATGCCATTCAAATCAATGTTTCCAAGGTTGTAAAAAACCTGACTTGTTACCTTCGGTGCTACCCCTAGCACTCTTGGGTCAGTATTTAGTTTTTTAATGATTTGTTCAGCATCATGGATTTCTTTTCTCTCATTGGCGGGTTTTATAGAGCTCACAAAATTGTGGTAGCCGTGGTATTGGCTGGATAAATCAATAGGTTGAAATTCGGAGGGTCGAATGTCATTGTATAGGCGAATATGAGGAGTGCGATTCAATACCAATCCATCGAGTAAACTATTCAACCCTTCCATAAACCCAAGCAGAGTGATGAAAAGCATGATGCTAAATGTGACACCAATAGCGGCCACCAATGTTTGCTTCCATCGGGCAAGTAAAAGTGCTTTAGCAATTTCTGTAATGTGTTTTATTTTCACTTTTCAGGCAATTCTAAACGTGTGCTTTTATCTATTCCACTCTTTATTTCAACCAAATTATAGTCCATCAAGCCGACACGTACTTTTTGAAGAATCCCGCCTGCTAGCACCACTGTGGAGTCGTTGACTAAATAATTTCTTGGGATGGTCATTACATTTTCTTTTGTTTGGATCACAATATTAGCCTCAGCGGTAAGATTGGGAAATAGTTTTTCAGGCATTTTGGTAAATATCGCCTCAGCTTTGAAAGACCTTGTTCTCTCGTTCATCATTGGGTCAATAGACCTGATACTCGCTTCAAACAATTGTGATTGATAGCTATCCATTCGTATGATCACTTGCTGCTCAGGTTTTATTTTCACGACATCCAACTCATCAATGCTTAGCTCAATGATAAATTCATCAGTACCAAGCACAGCAATAGCATTCATACTGTTGACCAATTCGCCTACTTCCTTATTGATTTTATACACGATGCCATCCACTTCGCTTCTGATAATTAGGTCATCCTCGAGTAATTCCGCAATCTGCAAATTGTTTTTGCTTTGATTTGAGGCGAGTCTCAACTGACGGTTCAATTCATCGTACCTTATTTTCGCGTTCGTTAAACTAGCCTTCGAGTTTTGAAAATTCAATTCCCTTTGCTCAAGATCAATTTTTCTACCTATGTTTTTATCCCATAAATTTTTTTGTCGTACATACAACAAGGAGTCATTAATGAGTTTCTTTTCAGCTAATTCGATGTTGTTTTCAGCATCTTCCAATTTATCGGCATTAACGAAAAAGTCGGCAGCTTCAGAGGCAAGTCGTGCATTCTCGGTAGCTATTTTTGAGTTCTTAGAGTCTAATTGAAAAAGAGGTTCTCCCTTTTTCACGAGTGCCCCTTCTTCGACAAAAACTTCTTCGATGATGCCATTTAGTGTACTAAAGACTTCGTATTGATTTTTACTTTTTATGATCCCTGATGCATATACGCTTTCAGTTATGTTCTTTATCTCAGGAGTTATCGATTCCTCTTTATTATTACAGGATAACAATAGAAGAAATACTAAAAGCAGGAACGGGATTTTACAATTCATCAGATTTTGTATTTCTATAGTTAATACCTTAACTCCGATGGTTTTCTTGGTGGAGGCTAAAGCACTATGAATGAAATATTTGCTTAATACGATTCGCGTGGTTGCGCACTTAATTTAGCAAAAGAATTGACCATTTGTTGAATTTTGAAAGTTTTTAAAAGCGGGAGGGCAAGGGATCATTAATTTTCAAGTGGCTTTTTTATCTAAATAGCCTGAAACATTATTTATAGCTTTGTTTTAATACGTTTGTTCTCGTATAGATTTAGTGATGGAAGACCTCACTTCTCCTGTATGCTTTGTGGTTTTAGTTTCTATAAGTATGATTTGACATTCGTCTATTGAAGAAACTCTATGATTAATTCCTTTCGGAACCACAAACATATCTCCGCTTCGCATAGTGAAATCAGCCTCATTTTCAATTTCCATTAGAAGTGACCCTTCTATTACGTAAAATAATTCATCCTCATTTTCGTGATTATGCCATGGGACTTCTTGCCCTTTAATTTTGGCGATTTTTACATATTGATCATTTACTTCAGCAATTATTTTTGGAGAGAAGTAATTCTTAACTTCTTTGAAATGGTCTTTTATATTCATTTGATTTCTTTTTCTGGTGGTAGATAAAGCGATAAGATATGCAGATAGCTTTTGATTTTTTCATATCTCCAAACTAGAAGATTTTCACATCAGTTTCAAGTGACTTTATATATAAAAGTGTTATGTCGTTTGTAGGTACCAGTTTTCGTGTCAATATTTTGAACAAACACCTCCGTACATTCAAGTTTGAATAAATGCGGGCTATAGCAATCAATGATAAGCATTCTACTGAACCATCCCTGAAAATAATGAGGATAAGCCAGAAATTGTTTGTCCTCCCGCTGTTTTCCCATGCTAGTCATCTTTCCAATTAGTCACAAAAAAATCGCAACCTATTGGCTGCGATTTTCTTATCTTTTCTAATTTCTCCTTTTTATCACACATGAACATGTCTTTCGGCATGGTACGACGAACGCACCAACGGACCAGATTCTACGTATTTGATTCCGCGTTTTAATCCTTCTTCCTTAAAGAACGCAAACTTATCTGGGTGTACAAACTCCTGCACTTCATAGTGCATTTTGGTCGGCTGTAAGTATTGTCCCAATGTTAATATATCTAGGCCTTGGGCAGCTACATCATCCATCAGTTTGAATATCTCATCGTCTGTTTCGCCTAATCCAAGCATTGCGCCAGATTTGCTACGTTTTCCATACTCCTTTATGCGTCTTAGTTCTTCCAAACTACGATCATATTTGGCTTGTGGACGCACCCTGCGATATAGGCCTTCTACTGTTTCCATATTATGCGAAACGACTTCTTGGCCAGCACTGATCATTCTTTCTAATGCCGCCCAGTTGCCTTTCACATCCGGAATCAAGGTCTCAATGGTTGTTTCTGGCGATAGTTTCTTCGTTTCTACTACCGTTTGATACCATATTTCGGCACCACGATCTTTCAGTTCATCTCTGTTTACCGAGGTAAGCACCGCATGCTTCACACCCATTAGTTTAATGGCTTCGGCGACTCTTCTTGGCTCATCCTCGTCATACTCGGGTGGGCGGCCAGTTGCTACCGCACAAAATGTACATCCTCTCGTGCATACATTGCCCAGAATCATAAATGTGGCAGTGCCGGCTCCCCAGCATTCGCCCATATTTGGGCAATTGCCACTTTCGCAGATGGTATGTAATTTATATTGATCCACAAGCTTTCTTACCTTGGCATATTCTTTACCTACAGGAAGTTTTACTCTCAGCCAACTAGGCTTTTTGTTACTTCGCTGGGCTTTTTCTTCAGAAACTATGGGTAATTCTATCATTCCTTTTTATTTGCTACAAAGGTACATAATTTGGAAAATTTAGGTTCCCTCTATCTCCTTCTGCCGAAGTAAAGGGAGACATAGGCTGAGGAATAAAAGTTGCGATTTTCGGCAGTTGGGATAATGATAATGTCATCTCTAAAGCCTTCCACCATTAGGCCAGCTTCTATTCCGGTAATATTGGAGCGGAAAGTTCCAAACTCAAAATTGACACCTGCTTTTGCATGGGCACCAATTTTCAATTGCGATTCCCCAAGGCCTCTAAGTAAGCCGCCATTTCCCAAGATATTATTTTGGTTGGCATGTATTTCTGGATCGAACGGTACGCGTACGCTGCTTGTAGGCCCTGTGGCATATTCTATATAATAGGGCGATACCATACCGATGGTTGGCCCGGCAGCACCCAATATCGATACTTGTACGCCTTGCTTTTGCGCCTTCTTGAAGAGGAGGTATTCGGCACCATACTGTGGGCGAATAGAATATAAATAGTTTTGCTTGCCCCAAATATATGAATTCCCAATAAATGTGGTATAACGCACTTCTTTGGGATGTTTCACATTAGAAATCTCAAGTCCAAAACTTTCCGTCAGCTTTTCAGATTTTACTCGATTGTATCGGAATATCAATCCGCCTATCAATCCGCCATTTGTATTTTTATTCACGCCATAAATTATTTCCGAAGAATAGTCTTTTGCCAGTCTAGTTTGGGCAAATAAGCTACTCGTGGCTAGGAGTACTAGGACTATTATCAAAATTGATTTATTGTACATCGGGCTGCTTGTCTTTAATTTGGAAACAAAGTACGTAATTTTGAAAAACACTAAAAAGGAGTAATAGGTTTATGATTACAATACAAACAAAATACTTAGGTAGCTTACGTACACAAGCTACACATGTTAAATCAGGAAATCAACTTATTACCGATGCTCCTGTAGATAATAATGGTAAAGGTGAAGCTTTTTCTCCAACTGATACCGTATGTGCGGCATTAGGGAGCTGTATGATCACACTTATGGGAATTATGGCTGAGCGAAAAGGCATTGCAATGGAAGATCTTACGATGGATATTACCAAAGAAATGTCTTCGAACCCAAGAAAAATTTCGAGAATCATCTTGGATTTTAATTGGCCAAATGCTCCTGAAGAAGAAGTAGAACGCGAAAAATTTAGAAAAGCTGCTCTTACTTGTCCTGTTGCACTGAGCCTAGACCCTGCCATAGAGCAAGTAGTCAATTTCAATTTCTAGTATCAGTCAAAAAGCGGGAGGATAAAGGCGGCTTCTGGCTAAATTTTTTAGGATCAGTCATAATTGGAATTTTAGATAAAAGTAAAGAGGGTCAATAAGACCCTCCTTACTATCAAACCTAAACATAAACCTAAAAACAAAACAAAAAACTAATCACAATCATATGTGTAATTGGTACTTGCTGTAGTGGTAGTACCTCCAGCTGTAATTACCGAATTACTATTCCTTAGCAAACCTCCCGCATCAATGGTATTCGTTTGGTCTAGAACTACATTGCCTGTGGCATCTCTTCCAATAATTTTTGTAGGTAAGCAATTTTGATAAGTAAATGTGTTGCTTCCTGTCAATGCACCACTTCCATCAAATGTCCTTTGGAGCTGATAATTACCTTGTGCATCATAGTTTTCATAAAGCACATAACTCTCCAAAGCTCCACCAACAGAGAAAGAAGAGTCCTTGGTTCTTCTTGTACTATTGCCGTCATATTCTGTGGTGTTGTATCCTTGGAGCACGTTGGCTGCATCAAATTCAGATTCCTTCACCAATCTACCCAAGCCATCATATTCTAGGATATTGACTACAGTGATAGTTGTAAACCCAAAGATAGTTGTAGAGGACGTTTGTTTGATGTTTTGTCCCTGTGCATTGTATTCATAATCAACAGCGGTGACTATGCCACTAGTATTTGTTTCTAATTTGGAGATTACCTTTTTGCCATTTATACTCATGTAAGTAAAATCGACCGTTACAGTTATGCCACTTGTATTGGTTACTGTTCTAGTAACGTAGCAGTTTGGCAAATTACAAGTACCTCCTCCGGTTGAAGCAGCTACACACACCGTAGTGGCGGTGCTGGTCGTTACGCCGCCATTTCCAGTAGCCTGTAAGGTCACTAGCCAGCTCCCCAGAGTCGGGAATTGTACAGTAGGATTAGTTGCTGTAGATGTGAACGCGGTATTCATCATTCTACTTCCTGCGCCACCTGGCAAGGTGAATGTCCACAAATAGCTATTCGCATTCTGACTAGTATTGGTAAAGGTGACATCTTGTCCAGCTTCTGGATTCTGTGGGCTATATGTAAAGCTCGCTGAAGGCGCAGCAACCGCAGCACTTACCACCACGGTTTTACTTATTTGATTTACACCACCTGCGCCAGTTGCTACGAGTGTAATTTCATAGCTGCCCGCAGTGGCAAAGGTATATTTAGGGTTGGCTTGTGTAGAGCTAAATCCAGCTGGTACGGAGCTCCATTGGTAGCTTGTAGCGTTTACACTCGCATTGGTGAAGGTTACTTCTTGTCCTGCCGTTGGTGCAGCAGGGCTAAAACTGAAATCTGCATTTGGTGCGGCTACCGCGGCAGTCACTGCAACAGTTTTACTTATTTGATTTACACCACCTGCGCCAGTTGCCACGAGTGTAACTTCATAGCTGCCTGCAGTGGCAAAGGTATATTTAGGGTTGGCTTGTGTAGAGCTAAATCCAGCTGGTACGGAGCTCCATTGGTAGCTAGTGGCATTCTGGCTGGTGTTGGTAAAGCTTACTTCATTGCCAGTAATAGGATTTGCAGGACTGAAATTGAAGCCTGCAACTGGAGCTAAATCTACAACTATCACATTTTGCGAAAGCGACTCGCTCCCGCCTGGGCCTGTTGCTAAGAGGGTTACTGCATACGTTCCTGCAGTTGCAAATTGATGTTGAGGATTTTCTGCCGTAGAAGTGAACCCAGCTGGGACTGAAGACCACTGGTATGAAGTGGCATTTGCTGTTGTATTTGTGAAACGTATCGTTTCGCCCACTTTTGGTGAGATTGGCGCAAAACTAAAGCCAATCACTGGGGCATCGGCTGTTACGGCAATAGCCTTTGTTATGTTCACGGTGCCACCCGGGCCCGTAGCAGCCAGCGTTATTTGGTAGGTTCCCGTTGTGTTGAATGTGTATTGTGGATTGGCCTGAGTGGAACTGAACCCAGCAGGACTAGCGCTCCATGCAAAGCTTGTGACATTGGCAGAGGTGCTCGTAAATGTAACAGCTTGCCCAATTTTGGGATTGGCAGGGCTAAAACTAAAATCTGCTGTTGGAGCTGGAGCGGCAACGGTAATAGTTTTGCTGGTTTGGCTTGTGCCACCCTTGCCCGTTACGCTCAAGTTGATGGTGTAGGTGCCATCGGTGGCAAAAGTATAATTTGGATTGGCGGATGTTGAAGTAAAGCCCGCTGGGTTGCTAGACCAAGAGTAGCTCGTTGCGTTCGTAGCAGTTGCGGTGAAGCTGACCTGCTGACCTGCAACGGGTGCTGTAGGAGCAAAACTAAAACTTACCGTTGGTTTTGGAGTAGTGTCCTCATCGCTTCCACCTGAGTCGCAAGATAACACGACAAATATTGAAGCAAATAAAAGTACTAAGTAGGAGAAGGTGCGTGGCATGGCTTTATGTATTTAGGCTGTAAAAAACATACGCAATGTATGTTGATTGGGAATAGCCATAAATACCCTGAGGACGGTATATTTAAGCGGGAGGATGGTATCGTTTTTCCTCCCGCCGATTATCCAAGTATAAAATTGAACTAGTTTTAGGAATAAAGGTCTATAAGGTATGTCTATAGAATAAATTGACTGTTTTTTGAAAGCCGTGAAGGTCACAAACAAGAATTTGACTAATTTTATCAAAAAACATATTCTAAAACTTGTTATTTAATTCATTAATTCATCAATTCATCAATTCATTAATGAATTAATTCATTAATTCATTAATTCATTAATTCATTAATTCATTAATTCATTAATTCATTCAAATTTTGAATGAATTATGGTAGTGTAATCAATCTAGTAACTTCAATTTAATAAAATGAAGAATTATCTATTCTCAGCATTAATATTTTTACTTATCGGATGCGGAAGCAATAAACCTGAAACAAAATCCGAAATTGAAGAAAAAGAAACCCAAAAAGCGGCAGATTCCAATCTTCCTATTCAACAAGTAGGTGAATTAGTGATACCTATCGATAGCCTGACCACTAAGCACGCTGGAAAATTTCAATATTTTAATGATGGAGAAGATGAATGGTATGTCACATTGAATCACTTGGAGCATTCAATTATTTTCAATTCCCTTGACAATCCTGATAATCAGTGGAAAATACAACTACACCGTGATGGCCCAAATAGAGTGAGAAATTTCGAGTACCCAGGTGTTTCTGGATTATATGTGCACACTTTCGACTCCATCTTTTTGTTTAACTATTACGATGAGTTTATTTATCAAATCAATAGGCAGGGCGAAGTAATAACATCTGTTGGTGCAGGAAATGAATTTGATTTTAAAGGAGAAGTTATTAGTCCAAGTAATTTTTGGTTTGAGAATGGAAAAGTCTATTTAATTGGAAATATTACTGTTCCTCTTACTACCCAAATGATGAAAGAACCTGGACCCATCACTTCTTATGATGAATACTTATTTGTGTATGATTTGGCTTCAAAAACGTATGAGCTAAAACTGACTTTTCCTGAGATTTATAAGTCAAGAAGGTTTACTCCACAAGATTATTTTTTCTCAATAATTCGCAACCCTATTGAAAATAACTATATAATTAGCTACCCATTTCTCAGTGAGGTTTCAGTTACTAAGGATTTCGAAAATTTTGAATTGAAGCCCTATTCAAAAGAAGGGTATGGCAATTTGCTAGCTAACTATCCTGCTGAATCACCCAATCTCCGTGACATGTGGTTGCAAATGGATAGGTTTGGGAGGGTATATTTTGATCCTTATAGAAAATTGTATTTCAGATTTTTCAAAAATGGTGTCCCAGCTTCTATGCTTTCAGAGACTGATGAATATATCTTTAAAAGATATGACAAGTATTATGTGGTGTACGATGCTGATTTTAATCCGCTTTTTGAATGGGATGTATCAGATTATCGCTTTGGAGATATATTCTTTGGCGAAAAAGGAATTTACATTGGCAAAGAAGATGGCTATGAAGATGAAGACAACAAAACCTATTTGATATTCAATCTCAAGGAAGAAAATTTATGATTAGGTATTTAGTGATCTTCCTAGCTTTCATGGCGATCTGTACCGGCTGTGACAGATTTCGAGAATCGAATGTTATAATGCTATATCCGCAATTAAAGAAAACGGAAGCAGTCCTTATTATACCTGGCGCAGGTTTTGAAGGTTGTATTGGAGCAGCCACACAATTTGCACTTGCATATGCAGGTTCATTAAATATTGGGGTAGTTTTCACAAAAGTGAAATCTCTTAAAAACCTTCGATTTACCTTTGGTAATGAGTTTTTTAATTCACCGAGGATTCAAGTTGACAGCACTAATTCGGTGCAACTCAATGAAGAAAATTACCCGACCATCTATTACCCGAAAACTGATGAATTACTGATTTCATCACCTGAAAATCCTGAGGCATTAAAGTCTTTGAAGAAATTTAAATTAAATTAATTGTAGCGTCACCAAGTTATTAAATGAAAAGATGAGCTGTAGCTAATAAGCAGGAAGCTAATAAGCCATTACTTAGCTTCCTGCTCAAAAAAAAATCAATAAGCCAGCAATTCCTCAAGCTTAATTTTCAATCTATCTACAGGCAGAAAATTCTTCTCTAATGGTGGAGCAAAAGGTACGGGCGTATCCAAGCTTGCTTCTCGCATTACGGGCGCATCAAGGTGTTCGAAGCAATGCTCGCTCACCCAAGCGGCTATCTCTGCGCCGATACCTCCGGTAAGTGTATCTTCATGCAGTACCAAAACTTTCCCTGTTTTCTTTGCTATCTCTGCTACACTTTCCTTATCCCATGGCAATAAGGTTCTCAAATCGAGCACGGCTACGGATAATTCTGGCATTTCATTCAGCAGATTCAATGCCCAATGCACGCCCATGCCATAGGTGATAATTACCGCATCATTTCCTTCTCTGGCAATAGCCGCTTTGCCTACCTCTACTGTGAAGTAATCTTCAGGCACTTGTCCGCTCAGTGACCTATATAGCGCTTTATGTTCGAAATATAAATAAGGGTTTGGATCTTCAATGGCAGCATTCAAGAGCCCTTTGGCATCGTAAGGATTGGAAGGGTACACGATTTTAAGTCCGGGGGTATGAAAGAACCAAGCCTCATTCGATTGGCTGTGAAAAGGTCCGGCTGCTACTCCACCGCCACAAGGCATCCGTACTACTACATCTGCATTTTGTCCCCAGCGCCAATGGATTTTTGCTAGATTGTTCACAATCTGATTGAACCCACAGGTTACAAAATCGGCAAATTGCATTTCTACCATGGCCTTTTGTCCTTTGATAGATAAGCCCAAACCCACACCAATAATCGCCGATTCACAAAGCGGAGTATTTCGCACCCGATCTCGACCAAATTTTTCTATAAAGCCGTCTGTAATTTTAAATACTCCACCATAATCGCCAATATCTTGTCCCATCAATATCAGTTTAGGGAATCTCTCCATGCTTTGTTTCAAGCTTTGAGAAATAGCATCTACAAAACGCAGTTGACTACTCTTATCTGTTTGTGCTTCTATCACTATTTGATTATGTTCGACAAATAAGTCAGCATATTCACGAGAATTATCAGCAATGGGCATTGGTTCTGCATAGGCTTGCTCCAAACCCATTTCAATTTCAAGCTTTATTTCCGCCCGTATTTCTTTTTCAAGGGTGTCGGTAAGCACTCCGCTTTCTTTGAGGTATCGCTCGTAGTTCTCCACAGGATCTTTCTTGGCCCAGTGTGCCATCAGTTCAGTTGGGACGTATTTGGTGCCAGATGCTTCCTCGTGCCCACGCATACGGAAGGTATTTGCTTCGATCATCACTGGTCGAGGGTTTTTGCGGATTTGCTTGGCTACTTTATCTACCAAGCTATACACGGCAAGCACATTGTTGCCATCTACGCTGTGGGTTTCGATTCCATAGCCGGGGCCTTTGTCGGTAAAGGACTTGAACCTAAACTGCTCCGAACTTGGTGTGGACAGTCCGTAGCCATTATTTTCGATCATAAAAATGACTGGCAGATCCCATACAGCAGCCACATTCAATGCTTCGTGGAAATCGCCTTCGCTACTTGCCCCATCGCCAGTGAACACCAGTACTACGTTATTTTCGCCTTGTAATTTGTGCGCAAGCCCAATTCCATCTGCGAGAGCCAATTGAGGCCCAAGGTGAGAAATCATTCCTACGATATTATGGTCTTTTGCGCCAAAGTGAAAAGATCGATCTCGGCCCTTCGTATAGCCATGATCCTTTCCTTGAAACTGTGCAAATAGCTTGTCCAAAGGCATGTTCCGACCGGTAAAAACGCCCAAATTGCGATGCATAGGCAGGATGTACTCTTCCTCCCGCATGCACAATACTGCGCCTACCGATACGGCTTCCTGCCCGATGCCCGAAAACCATTTACTGATTTTTCCTTGGCGGAGTAAAATCAACATCTTCTCCTCGATCATGCGAGGCTTCAGAATTGTCCTGTATATTTCTAATAAACGTTTTTTTGAAAAACCTTTATCCACAAAATTCATTTCTATTTGCATGGCTAAAGATAAAGTAAGCTTTTGTCCATACAAAAGACAAGCTTCTGATATTTTCTATAGGAGCTATGTAGAATGAAAGTTAAATTTACGACGATGATACAATATGATTATTTTCAATTAGATAATGGCTTGGATGTGTATGTCCACCGTGACCCGACTACTCCTATGGCCGTGCTCAATCTTTTATACAAAGTTGGTTCGCGCAACGAAAACCCAAACAAGACAGGTTTCGCCCATTTATTTGAGCATCTGATGTTTGGTGGCTCTAAGCATATAGCTGAATTTGATTCGCCCTTGCAAAATGTAGGCGGCGATAATAATGCCTTCACCAGTCCAGATATCACCAATTATTACATTACAATACCTTCTGCCAATTTGGAAACTGCCTTTTGGCTTGAATCCGACAGAATGCTTTCCCTCAGCTTCGATCCCAAAGTGCTGGAAGTTCAGCGCAAGGTGGTCATTGAGGAGTTTAAGCAGCGATACCTCAATCAGCCTTACGGCGATGTGTGGCTAAAGTTACGCCCCTTGGCGTATGATGTACATCCGTATAATTGGGCAACCATCGGGAAAGATGTATCCCATATCGAGGATGCAACCATGAAGGATGTTCAGGATTTTTTCTTTACTCATTACCGTCCTAATAATGCGGTTTTGGTGGTTGCGGGAGATGTGCAAACAGAAGAGGTAAAAGCACTTGCTAAGAAATATTTTGAGCCTATTCCGGCTGGTAAAATTTCGAATGAGCCATTGCCCAAAGAACCCAAGCAACGAGAGAAAAAGGAATTATACGTAGAGGCTGCTGTGCCAATAGATGCTTGGTATAGAGTATATCATATTCCGGGCCGAATGGAGCCAGGCTATCATGCGGCTGATTTGCTAAGTGATATTATTGGCAGAGGAAAATCAACCCGTTTGTATCAGCTATTAGTAAAGGAAAAACAATTGCTCAATTCCTTTTCTGCCTTTGTAACAGGCTCGGTAGATCCTGGCTTGCTGGTAATTAATGGCAAATTGAACGATGGTGTTACTTTCGAAGAAGTAGAGCGGGAGGTAGATGCATTTATCGAAGAATGCAAAAAAAATATTGATGAACAGGTGCTGGAGCGTGTGAAAAATCAAGCAATGGCAACGATGGAATTTGGCGAAATTGACTTGCTCAATCGTGCTATGTCTTTGGCTTACGCAGCGATGATGGGCAATCCAGATTTGGTAAACACCGAAAAGGACGAAATTCAGAGTTTGACTACTGCGGCCATTAGGAAAGCAGCAAATGAAATTCTGCTTCCTGAAAACTCTACCACGCTATACTACAAAGCTAAACAAACAAAATATGCATCATAGAATTGGCTTTGGCTTCGACGTACACCGAGTGGAGGAGGGTCGCCCTTTCTGGATCGGTGGGATTGAAATACCTCATTCGCATGGTGCAGTTGGCCATTCCGATGCCGATGTGCTTATCCACGCTATTTGTGATGCTCTATTGGGAGCAGCAAATTTGGGAGATATTGGCTTTCATTTTTCTGACAAAGACCCTCAATATAAGGGTATTGATAGCAAACTATTATTGAAAGATGTGATGCTATTGCTGCGAGAGAAAAGCTATGAAGTGGGGAATATTGATGCCACCATTGTGCTGGAAATGCCGAAAATAAATCCTCACGCGGAGGCCATTAAAGCTAGCCTATCGGAGGTGATGGCAGTAGCCGGAGACGATATTTCTATCAAAGCGACCACCAATGAGCGCATGGGTTTTGTAGGTCGCGAAGAAGGCGTGGCATGCTATGCTGTTTGCTTGATTTACAAAGTCGAACGCGCAGATAATAGCTAAGTCATGAATTTCCTTGGCAGATGGAGATTAAGATATTTCAGACAGGATACGGCTCACATTCCCTATATCTCCTGAATATTAGGGAAAGCTACCACAGTTTTCATGGTGCCTTGAAGGAGGCCAATCATGTGTATATCCATTCAGGGGTGGACGATTATGCCTCCAACTTTGAAGGCCAAATTCATGTATTTGAATTGGGCTTTGGTCTCGGACTCAATGCGCTTTTGGCTTGGCAACGGGCGGGTAAAAAAAAAGCGGGAGGTCATTTTTACTACCATTAAGGCTATTCCGCCAGATGAGGCTATTTGGGCGCAATTGAATTATCGGGAAAGCCTAGATTCTCCGAAGGAAAGTAAACCCATATTCCAAAAATTCCATCGGCTGCATTGGGTCGAAATTCATCAAATCAATCCTTATTTTAGATTCCAAAAATTCATCTCTACTTTGCCTGATTTCGGCATTCCAAGGGAGCAATTTCAAGTGGTTTTTTACGATGCTTTTGCACACAGAAAGCATTCTGAATTATGAGACTTATTTGCTTTTGAAAAGGTATTTGGTTCATTGAGACAAAATGGAATAATAGTGACCTATTATGCGCAAGGGCAATTTCGGCGAACACTACAATCTGCTGGATTTCAAGTGGAAAGAAATGTAAGGCCTCGTGGCAAAAAGCACATGTTGAGAGGAATAAAAATGGGGTAATTTGGCTATCGCTCTATTGTTGAATTGCTGTAAATCATTCTTCATCAATGCTATCATCTAAGAATCTTGGCGGGAGGCTTTTGTTGGTTTTCACGCCAAGGCTTTTCATGTTCTCGGCACGCCGCATCAAATTGCCTCTACCGGTGCTTAATTTATTTATGGCGCTGTCGTAGCTCTCTTGCGTTTGTCGAATTCGCTCTCCAATTTTCTCCAAATCTTCCGCAAAGCCTACAAACTTATCGAACAGATCGCCGCCCTGCTTGGCGATTTCAGCTGCATTCTGGCTTTGATATTCTTGTCGCCAAATAGAGGCGATCGTGCGAAGCGTCGCAAGTAATGTAGTGGGACTTACAATCACGATATTGCGGGAAAATGAATCGGTAAATAAGTCGGGATCGTGCTGCACAGCTAAAGAAAAGGCAGGTTCTATCGGAATAAAAAGCAATACGAAATCCAAGTTTTCTCCATCACTTATCATGGAATAATTTTTCTCACTCAGGCCTTTCACATGTGCTCTTACAGATGAAATATGCTGCTTAATCCAGCCTGCTTTTCTATCATCATCTTCTTCATTTACCAACCGCTCATAAGCGACCAGCGAAACTTTAGCATCTACGATAATTTTCTTATCCTCCGGCAGCTTAATCGTAATATCGGGCTGCAATCTTCGACCATCTTCCGTGCGAAGGCTCTCTTGGGTAAAATACTCTCTATCCTTCACCAATCCCGATTTTTCCAATACACTTTCGAGGATCATTTCGCCCCAGTTTCCTTGGGTTTTCTGCTCTCCTTTTAGTGCTTTGGTTAGGTTTTCAGTTTCCTTACTCATTTTCTGATTTAGATCCTTAAGCAAATTCAATTGCTCACGAAGGGCACTATTGCCTTCCAAGCTATCCTTATTGGCCTTCTCTACTTTGGTGCTGAAATCAAGTAGTTTTATTCTTAGCGGGTCCAACATTTTACTGATGCTTTCCTCACTTTGAAGCTTGAATTTATGCGCTTTCTCATCGAATATTCGATTGGCAAGATTATCGAATTGCTCTGTAAATCGCTTTTGAATATCCGTGATTTCGGCCTTTTGTTCTTTGAGGCGATCTTGCAAAGATCTGTGCTCTGCCTCTCTGGTAGCGAGGGTAGTTTTAAGATCAATTAGCTCTATATTCTTCTGATGCTTTTCTTTTTTTAGATGTTCATTCTCTGCACTAAGTGTGGAAATTTGCTGCTCAGCTACACGTGCTTGGGTTTTTGCGTCGTTTAATTTACGGTTGAGGCTTACATAAGCTAAGAGAAAGCCGCCCAATCCTCCCGCTATTATTCCGATAATGATGCTAGTAATATCCAACTCTTTTTTTGTGATGAAGTTAAGCGCTTTGAGTGCTCTTTGCAAGCAGCAGATTTATTTATTGGTCTTCATAATTGCTCATACATTACTATTGAGAGTTTTCTTATGTCAAAAAAAGTTGTCCATAAAGTTATGATTAGGCTAAGGGATCTGTAAAGCCAATTTAAAAACCGACAAACAACTCTAATCAACTTCTTAAGAGCATTCATTATATCCTTTGCACTCGCTCTTTTGCTATGATCATGGTCGAAATGCCTCCATATAATTTCGCCAAGAAAGGATTTATTGAAATCATTTATGAAGCTTTTTTGACTTTTTTGTTATAACACTTGTAAGTTTGAGTGGACACGTAAACGCTTTTGAGCTAATTTGCACATATGAGTGAAAATGACATCATTTTAATTGTAATCAGTGGGTTGGGTGTGGTCCATGGATTATTTCTTGCTGTTTTTCTGTGGGTTTATACCAAAGGAAATCATCTAGCTAATAAATTACTCGGTGCTCTACTGGTTGTTCTTTCGTTTAGGGTTGGTAAATCTGTGTTCCTCGAGTTTGCGGATATTGATGTGAAACTCATCTTTATTGGGCTGAGTGCAATCATGGCTATTGGTCCTTTGTACTACTTGTTTACATTGTCATCCATTAATAAATTATTTCAATTAAAATGGAAACATATCCTTCACTTTATACCAGCATTAATCGGTTGGGCATTTGGCATAATAATCAACGAAAGCCACTTACAAACTCTACCTAAATTTGTGTTCGTATTCATATTCTTATCATATTATACACATTTCCTGCTTTACTTATTGATAAGCTACCGTTACACGAGCAAACAAAAGAAGATGGGTCTTAATCAAGATGTTTTCGAATTGCTAAGGCTTTTATTTTACGGATTGTTAATCATCTGGATTGCATATGCGCTCAATTTATTTGATGAAGTTGTACCCTATGTTATTGGTCC
This sequence comes from Cyclobacteriaceae bacterium, assembly GCA_041689935.1. Taxonomy (GTDB): domain Bacteria; phylum Bacteroidota; class Bacteroidia; order Cytophagales; family Cyclobacteriaceae; genus CAXBDP01. The sequence continues at coordinate 21,496 of JBDNFI010000109.1, forward strand.
GATACTATATTCTCTTGTAGCATATGTCATTAGCTTTATTGTATTTCAGAAGGGCTATATAGAGCAAATTGATCAAAAAAAATATAGTACAACACCAGTTTCTAACGAACAGCTTGAGCGGATATTCGCAAAAGTATCCAAGTTCGTTGTTGACGATCTTCAATATAAAAACGCCAATCTTACTTTAAAATCACTCAGCGAGTCGTTGAATGTTAGTTCACAAATCCTATCGCTGGTTATTAATCAGAAAAGCAGAAAGAACTTCAATAGATTCATCAATTCCTATCGTATAGAGGAATCCAAACGTTTATTAGGACTTGAGCAGTTTAAAAGCCACACGATTGCATCCATTGCCTTTGAAGTAGGCTTCAATAGCATATCCAGCTTTAATACCGCATTCAAAAAACTAACTGGAGAAACTCCTTTGGCTTATAGGACTCAGTTATCAAAATGATCTTTAACTCTTTCGAAATGGTCATTTCGAAAGGATATCTACTAAGAGTGCTTCACATTTGCGTAAACAAAACACAAAACGCAATGTCAAGAAAAAGAAAAATTATCAAGTGGTCATTAATTACTTTTGCAGGATTAATATTCTCTACCGTATTGTTCGGGGTTTGGTTCATGAGTCTCCTACCCGAACCATCAAACCGCGAAAAACTTAAAGCGACTACTCCTAACCAACTTTCCTATTTAACTGAAAATGTGACTCCTTATCGGGGCAAAATACTGGTGGTGGTAACAAGCACGGATAGCATGGGTGCAAGTGGAAAACCGACGGGCTATGAACTGACCGAGTTATCTCGTCCCTACTATGTATTCCTAGCGAATGGATTTGAAGTGGAAATCGCCAGTCCGTCGGGAGGTGAACCTCCGGTAGTAATTGATGGAGATGATATGCGGGAATATGATTATGCTTTTCTAAATGATTCAATTGCCCAAAGCAAAGTGATTCATAGCGTTGCCATGAAAGATGTAAATCCCAAAAATTATCAAGCAATCTATTTTGCAGGAGGCAAAGGTGCGATGTTTGATTTTCCAAATGATAAACACATACAGTCTATCGTTAGAGAATATTATGAATCTGGAAAAGTTGTAGGTGCCGTATGCCATGGGCCGGCAGCATTGATAAATGTTACACTAACAAACGGAAGACCATTTATAGCTAATCGCGCCATCAGTGGTTTTACGAATGAAGAAGAGTTATTTTTAATTCCGGACGCAAAAGAAATATTCCCTTTTCTATTACAAGATAAACTGATAGAAAAGGGAGCTCAATTCAATGAAGGCCCGATGTATTTGAATACAGTAATAAAGGATGGCCTTCTCGTAACGGGTCAAAATCCTTGGTCCACATGGGATGTAGCCGAATCAATGATTGAACTGCTCGGCTATACACCTAAAGTTCGCAAAGTCACAAGAGAAGAGACTTCGATCAATATTTTAGGGGTGTACGAAACTCAAGGGTTTGATGAGGCGAAAAAGGTAGTTCATGATTATTGTTCTATCGAAAGTATGGCCATTGATCGAGAACTTCTGGCCATACATGCCATCGTGGCGACCATGCAATTTAAAGTTTCAAAGTCAATTGATTTAATTCGTTTGCTTTCGTTTAGCAATTCATTCTTATGAATGGGATATGTTTTTTGAAGGAATTGATTCTTTTTTGGGAGACTCTTTAGGAATAAGCTTGAAATACATAAAACAAGCTACCGATTGATAGGTTAGCTTATGGCTTTAAAGAAATATGAACGCGATTTAACACCAGAAAACAACTCTATTTCAGCTTCTCAAGAGCATTCATAATATCTTTTGCGCTGGCTCTTTTCCGGTAATCTGGATCGAAATGCCTCCATACAATCTCGCCTTTTTGGTTGATAACAAAGGTAGCTGGAATAGGTAGTCTATCCGAGTCGTCTGTGTTCGCCTCCGCCAAATTAGCATCTAGTCTTTCGTTATAGGCATTGATGCTTGCTTGGTCGGGCAGGAATGTTACATCAAAAGCATTGGATATACGGTAGGCTTCATCATAAAGTAGGCTGAATTCAGCTTCCGTTTTTTTAGCCATCGACTTTAGAAAAGGAGGCTGTTCTGGAGCTACGGCAACTAACCTTGCTCCTGATAATTGGATTAGAGCTAAGCTATCCTGAAGTTGGCCAAGGTGTCTGTTGCAAACTGGACACCACTGACCTCTATAAAAAATAACCACAACAGGCCCTTTTTTTAATTGTTCGGAAAGGCGAAAGGTATTGTCAAACTGATCGATTGCTGTAAAGTCCTCAATTTGAGCTCCAATAGGTAATCCTTTTGCCTGATTTACGTCCTTATAGATTTGATTTTGCGCATTGGAAGTAAAAACCATAATTGGTGTGAATAGGATAATGAGTAAGGCTATTTTCTTTAACATATCCGTAAGTGATTAATTAATTTGAAGAACGATATTCTGGATTGGGATGGTCTTTATGTTCGCTATTATCCCAGTGACTGCGTTGATTTCCATAGGCAACAATTCCTCCTGCTTTTTGAAAGGCAAGAGCTTGATGCATTAAGTTCCAGGCCATAAAGGTAGTATTGCGATTTGTAAAATCGTTTTCAAGCCCTCCAGAATTTTTATCTAAGTACGAAGGGCCTGGCCCTGCTTCTCCAATCCACCCGGCATCCGCCTGAGGAGGAATTGTGTAGCCCAAATGTTGAAGTGCATATAGGATACTCATTGCGCAGTGCTTAATTCCATCTTCATTACCAGTAACTAGACAGCCGCCAACTTTCCCATAATATGCATATTGGCCATGCTCATTAGTAATGCCCGAAAAACCATAAAGACGCTCTATAGCTTGGGTGGCAACAGATGACTTTTCTCCAAGCCAAATGGGAGTTCCAATTACCAAAATATTTGCTTCCATGATTTTGCCTTGGATACTTGGCCAATCGTCCTTGTCGAAACCATGTTCTCGCATGTCGGGATATACTCCTGGTGGGATGGCGTAGTCGACCGGGCGTATGATTTCAGTTTGAACGCCATTTGCTTCCATTATGGCCTGGCTCATCCTGATTATTCCCTCGGTATGACTTAGTGTGCCTGACTTTTTTAAGGTGCAATTCAGAAAAATTGCTTTCAGACTTGAGAAATCAATAGAATTATCTTGATTGAGTTGATTTTGATATGTACTTAGCTTCATGGTTGAATATGGTTAAATGCTCGTTATGAATATTGCTTTCGCGCTGCTGATTAGATATGCGGTTGGGCAGGAGGGGAATGTTTATATCTAAACGGTCTAAGCTCAATGTAGTTTTGTTGCTTATAATCGTAATTTTCTGAAAATGTGAAGGATATCCCATTTTGAAATTAGTTAAATTCTTTTTCCAATTAAAAATTCCTTCAAATTCTTTTTTTCCCAAAGGGCAAAACCTAGTCACTAGCACGTGGCGATCAGCGTTGGGTTCTAATAAAAACCAGCTGCCTGCACCTTCACCTGCAAGCCAATGTAATTGATTTACAAATTGAAGCAAATGTTTGGGAATAGCGGGAGGTGGAAGTGTACCTATTGTCAATGGTCTTGAAGAATGTATAGCGGCTGATTTTATTTGTACTTTCCATTTGGCAGCTCGTACATTACTCATTGGGGAGGCTACAAAGGAATAGGGAAAGGCCAGTAAAAATTTATCAAAACCTTTAGGTTTGCCAGCTAGCAATGCTGTACGTACAAATCTGCAACAGTTTGTCGCCATACGGGCAATTGGAGCATACGTAATGGAAGATTGCTTTTGTAACTGTAAGCACTTTTTCAATGAAGCTTCGGCATCTAAAGAAAATATTCCTGCCTTCAAAGCCCCATCGCCGTGAGTTGAGGGATTGGTTGAAAGTTCCTCAAGTAAGTTTTCAAGGTTTTGCAAAATGCCTATTTCATTAAATTCGGGCTTATTATGTATCCTTAGATCAGGGTCTGTAACTTTTGATCGAACTCTTCCTTCGGACTGTAGAGCGTGATACCTCCCAAAATCAAAATACAAAGCCTCCTCCCACAAAGGGTGAATTAGAATTAGTGCGGCGTGTCCTACCTGATAGAAACCTTTTTGATTGAAACCTATTGCTTCCATTATTGGGTCATACCAAGCACCTGCTTGTTTGCAATAGGTGTCGGGCCATGCCAAGGCTATTCCCAGTCCAGTTTTATTCGGCTTCATGTAGTTGATGACTTATATTTTGATCCCGATACCTTAATGTAGAAGAAGCTACACCTAAAGTAGCCATTGATTCAGATAAAAAACCCATTTCCTTTAACGCAATTTTAATGAGGGCAAGATGATGAACACTATGCTCAAGATTGTAACGGAGTTCTCTATAAAGCGATGTCTTTAAAGTGATGTTTTCAAGTTTATTTTCAGAGTGATCTGATATCAATTCTATTGGGATGTCATCATAGATGCCAGCGATTTCGGCACATAAAATGTCAATAACTCTCATCGCTTTATCCTTGGATAATTCCAGTCCTAAATCTCTTTCACGAGCATCATAAGATATACTTTTGAGCTTGAGTCCTTTGAGTAGACACAAATAAAACTCCAACACATGGCGTGTGTGTGAACCGATTGATTGATTGTCCAGAATCGCTAGCTTTTTAGAATAAAACTCATCTGGCAATTCGAGCAATAATCCTTCGATTTGCTTTAGATTATGAATACATGCATTATCCATCTTTATTAACTAGTAGTTTGTAGGTATTTAATTGACCATCTTTAGTTCGATATATAATGTGTACTTCGGGGACTTTAGGCAACCAAAAGGTTCCTCCCTTTATTACCACATAAATATTTTCTACTTCAATTTTTTGCTTATCCAACTCCGTAAATACTTTGTATCCATATTGAGTATTTTTCAATACAAACTCCATTTTATCGTGAGAGACAAATTTGAATGAAGCCTGATTATCTGAAATGGAAGTGTAGGTTAGTCCGTAAGCAAATTTCTTTTGGATAAATGTGAGTGGGCTCTTCCCTTCTTTGGAGCACTTCAACCAATAAATATCTATCGGCTCGCTGAGGGTAAGCTTGCCATTGGATTGGAGAGCCAAATCGTAAAATATTCGATTATCATCCTTACTTCGAGCGATGAAAAATAGGTTTTGCTCTTTGGGTTTGTAAGTGCTATCCAGCTCTATTTCAATGATTAAGGGGCTTCCTATTAGGCCGGAGTTTAGTATCAAGCTTAAAATAATGACAAAGGAACCTTTTACAACTAGAAGCATCCAAAGGTGATATTTACTATGCCTTTTCATTTTAGACCTCTTTCTTTAGCTGATTGTCTCAATTCAACGAATTTATTTGGCATCAATACTCCCTCATAAATGCCAATTAACTCGCCGTCAGTTTTTAAAAAGGCGTGAGATGGGTAGCTTTGGATACCGAATTTTTTAATCAAATTTTGTCCTTCACCTTTTTCCCCGTTCAAATAGAGACTTAGATAATTGGAATTAAAAAAATTGGCAATTGCCTGATCAGCAAAAACATCATTTCGCATCATCCGACAAGACGCACACCAGTTTGTGTAAAAACTTACAAAAATCAATTTATCTTGTTTCTCTCCTAATTCCAATGCCTCTTCAATGGCTAGTTCCTTAAAAGAAATCTGAGTCTCAATTGTAGTTCTTTCTTTGCTAAAGAGATCATGAATGTTGAAACTTGATAGAATTAGGATGCCAAGTACTACTGAAGTTCCTACTAAGTTTTGTTTCAAAAAGAAAAGGTACGGTGAAATCATGATTGAAATTTATTGCTTTGAATGTACCTGAATTAAAGGACATATTGAAAATCAATAGACTTGCTTTTCAATATGTCCGCAAAAGATTCATTGATCAACTCTTATTTAGCAGAATCAAATTTGTATTCGGCTTCAACGGTAACTGCTATTTCATTAGCCACATTGGTAGAAGGCTTTCCCTCTTTTAGGTTAATCTCATAATCTGATCGATTTATATTAAAGGTACTTTTGACCGTAACCTTGCTGTCTGCAATAGTTATCGTGCCTGATTCAGTAAGCTTAATAGTTTTTCCTTTAATCGTCATTTCTCCCTCAATTTCAGCTTTATATCTGCCATTTTCATCAAAATTTATATCTGAAAGGTTGATAATATTGGCTTTCAATCTTGCTCTTGGATATTCTTTAGTATCTAAGAAGCCTGGCTGGTTGAAATGTTTTTGCATTAAGGCTTTTTCAAATTCAAAAGCTTGCATAGGAACGGAGAAAATGATTTCTCCTGTGGAGGGTTCAATAGTACTTGTAGCTTTGTAATTATGAGACTCAATATCTTCCGCTGGGGTACTTGAGAAAAATTTGACATGTGTTTTTAAACTAACCAATTGTGGTAAATCATTCGTAATTTTTGAACTAACCATTTGAGGTAAATCATTGGCGGTCAAAGTTGTTGTGAACATAATTGCTATAAAAGTAGCGATGCTTAATCTTTTCATGAGGTTTGTATTTATTAGTGAATTTTTATTTTTTGCTCAAATCATTGCTGATTGAGGCTTTTTCTAAGATTATTGGCTCCCAAAATCCCATATCTTTATCATAATAGGGGCCAGACCGAATCACACCTTTTAGCGTAACTAGATGGCCTATGAGAAATAAAAGGGTTTGATTGTTGGTGGTTTCTGTGAAGGTGAAGCTTACACCTGGTAAATTTTCACTGGAGGATAAAGTGACCACCTTTTGATTATTAAAATCTTCCTCGATGGAAGTGATAAAACCTTTTACCTCAATTATTTTAGAATTTCCATCCTCAGAAAGATATTTGGTATTTGCTGCTTGCGGGTCTTGGATATACTCATTCACAAGCTCAATTGCAGATAAGCGCATATCCGGCGGACTTCCAATCACATCTCTATGCGGCATGTTAAACATGTAATAGACAATGCCAACTGCAACGATAATTCCTCCTAATACTACGAGGCTGGAGATTTTAAGTATACCTTTCCTTTTCATGACAGAAGATGATTTTTCGTGGTCATCTAATCTGTCGTAGAAGAGGGTGAATCCTTACAAATTATTTAATATTTTTTTTCTGATCCCTAAGCATTTCTTTCAGTCGGGTCTTCTTTTCTGATGACATTGGGTGTGTAAGTGATACATTTTCAGTGATTTGTGCGGGAGGTATATCTTTAAGCATTTTATTTATTAGCGCAGACTCTTCTGCATATGAATGACACTTATTACACATCAGTAAGTGCATTTTCAATTTCAACTTCTCTATTGTACTCAAAGGGAAATCCTCCCGCCTTTCTATTAGTTCGGTAGCTTTTTTACAAGAATGGATGGATCGATTTTTTATTTTATTCTTCATAAGATTTCCTTCATACCTTATTGTTCCCGAACCAATAGAGTTCAAGACACTTTTTAATTAGCAGTTTTGAACGGTGGATTATCTGCCAATAATTAGACGGGGAAACTGAAAACTCCTTACAAATCCAGTCGGCATTTTTTTGAGACATAAATTTTGATTGAAGGATTGTTCTCCATCTATCTGGCACATCTTCTATGCATTTCTGGAAAATCAGAATGAACTCGGGATCGTCAAGTAAATGAACTTCGGTGCCCCAAGAAAAAAATAGGCCTGCTTTCCAGTTTTCATTAGCATCGAAAAATCCGTCTGTAGCTTCAAATGACATTTCTTCCTTGTCAAAGGAAATGGTTTTATTTTTCCCTTTAGCTCTGTAATAATCAATTATTTTATGATTTAAGATACTGACTAGCCAAGTTTTGGGAGAACTTTTTCCTTCAAAGGCATCTGCTTTGTTGAGGGCTGCCATAAATGTTTCCTGTACCAAATCTTCAGCGTCCTCTTTAATACCTATTTTATGGTTCGCCCAATTGCTGAGGTAATCTGCATACTTCTCCACCCACTCTTCCACTAGTTGGAATGAATTTTTATTGGGCGAATCCATTGAGTTGGGCATTTGTGTCCTTCAATTAAAGATGATATTGGCACTAGTTACGCGGAAATTATTTAATCCAACTACCTCATTTTTAGGTTGAACGTTATTGATTGGGTTTATAATTCCTTCTTTGTTTATCTAAATATACTTAGAGTGTTAATTCGATGCTTTCAAATTATACAGGTTTAATATTCCTTTCAAAAAAAAAGACCTGCATGATGCAGGTCTTTTTTTTCATGACATTCATTATATTCTCCTAATTAGAAGATGCTGCTGGTGCAGGTTCTGGATGAGTGACATATCGCTCAAAGAACTCGATGATTCTCATCAAACGATCAAGTTTACGATTGATATTGCCTGATCGAGAAAGCTCGTGACCTTCGTCTGGATAGCGAACATATTCTACAGGTTTTTCCAGCACTTTTAGCGACTTGTATAAAAGTTCCGACTGGCGCACTCCTGTTCGCAAATCCAAGTCGGAATGAATGATCAATAGCGGTGTTTCGATCTGATCAGCAAAGGTAGTAGGAGATTGAGCATCCATAATCTTACGGATATCTTCTTCCCAAGGATAGCCACCAAAATGATTCGGTACTAATCGCCAAGCATTGCCCTCACCAAAGAAAAAGGCCAAGTCATACACTCCTCGCTGTGCCGCAGCTGCTTTGAAGCGATGTTCTTGTGTTATAATCCAAGCAGTAAGGTAGCCTGCATAAGAGCCGCCTGTTAGGAAATATTGATCGGTATCGATCCAGCTATGATCTGCCGCAGCTTTATCTAGCGCAGTCATCAAATCGGCAGTGGGTCCATCGCCCCAGTCTTGGTAATTAGCTTTTTGGAAGTCATATCCATAGCCGCTGCTGCCTCGTGGATTACCATAAACCAGACCATACCCCCAACTAGTCATCAATTGAAACTCCATCCACATGGACACTTCGCCTGGACCCCACATTGCACTTGGGCCGCCATGCATATTGAGTATGGTTGGATACTTAACTCCTTCTTTCTTATTTACTGGCTCCACTACCCAATAGTGAATTTTTAAGCCATCTTTTTTACTATCTACCCAAAATTCCTTTGGCGTTTGGACGATTCTTTCGCTTAACCATCCTTCGTTAAGCTCAGTAAGTTGCTTTTGGTTTTTGCCATTCAGATCGCTTACGTAGATTTCCCAGGGGTTTTCAACCTTAGTCATACCATACACAATTTTGTTGCCGGACAGAGCAAAATCTCTAATACCATAAGGGTATCCAATAAGCGTTTCGGCACTACCTCCCGCCGCCGGAATCCGGAATAGTGGATTCGCTCCTTTTTCACCCGTACTGAAATAAATGTACTTACCATCTTCAGACCAGGTGCCTGAACCTAAGCTGGTATCAATATTTTCTGTAAGCCATTTTGGTGTACCACCTGCTGCTGGTATAGTCGCCAATTTGCGGTAGCCAAAACCTGGGTCGTCCAACGGGCTCGCTGAGAAAAGGACTGTTTTGCCATCGGGAGAAAAGTTGGTACCGCCTACGGAATAGCCTTCCCAATTGAGAAATAGGCTAGTATTGCCAGAGGCAACGTCAATTTTATAAATATCTGAATCTCTTTCTCTGTCTGGGTTTTCGGTAGATTCTATAGAATTACATAAAATGCTTTTTCCATCTGGCGACCATGTAGCTCCGCCGTAAGATTGGAACCCATTGGTCAATTGGCGAGGCTCGGCTCCTATTTGCACATCAATTACGTAAAGGTGAGATACCGTTAAGTCAGGGCTCAAATCCCTTTCGCCTAGAAAGTTCAATCTATTAATCACCCGAGGGTTTTTCTCATTATTGTTTTTGGCTAGCCAGGCACGCACTTCTTGAAGATTACCATCAGGTTTTGCTGTAATGTCCTTTGTGTTAGCATTTTTGTCGCGATAGTTTGGCTCATCTCCCCATTCTCGGCCAGGGCGCTCTATGTCCCATGTTGGCTTTCCGTCTATTTCATAGATGGATGATCCTTTACTAAAAAGCATTTTCGTCCCATCTGGAGACCATTTAGCACCACCTGCTCTTTCCAAAAATTCCCATGCTTCACCACCTGAGGCTGGTAATATCCAAATGGCTCCTTCACGACTAAAAGCAATGTGATTGCCATCGGGCGACCAGCTTGGAGAGCCATCTCCGCGAATCCCGTAGGTTAGTTGTTTGGGAGCGGTTTCTCCCGCCAAATCCAACATCCAAAGGTTGTTTGAATAGACCCATTCCTTTTTGTCATCTTGCACATTGGTGCCTACTACCATTAGGGCCTTGTTGCCATCAGGCGAAATCTCAAGACTGCTAGCACTTACCATTTTCATCATATCCGTGGCTCGGATGGGCTGCTTTTGTGCGAATGCAAAGCTCAGGCTCAGCATCATGCACAAACTCAACAAGCTCAGTTTGAAATAAAAATTTCTATTGTGTATCATATCCTCAATGTTATTTGATTTACTAATTGATTATTCGTCATACCTTAACTGATGGTAAATTCGGGAAAATTTATGAGTAATTATTTCTTTTTGAAAGATTTCACACAAGCGGTTGAAATAGTGTAAATGGATGCAGAGTATTTATAGATACCCATCGTTGGTCATTGGGAAGAAAGCGGGAGGTTTTTCATATTTCTTCCGAATTGCTAGTGCAATTCAGAGCAGAGTTCGAAGATAATACTTGAAATGCAATTCGATTTATCTCCGCTTCGTGCGGTAGAGGATTATTTTCAAGCGCTAGTCATTTTGGTTACGGAAAGCAGCTTTATGAATATTTATTTCATCCATCTGATGTGAAAAATACGCTGCAAACTGAGGGATTTCAAAAGTAGGAATTGCTGTGGCTTCGCCGTGGCAAGGAACGACCATGTAAATATTTTCTAAGCCTTTTCTATCAAGTGTTTGGCATTAGCTTTGTCAATTGGCCTGCGCAATGAATTTTCTATTTGGAATAGTACTTAGCCTTAGTTTTCAGTTCCCTTCGGATACTACCAGTTTCGAAGGGATAGTAAGTTATTATCATCAAATGTTCAATGGGAGATTCACTGCCAATGGAGAGCGGTTTGATCATACCAAACTTACCGCTGCGCATAAGACCTTGGCGTTCGGCACTATTGTGAGAGTGCGCAATCTGAAAAACGGTAAATGGGTAGTTGTGAGAATTAACGACCGCCTCCCGCCAAATTCCAAACGCATGATAGACTTATCGCTTGCCGCTGCTATTGAGTTGGAAATGCTTTCGGATGGAATAGTACCTGCAAGAATTACAATTTTGGAAGAAAACCTTTGGGTACCTTATTTGGATTATCTTAAACCAAACCGCTTGTTCATTCAACTTGGAGAATTTAAACCTCCATTTAAGCAGATTAGAGAAATTCCACTTAAGATATAATTAGCGTGGCAAATTGTTCAGATGCTTCTTCATGAATTTTTATAAGGCGTTCATTTATGCCGATAATTTGTTCAACAATTTCTTCAGCTCCCTCACCAGTTGAGAAAGCAGCAATTGCAGTAAGGGCGCCCAAAAAGAAAATACTGTAGGCTGCTCTTTTTAGGATTTCTGATTTAAGTAGAAACCCACCAACCATTATTAATAAACCAATTATCGGGATGATAAGGTAAATGGTTAACTACTAAATGCCAATGTGGTCCATTCATACTTTTAAAATTTATATCAAAAGGTAAGTATGAACTACCGCGGTTTTTCTTTGAGAAATATTAAGAGTTACTTAAGATTTCGAACATTGGCAATCTTCATATTGGTCTTATAAATCAGGAAGTGCTAATTCTATTCCTTCTATGTTTTAAAAGGCCAAATTATTAATAACCAGTTGGTTAATTTTATTATCCTTCAAAGTGATTTTTAACAAAAGCATCTTTTTCATTTTTCGTCATTTTATCCGCTGATTCCACGTCGATTTTTATGTCCTTAAAATGCTGATCAGTATTCAAGTAATTATGCAATTCCGATTTTGCATTAGTTGGACCAAATAGAAGTACATGATCATAATTCAAAATCTCACTAGCAATTTCTTTATAAAAGGCTTCATGCATTTGTTGCCGTTTGTTATGCATGCTTTTTTCACTTTTAGTCAATGCTTCTTCTTTTGTGTCAAAAGTGAATTGTGATGAAATAGAATGATCGTTTTTCTTAGAATGTATGTCAATTAAATCAGCTGTGGAATGATCCATCCAAATGCCTAAGTTCTTTTGTGTTTTCATTTTTCTGATATTATGATAAAGTGAAAGTGTTTTTTAGTTTTTAAATAAATGTGCGATTTGCAACTACTTCGCTCATGGCCAAACCCCAACGTGGAATTTTACCACCCACAGTATAATACATTGTCTTAAGCCCTATTTTCGGTGCATAAGGAGTAAATCTCATTTCTAAGTGACTTTCTGTACCTCCCCACCATTCATCCCTTCCCATATAGAAGCCTCTGATGCCTCGCATGTCACCTATGCATAAGCGATCGAACTCCATTGGCTTGACATCTTTTTTAATAATTCCCAATTCCTTTCCTATAGTATTGGCTAATACTTTGGTCTCCATGTGGCCTAATGAGCCTGTTTTGGGAACTGTAATTGAGGCTGCATCACCTATAGCAAAAATATTTTGGTAGTCAGGGTTTCGCATGTACAAATCGGTAATTACAAACCCATATCATCTGTAAAAGGTAATTCTTTCAGAAAAGTACGGGCTTCCCAGTCTGGGAAAAGAATGGCGATTTCAACCTCTTGCGTGGAACCATCATTGAATTCAATGCCGCCTTTGTGTACCTTTTTAATGCCATTAGTATTTGCCTGATAATGGTAACCCATGTTACCCGTCATGGGAACCAACTGATTCAAAATGGTTTCTCCAGTATCCTCAGCAATCACTTTGGCAGGTGTAGAGAGAAAAATAGTAGAGGTTTTCCTTTATGATTTTTCTCCAACCAATGCGCCAGTGAAAAGGCCATTTCCACCGGAGGGCCTTCGCAGGCCGTTAAGGCAATAGGCATATCTTTTGGTAATTTCTCGCTTTTTCCCTGATGAAAAATATTAGAAGTATTGGCAGGGTTTCCTAAACGCTCATTGGGTTGATAAAATACGGTGTTGGTGTCCTGATCAATGGTTGTAACTTCTGCCTGAATAAATTCACTTCCGTCATGTTCAAGAAATGACTTTGACAATAAATTGGTTGCCTTATTTTATCGGTATTAAATTAAATGTCAATAGTTATCATTTTTGGTTTCTGTTACCCTTTATCTTCTTCCAAATCATTATGGTTATCTCCCCCGATACTGTAATAATTGTTTTCTTCATCTTCGCTGCCGATACTTTCTTGTTGGTCATCCAATTCTGAACCAGGGACATCTAAGTCATCACCCGACATGTTACCTTTAAAGGTTTTTTCATTTGAAGAGCCTTCTCTTTCATTTGGCACCTTGCTCTTTGATGGATCTTCAGGATTTATATCCATTTCCGCCTTACTTTGTTGGTAGATGTCTTCTGAGGGTGGGTAGAGTGGATATCCAGGCAATGAAGGAGGTTCAGTGTTATTGGCATCCTGAACCTTATGCGTCTTAGCATATTTAACTACGAGTCCTTTTAGAGATTGATAATATTCTTCAAGGTTTTTAATGTGTATCCCATCCTGATCTAAGTCTTTCACTGGCATCTCAGTAATATATTTAGACAACTCAGGAAATTCCCTACGAATTGTAGTGGTAATATCAATGATATCCTGTTCTAATTCTTTTTTATTTTTCATTTCTCTTTCAGATTTAAAGTTGCTTATACATTAATAAATAAAATCTATGTTATTAGAGTAAGTCCTCATTGTTTCAAATCAACCGCAGTTGGTTTTCTGTATTTGTGGCTAGTTGATAGAAGTCTCGACACGGCTACAAAAGCATCTACTAGGCCAAAGGATGAAATAATGGAGAGATGATAATTCTAATCATTTGATTATTTGTTTTTTATCTAAAGCGTGATAGTAATCAACGAATAATTTGGTTTTCGCAAGTCAAATTCCGCAGGCTAAAACGAGTCCACCTAAAATTGAATCAAAAGGAGGACGATTGTTTATTAATAAACGGACGTGAGTCTGGCTAGTTATTCTTTATCCAAATATCACCAGAATTAGTTTAATAAAGTATGATTTAAGTCGTCCTTTAAAATGGTTGTCACAGTTAGAAAAATAGTTGTAATAGATTGATTTTGAGTAATTTTTATTGAAGGATATAGCTTTTAAACATATCAAGTTCTAGGTATGATTTGAGTACTTTTTGAAGCAGCGTGAATGTTCAAAAGAGATAATAAAAAGCAATTAAATACCCGATTGGAGGGTGGATATTAATCTTTGTAGCTACAGCTCTTTATAAGTTGTCCACAATTTAAAAGTTGAGAAATACTCATCTTTTAAATTGTTTCTCATTTTGACTTTGATGGCCATCTGAGGAGTACTAACGTTGGTTTTATTTAGGCTGCGCCTTTCAAACTCCAAATTTTGGACTACTTTGTTAATTTTAATTGCCTTGGTGTTTAGACAATGCGCCCTATTATTTTTTAAAATCGTTTGAGCAAGTTTTAGTGTATGATTTCCTCTACGGCTGCTCTCGCTGATTGTGCGGCGGTGTGAACGGAAACCCAGTCCTTTCCATCGGTGTATTCTCCACCCGCAAAGTATATTTTATCGGCTACAGATTCTCCTAATTTTTTCACCGTTCGCCAATTTGCGTGATCTGTCAAATAGCCTGCTTTAATGAATGGTTCATTATCCCAATCTTGTATGATGTGTTTTATGTAATTAGGTGTCGCGTGGTTCGAGTAAATTTTATCTAGCTCGCTAAGGATAAAATCTCTTAAACGATCCCCTGAGAGGGAAGTGAACGCTAGTGCAGGTTTTCCGACTACAAACAAACCAATGATATTTTTTGAGGTATTTTGTCCGTAAGTGGCATTATAATATATCTTTTCTCCGTCTGTTGAGGGAAGGATGTCAAAGATATATTCATCACGGTAAAATTTAGTAGAGAATTCGACAAATGCTTTAAACCCTTCCCATATTGTCACTCCACTTATGGAGTCCCGTTTTTCTTTTGGCAAGCTTGGAATAAAAATAATGTCTCCATCTTGAAGGATTTTGAGCGGAACTGAAACGATCACTTTATCTGCAGTATATTGACCTGATGTGGTTGCAACGATAATTTCATCCATAGAATAGTCAATAGATTCTACAATAGCGTTATAAGTTATTTTGTTGGAAATTGAGGGAACAATGTATTGGTCAAAAAAACCAAACCAAGAAGAGTTTACAAATTTCCGGTCTGGTGCATCTGGAATAGTATTTACATTAACTGAAATGGAAGCATCATTGACTATTTCTTGAAAAATACCACGATTCGTTTCTATCCACTCAGCTCCCAAGGGAATTGGAAAATCCGCAAAATCAATATTGATTTTCATTCTACCGCCATACATAGACGAAGCTTCTAAAATTTCAAAGTCAATGCCCAGTTGGTGAAGTAAATATCCCGCTGAAAGACCTCCCGGTCCAGCACCAATAATGACCACTTTTCCAGAAAATTTAATGCCATTTCTATCCTCTTTATTGCCCGACAGAAATGAAGTATGGAAAGGTAAACTGATGCCAAGCAGCCCACATATTTTTATAAATTCTTTTCTTGTCATCGTAGCTTTATTTTTAATTGCGCACTCTAGCGGACTGTCTTAAATCTCTTTTTCGCTTTTGACAAATTAAAAACACACCTTTCAAACGATAGGTTTACGATTTAAGCAAGGATTATTTTATTTTTAAAACTAGAACTTCTTTAGGACGGCCGTTTGCGCAGCGAGCTGTAGCAGAAAATCCCTTCGAAAATAGGTTGAAAAAGCTCTTAAGTTCATTTTTTGGAATGATAGACTGGTACGCTATTTTCTAGGTCGAAGAATCAGCATGAAAATTCAGCGATTTTCGAATAGTCCGAATTTCTTGGTTTTGATATTGCTTTTGCGTGAAATTACTGATGTTATTTTAACCATTCAATGGCATGTTCAGACATTTTTTTATAGTCGTGCCCAACATTTTTTACGATGTGTATTTCCCAATTGAAGATCCAGTTATTCCTGTCTTTTAATTCGGTATTTGCGCTAAAAAAATTTGTTCCACGCTCCAACCTATGGGCTCCTTGTTCCATCGCTAAATCACTTGTTCTAAAAGTTCCTAAATTTGGGTCATTATCTAATTCGCCCAATAGAATAACCATTCTCTTTTTATAAGATGTTTGTAAGCCACCCGCAAGATCCATCCCTGTGTTTTTAAAACCGTAAGGAAATTCAAGAGAGGCATTTGGTAGGCTGTAAAATCCGGAATTGGCAGAAATAGCAGTTCCAATTCTCGATTCTGGCATCAACATCACCATTCTATGAACAAATTGCCCACCCGCGGAATGCCCAAAAATATCATACTGCTCGTTTGTAATACTGTTAACCGATTTGATACGGTCAAATATATTTTCCACAACTGTATGTGCCCATTCTTTTTTTGGTTACTAGTCCCAAAAAAAGTGAATAAATTTCCCTCCTGATAGTCGTTGGTTGCATAGTTTGAAAACTTATTTTCAAACTCAGGTGCTACGACAAACAGATTATTTTCTTTAGCTAGCGCTACCCATGCATCAAGATAATCATCTGCATTTCTTCCTCCACCGTGCATTACGAAAACCATTTTATCTTCGTTTTTCCAGTTTTGTGGTTTGTATGTCTATACTCTTATAGATTTTCTTTTACTCTCTTTATGTGCATACATCACAAAGGAATCTTTTCCGGTATTTAATGGAATAATTTTTGTGATTTCTAGCCCTTTTGGGAGCACGTAGAGATAGGCATAGCCAGCAATT
The DNA here is from genome assembly GCA_041689935.1 of Cyclobacteriaceae bacterium. Taxonomy (GTDB): domain Bacteria; phylum Bacteroidota; class Bacteroidia; order Cytophagales; family Cyclobacteriaceae; genus CAXBDP01. Next base: position 38,314 of record JBDNFI010000109.1, read on the forward strand.
AAAAGGAGTAAAACTAAAGAGACAGTATATAGCAGTATTTTTCTTAAAATTCTCAAATTTCTGTCCATTTCGTCAGGTGTTTTATGGGAGCCCAAATATAAGGTTTTTACTAAAAATTTTACTTACAGCGAGTTGTGATTTATTTCTTGTCCTTTATAGCAATAGCAATAGCAATAGCTATTGCATATCCATTTCTTGGCAGCTAATATAAGCCAAGGTTTTGGCAAACGATAAAGCGAATTTGTAAATTTTTCAGCTCATTTTTTCTCTATGAGCAAAATTTTTATGCATATAGAATTTTTTTGGAAAAGCATACAATAGGTTGGAAAAATGCGGGAGGGTGTTGATTTTCTCTGAATTACCAAGTCTTCCTGCCAGTCAGTGGGTGGGTTTACTAAAAGTCGTCAATTAAGGAATTGAGAAAAAACAATCGATGGTTTATTACATTTGGGAAATACACTGATCCTTAATGAATTGATCTTTCAATATATACGTCTTGTTATATTTGATTGGGAATCTTCCGGCAGTTGTCATTTGGCAATTAAAGGACATTTCATCTCCATTTGAAATAGCGTGAAAATCTGTAGGAGAACGATCTGCTGGATTGCATGAACTAGGCCGGGAAAAATCTCGCAGGGGGTCTTGAGCAATTTGGGTAATTTCTCTTTTTATTTTCTCTAGTACGGCTTCATTATTCACTGCATCAGCCAATTCTTCATCCGAAACAAATTCAATTTCTCTTCCTATGTCTTGCCCACTTCGAAAAATAAATGTTGAGTCAATAGTGAAATCATTGATGTAAAATGAATGAATAGTTCCGATTTTTATAAAGTCTTTTTGTTCATCAAATTTCATTGCATCGTACGACTCCAACGGTTTGCCATCTTCATTTATAAATGTTCGAACGGGCCTCTCCAATACATCATACCATATTTCATGCTCCTGATATTCATACCCATCCATAAGGGTACCCGAAGGATTTTCATCGGGGGCACATCTCACATAAGTGGTGACAGACTTTGCGAGGTAATGAAAACCACTACTTTCTCTTAGGAACGGAAGCTTATATTCATTTTTAAGCTCCCATTTTCCTTGATACTTGTAGCATTGGTAATTACAGTCCGATGGGAGATCTCTCAAGCTTTTGTATGGGTTGATAAAGTTTGACTCAAAGGTCCATTTCAGCATATCATATCTTGAAGTGGTATTTGGCACTTCAGCGAATAGGGCTATTCCTATAGAAATACTGATTGCGGCAAAGAGAAGCCCGAAAAGAAAAAATAGCAGCTTATTTCTGGGAGAGGCCAATGCCTTTTCTGGATCAATGCTAAGTTTCGCAAATTTTTCTTTGTACGAGTTTATAGTGAGAATTCTATCTGCATTTTGATTGGCTCGCGAATACTCTCCTTCTGTGGCCGACTGATTGATCAGTCTTGAAAACTGGGCATCACTGTAGCCAAGATCTCTTGATATCTCAGAGTTCGGAGCTTTTTCAAATTTTTTATGATCTTCATCGAACGAGCCGTAGAGTTTTTTTAGCTTATTTACAAAATCATTATAGGTAGCTTTCATGAAGTTAACTAATTGGTTATCAAATTAATGACCGTTGAAATTCGTTGAAAGTGCATAAATATTGTCTAAATTCTTTAAAGATCTTTTTTATTAATTTTTTATCGCTAAGATTGTCCAAAGCTTATTCGAAATACTGAGCTTCTACGGACTTAGGTGAGTAATTTTTGCTTGTTTACCTCCGCTAAAATAAGAAAGAACAACCAATAAAACATTTAACAATATGAAAAGACTTTATTTAACTGGCTTCTTTATCCTGTTTTCTCTGGGAAGTCATCTGTTCGCTCAGGTGGCCATAACGGGTAAAATTGTTGATAAAAATAGCGAACCCGTTATTGGTGCGGCTGTCCTTGAAAAGGGAACGAATAACGGCACAATTACTGGTATTGAAGGACAATTCACTATTTCAGTATCAGGATCCACCTCTATCTTGCAAATCAGTTCTGTTGGTTATCTTACCCAAGAGGTAGTTGTAGGAAACAGAACGCAAATTGATTTGACTCTAGAAGAAAATGTCTTGCAGTTAAATGAGGTTGTCGTAACTGCCTTAGGATTTCAAGAAAGTAAAGATGAGCTAGGGTATGCTACATCAAATATATCTAAAGAAGTGATAAAGGGTGCGGCTGAGACATCCGTGATTAATTCACTTTCAGGAAAAACCACGGGGGTGAGAATTTCAAGAAATTCCGGTGATCCAGGAGCAGGGGCGTATATGCAAATAAGAGGTGTTTCTTCCATTGACAGAAATTCCCAGCCATTAATTATTCTGGATGGAGTTCCAATAAGCAACGATATCAGAGGGAACAATAACAACTTCGCGGTACAATCAAGATTGAATGATATCAATCCAAACGACATTGAAAGTATGTCAGTATTGAAAGGTGCAGCAGCAGCTGCTCTGTGGGGTACCCAAGCCTTGGGCGGCGTAATTTATATCACAACGAAGAGTGGTAAACTCAATCAAAAAATGACGGTCACTTACAATTCGACTTATTCGGTTGATGAGATTAACGCGAAATATCCAATTCAAAGCACATTTGGTCAGGGCACCAAAGGCAATTATAGCAATACAACCCCTTATTCATGGGGAGACAGAATTTCGGATAGATCTGGTGAACCGGATGTGGTAAATACCTCTGGTGGATTTTTTGTGGATCAAAATGGAACAACCCACTATCCAATTACTAGAAAAAACTCAAGAGACATTTTTGATGATAGTAATTTTGATCAAATCTTTCAAACGGGACAATTCTTTGAAAATAATTTGAGTATTCAATCTGGAAATGAAAATAGTTCTGTTTACTTCAGCCTTGGAGATTTCAACCAGAAAGGGATTGTTAGAACGACTGATTACAGAAGAACTACAGCTGCTCTTACAACAAATAACAAAATCAGTAAGAAGGTTGAATTAGGTACTTCTTTTAAGTATACAAAAACGAACTCAAATGCTGTTAGGCGATCTGTAAGTAACAATGGCTTGTACCTTGGCTTTTTGAGAACTCCTGCCGACTTTGATGTGTCAGGATATAGAGGAGACTTTTACCCATCCGGAAATGCAGCTCCAGTTCCAAATAGACAGAGATCATATAGAAACCCAATAGGAGCAAGTACGAACGCAGGTTTTAATAATCCTCTATGGACCATCAGAGAACAAGAAAACGAGGTGGCAGTTGATCGAATCATTGCAAGTATGAATCTGACAGTGAGACCTACTACTTGGTTGGATTTAATTGCGAGAGTGGGTGTCGATAAATTTGGCGAGAATGGAAATGAATTTTATACGCCTGGTGCCGCTGGAGGTTTTGTTGGAGGACGTTTCGTGAAGGGATATGCAAGTAATAGCGTATTCAACATGGATTATATTGCTAAAGCCAAAAAGGTATTCAATTCAGACTTCGACGGTGATATTTTGGTTGGTTTTAACTACAATCATAGAGAAAGAATAGTTGAAGGAACAACGATCCAAAACTTTTTGATCTTCACGGATCGGAATTCTAATATTTTGGATGTTAACAATGCTTTGCCAGAAAACAGAGAAGCCCAATCCACTTTTGGAAGCGAGCGGACGGCAGCTGGATATACTGCTGCAAATTTTTCAGCATACGATCAGATTTTTGTCAATGCTACGTTGCGAGCTGAGTGGGCTTCTACATTTGGATTACAATCTGAAAATGCCTTCCTATTTCCATCGACATCTGTAGCATGGCAGTTCAGTAAAATTCCAGCTTTGCAATCGGATTTCTTTTCATTTGGTAAGCTTCGGGTATCGGCTGCCGAAGTAGGCGTTCAGCCTGCTCGGTACAACACTTTTCCTGAGTTCGTTACACCAAACTATTCAGATCAGCTAGGTGGAAGCCTAAATGCAGGCCTTTTCGGCTTAGGTGGCTTTGTCCCCGACTCAAATCTTGGTAACCCATCGCTGAGGCCTGAAAGAAAACGTGAGATTGAGATTGGTACGGATCTTCGATTCTTCAAGGATAGGTTATATCTCAATGGAACGTACTATTTCAATAGGACAACAGATATACTCCTGAACTTCCCAATTGCCAATTCCAGAGGCTACGATGAATTGTATTCGAATGCTGCGTCTATGGAGAATAAGGGTATAGAGCTAGAATTGGGATACAATATTTACCGTAATTCTGATTGGAATATTGATATGAAGTTGCTTTACTTCCAGAATAGGAATGAAGTTACTGATTTAGTAGGCTTAGAATCGGTGCGACTTGAAACTGGATTAAGCGGCGTGAACAATCGTGCGGTTGTCGGTCAGCAACACGGAGTTCTTTGGGGACCAAGAACACTGAGAAATGATGATGGTAGCATCGTTTTTGATCAGAATGGTTTTCCAGTAAGAGATGAAGTAGAAGGTGTGATTGGGGATCCAAATCCCGATTTTCAAGCTTCGGCAATAGGATCAATTTCCTACAAAAATCTTTCCCTGTCCTTTCTTTTCGAGACTTTCCAAGGAGCAGATATCTTCGCGGGAACGAAATCAGTTTTAGTAGATTACGGACGTTGGGGCTCCACCGCCAATGAAGTAACGGCAACACAGAACTTATTAACCTACGGTGGAAGCGTAATCCCTGCCGGGACTACTTTCAGAGGAGATATACAGAATTTCGGAGCTGGCCCAGTAGCAGTTACTCAAGAATGGTACACGGGGCCTGGAGCCTTTTTTGGAGGTGGTAATCATGAGCTATTTATAGAAGATGGATCTTGGAGTCGACTTAGAGAGTTGACAATGAGCTATAATCTCAACTCCGATTGGCTCACAAATCGAGGGATTAGCAGTCTTCAATTGGCAGCAACTGGTAGAAATCTCTTCCTGTGGACTGCATTTGAAGGAAACGATCCCGATACGAACGTTTCAGGTGTTAGTGCCTCCCGCGGAATAGATTATTTTAATAATCCAAGCACTAAGTCCTATGTGTTCTCTCTCACTCTTACTTTTTAATCAAAGAAACGTCAAGAAATAATGAAAAAAGTAATCTTAATAACGATATTTTCTACATTCTTTTTCAGCTGTGCTGATCTTGTAGAGGATTTGAATCAGAATCCGAATAACCCAGTATCAGCACCATATCAATTTGCACTTACTACAACGCAGGTGGCAAACATAATCCTACATACTGGTGAGCCTACAAGAAAGGCAGGAATTTTTGCTGGACAATACACTGGAATAGAGAGACAGCATCTCGGCTATTCAAATTATGATCTTGTCTCTAGTGATTTTAATAGCCATTGGAATACAGTCTATAGCAGCATAGTAAGAAATGCCTTAGTGACTAAAGAATTGGCTGCTGAGCAAGGGATTGATGGAATAACCGCTGGAATCACTCAGGTTCTCAGAGCAATGGCTTTAGGAACAGCAACGTCACTTTGGGGCGATGTTCCTTTTGATGAAGGAGGACAATTGCAATTTGAAAACCCAGCTTACGAGGATCAAGCCACCGTCTATGCCAAAGCGCAAGATTTATTGGATGAAGCAATCGCAAATCTAGCTACAGGTAGGGGGCGTCCTATTGCGTTGACAGATATCTACTTTAATGGAAATGGAGTAGCTTGGACGCAAGTAGCATTTACCCTCAAAGCTAGATTCTACATGCATACTAAGAATTACCCTGCTGCCTACAGCGCCGCACAAAGCGGAATTAGTCAGGCAGCTAATAATTTGAGCTCACCACATGGAATGGCACTTGATAATGCCAATTTGAATTTTCAATTCTTTAACATAGCTGCTCGTAAGAGTGATTTGGTTACTTCAGATTTTTTCGCAAGTATCATTGATTCCAACACTGGAAGAAGTCCTATTCCTTCAAATTATAGAGGGCACGCCAAAACAAACGAGACGGCTAGATATGATTATCTTCTTCAAACAACAGATATAGGCGTACAACCCAATACATCCAACAGCGGCATTGCGCAAATTGATGGCCCGGGTGCTATGATTACTTATGCAGAGAACTTACTGATTTTGACTGAAGCAGGTGCTAGAGCTGAATTTAGTATTGGCCTAGGGCATTTGAATCAATTTAGAGCATATATGTCTGCTGGTGGTTATCTCACCAACCCGAATATGGCCAATCTTCGATATTTGCCTTTTGTTGTTGCGGATTTCAATGCAGGTGGAATAGAAAATGTTAGTGGGACTGTTTCGGCAAATGAAGCTTTACTTCGAGAAATAATGGAAGAGCGCTATGTCACCTTTTTTGGTCAGTTAGAAGTGTTTAATGATACTCGAAGAACACAAGATGAAACGAATATTAGAGTGCCTTTTGTCCCTAATACGGGATCAGCGTTCCCTCAGAGATTCTTATATGCACAATCAGAATTGGATGCGAACTCTAGCACGCCTAATCCTATTCCAAGTTTCTTTCAGAAAACTTCCGTGAATCAATAAAAACGCTTTAATGAAGAAGATAATATGCATACTGGTTCTGACCATGAGTTTTACGCTCGTATCATTCAATAGCTCCTTTTCCCAAATAAAGGAAAGGGAGGCCATTCGAGTACTTTTTGTTGGAAACAGTTTCACCTATTTTTTCAATCTACCCCAAGTTGTCTCCTCGATGGCGGAAAGCCAAGGAGTTGAAATTATCACAAGACAATCAACTGTTGGCGGGTCTAACCTTGAGGAACATTGGAAAGAGCAAAAGGGCACGAGGACTAGAAAACTTTTGGATAGTTTGGAGTGGGATTATGTGGTGTTGAATAATCACAGCACCAGTCCGATTGATACTCCAGAAGATTTTATGGAATACGGCACAAAATTCATCGAGCTAGTCCGGGCTAAGGGTGCCAAGCCAATCATCATGCAGACATGGGGGTACAAGTCGAATCCATTAATGATTCGGCCAATTATGGACGGTTACGAGAAACTAGTGAACAGCACTAAAAGTGCGTATGTGCCGGCAGGGGAATTATTTATGGAAGCAAGGAAATGGCGGCCTGATTTGGAGCTGTTTCAAGACGATAAGCATCCATCATCCAATGGCACTTATTTGCTAGGCCTGGCATTTTTCAAGTACTTCACAGGTCTTTCCACTGCTGAGATTCCATTCCGCCTCACTACTACGGATAAGGATGGCGAGAAACTTTATTTATTATTTATGTCTCAAGAAGACACGGATTTTCTACAGCAATTGGTCGATGATTTTGATTTTAAACTAGCGACTAAATGAAGTCAGGAAAGAGCATATTTTCTTTACTCCTTGGTCCAGCCGTCTTTGTGATTATGGAACTTCTGGGGCCACCAGAAACCATGAGCGACGCTGCATTTCAAGTGCTTTGTGTCACGGCATGGGTAGCAGTTTGGTGGATTACAGAGGCGATTCCTATTGCGGTTACTGCCATGCTTCCTATTATATTATTTCCACTTACAGGAGCGCTGGATCTAAGCGAAACTACATCAGCCTTCGGCCATAAGTACGTCTTTCTTTATTTAGGCGGGTTTTTGTTGGCTATTGCTATTGAAAAATGGAATCTACACAGGAGAATCGCCCTCAATATTATAAATATAATTGGTTCTAACATCAATACGATTATTCTCGGTTTCATGGTGGCAACTGGATTTATGTCCATGTGGATCTCTAATACTGCTACTTCCGTAATGATGCTTCCTATTGGAATGGCAGTGGTTTCCCAATTTAAAAAGCGTGATGATGGCGAAACCTCAGACGCTGACTTTGTAGGTAAGGCGCTGATGTTAGCTATTGCATACAGTGCGTCTATTGGAGGATTTGCCACGCTTATAGGAACTCCTCCCAACCTGGTTTTGGCAGGTGTGCTGGAAGAAACCTACGGTGTTAAAATTAGTTTTATGGAATGGATGAAGGTCGGTTTGCCGATTTCAATTGTTTTAATGGCTGCATGCTGGTTTTATCTAACCCGATTTGCCTTCAAATTTGAGCAAAAAGAGTTTCCTGGAGGGAGAAAAGAGATTAAAAGTATGCTTTTTAAACTGGGTAAAATGGCCTATGAAGAAAGGGTAGTACTCTCGGTGTTTATCGGTACAGCATTACTTTGGATATCACGATCCGAAATCGAGAAATTTATCCCTGCGATAGATGATACCATCATAGCGATGATCGCAGGTACTGTTTTATTCATTATCCCAGCAAAGAATAAAACTCGCATTATCGATTGGAAGGAATGCGCGAATATTCCTTGGGGGATCATTTTACTCTTTGGGGGCGGTATGGCACTTGCCAAAGGATTTTCCGACACAGGATTGGCCGAATGGTTTGCTCTACAAATGGGACAGATGAAAGGACTCTCGTTGATCCTCCTAATTTTTATTTTGGTTGCCTCTGTTAATTTTTTAACTGAAATAACCTCCAATTTGGCCACTACTGCCATGTTATTGCCTGTTTTGGCTCCTATGGCCTTAGCTTTTGATTTGCATCCTTATATGATCATGGTTTCTGTGACAATTGCTGCATCTTGTGCATTTATGTTGCCAGTTGCCACACCTCCTAACGCGGTCGTTTTTGGTTCGGGTTATCTCCGGATTCCAGATATGATGCGAGCGGGTGTATGGATGAATTTGATGTCTATCGTGCTAATCACGGTATTCACTTACTATTTACTGCCGGTTTTATGGAACATAGAGCCTGACGCTTTTCCAGCTTCTTTTAATTTAGTCAATAAATAAAATGAACTTCAATTCAATAAGAATATTAAACCAAATTTCTATGAAAACTAAAAGTCGACTAACTACGCTGCGGTGGCTGATGTTCGCATTGATTCCACTGGTAATTTTCATCTCCTGTAAGGATGATGATATCTTTGCTATTACCAATGACCTTAGGGTACTTTACGTTAGTGTGAACGGAGACCGAGTACAAAGTGGTGCTGCCGGTATACCGGTGACAGCTCCATTGGAATTGGTATTCTCTCATGGTCTCAATAAAGCTAGCTTTGAAAATGCACTTAGCATTTCTCCAGCTTTAGGGTACTCGATTGCGTATGATGAGACTTCTTCATTTGTGACGATTACTCCTGATCCAAGACTCGATTATGATGTAGCCTATACCTTAAGTATTCCCAAAGGAAGCTACGGTGCGGGAGGTGAAACGTCTATCGATAATTTCAATTACAATTTTAGCACGGGTGAATTTGCACCTCCTTCAATTACTCTTACTGCTGATAAAACAAGCTTCTTTGAAGGGGAAACAGTTACTGTAACTGCTACTTTGAGTGAAGTTGTTTTCGTAGACGTATCCTTTGATTTGGTTTTCTCCGGTTCTGCCGAAGGATCAGGTGTGGATTACATCACTAGTGCCACGAGCATTACATTTTCTCCAGAGCAAACTACAGCTTCATTTACAATTACATCATTGGAAGGTGATGCCATAGAAGGGACTGAAAATATTATAATTTCGCTTGCCAACATTCTGAATGGTACTTATTCGCCAACGGAACCTTTAAATATATCATTAGGGGATAGAGCACCTTCAATTGAACTGAAAGGTGTTATGCATCTTAGAGCGGGTACCGCTAACGGCGTTCGAGCAGTTCATTTGAATGTGTTGAAAGATATTGCTGATTTGAGTACTTATGGCATTGAAGTGAATTCAAATGGTTCAACAGCTCCAATCAATCCGGCTAATTTAGATTATAACTTCCCAGCAATTTCTGTTTCTGCTGGAGACCAAATATTGCTGGTGCGTGATGCTGATGCAGCAAATGCTACTGCCTATTTTGGTGTTTGTTTTAGCGAGTTTGATCATGTGCTTCAAACATCGGCCATGTCACACAATGGCGATGATGCTATATTGTTATATAATGAAGGCGTTGCTATTGAGACTTTTGGCGAGTTAGGAGTCGATGGTACTGGAATGCCTTGGGAGTATACGGGCTCATGGGGCTATAAGCTAGGTGGCGAATGGATTTACGGAGCACTTAATTGTGCCAACAATGTAAACGTAGGAACCACCCGATCATCATCATGCGTTTACCCAATGTGTTCAGAAGGTCTTGAATTCCTTGGCATCATGTCCATGCAACCATCTGTTGGTAGAATAAGAGCGTACCACCTAAGAGCATTAAAGGACATTCCTAATCTGAGCATATATGGAGCTGGAATTGCGGCAAATGGACAAGCCACTTCCGATGGAATAGAGATTCCTTTCCCTGCTATATCTGTAAAAGAAGGAGAACAAATCTTGGTTATTAGAGATCAAGATGTTGCAAATGCTGTGGGTTATTTTGGAAGTTGCTACAGTATTTTTGATCATATTATTGCTGATGGAGGTGTTTCCTCAAATGGTGATGATACTATAGAGCTGTTTAGAGGCTCCACCCTAATCGAAACCTATGGTCAATTAGGTGTAGATGGTACAGGTGCATTTTGGGACTATACTGGTTCTTGGGCAGCTAAGCTAAATGGCGCTTGGAGGTACGGTGGAGCTGGTTGCACATTGGGTGCAGCCTCCAATGCAACTTCATCTTGCGCCTACGTACTTTGTAATTAGTAAACCAAACCAATTCAATAGGGTTCTCTAAGATGAGAACCCTATTTTTAATTTTTGAAAAATCTGCTCTCAGGTATATTGTTATTAACCTCGCTACTATTGGTTTCGTGTGGTAGTGAGTCAGATCCTGTTGCAAATATTGAAATACTTTCGTCTACGGTGAACGGGGCGAATTCAAGTGGAGCAAATTTAGACATACCCGTAGAGGTCAGCATCGTCTTTGTCTTTTCAAGTGCGCTTAATCCTTCAGCCTTCCAGCCAGCATTTTCAGTTGAAGGCGGTGGAAGCTCAGCTGATTTTATACTAGCCTATTCGAATGCTACATCCAAGGTCACCGCAACCATGAACCTAGATTTTAATACAACTTATACGGTGAACATTGCTACTGTTCCTGTAGGGGCTAATGGAGAGAGATTACAAAGCCCAATGAGTTTTACCTTCAAAACAGCGGTAGACGATGTTATCAGATCAATGAATCCCTGTACTAATGTAGGAGATTGTTTGAGAAGTGTTGAGTTAAATGGTTCACAGGCGAATGGTACCTTTGAATTTTATAGTAACTATCCCATTTATGAAGAAAAAGCGCAGTGGGAGAATTTGACACATGCCGTCATAGTAGTACATGGAGCAAGCCACGATCCACAGAATTACTACGGTTACATGACCAATACTTTTGAAACTCAATCTGTTTCTGAAAATACTGTTCTGATTGCACCATTTTTTAGAAATACGTCCACTGGATCCTCACAAGACTTCTTTTGGTCAAATACCAACTGGAGAAGAGGAAGTCCGTCCTCAAATTCGAATAGAATAAGCTCTTTTGGAGCCATAGATGCATTAATTGATCGACTCTCGGACAAAGATCGCTTTCCTGTTCTCACAAAAATTATCATTACGGGCCATTCATCCGGTGCGGCATTTACGCATGTTTATGCTGCTGCAAATACATCTGAAATAAAGCACCCATCCATGGACTTTGAATATGTAGTTGCAAATTCTCAGTTTTTCTATTACCCAACTGTACAGCGTATCAATGAATCTAATAACCAGCTTTTTACACCAGCTGGTTGTGCGGCATATACTGTTTGGCCTTTGGGCTATAATGCAATACCTCCTTATTTAGCGGGTGTCACAGCTAGTACATTCAATTCGCAGTTCGTTAGTAGAAATATCACTTACCTATTGGGAAATGGATCTCAATCAGACCCTACCTTAAATACGGGCGATTGTGAAAATACATTACAAGGAACTAGCCGATTCAAAAGAGGAGAAAATATGTTTAGGTTTATGGAGCTTTCTTATTCTGGAACACATACCCATAAAAGGGTAATTGTGAATGGTATCGGTCATGATGGACAAGGAATGTACCAATCAAATGAGTTCAGAACATTCTTAACGCAACTTCTTAACTAACCAAAATGCACTATAGAATTGCCGTGATTCCAGGCGATGGAATCGGTAAGGAAGTGATACCTGCTTCTTTAAAAGTTTTGGATGCTGTTGGTAGAAAATGTGGCTTTGAGTTAGCCTATGTTCCATTCGATTATTCATGTGAGTATTATAAAGCGACTGGAAGTATGATGCCTAAGGACGGTATTGAAAGGCTTTCAGATTCAGACGCTATATTTCTTGGTGCTGTTGGGTATCCTGGCGTGCCGGATCATATTTCACTTTGGGGATTACTTATTCCAATTCGCAGGTCTTTTCAACAGTATGTGAATATTCGTCCAGTAAGGTTGCTCAAAGGAGTCGAATCGCCACTGAGGAACCCTGGAATAATAGATTTTATGATTGTCAGGGAAAATAATGAAGGTGAGTACTCGAATGTTGGAGGGATTATTCATCAAGGTACACCCTATGAGACCGTAATTCAGGAAAGTGTTTTTACTAGAATGGGCGTGGATAGAGTGATGAACTATGCCTTTGAACTGGCTTCAAAGAGAAAGGGAAAGCTAGCAAGTGCAACCAAATCTAACGGAATTATTCATACAATGACCTTTTGGGATAATAGGTTTGAGGAATTGGGAAAGAAGTATCCAAATATCGAACAGTCCAAATACCATATTGATATTCTTTGCGCGCAATTCGTACAACACCCGGATTGGTTTGATGTAGTGGTAGCAAGCAATCTTTTTGGCGATATCCTGTCTGATCTTGGGCCAGCTGTTGTTGGCGGACTGGGAATTGCTCCTGGAGCGAATATTAACCCAGAAAAGGCGTTCCCTAGCATGTTTGAACCTGTTCATGGGAGTGCGCCTGATATCGCTGGAAAGAACATTGCCAACCCAATGGCTAGTTTTTGGACGGCTGCTATGATGTTGGAGCATTTAGGAGAAGACCATGCAGCAGAAATACTTATGCTTGCCATTGAAGGTGTAACGGGTCAAAGGAAAATACTGACTAGAGATCTTGGAGGAACCGCTACTACCACCGAGGTAACCGAGGAAATAATAAGACAAATTGAGCAGTTATAGTCTGAAGCTATCATTTTATTGCTGAGGCTACTTTCGAAAATGAAAGCGCTGTATTGTTCACCATTTTTTAAAAATAGGCCTCCCAAATTTGTTGTTTGAGTAGTATTGGTCTTAAAGAGTTTTAAACAATAGGTTTGTTTCCGTATTTGACCTTTTGGCGGGAGGGTTTTGTTTGGCAGTAAATTATTAAGTCTGCTTAGCTCACAGACAGTAATTTTTGGACTTGTTATTCTAAATCTACTTCAAGCTGTCTTCCTTCATCAAAAGCCTTTTTATCCATTCCAGTACCCACAGCAATTCCGATTACCATACCAATGGGCAAACCAATTCCTAAAAAAGCCATATTTCCAAGAATTGCTCCAAATGCAACGCCAAAGGGTATCCCAAATGCAGCCATACCGATGGCTAACCAAGTATTACGATAGTGATTTTTTGGAACAATTTTCAGTTCCTTTTCAAGTAGCATAATGATCTTAGCTTGCCTCTTTCTGAGCTGATTTTTTAATTCTTTTGCCGATACCAAATTTAATTCTTCAATATTGACATTAATAAAATCAACTATTTTGCTTGGCAACTCTTTATTAGTCAATTCACTAATAAGTTTTTCAAACTGATTGTAAGCCGTATTGAGTTTGGCATTTTCATCAATATCAGCCCTTTGTTTCAGTTCTTCAAACTTCTTCATTTAGCATTTTTGATAGCGTGAGCATTCTCCAAAGTTAAAAATAGTAAGCGAGATTGAAACATTAGATTTTCAGTCAGATGCAGATCTTGATTATACTTCCATAATTTTATTGAGTATTCAATTAATAATTTTCCACACTATCTACTGTCTTAACTATTTTAGGTTTTAGCTAAATCGCATAAACACCAAACAAAATCATGTTATTAAAAATCAAATAACTCACCAAACAACCCTTTTTTCTTTTTGTAAGGCTGACTTCTTTCTGTTGGATATTGATTTCTATTAGCATAACCATCGTTGTGAATATTATTCGTATTCGGTGAAGAACGTTCAATGATTTTGTCAAGCTCACCACGGTCAAGCCATACACCACGACAATCTGGGCAATAATCAATCTCAATGCCACTCCGGTCGGTCATTACTAAATTCACATTACAATTTGGACATTTCATAAGATACTCTTTTATTTAATTTGTAATTTTCTCTAATAGCTCAATCCCTCTCTTCGAGATAGAATCAAGCTTTGTAGAGGATTTATTGATTAGTGAATCAAGTTTTATTACCTTTTCACTTTCACTGTTAATCAGTGAATCAAGTGCCAAAACTTTGTCAAGCTCTTTATTGATCAAAGAATCTAACGACTCAGCTTTGTTTTTTAATTCGGTAAATCTTTTTTCGGCTTCTTCACTTAAGTTGCCGCAAGCGGTGAGCAAACCAACTGCTAAAAGTGGTAAACAATAGGTTTTTAAATAGGTCCTCATAAGTTATTATTTGAAGTCAAAATAATTTTAGTGATTGACTAAATAGGGAAACGATGGAGCTAAGATTAAGATGCATTATTTTACTAAAATTATCCTCTGAGGAATCAGGGTAAATGTGTATTTTAGTTCATGTTGTTATCCGTTGAAATAGTCTCTTTGGTAGGGTTAATTTATTCCTTTCTGATATAAAAATACGTTTCTTCTTTTTCCGTATCATCATAAGTTACAATTCCTCTGTGTCTATTGTTTTGCATATAGTTTGAAAGAGTAAAATCGCCACTACAGAAAAGATTGTGAGTAGCTACAAAACTTAAAATAACAATTTTCCAAGTTATGATTACATAAGGAAAGAGCAAAATAGAAATGATAACTACCGTTAGAAAAGGAAAAAACGCAACGATTTTAAACGCTCTCAAATTAACAACCGACTTATTAGAAATTGTTGCGAAATAGAATTTCTTGAAATTTGAATAGAATGAAATATTTCTCGCTCCGACAATTTTGTAGGCTAGCGCGTGTAATAGCTCGTGAACAGGTGTAAATATCATTGCCAACCCAACTCCAAGTAAACTATACAATAGCCCATCTACCCACCCGATTGAATTCGTCATGATATTTAAGGTCAAGGTAAATGATAGGATAGGAATGGGTATAATAACGGAAAGCAAAAATAGATAAAAGAAAATACCTTTGCTTTTGCTCTTTTCACTTATAAAGACTAGCAGCTCACTATGCTTTAATTGCTCGAATAATATATACCCGCTATTTTCTAAATCTTTCGGCTCAATTTTCATTCCTTTAGTTAATGTCGAGAGGAGCTAAGGGTATTTATTGAATACTTTCCTTGCTGTTAATCAACGTTTTATTCAAAATTATAATAACTAAAATTGGACCAAGTTTAGTAATGAAATAAAAAGGTTTGGCAGATCCAAGAGAAGTTGATTTCAGATTGGCACGAGGCAAGGATCCAATTTTCTATCAAACACATTTTACCTATTTGATGTTTTTATCCATCAACTCTCTAAAAGTCGCCTTTCATATTGAATTCTAAATTAAGTCCATAATCAAGCTCAATTTGCTGATTTTTATCATCCAATTCCCAATCAGAAACTACGTTGTTCAGGTAATGGGTTGTAACGTACTGTAATAATCTTGCAGGTATTACACTGTCTGGGAGTTTAGAAACACCAACAATAGAAATAATCTCTTTTTTACGGCTAAGTGCTAAGCTGATGCTTTCTGATGAGATAATATCATAGCTCTTGGTCAGTCCATCTCTACCCTCGTCCACCTGCACGGCAAGATTATATGGACAATGCGTAGTGATATAAGTTGTAATCTCTGACAGCAACTATGAAGTAGGAAGTACTTCTTCTATGTCACAACTTGTCAATGCTGCTATTAAGACTGTTACGAATACGGCACTTTCGAATCAATTCTTTTTATTCATTTTAACTTTTCGAATTTTAGTACTGCTATTTATTCGGCTTTTAGCTACTTCTGAGAGGATTCAACGGGTATTACTAAGTTTTGTTTTAGGCGTATAGGTAATTTATTTTTAATACGAAACCAGTCTCTTTCTATCCTACCAAAGCGGGAGGATAATCGAAACTACTTACCCTATTTCTTCTTCAGACAGGAGTAATTTTGCCCTTAATAAGCTTCCAAAAAAAATGGATTGTTACCCGTGATCATGCCTCAACAAACCGCTGATAACTGCCGACATTTTTCACTTTGCATAGAGACGATCATGGATTGCAGGAGTCGCAATACATAGGGTCTTCGGTGGTTTTGCTATGAGGATACATTTCTTCCATTTCATATTGGCAATGCTGGCAAACGTATAGGTAGCTTAATGTTGAATTGGTCGGAGAGCCACATAGGCTACATGTTAATCCACGTTTAGCATCTGTAATTCCAAAGCCCGGTGTGCCACACTGAGGGCAAAAGGAATTTATTTTGTCTATCAATTTTTGTGTGGCAGCTTCTATTACTTTCATACGAGAGGGATTGTATAAGGCTCTCATATCGGTTTCTACATAAACCATTTCATGCTTTTCGAGCAATTCATTAAAGGTGTTTTTTAAAAGGTCTATGTGGGAAATTCCTTTGATAATATCCGTGATTTCAGCTTTTGCTTTGCGGAGGATCAGAGCATGGGTTGGAAAGCCAACTGAATCGGCAAATGCTAATAGTTCTTTTTCAGTACTAATCTCCTTACCATCGAAGTTTGTTTCGGTGCTCACTTCTCTCACAACAATTTCTACCTTATTCTTCTTGTCAATAAAAATTAAAAACTCATCATCAGCAGATATGAAAAACATGGATGGATGTGGGCCGAAGGAGCCTTCACTTGCAATGCCTAAATCGCAATGCGCTAGCTCCATTGCCATCAAGCATTTTTTTCTTGCCGAGGCAATAGGGTCAAGTTTCCTTTCAATTTCGCCCGTGAAGGTGCCTAACTCATCAGTATCAAAGTTTTCAACCACAAAGCAGGAAACACCCAATGCATTTTCCAAAAGCGGAGCAATCACTTTTTCTTTTTCGTGCTTTGTGGCTATGACTAACTTTCGGTCTTGGAACATACAAAATAGATGATTACTATTGGTTATAGATCGTTAGCGCTTGTCCTTTTACACTTTCGTCAAAGTGGCCATTGTCGTATACTAAATTTCCGTTTACAAAGGTTTTTACGACTTTCGTTTGAAAAGTAGTTCCTTCTAGCGGTGACCAACCACATTTATATAAAATATTTTCTTTGCTCACCGTCCAGGGTGAGTTTAAGTCAACTATAGTTAAATCTGCATAATACCCTTCTCTTATAAAACCTCTATTTTCTATCCGATACAGTATGGCCGGGTTATGACACATTTTCTCTGCAATTTTCTCTAATGAAATAAGACCTTGTTTGTAAAACTCCAACATACAATTGACAGAGTGCTGCACCAAAGGAGCTCCCGACATAGACTGAAAATATGGTTTTTGCTTTTCTTCCAACGTATGTGGAGCATGGTCAGTGGTTACGATGTCAATTCTATCGTCCAACAATGCTTTCAAAAGTCCTTTTTTGTCCTTTTCTGTTTTTATGGCAGGGTTCCATTTTATCAAATTCCCCAATCGCTCATAGTCTTTGTCAGAAAACCAAAGATGGTGAACAGATGCCTCTGTGGTAATATTCTTATCTTTTAAAGGAATATCGTTACGAAATAAGTGCGTTTCTGCCTCGGTAGTCAAGTGCAAAATGTGCAACCTAGCGTGGTGTTTATTTGCCAATGCAATGGCTCGTTTGGTGGCTTCAAAACACGCCTTTTCACTTCGTATAATTGGGTGAAACTCAATGGGCACATTCTCGCCATATTGGGCTCGGTAGGTATTTTCGTTTTCTTCTACTATCTGTTCTTTTTCCGAATGAATGGCAATAATGGATTTGCAGTTTGCAAATAGTTTTTCCATTGTTTCGGGATTGTCAGCCAGCAGATTTCCTTTTTTTGTAAAATATAATCCATCATCTGAAACGCCTATCAGTTTTGACGTATCTGTTTTTATTATTTCATCAATATTGTCGCCATTTACACCCAAGAAGAAGGAATAATTTGCCAACGATTTTTCTGAGGCAAGTGTATATTTTTCACCTAGAGATTTGATGGTCAACACATTCGGAACGGTATTGGGCATGTCGATAAAAGACGTTACACCTCCCGCTATAGCTGCTTTGGTTTCAGTAAGTAGGTCGCCTTTGTGGGTAAGTCCGGGGTCACGAAAATGCACTTGCCCGTCAATTATTCCAGGAAATACATGTTTGCCAGTTCCATCAATTACGATAAAATCAGGCTCAACGGGTATGTTGCCAATTTTCTGAATGAGCTTATCGTAAAGAAGAACATCACCCGTAAAGCATTCACCTTCATTTACAATAGTTGCGTTTTTTATAAGAAATTTTGAATTCATAATTTTTAAAGTCTTTCTAAGAGTTTGGATAGATAAGGGTCACTCCTAAGATATTTACCCTGGTATTGAAGCGGGAGGATTAAGATTCGCCTATTTATCATGCCTACACGTGGCATGCATCACCAAATCCGCATAGAACAAAGATATAAAATAGAGGCTTTCCTACAAGAATGGAGGAGCTAAATGAGATTGCTGCTTTTGGGGGTGCGTCGGAATAGAAATACGGGAGAGTTGTAAACTTAGGCTCCTTGTCGCCTAGTATTTCTTAAATTCTGTTTGTTTACGTTTTTTAGCAGCTTGTAAATCGTTTTTTGAAAGGTTCTTTCAAATTTACCGTCCTGTTTGTTTTTAGATCTAAAGTATCCACTCGAAGCTATTTTCGAGTCAATCGTTTCGATCGAGTTTGTCAATTTTTCACTAGAAACTATTTCGACTTCACTAGTAGTTTCTGGGTCAAAATAAACCAGGATAGGAATTGTCCATCCCAAGGTGCTGGCCATCGCTACGTGCACGGCCACAGATAATAGATTTCCTGCGCTGGAGCTAAGATTATCTTTTTTGTTCACATATTTTATGGAATCCAAATTAATCAGAATATGGAAATTTGAATTAGCGGATTCAATTCGTGTGAAAAATGAAAATTTTGCGTTTCCCTTTTTGATCGTTTCATGCAAAAGCCCGCCGTACTTCGAGAGTTTCTCATTATCAAAAGCGGGAGGATAATTGATCCAAAGTCCAAGCGTATCAATTTTAATCTCTTTGCTTATTCTTACTCTAGGTTGAGCAACACTGCCCAACGAAGCAAAGATTAATAGTATAAGAACAAATCTCATATCAGTTTTTCTTTCACGGGAAGGGTTTCGTACATGGGATCGATTAAGCTAGAGTAGGCGTAATTTCCAATCGGTCATTAATCTATTTAGGAACTCCTTTCATTTATTCCGGCAATCTCATTTTTGACTTTTTTATTCAGCGATTTGAGATATTAGCCGTGTAGTATTTTGAGTATTTACCTACATTTTATCGATCCCATGGCTTTGGGTATTGCGCATTACGTTTGCAGGAAATCATTTTTAGAATATCCCAAACTTTAGCCCTACATAGCCTGACAATCCAGAAATATTTGACTGATTAAAATTTCTATATTCTATTGGGCCTGTGAATCTATAGCCCGTTCCGATATTGAATCTGACATGCTTGTGTAGGTTTATTTCTACCATTGCAGAAGGCTCTATCAAAAGAAAGCTTTCTTCGCCTAAAGCTGAATCTCCTAGGTCATTATCCATTTCGATTTGTCCTACACCAATAAATAGTGGGAAGGTGAAATGAATCAATCTATCGGAGTAAATGGTGTATTCCAATAATGCACCTCCCGCTTGATAATCCAAGTATATGATAGGATCAGTCTCAATTTTTGGCTGAATGTTGTTCAACGAAAAATTGTAAAAGGCTCCTAAAGTTAATTTTTTGTTTAATATCACCCCACCTCGAAGAGATAATAATGAGGCGTGGGCATCAGCAAAAGAGGTGATAGCATAATTTGAAGACAACATAAAACCGCTATTCTTAAAAATTTCTTTTTGGCCGAATAAGGTTTTGGTTTGAGCATCTTCTTGAGCCTTTAAAGTGGTGGAAAATGCAGAAAATACAATAATAAATAAAGCTAATAATTTCATATTTTTAGTTACTTTCTAAGCTAAACGTCCAGAAAATCTATTCGGTTGTCTAATTTTCACCTAAAGCATTAGATTGAAAGAACGATTGCGGTATTTTGATTGCTTGATGAGCAAATTCAATTTCCTATTTTGGGAGAGACTTTTGTCTGCTGTACTTTGTCGTTATTAATTCCATTCGCTAAGTAAAAGTGGTAAGGAGACCGCACGGAAAGTGCTGAAAGCAAATCTGTTTGGTATGTGCGGGATAGAACTTTATGCTGGTCTAAATAGAGCATACATTGGGTGAATTATTCTAATACATTCACCCAATATATGCTTAAGATCATGGACTAAAATATTTTCTGCTTTTCAGAAGCATTGCTATCCATCAATTGCAAAATATTTTAATCGTCGATGGTTATTTTTCTTTTACTGCTTTAGTAAATGCATCTGCACCTCCCACTATAGGCAAGGTCAGCATGGTGCCCTCTAAATCAATGGTCAATTCAGTTCCTGGTGCTGGGTGCAAGGTGTATTCTTGATCGCTTGCGAAAATCATAAGTCCTATTTGTTGGCCTTTTCTAATGATTTGATCATCTGGCATTAAATCGAAAGACACTTCGTAGAATTTTCCTGCAATTAGCGGTTCGCCCTTTGTCATCGAACTGTGATTTTGCGGATCGGCCCAGCCACGGGTGATGATGTTATCCGTGATTTTAGCTCGGCTTCCTTCATTCCAAGGGAGAGAAACCAGCCAAACGGAGAGATTTGCAGCAGCTTTGCTACTTGAGAGCGTCACCGTAATTCTAGCTGTGCCTGATATGTGGACATCTGATGTTAATTCAGGTGAAAGATAAATCAATCTGTGATTTGTGATTTCAGCTTTTGCTAATGTTTCACCTGCAAAAGAATAATTATCAACTAGTTTCTCGGTTGTTTTATTATTAGGTTTTTCAGTTCTCAATCCTCCTTGCGCAGGAGCACCAGGGCTAAGATAGAGCGTCACGTCTGATGCTGCAGGGTTGGGATAGTCCGCATAGGGCGTAGGATTTCCCGTTTCATCATTTTCGCGAACAATCCATGCTCTTGCATCATTTTCCACACCATTTTCTATGCCATGTAAATAGCGCGTAAACCACCTATTCATTATCGTCATGGGTGGTGGGCCACCATGTCCAGCTTGGTGATAATATATTTGAGCTGGCAGGCCTTTAGCCTTTGCAGCTTCATAAATTCTATAGCTGTGTTCGGGCATCACATTCCAATCGTTAAAACCATGCGACATTAATAATGCTACTTTCATGGGCTCCATATCATTTAAGTAATCTCGCCCAGCCCAGAAATCATTATAATCGCCTGTAATTCTATCCATGCCATTTTTCATTTCCGTATCTCTTATCTTCTTATTGTTGTACTCCCGTTTTGATTCATCACCGCTATGAATAAAATCGAATAGCACATCAATGTCTTCTCCTAAATATCCACCCGGAGATCTTACCAATCCATTGGATCGGTAGTAATGGTAATAAGAAGTATTAGGCGCAATGGGTATAATTGCTTCAAGCCCATCTACACCGGTAGTAGCAGCAGCCAACGGAATGGTGCCGTTATATGATGTTCCCGTCATTCCTACCTTGCCAGTTGACCAAAATGCTTTTACTTCTTCATTGCCATCGATGGAAGTGTAGCCTGGTGCGCGCCCGCACAACCAATCAATCACCGCTTTAGGTGCTAGTGACTCATTATTGCCACCTACTGTAGGTGATCCTTGAGAAAGTCCAGTCCCTGGTGATGAGGAATGTACTACAATATAGCCTCTTGGCACCCAAGTCCCGATTTGCGAATTGGAAATAATGGGTCTCTTGCCTGTTCTAGTAACCGCTGGATGTATTCGATCCTTTGCGGCCACGCCAAGTTCATGCTTTACGTCCCAAAATAGGCCGTCAACAAAAGTGGCCACGCCAGCAAAATAAGGGCTAGATTCATATATAATGGGTAATTTAAGCCCTTCTGTATCTGTTTGGAGAGGCCTAGTAACTGCTACATGCATTCTGTCTAATTTGCCGTCTCCGTCAGTATCAAACTCGGTTTCAACCCATAAATCATGTCTAATCCACTTTGAGGGGTCTTCAAATGCGGGAACAATTTGAGCCTCTCCATTTTCAAAAATGGGAACAGATTTTACCGTTTGCGCATTGACCGAGGTAAATGGGGCAATAAGTATGGAAAGGAGGAAGCTTAATTTGATGAGTTTTTTCATGATCTATTTTGTCATTATTATGAAAAATATTTGCTAGTGGATAGCTAAGTAGAATAACACCAAACTACAAAAGCTACTATTCACTTGGCTCTAAATATTTGCTTGGATTCTTAATCAATTTTTGAATTGTAAGCCAGTTATTCAGTTTAGCTTCATCCTTCTCTTTAATGGAAGCCAATTCCAAAATTTTGCCGAAAAATTGATTGTTGAAATTCTTTAAGGTTTTCGCAAAATCCGTTTCTTTAGAAACAATATTTAAATCTTCAAAAGTAATTTCAAAACCATTCTTTGAATCAAATAAAACACTTAAAGCTATTTCTTCTGGAAGTAGAATTGGAGAAGCGTTGTTAGGTTCAATCATGGAAATTTGTCTGTCAAATTCATAAGATTTTAGCTCCTCTCTATAATGATATCCGTACGGGTTTTTCCATCGCAATAGCATCCCGCATCTTTTCCTCATTCCCATCTCTTTGATCGAGATCATCGCCATTCATAGGGCATTCACCCTCCATTAATTTAGTCTGCTTATTTACCATCTCACCATGGCCCTGATTTACTTCCTTTTGCAGATTTGTGCAAGATACAACGCAAGAGCTAATGAACAAGGTGATCAGGATGTTGAGAAATTGATTTTTTTATTTATTTAACTGGTTTGATATTTTATTATTAACGTTGACTCATTTTTTGATATAAGACTTGTTAACATAACTCACCTAAAAGTTGTATCTCTCTTTTTTCTCTCTTAATTCATCTAACAAAAGGATAGATTCATTAATTTGATACAAGAATAGCTCGTTGATTAATTCATCACTTTGGGTGATATTCCGAGTTTTGAGTACTTTCTGATACATAGCAATCAGTTCTTCCTCCCTCTTGACACAAAAACTTAAGATTAATCCTTCATTCATTTGAATATAAATATGATCAAATTCTATTACTGCTTTTTCTAGCTCGACTTTCACTCGCTCTTTCCATTGTACTTCGTACTTATCTAAATCCAATTTTAACAACTTGGAAGTATCCTCGAGGAACATACTTTTCCTGTCTGCAAGATTTTTCATATCCTTGGCCATAGGTTCATTGTGAACCCTGTCAGCAGCTTTAATATAGATTTCTTCAGCAATTTTGAGTTTGTCCATCAAGTTCTGGACATCTGGTGGTAAAGTATTCATGTTTTAGTTAATTTAAGATTTAAATTGTGTTTGGTAAAATGCTTTAGCAATTATTACATAGATCAAAATCAATATGGTATATGATGCCTTTTCCGTCAGAAACACAAGCGCAATAGCCAAAAAGCTTACTCCGGTAACGGCTGTTGGCAGCACGTCACTATTATAAGCGAGGTGGAACATCATTATGGCAAGCATCAACAAGACAATAACCATAATTTTCATTTATCCACTATCTCAGCGTGTTTTCAGGCGGTGCTTAATGTTAAGTAGGTCAACAATAAGAGATCCGTGCTTATGGCGGTGGCGCATATCCTGAAGCTTAAGCGCAAGCGTAAGGGTAACGCACTCCGTTCCTATTTAAGGGCGGAGCCTTCTACTCATTGTGCATAGTTTTTTAGTACCTGATCAATACCTTTTGCCAATTTGAAATCCTTATTTGTGAGGCCATCTGCATCATAAGTGTTAAGCTAAATATAACACTACTCTACAATTTTTTTATAGTTTGATTTTAATAGCGAAATGTAGCTGCAAGACCAGTCTGCGTAGGCATATGCTCTTTGGGTATAATCACTACTGCACCACCCATTTTATCTACCAACTCCCCTACGTCATCCAGTTTGTCGTCTAGCACCGGTTGTGTGGTGTCGTTGCTTTTAAATCTACCAGTATCCTTGTTTCTCAACCTACTCGCCATCAAACGATTCGCTTCAGCGTAGAGGGTATCTACTCGGCCTGCTTGCGCTGCTTCGATCACATCATCAATGTCATCGGTTCCTAAGCCATTGGCTTTTGCCTGATTAAATTCTCCTACCATTTTATCAAGTTTTTCTAAATATATGGGCTCCATGATTTTCCAAGATAATTTCGCCAGCTCATCCGTTGAAACCGCTTGCGGGTTAGTCTCTATTCCTTCTGCCAATACGAGCGGATTTTTATTTACATTATGGAAAAGATGATGGTGTTCTGGCAGCGCTGCCAGTAACAGCGGCAAGGCATCATGCTTAGAATAGCGGTCATAAACCGAATCGGCAACCACACGAAAAAATCGTTCAGCATCAATATCCATTTCTTCTTTTTTTCCTCCATGCCCATGATGCATGTTCTTACTATCACCGCCTGATCCGCCATATGATGCAACGGTCGAATGTTTGTCGGTCAACTCTTTCCCCAACGCTTCAACCATTGAGTTTGGAAAATCATCAGGAAGTTCTATTTCCGAAAGTGAATGGCGATTGCCCTCATAAAGATGTACACTATCCAGCGTCAACGCGAGCACCTGATAGCGATCTTTTGATTGTAGAATACGGCGCAGCGGTCGGATGTGGAAGCTATCCGACACAATCACTACCTCTTCAGCAGGTATATGTAAACGAATTACTTCGAAAAGTTCGGGAGCAGACAGAACAGCAAGACCTTCGCTCGTATGATTCCAGAATTCATCATCACTGGCAAGCGTTTCGAAACGTTCCAGTAATTTAAGAATTTCGGCTGTTGGATATTTCTCTGTTAAAGATTCCTTCACTTGTTTGACTAGATTTTTGTATCGAATTGTATCCTGTTTATTTTCAGGGTGACTGCGATGCGTAGTCATGTAAAGAGAGATGCAGGGCGCTTCCGCCACTGATAGCAATTCTTGAATCAATTTCTGGGTAAGCAATTTTTCTTTCATGTCGATTTGTGTTAAATAATTTATTGTTTATAATTTATAAGATGACAATAGCCGGCACATAGGATGGTCATCTTGGTCAAATCCAACTTCACGGTGTTTTTCAGCAATCTTATGAATTAAGGCCGAGTCTATCATTCTGCTGCCTCCTGTCACAATTACTACTTCGGTTTTATTATTCACTTTCTTCTTCTAAATCTTACGAAATAGAGAATTACTATTATGACAAGCAGTGGTACAATCCACATTCCCCATCCCATTCCAAAATTCCACGTATTATCATGCATGATGTTAGTTGATTTTAGGTGTAGTGTTTTTCATTTTCATGGTCTTTTTCCACATTTGCCAATTTTCCTACTGTAATCACTGGGCAGAGACAAAACAAGCTCTGTGATTTCAGGCGGCGTTACATTTCGCCCAGTCGATATTGTCAAATTCCTTCGAGTGTTTTTAAAAGCAACTTAGCTGCTGCCTCTGAAGAACCTGGATTTTGGCCTGTAATTAATAAGCCGTCTTCTATCACATAGGACGCCCAATCAGCTCCTTTGGAGTAATGAGCGCCATGTTTTGTGAGTTCATCTTCTAGTAGAAAAGGCACCACGTTGGTTAACTTAACCGCCTCTTCTTCGGTATTTGAAAAGCCCGTAAGTCGTTTGCCCTTCACAAGCGGCTCTCCATTGATCGCTTTTACGTTAACCAGTGCTGCAGGTGAATGACATACAAAAGCGATTGGCTTTTGATGATTATAAAACGCTTCAATTAATTTAATAGAGTTTTTATCAGTCGCTAAATCCCACAAGGGTCCGTGACCGCCAGGATAAAAAACCGCGTCATAATCATCATGTTTTATATCGCTGAGTTTTACCGAACGAGCTACTTTATCCATTAATTCTTTGTCTGCATAATACCTTTCAGTTGAAGGCGTTAGCGCATCTTTCAATTCACTTTTGGGATCAACCGGTGGCTGACCTCCTTTTGGTGACGCAACGGTTATTTCAGCCCCTGCATCTGACAAAACATAATAAGGCGCTGCAAATTCCTCAACCCAAAAACCGGTTTTTTCTCCTGTATTTCCCAATTCACTGTGGGATGTCAATACCATTAATACTTTCATTCTTTTTCTTTTTTATAGTTAGTACTAAATTTTAACAATCATTTTTCCTTTATTCTTTCCTTCAAATAAATCAAGGAACGCCTGCGGTATATTATCAAATCCTTCCACAATCGTTTCGGTAAAGGTTATTTTCCCGTCGTTTAGCCATGATGTTAGTTGCTTGATGGCAGCCGGAAATTTTTCTGATAAATCACCGATAATAAACCCACGCATCGTGGCACTTTTAGTTAGGATAATGGGCTGCAAACGAGGGCCAAGTGGAACTTCAGTTTCATTGTATAGGGCTATTGCACCGCAAACCGGCAATCTTGCATACTTATTAATATTGGCTAAAACTGCATCTGAAATCTCCCCACCTACATTATCAAAGTAGATATCTACCCCTTCAGGGCAGGTGCTTTTCACAGCTTCTTTTATATCAAGGTTTGTTTTATAATTTATGGCATGATCAAATTTGAAGGTTGATTTAAGTAGGGCTGCTTTTTCATCCGAACCAGTGATGCCGACCACTTTGCAACCCAGTAATTTACCAATCTGACCCACGACTGTCCCAACAGCTCCCCCTGCCCCGGACACTACAATTGTTTCACCTTCCTTAGGCACTCCTATTTCAGTTAACCCTAAATATGCGGTAAGCCCGGTCATTCCCAAAATGCCCAGATAGCTTGATAATTTGGCATCACTACTACTTACTTTATGCAATCCTTTTCCATTCGAAGTTTGATGCTCTTTCCAATCCAAATTGCCTGAAACAAAATCTCCTTTTTTGAAATCCGCACGTTTGCTCTCTATCACTTCGGCTATCACTCCAGATTGTATGGGTTTATTTAATTCAAATGGAGGAACATATGATTTAGAGTCATTCATTCTACCTCGCAAATATGGATCGACAAAAACATATAATGCTTTTAATAAAAGCTCGCCGTTTTTGGCAGTAGGGATTTCTTCGCTAGTAATTTGAAAATCACTCAGTTTCGGTGTTCCGTGTGGGCATTTGTTAAGGAGAATTGCTTTATTCATTGGTATGATTTGTCTATTAAAGATTAGAAATCCGCCCAACCGGAGTTTCCATTTTTGGAAATTCTAATAAAAATAATAGGGTTACTCATTTAGGTCGCAAGCCCAATGATTGATTTTTTGGTAATTGGGACAGTTTTCATACATCGTTCGATGAGTTTCATGAGAATTGTTTCTCTGTGATTTCTTCTGTTAAAGCGAAAGAAATATTCGTTTAT
>JBDNFI010000110.1:0-35144 GCA_041689935.1 Cyclobacteriaceae bacterium
CCGTGGGCGATTTATATAATATATAATAATAAATATATAACTAGTGGAGGTATATATGGTATAATATATATCTATCAAAGCAATAAGTCCAAGCCTCCTACTAATAGGAGACCTGGACTCATCTGCTACAACTCCAACACAAGTTGGGTCTTCGCATTCTCAAGCTTACGCTTGTTGTACTTGCGTGTCTTGCGACCCGCTGCATACATGCCGTCATAGCATGATGTGCACGCGCAGTTCTGGATAGGTCCACCGATCCAATGACCAGTACCTGCCCATACCCATGCGCTGCAACTCATGCAATACATGTTGTGCTTGTTACGCATACTGCAACCTCCTTGATCTGGGCACGAAATCGCGCCAAGAACAATTTATATATATCTATATAATAAGAATAAGCAGAAGCGGGAGCGACCCGCTAGCTACTTACTCATGTGCTACAACACACGATTGACAGCGACATGTGTACCACTCTCGAGAAACGGCGCAACTCTAACCGTAGTCGGTGGCACAAATCTGTCCAAGCACAATTTATATAATATCTATATATATCTAATATAAATATCTACTAGGTATATATCAAAGTAGTTCGCTCAGGCCCCCTAACTAGGGGACCCGAGCTATGTGACGTAACTAAAGGCTACTTGCCTTCGCGCACGCCCTTGCCAAACACACCAGCACCGAATGCCACAAAGGCAACGATGCCAGCAAGGCCGATGTCTACTGCTTTCGCAGTGACAGCCTTAGCTGTGATGTTAATGGACTCGCCCTTGCTACGGGCGTTCTCATACAAAGCTTGATGCTTCATACCACGTACCTCCTTGCTCAGGGCACGAAACCGCGCCAAGAACAATTTATATATAAGTAATATATAATATACATATATATAAAAGCAGTAAGCTCAAGCCCCTTACGGGACTCAAGCTCACCTGCCTACTCCGCTTTCGCTGGAGCCTTTACTACGGGCGTGAACCCGCGGTAGACCTCGCAGTAGTGCGCCTTGACCTGTGCTACGGTCTGGCACGACTGCTCGGGTGGTGTACCGTTCTTACGGCACTTGCCACATGTAGCCATGTGATACCTCCTTGATGTGGGCACGAACTCGCGCCAAGAACAATTTATATATATATCATACAAAGATATATAACTAAATAGGTAGGTATAGGTAGGTATATACACATATGTATCAAAGCAGTAAAGCCTAGGCCCCTCACGGGACCTAAGCCTACTGCTTGCTGTTAGGGGACTAGCGCTTCGCGCAGTGCCTGGCCACGAAGGTCTTCGTGTAGGTCGCTGATGTGAGCACACCAGTGACTGTTGCGAAGGCTACCGCGTCCTGGATGTTGCGGGACTTGGTCGCATGTGCAGTGGCTGCTACCACTGCCTTGGCGCGTGCTGCTGTGCAACGCGGTGTAATGTAACGCGAGACTTTCTTCTCGGTTACCTCGGTTGTTGCTCGGGTCATGGGGACCCTCCTTTTCTGAAGCGATTTGCTCCGTGAGCAATTTATATATAAGGGGGTATACCCCGGTGGGCTCGTTAAAGATATAATACTAATATTATATATTAACCATCTCCCCCATATATTTTTTCCCATATTTTCCCCTTATAGGGATTTTATATATGTTTATATAAGTTATAGACGTTTAGGTATAAAAATTTTCCCCCCAAAAAAAACACCTATAGATTTATATAGGTTGCAAAAGAAATCTCAAATATTTTCCCAAAGAGGTTGTTATTCCAGAAAGACACCTGCTAGATTGATCGGCGTAAGAAGAAAGCCAAACCCAAAAAACACAAAAGGAAAAAACATGAGAATAGCAAAACCGCAAAAAGATCAAGTAGGATTTGAAAAAGATCAAGTAGAAGAATTGTTGGAAGGAGATAGCCTAGACACTATCTATCAATCAGCCTTCAGCTCATACGGAGCTCACAACAGTGAATACTCAGATGACAATTATGATGGTGATAATAATTACTAATCCTACTAATACAAACTCTATTTAGTAATCTATCTCTAAAAACGCAAACTAATCACAATCAATGCCAAATCCAAACAAGGACAAATAATGAAATCACAAGTAGAAGAGTTAGATATCAATATGCTACCGTATAATGATATCAAAATGGTAGTAGCGTCAGAAAAACTATTCCTAAATTCACTAAATTCTAATTTTATCAATGAATTCAAAGATGAACACCAAATTCTCTTGATAGATACAAATTCAAAAGAAGATTCTTGTAAGAACTATGCAAGAGCTTTAACTGAGCGCTGGGAGATCCTAGATTATAAGTATAGAACTTTTATAGGCTTAGGGCAGGATTGTCTACATTTATTTAATCTATACAGTGAGTATAAAATCATTTTTGATGCGGCGGTTTTCATCAATTTTGATTGGTCGACAATTGATGGAATCAACGGGTCATTAAAAAATCTTAAACAAAGTACAACTATCTATAATTTCTATACGAACAAAAAGTATGAGACTAATAATTCATTAGCTGCAGTCCAGCAATATATCCCTAGCCGTAAATTCCCAAAATCACCAGAATATAATAAGCGTGTTGCTCAAGAAACAGCTGGAGTGTTATATTATGGGTTATATAAACAAATGGGCGCAGAAAAAGATCCAAGTACTATTAATATGATATTACAGTAGAATTTGTAAAATTAGGATAAGGTATCTATATCTCCTAAGATTTAGTCATTTCTAAATCGCTACTAAAACAGAGTATCCATATCTCCATCCCATTCACCAGCTTTAATAACTATTTGGTGGATTTCATCAGATTTTAAATCACGTACAAGGTCTTCTGGATTAGAGTTAGCCAGTTCACAAGTGGATAATAGCATTTCCCATTGTTCGGGTTTAAAGAATGATATTGTTAAATTGGTTTGGTCTGGATTAGAGTGGGCTGTAATAACATAATTATAGAGATCTTCATATTGCGGATCATATGGAACAAGTTCATCTAAACTATCTGGAGAATCTTTATCTTTTAGAAACTTACGAAGCATTTCCCAAAAATTCACTTGTTCTCCTCGGAATTTGTTGACTTATCTATTGTATCACCATTACTATTAAGTTTATAGTAACGGAAATTCTGTCAGTTCAGAATTTTAAAAAGAGAATACTCATGCCAGTTGGAGAATCTTCAGGCGGTGATCCTAGTTGGAGCGATATTCTTCATAGGAGGGTTACAGCCCAACAGAGGGCGGAGGCTGTTGCCCGTTTAGAGGCGAATGTTGAATATGGACCGAAAGCTCGTCCATTAAGAGAAATGAGATGGGGTAATACGAGTAGACGAGGAAAAGTCGCATTAGGTGGAGCAGCTGTAGCTGTAGCAGCAGGTGTAGTCGGTTTTCGTAATAGATCTTCTGGTAGACGAGAACAACAAGAATTAGCAGATGGTCTTAACTATTTTGATCAAACAAGACAATACAGATAAGACCCAAATTATCCAGCTTTTAGAGATATGATGAATCAACAGCGATAAGAAATTGTCTTTTCCAATTCCTGTTTCTAATTCGACTGAGAATCTCTTATTTCTTAAAAAACAAAAATAATAAGAATTTGTCAGTTTCAAATTCGTAAAAACTTAGTAATTTATTAAAAAACAAAAATAATTTTGCGGCGAAGGGTACAGAACCTAAATAAACAAATTTCTATTCATATCCTTGTAAAAATCAGTTTGATTGAAAGTACTTTGGTTTGGCTTAATGGTTTTAATTGTAATATTAGTAACGTTACCGGTATCCGGATCAAATAGACGCCAATCATCACCATTGTAATGATAGAACAATTCATCTGTATTATTTGTCACTTTAAATACCTTCTTCTATCCATTTATCATTACATTTTCTACAATGTACTGAATATTTTTCTTTGCCGAGTTTTCTATCTAACATATTGACGACGAATACTGTTGGATACGGACATTCCGTACATGGCTCAACTTTTAACAGCGGGACTTCCATTATTTATCCTTTTTTTGATGTCTTCATACATTTCTTCATCATTTTTGAGTTTTGCAATAGCGTTTTCTCTACCTTGAGCAAAATTTTCACCATCATAAAACATCCATGCACCTTTTTGGACGAAAAGACCAGAGAGGAGACCTAGATCTAATATAGATCCATGTTGATCAATCCCTCTGCCATAAAAAATATCGAATTCTGCTATTTTCATAGGTGGAGCCATCTTATTTTTGATAATTTTAGCTTTTACCCTGATACCTATAGCTTCCCCATCTTTATTTTTAATATCCTCTTTTTTGCGGAGATCAATTCTAACAGATGATGCATATTGCAATGCTTTGCCGCCCGGAGTTGTTTCAGGGTTACCAAACATTATTCCAATTTTAGATCTTAACTGATTTATGAAGACAACAAGGGTTTTATTTTCATTAGCAAGTGCAACAATTTTTCTCATACCCTTTGCCATCATTCTTGCTTGCAAGCCCATTTGACTTGCTTCCATTTCACCTTCCAGCTCAGCTTTTGGAACTAGACTTGCAACAGAATCAACTATAATAAGACCAACTTCACCTGTTCTTACAAGTTTGTCTACAATTTCTAAAGCTTCTTCACCATAATTTGGTTGGGCTAATAATAACTCATCTAAATTAATCCCTAGATCCATCATATAGCTAGGATCTAATGCATGTTCTGCATCAATATAGGCACAACGAATACCCATCTTTTGTGCTTGAGCAACTAGTGAAAGTGATACAGTGGATTTACCAGATGACTCTGGTCCATAGATTTCTACAATTCTACCTTTAGGTAATCCACCAATCCCTAACATCTTATCTAATGTTGGAGCACCTGTTGGTATAGATGGCCACTTCTGTGGTGGAGAATTACCTAATTTCATTACAGTGCCAACACCGAATTGTTTATCGAGTAATGCTATCGCAAGATCTAATGCCTTGGAGTCTTCCATGACTGTAAGTATACCATAAAAGCAATACTGCACATGGTTTTTAGATCCGAAAATGATATACTTATTCTACACATGCAGTATAGATAAAGAGGATGGATTTTCAAATGGCACAAAGAGAAGAAGTAAATGTAGACTTCAGACGAGCAATGTTTCTTTTAAATAAAAGAATCAACAATGCAGCTGATTTAGTAAAACTGTGGGCATATGCAGGACCTTGTGCTGAAAAATGTCCATCGCTTGAAAAAATAAATAAAAAATAAATTTTTTGACTTTTCTTGACACGTATGTGTATAATCTCTCTGGGGGGAAACAGTCAAAGAGAATATGATAATATATATTATATTTCCTCTAACGTTAAAGATTACTTGCCACTATACAGTTTAATGCGGTTACTATACAACCATGCGGCACTAATGGTGTAAAGGAATCAGCATGATGAAGGTATATCAAATATATGTTCCTGAATTGGCAACTTATATAAAATATAAGGTTCTAGATCCTGAAGAAATTGATTCTCTCATGGAAGAGCTAGATAACAAACCACCAAAAGATTTTAAGCTTTCAATCTTAGAACATGTTATCTATAATGTAAAATCTGATGTAACAGCAGCGCTCCGTGTTATGTCACGCGATGCAGCAGAACGCTGTATTGATGCGATGTACAACGGGTGCGTAATGCTTAACCCTGGTTTAGATATAGATTTATGGATTCAATTATCATATGCTAAATCGAGTGGAAACTCCGATATTAGTTTTGATAACTCGTTAGAGTTTGATCTCTCTGCGATAGAATCGGAAATTGCTAGAAAAATGGGTAGGACTAGAGAGAAAAGACAGTCTGGCGATAAACCGAAGAGTAAAAAAGTTACTAGACAAAAATTTCTAGGTTTAGAAAATTATTTAGAGTCAAATGTAATCGGACAAACAGAAGCTATTAATTCTGTTGTATCAGCTCTAAAAAGATCACAGGTTGGCTTAAATGATAAAAATAGACCATTAGGTATTTTTCTCTTTGCTGGATCATCTGGAGTTGGCAAAACACATTTAGCTAACACACTGCATAATTATCTCTTTAGTGAAGAATACCCAATGGTGAGAATAGATTGTGGCGAATTCCAACATAAGCATGAAAATCAGAAATTAATAGGGTCACCTCCAGGTTATGTAGGTCATGATGAGGGTGGGCAGTTGGTCAACCTTATAAAGAAGTATCCACATACCGTTGTCTTATTAGATGAGGTTGAGAAAGCACACGCTGATATGTGGAATACCTTTCTGAGAGTATTTGAAGATGGAATCTTAACAGATGGAAAAGGGGAAGCGGTAAGTTTTTTAAACACGATTATAATAATGACTACAAATCTTGGTAATGAAAAAACGGTAGATTATCTTCTTTCCGGTGGTACAGGTTTTGCTAAAAGTCTAAATTTTAAAACAGGAACAACACAAATGCCAGCTAAAGATATGGTGGATAAAAATACACTTGATGCTATCCGTAAACACTTTAGACCTGAGTTCTTGAACAGGTTAGATAAAACTATTGTTTTTAATCATCTTAAAAAAGAGGATTTTGAGAAAATTGCTGAATTAGAAATGTCAATTATTGTAGACAAACTTACTAGAAAAGGATACAATATTAATTATACCGATTCTGTTATATCGGCGCTTTTAAATAAAGGGGTAGATACAATAAAAGGGGCTAGAGGGTTAGCTCAAGTCCGTAGAGAGCAATTAGAAGACCAGCTTGCCGATATCTTAATTAAGTCAGTTCCTCCGCGTGGAACAATATTTGAGATCTCATATAACGAAGAAGGTGGGGATTTTGTATTCACATTAAAGAAACCATTAAAAGTACTATCTGCAGATTAGATTAATTACTATATAGGTATAAGTTTAATAATTTTTTGATTAAAGGAGCAAATTTATGGCATTTATGTCAAGTGGAGCAAAAGCATTTGCAAGAAATGGTCCTCTAGCTAGAAGGGTTGCTAGTGGCTTGAATAGGGGAGTGAGTGCCCTTGGTGGCGGTACAGGACGTACTACCTCTACTGCTAGAAGTGGTTTAATTGCGATGCGCAATAACCCAAGAAGAACAATGGGCGGGGCTGCTGGTCTCGGTGGTCTTGGCGCAATGAATAATCGTAGAAGATCTGAAGGACCAATGTACTAAGGAGTATTTTTATGCCTATGGTTGGTAGAGCATTAGGTGCCACAAGAAATGTGGCATCAAGAGCAAGAAGTAGCGGTGGCAGAGCTGTGGAAGGTGCAGCAGGTAGAACCTCTAGAGGTCTCCATGTAGCTGGTGGGTACGCATCAAAAGCTCCCGGGTTATCAAAAAGGATTGCCGGTGGAGCGTCGCGAGCTTTAGAATTTGGTTCACGTCATCCAAAATCAATGTTAGGCGCTGCTGGTGCTGCCATTGGGTATGGTGGTTATAGAGGTTTTAATAATAGTAGATCAGCTAGATCAAGTGGGGGAACTAGATTCTAATAAAACTGCTATAATTAGTGCAGGACTATGCACTATAGAAGTAGGAGATGTGATGAGTGATTGGAAGAATTTTATTAATGTTCATGGAAATTTTGAACTTCCGAATTTTCTATATAGAACAATAAACGATTTGATGAAACAAACTTTGGATATGGGGACTTTACTATCCGATGATGTTTATAAGCTTAGGGCATATAAAGAGCAAACAAAAAAAATATTTAGGAGCAAGTGGTTTGATCTTGCCCAAGCATTAGAATTCTTTAATATCATAGAACAATGCCCATGTATGTCTATAAAAAATTATGCTAACAAAGAAGCCCATTGCGATATGTGTAAAGGGGCAAGATTTGTG
The DNA here is from genome assembly GCA_041689935.1 of Cyclobacteriaceae bacterium. Classification (GTDB taxonomy): domain Bacteria; phylum Bacteroidota; class Bacteroidia; order Cytophagales; family Cyclobacteriaceae; genus CAXBDP01. The sequence goes on from JBDNFI010000110.1 coordinate 7,789, forward strand.
GTTAATGCATCTCTCACACCAGATGAGATGAAAGAAGTAAGTATCTTTTTGAACGCTGCGCAAAGTGTAGAAGTAGCAGAAAAGGTACAAAAAAGTTTAATAAAAGTTTTATCTGAGATATAAATGATTTGCGATAGATGTAATGGTTCCTTGAATCTTGTATTTGAAGAACTGGTTCACCAAAATTCAATTACAAAAATTGAAGAACATTATTGTCCCCGGGTGTAAAAGTTGCGTTATTAATTCTTATGGTCAGGATGGTTTGATTAAATCAGAATGGATCGATTTTAATGGAAAATAATTTAGAAAAACTTGAAAGTAAAGATTCTTTTATGGATAAATTTGAATCTTTACGTCCAGATCTCTTTTTTCCAGAAGAGTGGACTGGCGATGAAAAAAATAAAGTTCTAGAAATGTTACGCCCACAAAAAACAAGAACTTCTATGTTTTCTTCAATACCAATGCGCTGCGAGGCGAGCAAATGTATTTTTGCAGACACATGCCCATTACATAAGGTTAATCTAGCTCCTCTTGGAAAACCCTGTCCGCTAGAGATGGCTATGGTAGCTCAATTTACTGCCGAGTATATCGAACAATTAGATGTAAGCCCAGATAACCTAGTAGAGGTATCTATGGTACGAGATCTAGTTGATCAAGAAGTCCAATATTTGCGCAAAACTAAACTTCTAGCAAAAGAATCTTTCATACAAGAAAATGTTATAGGTATTGATAAAGAAGGCAATGTAATAATGAAGAAAGAACTTCACTTAGCAGTTGAGTTAGAAGATAGATTACACAAAAGAAGAAAAGATCTTCGCAACCAATTATTGGCAACGAGAGAAGCAAGAGCTAAAGTCGGACAAGTTCAATTAGATACAGCTCAAGCTATTTCTGCAATAATACATAAAGTTCAAGCTATAGAAATCGAAAATCAAAAATTAATTAGAAAAAAACTTGGCACCTACGATGTAGATGATTATATCGAATCTCAAAAAGATATAGAGTAAAATATGCGCAAAAGAACCATGAGTAATACTGAGATAGCTAATGTGGCTAAAGGAATATTCTTGCCAGAAGGTAAAAAAATATCCGTACAATCAGAACCAATAACTCCACTTTCAATTAGCAAGATATTAGGCTATCAAGAAATGTTAGAAGAAGGGATGCGTGTGTCTTCCCCTGAAGCATATTTAGGGGGCGTGCAAGGTGTTTATGAGGAATATTTTACTCTTTTAGGAAACGTAAAGAACCTAAGCACAAGAGGAAAGCAAATGCTTAGTCGGCTTATCGAATTCTGCGAGAGGACAAAGGTATCTCGACCTTCGAATGATGGAAAACTTAGATTTAACGCTCTTAAATAAAGAGAATGCGGATTTAATACATAGCAAATATCAAAAGGCAGGCTTAGCCTTTGAAGATCTTTTTGCAAACATGGGGTTTCCTTCAAGATCGCTAGAATCTAGTAATGCATATAGAAACTTTTTCAATTTTTCAGTCAGCCCATTTGGAACTGGGTATAAAGCAGGTGAAGGAATGCACCCTATGATGTTTAATATTTTGGGAGCATCTATTAATGCAAGTGAAAATCCTTCATCATTAGATGCAATCAATAGCAGTAGAACCAAATTAAGAAGCCCTGCTTCATTAAGAAATTTAATGGAAAGATCTAAAAATTATTTAGGAGGTGCAGGACCAAATTCCCCCACTAATCATCTTGGTATCCCTAAATCTAAAATGGGACAAGAGATACTTGTCGGGACATGGGATCTTGAAACAACAGGTTTAACACCAGATTCCAAAGTTAGAGATCTTTCACTTGTTAGCACAAAAGTTAAGTATCATTTAGATGGAACTTTTACCTCAACGAATCCTGAACTTGTGATCAGAAAACAAATCCAATCTGATCTAATGGACATTGCTGGTGTAACCGGTCCAGATGGAAGAACAATGCCACTCTCGATGTCAACGTTTCTTCACGAAAATGGAGTTACAACTGAAGCACAAATGGAGAATCTTTATCCAGGTAAATTAAATAAATTTAAAAAATCCTTAGCAGACGGCGGTAAACAAGCTGTAGAAGATATGACAGAATACATGCGCGAAATGCTAAAAATGGATATAGTAACAGGGAATAATACGGCATCGTTTGACGTAGATATGCTAATACAGTCAATACAGGGATACCCTGCTTATAGTGAGAATTTTGAAGCTCAAAAGGTTCTTACTGCTTTTTTGAAAAGAAAACAAGATGACCCTGGCTGGTTTGTTGATACATTAGACTCTTCTAGATTATTTTTGGACCCTCGCGAAAAGATTAAAAATGCATTAAGAAATGTACCTGAATTAGGGGATCATCCTGAAACCATAAACTTGATAGATGGTCTTACTGCTTCAATAATGAGAGACGAATCACTTATAGGAAAGCAAACAGGAGAGAATGCTTTAGAGAATATATTTTTGAATACAAATCTTTTTGATCTAATAGAAAAAAATGAAGAATATTCTCGTACTGTTTTGGAACACATGGAGAATGCAGGAACACACAGCTCAACAGTAGACTCATATTTAAACTCATTATATAGTCAATTTTTGCAAGAAGGTAGAATCCGTGTATCTCATCGCATGCCAGTTGGGATGACTCCATCTAATTTATCAGATGGGGCAGCTAAATTATTTAGAGAACAATCAGGGCCAATACGTTCTGCGTTAGAGGAAATTAATGTTTTAGCAGAAAATAAACCAGCTAGTAAATTTGTTTCTTTCCTTAGAAACAGAGTGATGAGAAGCTCATCAGTAACGCCAACAACGAATGTTAACAATATACATTCTTTATCAGAAGATGTTTTTAACTACTTTAAAGATACATCAGGTGGTAGACAAAAAATATCACTTATGGTAGATCAAGAATATGGCGCTAAAATAGGAATGCTTAAGAATGCTGTTGACATAGAAGAATCATTTGGAGAAGGGGCAGAAGCAGGAAAACTATTTTATTCTAAAGAAGACGATAGATTTCAATTCAAAAATTCTATTGGAAGAACACTAGAAGTAGATCAAGATGTAGCAAATGAAATGATTACTCAAACCCTAGAAGAGGCAAGAGGTGGAGTCAAAACAGGAAAGATAACAGCAGGTGGACGTACAATAGAATTTAATGAAGCTGCAGAAAGAATAAATAATATAGGATTTACTAACTTGGAACAAACCGAGTTAAGTCAAACATTAGTGGCGAGAAAATCTTTACTTGATATTGGAGAAGTAAAATTCCCATTAGGGAATAAACCCGCAATGAGAGAAGCGCTTTCCACAACTTCTGAATATTACGGCGCAGAAGGCGGCATATCGGGAACATCTTTTATAACAAAAAATGTTTTATCTTCAGATATGGTGTCAGTCGCTGGACACATGGGGGCAACGTCAGAAATAGAAAAAACAACTGCATATTCAAGAGCTTTGGCAAGTAGAGGTTTACCATATGCTGATATTGATGTGAGAAGCAGAGTTATGGCAACCTCAGAATCTCACGCAACTGCAGAAATAGGTAGAAAAGCCTATAGATCATCAAAAAGTGCTGAAACCGCAGCTCTTGGAAGTGAAGGTGTTTTAGAAAATCTTTCCGAGATGGGCCTTAGACATGCAATAGGTCAGGGTAGAGAAAATCAATTTGGTATTAAAATTAAAAGAGCTACTAAAGAGGGGTTTTTTGACTCAGCAGAAAATTCATATTTTAGGACTCCGATAAGAGGAGGGGTAGATCCAAGTCCAAGAACAATTATGACTGCTGAAGATATTACACAGTTAAAAATTAGAAAATTTGATGAAGCTGGAGGAATAATTCCTGGGTCTGAAATTGAATTTGGTTCTAAAGCATTTAAAGAAGATATAAATTTAAATAGATTTACCGAGTCTTTAGTACAAGGCGTAGATAACAAAACTATAAATATAGCTTTTTCCCCTATAGAGCAATCGACAGCTACTATGGAAGATTTAGCCGATCAAGTCATGTCTCTTCAGATTAAAAGACTAGAAACCTTCCAAGGTTCAGAAACTGGTCCAGTAGCTATTGGTATAATTCAAGATTTTCAAAATTTACAAAATTCTATTTTTGGTAAGGGAGGGATATCCACAGAAGATAGGCAAAAAGAATTATTGAAAATTGCTAAGATGGCAACAGGAAAGGAAAGAGAAACTTATTTAAGAGAATTGGGCGAGAAAAACAACGTTGCAGATCAGTATCTAGAAGGTTGGCAAACTGTAAAGAAAAACCTGGGAGAAGATATAGCCGACAATAATATAGTTGGATTCAAGTTTGGTGGTGGAGAAGCCGCAGAAAGAATTGTAGAAGGAAGAGCAATTCATGGTCTGCACATGGAGAATACCGATTATTCTATTAAAGGTAGAGGCTCTAGACTAGTAGATATAATAGAAGATAGAACAGGTAAACCACTTGCCGCAGTTTTCTCCCCTAGTGTTCCTGATAAAGTGGCGCGCGCTGCTACGGAAGTAGAAGCATCAGTTACGAAAACACAAATCCCTAACGCTGGTATTTTAAACGCCGCGCAAGATGCAGAAGTGTTCCAAAGATCGAAAGATATAGCTAGAGGAATTCAAGACTTAGGCCCAATTTCGGCTGACTCAGGTAGAGTGAAAGAGGCATCACTCGCACTTAATATTGGAAGAGATTGGATGCAAGCCAATAAAGGAAAAATTTTAATAGGGGCGGCTGTATCAGTTGGAGCTTTTGTTGGATATAGACAAGCTAAGAAAAACAACGAAAATGAACTATATGAAGATACTATATCACCAGCACCTTTTGAACAAGGGCAAAGACCTTATGCAATACAGGAAGCTTTAGAAAGCGGCAATGCTTACTCTTCTAAAAAAAGAGATCCGCTTATGACCGCTGGTATTGTAGGTAATTTAGATAGACAAAAAATAGGACACACTTCAATGAGTTCTACTAAAAATAATCATTTATTCGGAGAATAGAAATGGGATTATTATCATCACTAGGTAGAGCAGCTACCAGTAAAGTGGGAACAGCTGCAATCATCGGAGGTGCAGCTACGGCAGGCTTTCTTAAACATACTGCCCCAGCAGCAAGAGATGCTGCTATGGATGTAGCTTTTGACGACCCTAATGCAGATGAATCATTTTTAGGTAGAAAACTAACCCCAGGAGCAGTATTTGACGCCGCAGCGCCGGGAGGAAGATCTGGTACCGCAGCGCTTGGTCTTATGGGTGCTGGCGCAGCACTAGGCGGAGCAGCACGGAGCATTCCTTCCTATGAAAATACCTGGCTTTTTAGGCAAGGGTATGGGAATAGCTAGAGGTGGGGCTATTGGTGCCGCTATAGGAATGGCAGGAGCAGCTACTATAGGCGGGGCCTATATTAATAGAAATGAAAAATTTTTTAGTCAATCACCATATTTTGGCAATAGAAGGTTAGACAGAAGAACCATGGAATATACCGGAACAAGCAACATGTATGGAGATAATACATCTTCCAGAAATGCAAAAGATCTGAATGCCGATGGGAATATAGTTCTCGGAATGCATAACCTGAGAAGGGGATAATATAATATGTCTGATGTATTTGCGGGTAACGCCCAAGAGCCAGTCAAGAGCTCTTCTATGGAAGCTATGGAAACCGCTAATAGAATAGGTCTTACGGGTATTGGTTTCGCTAACTTTAGGGGTCAAAATACAATACTCAAAGGTGGATTTTTAGATAATAAAAGTTCAACAGGTATCGGGGCTAACTCTCGAGCTAAGTTTAGACCATTTATAGGTAACTCAATGATGCCAGGTGCAAGACCAGGTGCTGAGCAATTCGTTGGTGGAAAAAATATTTTTGGAAAAACCACTAAACGTGGCAGAAAAATGGAAGCAAAAAATGCAAAAGCATTAAGTCTAGGTCAACCAGGTAAGACTGGTTCATTCAAACGTTTTAGAAGAGGAAACTTAACAGCAGATCCAAGAGCATTTATGAGGAATCCAAACCTTTCTGGTTTTGGAGCACACAGTGCAGGTTTTGCTAGCCCCAATGCTGGTGGAGCACTTGCAAGTATATCTAATCAGGGAGCTAAGCTATTTGGGAAAGGAAAAAATGAGACACTATTTAGTGGTGGAATTTTTTCTAGGACAGGAGCAGTCACAAAATTAGAAAGAAGAGCTGCTCGTGGGAGAAGCACTGCTAGGGGGGATCTTAATTTAACAAGAATTGCTAAAATGAATACACCAGTAAGTCCTTTTACTACAACCCCGTGGGGAATTAGAGGTCCACAAGGAAGATTTGTTAGTCCAAGAGCTACGGACGTCATCCAGCATGGGGCATTAGGCCCCCTGATAGACAAAGGTGCAGCAGGACAAGCCTTAACAGTTGGAGAGAGACGCCAAATGGCGATAGCAGGCATATCTGGTAAGCACAGCAAATCGCTTTTCCGTATGATGCACACAGAAGGTGGTAGCATAGCAGCTGGGTTTGGCGAAAGAACCTCTGTCGCTGCTAGTGGTAACATAATAGCGGCAACATCAGATAAATATTTTGTTTCACCATTAACAAAAGCATTAGAAAAAAACGCATCCTTGATGAATAGAGCACTAGGTGCTGGGATTGGTATGCAGGGGCAGCTTGCCTCATCACTAGCTCCTGGGATTTTAGCTCAAAGAACAGGTTTAATGGCTGAAGAGATAGTACAAAAAGGTATTGTTAAGACTCTCGGTGTGCGAGGAGCTGCGGAAGCAGTTGGCGCAGGTGGTGCAAGATTAGCAGTGGGGATAGGTATGACAACTCTTGGTAAGGCAATACCTGGAATCAATTTACTTTTTGCCGCGGATATGGCTTATCAGTTAGCTAAATTGGGTGGTCTTGCAGTCAAAGGTGCTATTAACTTTGGTAAAGATGGTATGAAATCAATGCAAGGAAATATTAGTGGAGGAGTTTTTGGTGGCTATAAGGATAACGAAGTAGCAGCCACTTCTAGGGCTAGAGGTGTAGCTGCTATTCAAAATTCGAGGATGAACGCAAGATCTTTGCTCGGCTCAGAAGCGCGGAATGATGGCAGCACATTATGGGTAGAGTATAATGAACGATAAAACAAAAAAGTTTAGAGCTGATTTAGAAAAACTTTCTAGAGAAGATTTACTTGAGATTATCCAAGCTCAAGATCCAGAATACATAAAACAGATAAAAAGAATTGAATGGGTTTTTGCGAATAAACTTAGACATCTAAACTGGCCAGATGGTACTCCTATTCTTGGTAGAGAATTTACTAATAAAGAGTTAGCATTGTTAATAGATGAGCCATTTGAAATAGATAATGAACTTTTAAATTTTGGAGTTTCGGCTGAACAACAAAGACATATACATATAGCTAAAGATCCATGTAGATGGGCAAAGCATTTTCTTGGCGTCGAAACTAGAGTATATCAAACAATAATTCTTAGAGACCCCTCTTTAAGAAAAGTGCTAAGAGCTGGTCGTCGTTTACGGAAAAACATTTACATTAGCAATTTATTTACTTCACTACAGTTATACCCATATAGATGGAAGATGTTTAGTTATAGCGCCGATGAAAACTCAAGTTGAACTTATTTATGAAGAGATAAAAAGACTGGCTTCCAAGAACAGTATTGTTGGATCTTCTCTAATAAGAAGTGTAACGAGTCCTCAGTTTATGATTCAGTTTTCTAATGGATCCACTATTAGATTCTTTACCTCTGGAATGAGATCTGGTGGTAAATCAGATGTAGCCCGTGGTCAAGAAGCACATATTATTGTACTTGACGAGATGGATTACATGCACGTAGACGATCTCGATGCGCTATATGCGATGTTGCAGAAAACAGCAGAAGATCAAATAGATAAAGTTTTAATTGGAGCCTCAACCCCTACTGGTAGAAGGGAAAGGTTCTGGGAATGGTGTAGATCGGACAGATTTACCGAGTATTATTTTCCGTCATATTGCAACCCTTATTTCAATAAAGAACAAGAAGATGAATTTAGGGAACAATATACCGAAACAGGTTATCGTCATGAAATTGAGGCAGACTGGGGTGAGGATTCCGAGGGTGTCTACCCTAGAAAATATGTTGATAAAGCTTTCATAGAACCATCTTGGAACTATACTCCAGAAATACAATCAGCTAGAGGTTTTTATACCATTGGTGTTGATTGGGACAAATATGGTGCAGGTACAAATATAGTTGTGCTTGAAGCTTGTAATGATAATTATGAAGATGAAAGATTTAGAGGAAAAGTTAGACTTGTATATAGGGAAGAAATTGATAAATCTGAATACACTTTAACAAACGGAGTAAATAGAATTGTCCAATTAAATGAGATATTTAATCCTAGACATATTTATGTTGACCGTGGTTATGGTGAATGTGTTTCTCCTGACACTTTGATCACCTTAAAAGATTCTGTTAAAAAAATTATAGATGTGCATCCTGGGGATATGGTTCTTACTAGTGATGGTCAATATCATCAAGTTTTAGATAAGGTGGTTAAGGTTGAGTCGAAGCCAACTTATAGAGTAAAGGTTCACAAAACACTTCCAGTTGAAGTTAGTAATACTCACCCTTTCTTAACTATAGATGGTACTTGGAAAAATATTACTGAATTGAGTGTCGGTGATTTTGTAGCGCTGCCCAAATTAAATCTTAAGCCAGCTAAGACCTTAATAGATATTGTCGAGTTGCTGGAGTTGGATCCCGGGTCATATGACGATAAGAAAGTATGGTGTCCAAATTCTAATGGATATCAAAATAAGGTTAACAGATATATAGATTTAGTGTCTGAGGATTTCTTATCTTTTGCTGGATGGTATTTATCTGAAGGTTCAGCAGATACTAAAAGTGTGGAAATTTCACAGAATACAGATGATCTACAAATTTTAGAAGAGATAAGAAGAGTTTTGAAGAATATTTCTGGAGTTGAACCAGGAAGTTGTTTGAGAGTAGATAAAAGAAAAGAAACATATAAAGAGATAGAAAGATTCTATGTTTGTTCTACAATATTCGCAGATGCTATTGGTAAGTTAATGGGAAGAGGTTCTCATAATAAAAAAATTCCAGAAGAGTTGATGACCTATCCGAAAATGGCAATAAAAATAGTTCGTACATTACTTTGTGGGGACGGCCATTTAAATAAAGACAATGCTTTTGAACTAAGTCTAACATCGATAATGCTTTTGGACCAGGTAAGACTATTGCTACAAACGTTTGATATACCGGTATCTTTTTATTCTGCCAGGAAAGGAAAACCACAGCATAAAGATAAATGGCGTATAGACATTGGTGGGGATACATATATACGTTCTAAATTTATGGAGTTGACTGGATGTCAGATGGGGAACGAACCGAGAATAGACAGGCGTAGCTTTAAAAGCGATGACCAGTTTATCTACATGCCGATTAGAAAAATAGAATATATTGGAGAAGTTTCCGGTTTAGTGGACATTGAGGTAGAGGGCACTCATAGTTTTGTTGGCAACGGGTTAATATTGCATAATACTCAGGTGGAACTGCTTAGAAAATATGGAACAGAAAATCCTGGATCTAAGTTAAGGGATAGAGTTAAGGGTATTGGGTTTGGTGAGAGCATAGAAATAAGGGATCCATATACTAAGCTCCCCGTTAAAAAGGAAATAAAACCATATATGGTTGATAACCTAACTCAATATCTTGAAAGGGAACAATTATTATTCCCAGCTTCTGACGAAGAAATGTATTTACAATTAATATCTTATGTCGTAGTTAGAACCACTCAATCTGGAAGACCAGTTTTTGAAGCTGGAGGGTCTGCTGTCGACCACGCGCATGATGCCCTTATGTTAGCATTATTATCTATAACTCAGAATTATGGAGATTTCAGTAAATTAAAAATTGCGAAAAATACAGAAAGTTTTTCAAATACTTTTTTCATGCCCAAGTATGAGAAAAAACAGGGTGATTATGAGGATGACAAAAAAGATAGTATTATGGTCACGACCAAAAGAAATCAAAATTTACTACCTACCTTTAGAAAAGGTAGACCATTGAAAAAAACTTCTAGAAAAATGTTTTAGGTAAAATATGTCAAACATAAACAGCATATCTCAAGAAAATAGTTCTGAGCAAAAGATAAGTCTTGATTACAATATCCAAGAATCATCTTCTTTGAGTAGTTCAGAATCTTTAGGGTCAAACGCTGCATTAAGATTAGCCTCTACGGCAACATATGGTGATGATCAGACCTATTCGGTTCCTTTGGGATCATTAAGAAAAGAAACAAACAATACACTTATTGAGATGAATACATTCTTAAAAAATTTAGAAAATCTTTTAAGACAAATAAATCTTAGCCCATATAATAATCCCAAGCTAGAAGAATCGCATATCTATATTTGGAATGAAATAAATAAAAAAGAAGATTCTTTTCCAAAAATAGAGATAGAAAACTATCTTGGTGAACTTAGATATCCAACACCAAGCTTCATATGCTTCGATCAATATATATATGCCGAAGATGTACAAACAAGGGGGTACAGAAAATTTGTTAAAGAATATGATAACTTAATTTCCAATTCTAGTTTTGGTCATATATATGATTTTAGGGAAATAATTAAATATTTATTAAATGAAGTAACAAATATAAAACTATCATTAATCAAAGATTTCGGAGTAGATTATGAAGATGAAGCACAACAACAAGTCGCAGCATACTATCTATACTGGCTCAAAATGGCAACCCACTATAAGGAACTCTTTACGAAGGCAATCACAGCATCGCCAACAGGTATCCCAGAAGCCGAAGTGGATAAAACAACTAAAAAGCAAGCCGCTCAATTTCAAGCATTTTTTTCGATCAGAGTAAATTCATTAACAACTTCAATAGATAGTCAATTAGATTCGCTGCATAAAGATTTGGTAACACATTGTGATGTTTTTTACCAAAGTTATCTTGGTCCAGCCTTAAGATTTAAAACGAAAGTAACATCAGACTTCGCACTAGATTTAAGAACAAGTCAAATGGTAGCAGAGATGCCGAGACTTTCCGAAGAAGTGGCTATAGCAGTTCTTTCAGCGGAAGGTAACTTTAAATCTGTTTTGACAGATCTATTAGAGAGAAGAAACTCAACTTCGCAAAAAATAGACTTGATTTATCAATCTATAACACAAAGAAGAAAATACACTTCATATATATCTCAATTAAGTATAAAGGCAATTCAAAAAGCAAAAATAGTAACCAGTAATGTCGATTCTCGATATGCTAGTTTGTTATCAAATATATATGTAGATGGTTTACACTCAAGTTCTTTACAATCTAGCCATTCTCTATTGGATGACTTAAGCGGCGATAGTCATCCGCAGTATCTGTTAAGATCAGGAGGAATTATTAATGGAAATATTTCAGTTGAAAATAATGCTAAAATTGATGGTGTTCAAATTAAAACGCACTCACATGATGGGGTAGATGGTTCATTAAGAATAAGCTCCTTAGATATAGATTATACAACGGTAAGAAATGAAATAGGGCTTAACGCATCAGCAGATGAGATCACAATTAGTATTGATTCCTATCAACCTGATATACTACAGGGCGGAGTCCCAGTTGCAGATGTCAATATTAGTATTGATATACCAGATAGTTTTAAGGATAAATATGATTTTGAAATATTATACGTAGAGATTTAATATGACATGGTTTAAATATTTAAATAATACAAGTTCATTTTTAGCTTCTCCAATTGTCAAAAACTATATAATACCGCCTCTAAAGAGACGGTATTGAAATAGGGGAAGTAAAAGAATATATAAATAAAAATGATTGGCTTTTTGTAGATTTGGGCAATAAAGAAATCAATTATGTATATAATACTTCAACACTAAAAGTTGAACAAGATCATTCTTATATCGTTGTCTATGAAGGTGTAAAGGATTTAGGGGTAGACGTTCCAATTCCAACAACTTCTGTTATAAAAGATGGAATACTTTATTTTAAATCAGTTCAAAGCCATGAAAAAGACAAAAGACCTATTGGTGAATATAGTCTGTATTATGGTTCAGATTACATAAAATATATTCATGCTACTCCAGTTACATCTGGAGGGAACACTATATCTGAATATATTAAGTATCCAGACGTTACTATAAATGGGCAGGAAAGCTCTCCCGGTTATAGTATTTATTATAGTGCGACCCCTTCGAGTATAGATCTATATGGTACAGAAATTAATAGAACTTCTAGCGGATATTATAAATTAGCCTATTTCAACGATGGTATAGATTGGGTCGATGGTGTTTCTACGGTTGCTGGGGCAAAAGCAGCATCAACTTTTAGTGGTCCGAAAATAAGGATTTATGGTTTTGTCGGTCCAAGTTATGGAAAAATTCAGGTTAGAATATCCACTAAACAGGTATTGGCATCAGATACAGAAAAAATAGTTCTTGACTGGTATACTATAGATTGTTATTCTGATAGAGAAAAAGAATCTATAATTTTTGAAAAAATAGATTTAGAATATACAGAATATAATATAGAAATTGAAACACTGCAAGATAAAAATATTTTGTCTGCTGATTCTATGATTAAAATAAGTCAAATAACTTTTTTAAAAAATCTCTATCCAACACTTCAAAAACAGATAATCAATCCTGATCTATCATTTAATTCTATAGGTGGAGTTCAATAATGGCAATAATTAAAAAAACAATTCAAAATCTTAAACCCGGTAAGCAGTATTTGCTTACGGTAAAGCCAAAAGATGGGGACCTCAATGTAGCCCTTGACCCAACAATGGCAATTAGATTTACCATTCCTAGTGATCTAACAATTCCTACTGAATTAGGCAATCTGGTAATAGTCGGAAATTATAAATCAATAATGATTAGTTTTAATCCGGCAAATGATTCAGATTTAAGGGGTTATAACTATCAAGTTTATCTTCCTGAAGATATTAGTCAAAGTGGTTCTATATATTCAATAATTGGTAATGCCACGCCCTATCTATCTGGATTCTCGGCATCAAATGTTATAACTTTAGATGTTCCGCAAAACTCTGAAACAACAAATAATATTGATGCAAATACCGGAGTAACTACAACTACTACAATTGAAAAACTCTATTTTGCTAGAGTGCAAGCTATAGACACTTCTGGGAATACTTCGACATGGACTCCAATAGTTGCATCGAGTGCTACAACACTTATTAATTCAGCTCATATTGTTGATCTTACCGCTTCCAAGATTACAGCAGGAACAATCGGCGCACATGAAATCATTTTAGCTGGAACTAATTCAATATTAAAGTCCAGTAATTACTTAGCGGCAACTACAACAACCGGAGGTGCTGGTTGGAAAATTGATGGAGCTGGTGAGGCAGTGTTTAATCAAGCTAGTATTAGATCTAAATTGGATATTGGTGAAGACCTAGGGACAACGGATGCGACATCATTCCATGTTGATATAGATGGGAATATGTGGAGTGGAGCAAATAGTACAAACTATTCTATCGCGCCTTTTAGGGTAGCTAACACTGGAGACGTTACTGCTAAAAGTTTGACATTGACCGGTAACACGGTGCTTTCTAGTAATTCTAAAATATTTTTAGGAGCTGGCAATTATAATAGTTTAGATACTGGCTTTTATGTCGATAGTGATAGTCAATTTTCTTTAGGAGATAAGCTTACCTGGGATGAAACAACCCTGACAATTAGGGGAATTTTAAAGTTCCCTAATGGAGACGACGCAGGAACATTTAGTGACGGAGATGCCATTACCGATGGAACCATAGGCGGCGTATCTATAGATGCTAACAAAATATATATTGGGCCCGGTACATATGGTGCATCTAACACAGCTTTTTATGTCGACAACGCTGGAAAGTTTTCACTAAAAGATAAACTTAAATGGGATGGAACAACGCTATCTATAAGTGGTAGTGTCGTTATAACTGGTGGTTCTACTCTGGATGCTATAAACGAAGCACAAGACGACGCAAACAATGCACAAAGCAGCGCAAACAATGCGCAAAATACTGCAAATGGAAAGATAAATATCGGAGGAGCCGCACAGGATGTCAACCTTAATGCCGTAACTATAGATGGAGGTAAACTCACTGCAGGAAGTATATCCACTAATCAAATAAATGCAAATTATGTTTATGCTGGGACAATTAATGCGAATAATATTAATGCTGGTACTCTAAGTGGGCATCTTATAAGTGGTGGGCGAATAGTCATAGGAGATTTTTCCTGCAATACAGACGGATCTATTCTTACAAGAAATATAGAAATCCAGACAGGCTTAAGATACAGGTGTACTGGAACATTTGGCAGTAGTGGTAGTGGCGTTTCTGCTGTGGTAAATACTATAGGAAGCTCACAACAACTTACTTCACCATCTTCAAAAAGAGAATATAAATATAATATAGGCAATATACCTAATGCATTAAATATTCTAAAAAGTGTAAGACCTCGAATTTTTAATTGGAAGATAGATGTCTTTGATAAACTTGATCCATGGACAGATGAACCATGGACACAGGCGGCTAAGGATATAAATGACTTTAACACATCTTATGGTTTTATAGCAGAAGAAATGGCAGAAGATCAACCCTGTCTTGCAGTGCTCTATCCGCCTCCATCAGATTTACCCGACAATCAGCGAACTGATATATACGATTTCAGCACATGGGAGCCTATAATGTGGAAACAAATGGATTTTGTGGCTCTCTTGGTCAAAGCAGTTCAGGAGTTATCTGCCAGAGTAGAAGAACTTGAATCTCGCTAAGTAAACTGTTATACTATATGCATGTCTAAGATAGTTTCGAGAGAAGCAAACCCTGTTATTGGACAACAGATATTGGATAACGAAAGAAAAGTTGATACAATGGAACAGTCAAATAATGCAGATTCTAATGTAGACATAAACTTAATTATTATAGGTTTTCAGGAAAAATTAAGTCAATTAATGACAGAAAACATAGTTAAAGATGCTACAATTAAACAACTAGTAAAAACAATAGAAAAATTAAAGGAGCAATATGAGTAGTGTTATGGTAGATGAAGAGACAGTAGCTGAAGAGCCGGTAAAGACAGAATTTATTGTAGAGATTAAGATTAGCGATAAGAACCTTTCTTATAAAAGCGATTTTTCAGAATCTGAGACAGTTTTTTGGCTTGAGGCAGTAAAAAATCTAATTATTAAAAAGACGTTTGATGCCGCAGGAATGACTGAAAAATAATAGATTACAGCCTAAGATAAATCAGTCTACTATTTACTTACGGGCCTAAGTAAGGACAAACGATGCCATTTAAAGACTATTTACCATTTCAATCTATAGATACTGTTAATAACTTTTCGGCGAAAGCTTTAGATACCGTTCAGCTTAAGGGTCTCTCTGGAGTGATGAAAGTAGCTGCTCTTGCTCTTGGTTTTCAGGGAACTACTTATTACTACAATAATAGGGCTAACTTTGAAAAACCAGTATATGATTTTGATAGATTATTAGATGCGATAGATACTGATTCCTATATTAAGCAGGCGATGTCTAAATACAAGGATCTCTTTTGGAAAGAGGGCTGGGAGATAGTTTCAGAAAATCCTGAAGCGGTTTCATATCTATACCAAAGAATAGATTTTATGGAATTAGCCATGAAAAGACCATTTATTGATTTTTTGATGGAAGTTTCTGATCAACTATTTAAATTATCAAATATTTTTATAGTTAAAGCTCGTGGAGATTTAAGCGAATATTTTCCAGATAAATTAGAAGCAGTGTCAGGTGATTTCCCTATTGTCGGATATTATCTGATCCCAACTGAACAGGTTAGAATCCTTAGGGATAAACATAATAAGCCAAAATCTTATCGTCAACAGACTGATCCTGAAACGCATACGCTAGATAAAAATATGCCAGTTTGGGCAGCTGAAAAAGTAATACATCTTTATTATGACAGAAAAACTGGAAGAGCTTTTGGTACACCTTTCTTGATAAATGTTTTAGATGATGTCATCGCACTTCGTCAAATAGAAGAAGATATACAAAATCTTGTTCATAGAGAACTATTTCCATTATACAAATATACAATCGGCACTGCAGAACAGCCAGCAGAACCAGATGAGATAAATCAAGCTGCAATAGAGATAGGTAATCTTAGGGCAGAAGGCGGTTTGATTCTACCATTTAGGCATGATGTTGAAGTAATAGGAGCAGAGGGAGCAGCACTAGATGCTAGTAAATATCTTGATCATTTCAAGGAAAGAGTAGCAATTGGACTAGGCGTGGCACCACATCATATCGGCATGTCGATGAACGGTGGGAATAGATCAGTTACCGAAAGACTCGATACAGCCCTTTATGATAAGGTAAAACAATATCAAAAACTTTTTGCAGAAATGATTAGACTTAATATATTCAATGAACTTTTATTTGAAGGTGGCTTTGACCCAATAACAAATCCAGCTGAAGAGGGGTTATCAGACAGATGCTTCTTCAGATTTAGGGAAATAGATGTTGATACTCAGGTTAAAAAAGAAAACCATATTATACAAAAATTTATAAGTAACCTAATTACTCTAGATGAAGCAAGACAAGCATTAGGTTATGATATAGATATGGATACGGCACTAACAAATGCTGCGCTACAAAGTGCTATCCAGGTTAGTGCGGCAAAAGATACTCTCCAGGCACAAGCTCAAATCCTACCCCCAAAGGGTCAGACCTCAAGTCCAAAAACTTCAGATGGACAAGCGCCAGCAAAAAAGGGGCAAACAAATACTCCTAATAAAAAAAGAGGTATTGGGAATGCTATGAGGCCAATGAATCAAAATGGAAGAAAGTTATCCCCAGATATAAAAAGATTTGATAATAATTTCTTGTCAGTAATTGAATCTTTGCTAGATGAAGGGTATACTGTAGTGCAATCCGATGTAATAAAGGAAGATGACGATGTTTAATATAAACGATAAAATTACCTCTAGCCAGAATACGCAAGAAGATAGTTATTCAATATTTAAAAAAGCTGTTAACAATGGTCAAACACGTTTAGCACTTGAAGCTTTAACCGATGTTCTTGATTCTATTATTGCCCATATAACAGAAAAGCCAAAAGAAGAAGTCATAGTCTTATCCCCAGTAGTTAAAGTGGAAGACGAAGAACTGGTCTCGTCAACCAAGCTAGTATCGACAAAGAATCAGAAAACAAAAATTAGCGAAGAATAAAAATGCTAGAGCTAGTGATTGGCTGTCCAATCTATAAGAGAGATTGGATTTTCCCTTATTGGATTTCTTGTATAGAAAACCAAAATTTAGATTTTTCAAAAATTGGTTTTGTCTTTATGGTTTCTCCAGATGATGAAGAAACTATAAATATGTTAGTTAAATACAGAAATGCAAGACCAGATATATCAGAATTCGTTATAGAGATAAAAAAAGATTCTCCGCATTTTGATCATAAAGATGGGACTAGAACTTGGAGTATATCTAAATACCAGAATATGGTTAATCTAAGAAATGATCTTTTAAAAATAGTAAGAGAGTTAAAGCCTAAGTATTTTTTTAGTCTAGATTCTGATATCCTATTAACAAATCCAAATACAATTAATTTATTAAAGATTCATATTGATTCTGGCGCGGATGCTGTTAGTCCATTGATGTTTATGACGCCAATAGATACTTTATATCCAAGCGTCATGAATTGGAAAAGTGAAATTGGTGAACAAGCTTATAGGAAAGAGCAATATCCATTGGGCACATATTTTCAATCAGATATCATTATGGCAGCAAAGATGATGTCAAAAAATGTATACGAAAATGTGAATTACCACCTTCATGCTCAAGGGGAAGACCTAGGTTGGTCTTCGGAAGCTGGGAATAAGGGTTATAAGCTTTTTTCAGCTTCCTATATCTATGCTCCCCATATAATGCACAGAGGAATGATTAAAGAATTCCTTAAAAACGGTGACAAGAGAGACTCTTTTTGTTTTTCAGAAAAAGTATGATATCCTATATAAGATTGTTTAATCTTATAAAAAACAATTACTATAACATCACTAGTATTTTTAAATGGAGCAGGTATAATGTCATTTGATTTTGTCGAAAATTTTACACTCCAACTTCCCGACCTATCTAAGTTAGAAGCTGAATTTTCTGAATCTTTTAATAAAAAGTATGGCCTTATAATAGAAGTCGCCGCCATTCATGAGCGGACTTACTGCAAATTATAATAACTATTCAGCAGTTGAATTAGAAAAAGCCTTGCAGTCTTGGGTCGAACCATATCCAAAGCCAATTATTTTAAATCATGATCTCAATTCTGAACCAATTGGCAGGGTTATTGCTGCTAAAATGGACAAAGAGGAAGATGGCTCTCCATATGTAAGATTGCAAATCGCAGTAACAGATCCAGTAGCAGCACAAAAAGTTGCAGATCAAAGATATCTCACGGGTTCTGTCGGTGGTAGAGCCGGAAAAGCGATATGTTCAATTTCAGGTGAAGACTTTGCTGCAGAAACAGCTGACGGTAGACCTCGTGCCCCTAAGTATAAAAGAGGTCAAGTTTATAAGGGTAAATTAGCATTTATTCAAATGGAAGATATTTCTTTTAAGGAATACTCGTTCGTTAATCAACCAGCAGACCAAAGATCTAGCGTAAGGTCATCAAAAGATATTAGTAATACTGATGGAATAACGAATCCGGAAAATTGGACAGCAAGAAGTACGGCATTTGTTCTTAATATGGACGAAGAGGATATAGTTTCTTTAGAAGAAAATGAATCAATTTTTAAGGACCTTAAAAGAAAAGAATCAAGGCCACTTTATTTACACTTAAAAGGTGCTTTTCTAACAGCGCTTGCTTTTCAGGAAAGCGAAACTGATAAGGCTGATGACAAGTCATTACTATCTTCAGAGAACGATAATAATAAGGAGATTCGTAGCATGGATGAAGATATCAAGAACGAAGATGTTCTGGCTGCCGTTGAGGGTTTGAGCCAAGATCTTTCAATCATCGCCGCCAAAGCTATAGAGGCGCCAGAAGATGAAATCGTTGATTCGATAGAGCCGACAGAAGACCAGGCTCCAATAGCCGATACGCAAGATGTATCAGTTGTTGACACCCTTAGTGTGGCTTTGGTTGCTGCGGTCGTAGCTGGTCAAGTAGAAACCGCAGAACTTATAACAAAGGCAATAGATACGCTACAAGCGCAGCAAGCGCCTTCTGCTGAGGAAATCCCAGCCGAAGCAGAAATACAGATTTCAGATGAGAATGCAGAAAAGACAGAAGAACAAGCTAGTGAAGTTGTTGATTCAGCCGAAGCTGTAGTATCAGATGGGAAGGTAGAGGCAGAAGAGCCAGAAGCAGAGCTCAAAAGCGAAATAATCGCCGTTGAGCAAAGTGCAGATGACGAAAAAATTCAGTCTCTCCAACAGGAAAATGCAAAACTTAGAGAAGCACTACATCGTACTTTGGTGGAGAGAGTTGTGGATACTAAGATTTCATTGGGCACAGAAGCAGTAGAGGATAGGGAAGAGCTTATCACAGATCACTTAACAAGGTCTGCAGGGTCCTTAACGGATTCTTTAAGAGATTTAGCTAAACTACCATTCACTAAAAAGAATCTTCAAAAGCTTAATGAGTCAATCATCAAAAATGACACCGTTGTAGAAAAAGAAAATAACGTTGCCATGGAAGATGAAGAAGTAATCATCAAATCAGAATCTAAAGATGAAATAGCAGAAAATCTGTTCGTAGATGCCTTAATGGGTCGCCGCAAACTTTAAAAAAACTAGATCAATAAGGAGAAAATATAATGTCATTAGCAAAGTTCAGAAAAGTAGGTACCAAAACAGGTGCTGGTCGTTTCGTAGTTTCAGAGGGTATTGCACCTTCAGCTTATATCTTGCCATCAGTCGCACTGCCAACATGGTATTCAGATTCAGAAGATGATCGTTTTGAAATTGTTATCCCTAAGGGTACAATTCTTTCGGTTGTTACCGATGCAAGTGGTGATTCGCGCTTCGTCCCAGCTAATGGAAGCGGCTCGTCAATTACATGGGGAGACACTATCAGTGGTTGGAATCCATTGGCAGGGGCAACACCAGTTACTAGCCCAACGGGCGATACACAGGCTGTGGCTGCTCGTTCAGTCCCAGTAGGTTGTGCACAATACGATCTGTACAGGCCGTTTGATAAGGGTACATCGCAAGGCGCAGGCTTTATTGTCAGAGGTTATGTCGAATATCCAATGGTTTCAACCATCAATGGCAATTTAGCGGCTGGCGATTTGGTTGGTCCAGACTTTATGGGTCGTCCAAGACTGTTGTCACAAACAGATGCTGGTGAATATCCATGGTTGCAAGTTGGTAAAGTAATTGAAGTCGAGAAGTTCGCTACGAACTTTGATGATGGACTACTTTCCTATATGCAACTACCATCAGATCCAGGTGCGCTTAAGACAGTATATGAGCTAACACGTGCTGGTGCAAGTTCAGGCAAGTTGGGCATCCGCTCAAACCTAGATGTTACGAATGTTGTTGGCGCTTTCCGCGTTAATTTAACACTCTAATAAAAAAAAAATAATAAAAAGAAATAATAAACAGGAGGATATATCCTAAGATGAGTAAGACAATCCAAGAACTCCTCTCGGGTCTCCCAGCTTGGGAAGCCGCATTTGCTGAGGACGGTCATATTGACGAAGATAACAGAGTAACTATTAAGGAAGCGTTTGGCTCTTCGGATGCCGCAATACTCTTCCCAAAGGTTATTTCTCGTACTCTTCGTGAAGCAGCCGAACCACAGCTTTTGGTAACTCCGCTTCTTTCTACAGTACGCCTTGGTAAGGGTCGTTCTTTGGAATTTCCAGCGGTAAATGCAATTCAAGCTGCTGAGATCCCAGAAGGACAAGAATACCCAGAACAAGCTCTCGCATTTGCTAAGCAAATCGAGGGTAAGGTGTCAAAGAAGGGCGTTAAGTTAGCTTTCACAGAGGAAGTTATTGCCGATTCTCTTTGGGACATCGTAGGCCTCCATGTACGTGCCGCAGGCCGCGCAATGGCACGCTTAAAAGAACAAATTGCTTTGAGTCGTTTCAAAGACGCTTCTACCATTGTCTATGACAATGTTAGCAGTGGCTATGGAGACACAACGGGCCGTGGAATTGATGGGGCTTTTAACCTATCACTTACATGGGACGATGTTGTTGACATGGCAGCTGTTCTTATGGCAGAAAATCATATACCAACAGACTTTATTCTTCACCCACTTATGTGGTCGGTGTTTCTTAAGGACAATGTCTTTCATGCGGGCGGCGCAGCTGTTAATACCAGCTGGGGTTTCCGTCCACAGTCGAAAGATGGTGCTCTTAACGCAACGGCTCCTATGGGCTTGAATGTGCTGGTCTCACCATTCGTAAGCTTTACCGCTAAGAGTGGTTCAACGCCAGCAATGTCAGATGTGTTCTTGATCGACCGTAATGAGGTCGGAGTACTTCTCGTCAAGGATGACATGAGCACGGATCAATTTGATGATCCAACTCGTGACATTCGCGCGATGAAGATGAAAGAGCGCTATGACATTGTCATGCTTGGTGACGGAGAAGGAATCACCGTTGCTAAGAACGTTAGACTAGCCCGTAATTATGAGGTTACCGTCACTAACGAGATGACACTCTAATTAATCCTTAGGATTGTTATAGTTACGATACAATCTTGAAAGATGGGGGGCAGCGCAAGCTGCCCCTTATTTTTTTGCTAAACCCCGCTACTAATAATATGAGACACTTTCCAAGGGAGAACATACGGTGGCTGTTAATTTAATAGACTATGCCTCAGTTGGTCTGGATAGCGTAAAGATAAAATTTGGCAGAACTATAAAAATAAGTTCTATTATAAATAATAGATTTATAGTTCAGACAACAGATGCTACCCCATCAGCGGTTACTGACCCATTCAAAACAATAAATACTTTAGCAGATTATAATACAATAAGTAGAACCTTAACTCTTTATTGGAATAAGGTTTTAATATCGGGTCAAGAATATTATATACGTGCTATCGGGATTCTTGACGCCTCAGGCCAAGTTATACCAGAAGAAAAAATTGTTTATACAATGCAGGATGCTGCTACTCCATCCTCTTCCCTGTTAACTGTTCCGCAAATTCTTCAAATTAAAGAAATGTATGTAGATGATCACTCTATTCTTGAGGACGCCTATGTAACACACCAGATAATCCAGAAAAATCCAGAATTTTATATTGATTCTGTAAATCCAAAAAATGGTGATTTTTTTATAGATAACAATACCAATAATGGTCGAATAACCATCACCTTTAATCACAGACCAGCATCGAACTTTCTTTCTAATGAATACTTTAAAACTCAAAGAAAAAAAATTCAGAAATCTATTAGTAGATGGGAAAATGTTTCACCAATTATCCAAATGCATTCTTGGAAACCAGAAGTATATCTAGATCTTCCATCTTTATCTGATGCTACACCGAGTTACAATACTAGCAATAAGGATTATTTTGAAAAAGGATATAAATATAGGATTACGGTATCTAAAGATGTTGGTATCTAAAAGTGGCTAATTTTATTTACTCAAAAGCAAAACAAGACATTCTTAATGGTGTTATCGATTTTTCGTCTAATACGTTTGCTGTAGCATTTTTAAAAACCTCTTATATTCCCATTCAGGAAACAGAACATTATTTATCTGATATTTTAAATGCTGATTTCGTATATAAAAGGGCTGATATATCAAATGTTACAAATATATTAGGCGTAATTGATGCAAGTAATATTATAGTAGAGCAATATAGTGGAGAACCATTTGCCTCTATAGTTATGTATAAAGTTGGCAGTACGGATCAGAATTCTAATCTAATATTTTTTATAAATGATTCTGTAGGATTACCCTTTTCTGGCGCATTAGATCCATTACTATTATTAGTGGAATGGTCTAATCTAAGTTCAAAAATTTTAAGTCTTTAAAGGACGCATACAATGGCAAGCCAATATCCAGCAAATTTAGATAATTTAATTAATCCCCAGGCCGATGATAGTCTTGATTCATTAACGGTCCCTCATCACCTTCAGCATGCAAATGCAAACGATTCAGTGGAAGCCATACAAACAGTTTTAGGTATCAACCCAGCCGGTTCCCATCTAACCGTTAAGGATAGAATCATCAGTGCTGAAGCATTAATCTCAAATCAATCGCTATTAAATGGACTTACAGATGTTACTATAGCAAGTGTTACAGCCGGTAATGTTTTACGTTACAACGGTAGTCAATGGATAAACTACGCTGAGGAAAATTTAGTAGACGGGGGTAATTTTTAATCATGTCGAATACAGTTAGGATCAAAAGAAGGGCTAGTTCTGGTCTAGCAGGCGCCCCCGCAACTCTTGAAAATGCAGAATTAGCCTATAATGAAGCCGATAATATACTCTATTATGGTGAGGGTACTGGTGGCATCAATGGGTCCGCTAGTAGCATAGTATCAATTGGTGGAGTAGGTGCATTTGTCACCTTAGGAACGGTTCAAACACTTACTGGTAATAAGACGTTTACTGGAACAATAGTTCTCCCATCGACAACAGGTATTGGATCTGTAACATCAACCGAGATTGGTTATATTGATGGTGTAACTTCTGCTATTCAAACACAAATAGATACAAAACTTGCTTCAACAACAGCATCATCAACTTATGCCCCAATAGCTTCACCAACTTTCACTGGGACGGTCTCTGGTGTTACGGCAACAATGGTTGGTCTTGGTAGCGTTGACAACACTACAGATATAGGTAAGCCTGTGTCTACTGCTGGACAGACAGCCCTCGACCTCAAGGCAAACCTTGCTGGTCCAACTTTTACTGGCGTACC
The DNA here is from genome assembly GCA_041689935.1 of Cyclobacteriaceae bacterium. Taxonomy (GTDB): domain Bacteria; phylum Bacteroidota; class Bacteroidia; order Cytophagales; family Cyclobacteriaceae; genus CAXBDP01. The sequence goes on from JBDNFI010000110.1 coordinate 31,667, forward strand.
CGCTGCGCCTACGGCAACAGCGTTAACCTCTACGACCCAACTTGCTACTACAGAGTTTGTAACAAATGCTGTCACCAATGTCACATTGACAGGGACGGCAAACGGAATAGTTGTAACTGGCACAGTCCTTAGTCTTGCAAGCAATGTTACAATTCCAAATAACTTAGTCGTAACTGGTGATTTAACCGTTCAAGGCAATACAACAACTCTTAATACCTCTACTTTGGTAATCGAAGATAAAAATATTGTTCTTGCGAATGTTGCAACACCGACAGATATAACGGCAAATGATGCCGGTATTACAGTACTTGGCACAACTAATAAAACATTTAATTGGCTAAGCACAACATCTGCTTGGACGTCATCTGAAAATCTTGATATTTTAACTGGAAAAGTTTTAAAGATTGCTGGAGTTTCAGTATTATCCGAAACAACTTTAGGCTCTGGTATTACAGAATCAAGCTTGACTTCACTTGGTACTATCACGACTGGTGTTTGGAATGGCACTACAATAGCCATTGCTAATGGTGGGACTGGCGCTACAACTGCTTCTGGTGCTAGAACTGGGTTGGGTTTAGGCACTATGGCAATTCAAAATGCTAGCAGTGTTGCTATTACTGGTGGAACGTTGAGCGCAGTCACAATATCAAATACGATTATTGATGGTGGGACCTTCTAATCGAACGAAGGGGTTCAAGTGGCACAGCCAAACATTACATCTAATCAAATAGCAATAGATCCTCTAATTGGTGTATTCTATTTTAGGGATACGAGCGGAGCGCTAGTAAGCTCTTCTCTTAATCTACTTCAGACCTCCGACACTTTAGTCACCTCACCAGATAGTATAATTATAGCTGGGGATATGACTATATCTGGAAATCTAACGGTTAATGGTAATACCGTTACCATTAATACGGAAACTATGACAGTTGAAGATAATATAATTATCTTAAATACTGGAGTAAGTGCGAGTATTGAAAATAGTATAAATGCAGGCGTAGAGATAGAAAGGGGCTCTGCGTTAAATGTGCTCATTCGCTGGAATGAGACATCTGATAAATGGGAATTTACTAATGATGGAACAATTTATTATGAAATATCAGCAGCCGATAGTGACACTACTGGTTCAGCAGCTAAATGGACAAACCCAAGAACTATAACATTAGGTGGCGATTTATCTGGGAATGTATCCATAGATGGTTCCGCTGACGTAACGCTTAACGCTACGATTATAGCCAATGGGATAGCTCTGGGCACTGATACTACTGGAGATTATGTTTCTTCTTTAGTACAGGGTACCGGGATAAATATTGTAGACAATTCGGGCGAAACTACAACTCCAACAATATCATTAAATGCAAGCATAAATGATCTAACGGATGTAACTATCACTGATGCAGTAAATGGTGAATTTTTAAGATATTTTAGCGATGGCCAATGGATCAACGATGCCGTAAATCTAAGCACTGATACAATTGGTGATTATGTAGATCACCTATCTGCTGGAACAGGTATAAGTATTTCTGATAACTCTGGAGAAGGATCAATTCCCACAATCTCTATTGGACAAGCTGTGGGTACTACTTCTATTGTAGCTTTTGCTGGTGTGACAGCACCATTAACGGGTAGTGTTACGGGTAATGTCACAGGTAATGTCACAGGTAATGTAACAGGTAATATCACAGGTAATACTGCTGGAGTTCATACTGGAAATGTTACTGGTAACGTCACAGGAGATTTAGCAGGGATAGCAATAAGCGCAGACGCATGGACTACATCTAGAAGAATAACATTAGCAGGAGATTTAGAGGGTAATGTTTTAATAAAAGGAAATTTAGATGTAATTTTAACAGCAACGATTGCCTCTAATTCAGTTTCATTAGGATCAGACACAACTGGCGATTATGTTGCAGGGGTGCTGCCCGGTACCGGCATTACCGTACAAGATAATACTGGGGCGGGGATGACTCCATCTATCCTTATTGCTACTACATATACCGATGCTATGGTAGCCAATATTTCAAACTCAGCAGCTACTGTATCAGGAATAGCATTGGGGTATGCAAACACGGCATATTCTAATTCCGTAACCTATGTCAACAGCAGAGACCTAAATAATGTATCTGATGTGACTATATCTACGCCTATATCTGGAAATTTTCTAAAGTGGAATGGTTCGGCTTGGATTAACGATTCGATAGATCTTGGTTCTGAGACTACAGGTGATTATGTTAAGGGTTTGATGGCTGGTACAGGTATTAGTATCACTAATAATTTTGGAGAAGGAGCATCCCCAAATATATCATTTAATGCGTCCATAAATGATTTAAATGATGTAACAATTGGTGCTGGAGATATATCTGGACAATTCCTTAGATTTGATAATGCTACTAGTAGTTGGAAGAATCAAGCTTTAACTGGAATTCCAGCGGGTACTGCAGTTTCCACTATAATTGGGGATGGAGTATTACGCACATACACTGTAAATCATATGTTAGATACAAGAGAAATTTTTGTGACGATGTTGAATACAGGAGCCCCATATGAAGTTATAACTACTAGATGGGAAGCAACGGATCTAGACAGTATAACAATCTATTTTGAAGAAATAGTGCCAAGTAATTCGATTAACGTAATGTGTTATGGAAGTGTATCTAGTCATACTGTAATTCTTGATGTGGCTACTCTTGAATCTATCTCAAATGTGCAAATTAATACACCAATTTCCGGGCAGACTATAATTTATAATGGTGCCAATTGGATAAATGATACTCCATCTTTACAATATCTAAAAGATGTAAATACTACTGGCGCTACACCTAATTATTTATTAAAATTTGATGGGGCAAATTGGGTTAGCGGAACACTTACCGATGCGATGATTATTACTGGAGTTGGTGGTGATGGCACAAGTGGTCAAGCAATTATCACTGACGGTGCAGGATTATTAAGTTTCTCTACAATTATTGGGACAACTGAAGCATCTATAATTTCTGCTGTTGGCGTAGATGGTTCTTCTGGTCAAGTTCTTAAAACTAACGGTGCTGGAGATTTGTCGTTTGGCGATGTCGCCCAGGCACAAGTAACCAACTTGAGTACTTCATTAGGCCTCAAGGCTGATTTAGCTTCACCAACGTTTACCGGGACTGTCACTGGTATCACTAAGGGCATGGTTGGTCTCGGTAACGTCGATAACACCACAGACGCTGGTAAGCCAGTTTCTACAGCTGGTCAGACAGCCTTGGACCTCAAGGCTGATCTAGCTTCGCCAACTTTGACTGGCGTTCCAGCTGCTCCTACGGCTTCAGCGGCAACTAACACAACACAGATTGCGACTACAGCGTTTGTTAGAACGGAAGTCGCCAACCTTGTTGCTTCTGCCCCAGGTGCGTTAGATACACTTAACGAACTAGCGTTAGCATTGGGTAGTGACGCGGCTTTTTCTACAACGGTTTCAACTAGTTTAGGTCTAAAAGCC
>JBDNFI010000111.1:0-11909 GCA_041689935.1 Cyclobacteriaceae bacterium
AGCTTGGTTAGTTCATAAGCCAACTGACGATGGGACGGTTTCATCCATTGAGCTATTTGATAAAAATGGAGCACTATCCGCTCAGTTTTTTGGCTTAAGAAAGCCAGGAATTATTCAAAAGGTTGAATGGGCGGACTTGCTAAATGCAATACCAGTTTTACAATAGATTTTCTAAATAAAAGCGGGAGGGATCATACAGGGGAACTCGTATAAACTAAATCAGAATTCCTCCCGCTCTTTCTTAAAAATATGCACTATGGCAAATCCTTTCAACAAGGGGCTCGTGGCTGTAATATGCCTAATCATTACCTGTTTATTTAGCCATACAGGCTACAGCCAAGCAAAAATTACGGGGCAAGTGAGAAGCAAGGCAGACAATACACTTGTCGCTTTTGCTAATCTGCGCATCCAAGGAAACGTAAGTGGCGGAGCTACAGATATCAATGGAGCCTTTTCTATTGACTTAGACGGTGCTGGGAGTTATTTGCTTGAGGTGACAGCTGTTGGCTTTAAAAAGAAAATGGTAAAAATAGAAATGAAAGATAATGAAACGGCCACACTAGATATTTACCTAGACGAAGATCTCCTGCAACTCCAAACGGTGATTGTGTCCGGTACACGTACACAAAGGAGTTATGAAGATGTTCCTGCGGCGGTTACGGTAATTTCAGCAGAGCAAATTCAGCAAATGAATGCACTTCGGCTAGACGAAGTGCTGTTAGAGCAAACAGGCCTACAGGTGGTGTCTGATCACGGTACAGGTTTGCAGATGCAAGGTCTTAGCTCAGAGTACATCCTTATTTTGATTGATGGAGAGCCCATCATTGGTCGAACAGCAGGCACAATGGACTTGACTAGACTAGCAGTAGGCAATATCAAGCAGATCGAAGTGGTAAGAGGTCCAGCATCTTCATTGTATGGCAGCGAGGCGATTGCTGGAGTGGTAAATATTATTACTGATGAGCCAAAAGCTGGAATAAATGCCTCCTTTCAATCACAATATCGCTCTTTCAATACCATGAATTTGCAAGGAAATGCAGGGATAAAATTAGATAAGTTTGCCTTCAACTTTTTTGCAGATCATCTGCGATCCGACGGCTACGACCTTACGCCAGAAAGCATTTCCAAAACAGCTCCAAAATTTGATGCACAGACTCTTCAAGGCAAAATATCTTATCAAATAAACTCTTGGGCTAGATTTCAGCTAACGGCACGATCCTATCATGAGAATCAAGAGAACTTTGAGTCGATTATGAATGAGGGTGAGGCACAAAAACTGCTAATCTTGACGCAACAAAAAGATGTAAACTTGATGCCAACATTAGCATTAAGGTTTGGAGAAAAGCATCGGCTGGAATTAAGGAAGTATTATACGCGATTCAGCAATGAAACCGAATCGCAGTATCAGCAAAAAGATAGTTTATTTGATGCGAGCTTTTTCAATCAATCATTTAGTAGGAATGAATTTCAATATGATTTCATGCCGAACTCCGATCATGTGGTTACTATAGGTTCGGGGCAGTTTAATGAGCAAGTAGAAGCCACCCGATACAATGAAAAAAACACCTTTCATTCTCATTACATTTTTGGACAATACCAAATCTTATCAGCAAAACTGCCAGAGCTTACATTTGGTTTACGATATGACAACCACAGCCAATACGCATCGCAATGGAGTCCTAAAGCTTCCATCCGACATCAATTTTCAGATAAAATAAATGTTCAATTCGGAGTAGGAGCAGGTTTTAAGGCGCCAGATTTCAGGCAGTTGTTGTTGAATTTTACAAATGCAACTGCAGGATATAGCGTAGTTGGTTCTTCCATACTGCAAGAAAGCATCCTTCAAATGCAGCAGCAGGGACTAATTTCGCAAGTTCTTAGAAGTTTTGACAATCTTGAGCAGATTCAAGCCGAAAGCTCATTTTCGTATAATCTTGGGTTTAACTTAACTCCTTTACCGAAAGTAAAAGCACAAGTAAATTTCTATCATAACAGCATTGAAAATCTGATTGACACTTCTCCAGTAGCTATCAAGACGAATGGACAATCTGTATTTAGTTATTTTAATATTGCTAGAGTGATTACCCAGGGGGCGGAACTGCAAGTCAATTGGAAAGCAAATGAACGATGGGATGTAGGAATCGGGTACGCTTATCTGAATACCAGAGATGTAGATGTATGGGAAAGTATAAAATCCGGCGAAGTCTTCAAAAGAGACATAAATAGTGGGAGGGTAATGCAAGTAGTAAGCTCTGACTATGGCGGATTACCTTTTCGATCCGCTCATTCAGGAAATTTCAAAATCAGTCATCAATTTGTCAAACAATCTCTTAACACGAATCTTAGAGCAATATATAGAGGGCGATTTGGTGTAGCAGATCTTAATGGAAATGGTATCATTGATGATCCAATGGAATTTAGTCAAGGGTATGTTTTACTTAATTTCGCCGCACAAAAATCCTTTGGTAATCTCTGGCAGCTTGACGCTGGCATCAATAATATAGTGGGTACCATAAATACCTACGAGCCTTCATTGGCAGGAAGAGTCTATTTCGTTGGTATCAAAATCAATTTCACGAAAAATCTATTAAACAATTAATTATATGTACACAACACAATTCAAGCGATTCAACATCCGTGCAATTCTTTTACTTTTGACAACCGTACCTTTATGGAGTGCTTGTCAAAATAATTCTGAAGATGAGGCACCCGGTCAAACCATCCTTGCACAAGAGGTAATTGATCTCGCTGCACCTTCGAGCAGTGAATTTACGTTTTATAATTTGCGAACAAATGAAGCAGTAAATAGGGCAGATTCTGCCAGTACCAATTGGGATATTGCTTTTGCAGGAACCACTATTCGCTTCAATGGAGGAGTAAGTGGTCCCGGCCAAGGTGGCGCGGCTATGCTTACCGGCATATTTGAGTCTATCACTAGTGCTCCATCAATTGAGATAGCAGCTGACAGTAATGAGAAATTAGCCATTTCTGTACCTGCCGGAACATCCTGGTATTCTTACACGGGTCCAGTGGGGAATCCACCATTTGCTGTTTTACCCATTCCAGGTAGAGTTATCGTTTTCAAAACCGCGGATGGGAAGTATGGTAAGCTAGAAATTCAAAGCTATTATCGAGGGGGACCTTCACCAAATTACTCAGATCCGGTTTTTATAGATGTATCAACTCGACCAGCAAGTAGATATTACAGTTTCAGATATGTAGTGCAGCAAGATGGCAGCACCAATTTTGATTAATTAGAATAGTCGAAAACCTAAAATAGCCTTAAATCAAAATTTTAGGGCTATTTTTTTTAAAGCAGTCGAAGCAACTCAAATGTTAGATTTATTTCTTTTTATCCTCTTCGACAAACCATGAAGCGAAGATAGCCGTGAAGGTACCGAATAGACCCACACCGCAAATCATCACCCCTGCGGCGATCAGTCTTCCCATGGTCGTCACCGGATATAAATCTCCATAACCCACCGTAGTTACTGTGACAAAAGCCCACCAAATGGCATCTTCAGCGATGCGTATGTTGCTAGTGGGGGCATGCTCCACTTGGAGAATAAATATGGAGGAGGTCAACACAACAACGATAGTCAAAATAGATACACTGGCAATAGTTCCGTAAGACCTGTTCTCAAATAGCCCATTAATAAAAGCCTTTATATCAGGAAAAGCCCGAAAAATACGGAAGATTCGAATCAAGCGGAATATGCGTCCGTAACGAAAAATTTCTAGATTTGGAATGCTTGATAGCAGGTCTATCCATCCCCATTTTAAATAGGCTAGTTTCGATGGAGCTTTAATAAATCGGTAGATAAAATCACCGAAAAAAATGATGCAAATTCCAAAATCCAATAATTTGAATAAGTGACTTGTCTCAGCATCTAATTCCAAAACCGTATCCACAAACATGATTATCAACACGAATACAGATAGTACGGCAATTAATAAATTGACATAATTAAACGCTTCTTTACTTGTAGTCTCCTTATCCATAAGAAATTTGAATCTCGCAATATCAATTTAATATCAAAAATCTATCTCCCTCTTGAGGGTAAATAGCTTCGTAGCGCATCGAGGTAATTTTCGAAAGCAGCCACTCCGATATCCGTTATTTTATAGACGGTATGCTGCATTTTTCCCTTAAAACCCTTCTCAACTTTAATATAATTGGCTTGCTGTAATTTTTCTAATTGTACACTCAAATTTCCCCCTGTTGCTTCTATCCGCTTCTTCAACCCGACAAAATCCGCTTCTTCCTCCGCAATCAAAATAGACATTGCCGCCAATCGTAAGGGCACATGTATTAAAGGGTCTAGCAGTTTAAATTCCATTATTTCAGCTTCATATTGATTTTTCGTTGAACACTAAATTTATAACAGATTAGTTTATGGCATAAATCTAATGGTTTATTCGTGGAAAAGGAAATTTATTGAGGAAAGATTCTTTACCAACATTGAAAAGACGAGCTTCCAGTTAGGAAAATAGTAAAAGTAGAGTGGAGCGAATTAGGCGGGAGGATTCATTGCCTAATTCTTAATAAAGTCTTTCAGAATTTTTAAAAGGGCTTCTGGTTCTTCATACATTCCTACGTGTCCTGACTGGGGCAGCACATGGAACTCCCCATTTTGGATCAACTCTTTGTGAGCCAAGCTAAGATCCAAATGTATGAGTTCGTCAAAGGCTCCAGCAACAAAAAGTATTGGTAACCCAGATTGCGAAAGTAAAGAGGATTTATCTTTTCTATCTCTCATTGCAGCAGTGTAGGCAATCATTGCTTCTTGGCTTGTTTCCTTTGTTAATTCACGTAGCAAGTCAATTTTATTTTGAAGCAAATCTTTTCTTTCCGGGTTAAATAATGAGGGCACGAAAGTTTGTAGAAAAGTCTCTGTTCCATGCTTTCGCATAAATTCAATACTCTTATTACGATTTGATTTCTTTTCTTCCCGATCAGCAAAAGCATTGCTATGTATCAAGCCGATAGATAAAATAAATTTAGGGCATTTTTCAGCGATAGATAAAGCCACATATCCGCCCAATGAATGTCCAATAATGTGACATTTATTAACTTCTATGGTTTTCAAAAATGCATAAACCGCTTCTCCAACGTTTTCGATGGATGTAGATGCTAAAAGAGGACTACCACCAAAGCCTGGCAGATCAAGGCTAATGAATCTATAATCACTGGCTATATCTGGAATGAAATCATTCCAGATGGATAGGTTTTCGCAAAAGCCATGGAGAAAAACCACAGGAACACCATGCCCTGCATCGGTATGAAATAAGTCAGACGACATCAATAGAAGTTCAAATTAGGCTATAGCTCGGCTGTAGAATTTTTCTTACTGTTTCGGCAATACTTTCTGGGTCAAACCCACATTCGGTATGTAGTTCGAGTTGTGTACCATGCTCTATCACTTTATCTGGAATACCCAATCTGATGACCTTAGCACTGTACCCCTTGTCTGCCATATATTCCAATACGGCACTTCCGAAGCCACCCATTAGGCAGCCATCTTCTACGGTAATTACCTTATCGAATTTGGCAAATACCTCATCAAGCATCGCTTCGTCTATTGGCTTCGCAAAGCGCATATCATAATGTGCTGGGAATACACCTTCCTCGGCTAAATCTTGGCAAGCTTCAACAGCATAATTGCCAATGTGGCCTAAAGTGAGAATAGCCACATCTTCTCCTTCGCGGATGATTCTTCCTTTGCCTACTTCTAATTCCTTCATTGGCGTTCTCCATTCAGGCATCACACCTTCCCCACGTGGGTATCGAATGGTAAATGCGGTATCTCTTGGTAGCTGAGCCGTGTACATCAAATTACGAAGCTCTTCCTCGTCCATAGGAGCGGCTACTACCATATTTGGAATACAACGCATAAAAGCAATATCATACGCACCATGGTGAGTAGGACCATCTGCTCCTGCAAATCCAGCTCTATCCAAACAGAATACCACGTGTAAATTTTGCAAGCAAACATCATGGATTACCTGATCGTAAGCTCGTTGCATAAATGAACTGTAAATATTGCAGAACGGCACTAAGCCTTGAGTGGCCAAACCTGCCGAGAATGTGACAGCATGCTGCTCGGCAATGCCTACATCAAACGCTCTATCTGGCATGGCATCCATCATGATGTTCATTGATGAGCCTGAAGGCATGGCAGGCGTTACACCCATTATTTTTTCATTTTTCTCTGCCAACTCCACAATGGTATGGCCAAATACATCTTGGTATTTTGGAGGCTTTGGTACGGTGTTTACTTTCTTATAAATCTCACCTGTTACCTTATCAAAAAGCCCTGGCGCATGCCATTTGGTCTGATCTTTTTCTGCTGGGCCGTATCCTTTCCCTTTCACGGTAATACAATGCAGAATTTTTGGGCCAGGAATATCTTTTAAGTCTTCGAGCACATGCGCCAAATGATTAACATCATGTCCATCTACAGGGCCAAAATAGCGGAGGTTTAAGGATTCGAACAGATTGCTTTGATGAAGTAAAAAGCTCTTTATGCTATTCTCTACCTTGGACACAATCTTCTGCGCACTGCTTCCAAAACGGCTGAATTTACCTAAGACATTCCAAATTTCATCTTTGGCTTTATTGTAAGTATGAGAAGTGGTAATATCCGTCAGGTATTCTTTGAGTGCTCCTACATTTGGGTCGATACTCATGCAATTATCATTGAGAATGATAAGTAAATTGGTGTCGGATACGCCTGCATGATTCATGGCTTCGAAAGCCATGCCGGCTGTCATTGCACCATCACCAATTACAGCTATATGTTGTTTTTGACTATGGCCTAAGTATTTGGAGGCTACAGCCATTCCCAATGCTGCGGAAATAGATGTGGATGAATGCCCTACTCCAAAAGTATCGTAAGGACTTTCTTTTCTTTTTGGGAAACCAGATAAGCCTCCATAAAGTCGGTTGGTGTGGAAGTTTTCTTTTCTACCAGTAAGGATTTTATGTCCGTAAGCTTGATGACCAACATCCCAAACGAGTTGGTCTTCTGGGGTATTGAAAATATAATGAAGGGCAACGGTTAGTTCTACCACTCCCAAGCTTGCGCCAAAATGCCCTCCAAATACCGACACATTATCTACAATGTATTGCCTTAATTCTTCGGAAACTTTCACCAATTGGGTTTTATCCAGCTTTTTAAGATCGTCAGGAGAGTTGATTCCCGAAAGTAAAGGGCCAGGTTTAATCTGCATAATTTTTAATAAAATACTTCCTTTTAACCGACTCAAACACAAATTGTTTTGATAGGAAAGGCTAAGTTAAAAAAACATTTGACACGTAAAAATAGCCAATTATTATCAAGGATTAATATTATGGCTATTTTATCCTATTTTTACCTGAGCATTTATGTCATTTGAGATAAAATTACCGCTTTTTGAGGGTCCGTTCGACCTACTCCTTTTCTTTATCGAAAGGGACGAGTTGGATATATATGACATCCCAATTTCCAAAATCACTGCGGACTTTTTGGATTATCTCAAGCATCTGGAAACCATGAATTTGGAAGTGGCCAGCGAATTTATTTTTGTAGCAGCTACCTTAATGCGGATCAAATCCAAAATGCTATTGCCAAGACCTGATCTCGATGAAGTAGGGAATGAACTAGACCCGCGGGAAGAACTGATTCGTCATTTGCTAGAATATAAACGATTCAAAGAAGTAGTTGGGCAGTTTAGCGCTTGGGAAGAGCAATGGCTGCAAAGAGAAAAGCGTGGCAATATTCAAAAGGAACTCTTGTCTATCGCTGGCAAATCGGACGTAGAGGCTGAATTGCAGCATGTGGACTTGTACAAGCTATTGAAAGTGTACAAGAAAGTACTAGATCGCTATGAACTAGAAAAAAACAAACCTCGCCACGAGGTGAGGGAGTTTCAATATAGCATCCTAGAGCAGCGCAAATATGTCTTGCAAATGGTATTGCAGTCTGGAAGGATTGCTTTTACCGATTTGATAACAGAAATGCCAGATCGCATTGCCATTATTTTCAATTTTTTGGCCATCTTGGATTTACTCCAACAGCGACTCATTACCCTGCATTTAGGAGAAGGATTCAATAATTTCTGGATTGAAAAATCGGAAGAAGTACCGCAAGAAATATAAATGGCGGGAGGATTATACCTTCCTCGCAACAAAAATCATCCTTTCCGAGCTGCTTTTATCGAAAGTGTTGAGATCATAATCACCAAATATCTCTTCGAGCATTAGTCCGGCGGTCAAGAAGTAATGTTTGAATTCCTCGCAACTGATAGCTTTTACTTTCTCCTGATAGCTATACTGAGTACCTCCTGCTTCGAAGCTAATGTCTTTGTAGATATAGCCATTTTCCTCCTGCCTTTCTAAATGGAAATCGATTCCCTCCAAGGTTTTTATTTCAGTGGGAACAAGCTTGTTTACCACCCATTCAGGGTTTAAAAAATCTAAAAACAACGCCCCGCCATCTTTAAGGGATTTGGCAACTTGCTTAATTACTTTTTCATTTTCTCGGTCTTCATCAAAATAGCCAAAGGACGTAAAAAGATTGAGCACAAAGTCAAATTCCTTTTTGAAATGTAAGTGACGCATATCCTTTTGGATAAACTGAAGCCTGTCATTTGCGTAAATACTAGCTTTTTGAATGTTGGCTTCTGATAAATCTACTCCGGTCACATTGCAACCTTTTTTATTGAGGTAAATGCTGTGGCGACCTTTTCCACAAGCCAAATCGAGAATTTTGTGTCGGCTATTTATTTTTAAAAATCGAATGATATTTTCGAGAAAATGCCCTGCATCTTGCTCATCTCTATGACGATATAATATGTGATAATAAGGCGAGTTGAACCACTCATCAAACCATTCATTTTTTTGCGGTAGCTCACTCATAAGTTTTGGTTTATTACTTCTATTTGGAGTCCCTCCGAAGTGAAGGTTTGTATTTGGCCTGTTTCGTCTGCGTAAATAAAAAACACTTGCAGCTCAGGATGCTGTTCGAGCACTTTAATGGAGGCTTCAAATCCCAATACCATAAATGCCGTGGCGTAGGCATCTGCCGTCATGCAATTAGCAGCCACAACAGTAGACGACAGGATATTCTGCTCCGCCGGATAGCCTGTTTTCGGATTGATGCTATGGGCGATTTTTTTGCCGTCTTTTTCGTAGTAGTTTCGATAATCGCCAGAGGTGGCAATGGAGCGGTTATCTAATGCCAATATTGCGGAGCTTTCTCTGGTCAGGGTGTTATCAGTTGGTTTCTCAATGGCAATGCGCCAAGTGGAATTCTCGAGGTTTTTGCCTTTGGCTCTAAGCTCGCCCCCAATATCCACCAGATAGTTGTGGATATTGTTGGCTTCTAATAGTTCTGCCACTAAATCCACGGCATAGCCTTTGGCAATGGATGAAAAGTCCAAATAAACGCCTTCATGCAGTTTACATACGGATATGGAGTCAAAGAAAATCCTATCGAATCCCACGTTCTCTTTTATGGCAGCGATTTCCTCGTCGAGCGGCGTTTTGCGACCTTCTGGCCCAAACCCCCAAGCATTTACCAAAGGCCCAACGGTTGGGTCAAAAGCTCCATTTGTGGCCTCATACACCTCTTTACTCGCAGCTAATACGTTATAAAAATGCACCGTTTCGAATGGAAATACGGTGCCTTGGTTGAAGGTAGATATTTCCGATTCGGGAATGTAAGTGGATAATGACTGATTGAACGCACGTAAAAGAGAGTCTGCAGATGTCGAAAGGTTTTTACCTCCCGCATCAATGTACTTCACATTATACGCAATGGTGCCCATCGTTTGGCCTTGGAACTCCACATAAGAGGCCACCTTTTTTATCTCTTGGTTATGTCTGTATTTCCAAACGGTAAATAAAGCCAACACCAAAATGATGGAATAGATTATATTTTTACGCTGATTGAGCCTCATCTCGTATAATTTTATGCAAAATTGAATCTTGCAAGTGGATAATACAAGCTAACGGATAATAAGCCGGTTCAATCTATTTTTCTTTCACTAATTCATATCTCAAATAAGGAATCATTTCTGGCTCTTCTTCAAGGCCATCTAAGGGCATATTCATCAAAAATTGTTTTTGGTTTAATGTGTATTTTGCGGCTGATGGAGTCGTGACTTCTCCTTCAGGATAGCCTACTTTACCATTCACAATTGGGAATTGAAACCTTTTTGCCAATTTCGATAGCTCATTATATTCACCCTCTCGATCTCCTATTTCATCCACAAGAACAGCCGAAATTGGAGTTCGGTAGGAAATAAAGACAACTTCTTCTCCATCAATCATCATTGAATAGCCATCTAAGCTAAAAGAACCGATTTTGAGATTGTTTTTGTATACTAACCAAAAGTCCTCATTAGAAGTAAATCTTTGGTTTGGAATGGCGGGAGGTAAATCCATATTTTCGAAGGTTGGTGTGAATTTCTGCTGAGTATATTCTCCTCCCGCCTTTTCCCAGATTTCAATCTCGTTAGAAAGCGGCATTTTGATATACACTCGATTTTCGCTCCATACAAATTGTGGTTTAAGCTCTGTTAAAGTCAAATCCGGAATCTGTAAATAGGGGTCATTACTCGCGAGAGGAAAGGCTCCAACTTTCTCACCCGTTTCCAAATTGAATAGTTTTATTCTATAGACTGGTTCTTCAGTTTTCTCGTACTTTCTGAAGTCAGCGTCAGCGGTATTCAGGATTAGGTGTGGGCTACCTTCCCAATCCACTATTTGGGCGGCTTGCTTGGCTCTGTTCATCATATAAAACTGGGCTTCCGATCGATTTTCCATTTTCTTGATGATATTCCACTCGGCATCATACACGATTACATGAGTAGGAGTTTCCAGTACCCTTCTGTTGCCAGCCAAAAAACCAATTTTCTCGGTAAAATCACCATGGCCATTTGGGCCTTCTTTACGGTCGTAATTGCCGATAAGTTTGCCATCCAAGCCGAGTTCTACTATCTCGCCATTGGTGGTATTGATTCCCAACATCCTCCCGCTTTCTTCATTTATTTCGATCACTTGCAAGTCGCCTAGGAAGTCGATATACAATGTGTCGACCACTTGAAAGCGATATTTTTGACTGAATTTCAGTACTTCAGTTTCATTTGTGTTTTGCTCGGAGCACCCATACAGCAGGCTTGCAAAAAGGAATAATAGGGCGATGCTTTTCATAGTCGGAAGTGTTTTTACTGTAGATGTTTGAGCTCCCGATTTAGTTTCACCTGGAGAAGAATTTTTTTTGTCTTTACCAATACTACTGAATATTTGGTTTTATTTCGCCCTCTTTATAAGATAATTTGACGGAAACGAAGGCCGAATTGCCAATATATGTTTACTTTGAAGCCTCATGCGTGAAGATTATATAAATCCCGATTCCGAAAGGCTCAATCCAGTTGAAAAAGAGTTTGAAAAAGCGCTTAGGCCTTTGTCTTTTATGGATTTTACGGGGCAGCAAAAAGTAGTAGATAATGTGAAGATTTTTGTAACAGCTGCCAAAAATCGACAAGAACCGCTCGATCACGTATTGCTACATGGCCCTCCGGGTTTGGGCAAAACGACCCTTTCGCACATTATCGCCAATGAGTTGGGCAGCAGTATTCGCATTACCTCCGGCCCTGTGTTGGATAAGCCCGGCGACTTGGCAGGCTTGCTTACCAATTTGGAACCTCACGATGTGCTTTTTATCGACGAGATTCACCGCCTCAATCCCGTGGTGGAGGAATACCTCTATTCGGCCATGGAAGATTATCGGATCGATATTATGCTCGATTCGGGGCCAAATGCCCGCTCGGTACAGATTAGCCTCAATCCCTTTACGCTTATTGGCGCTACTACCCGAAGCGGCTTGCTTACCTCACCGCTGAGATCTCGCTTTGGCATAAAT
>JBDNFI010000112.1:0-3360 GCA_041689935.1 Cyclobacteriaceae bacterium
AAAAACCGAACACACCAGTTTTGAAGTACCTACAGTAAGTCTTCATGTTCATGAACGTATTGACCCAAAAACCATTATCGAATCCGTAAAAAAGGAACATGATGATGGTGGGCAAATGAGCATGTTCTCTGAAAAGAAACCGCTACGTGAAGCCATAGACTTTTACAAACATAAAGAAGGTTGGACTAACCGACTCATTGCAGGTGATAGCCTATTGGTAATGAACTCTCTGCTAGAAAAAGAAGGAATGGCTGGCAAGGTGCAGATGGTGTATTTTGACCCACCTTATGGAATTAAATATGGGAGCAATTTTCAGCCTTTTGTAAACAAACGAGATGTCAAGGACGGTAATGACGGTGATTTAACCGCTGAACCTGAAATGATAAAAGCTTTTCGAGACACATGGGAATTAGGTATTCATTCCTATTTAACTTACCTACGAGATAGAGTTTTGTTAGCTCATGAATTACTTGATGAAAAAGGAAGTATTTATTTTCAAATAGGTGACGAAAACATCCATCATGCTAGAGAAATTCTTGATGAGATTTTTGGTGTTAAAAATTTCGCAGCGCTAATCACCGTTAGAAAGACGTTACCACTTGGTTCAAATGGCTTAGCTGGCGTTAGCGATTACATAATATGGTATGCAAAAGACATATCGAAATTCAAATACAATCAGTTATACGTTTCAAAAGGAAGTGTTGCTGGATCGCCTTATTCGAAGGTTATGCTGTCTAATGGTACAATAAGACCCGCAAATAATACTGAGACTGAAAACCCAAAATCGTTACCGAAAGGCGCGAAAATTTTTAGATACGATAAAATTACCTCTTCTGGATATACAGAATCGTGCTTTTATGAGTTCGAGCTAAATGGCGAATTAATAAAACCTGAAAAAAAGAGTTGGAGCACCAATAAGACAGGGATGGATAATTTGATCAAAGCTGGTCGAGTTGTAAAACCAGGTTCTGTACCAAACTACATACGATTTCTAGATGATTTCCCAGTAAAACCAATACACAATTTATGGGATGAATTTCAAGGAGCTAAGGACTTGATGTATGTCGTCCAGACTAATACGCTGGTAATTCAGAGGTGTCTATTGATGGCTACCGATCCAGGTGACTTGGTGCTAGATATTACTTGCGGGAGTGGCAGTACTGCCATGGTTGCAGAGCAATGGGGAAGACGATGGATTACATGTGATACTTCTCGCGTAGCTCTTACTTTGGCTAAACAACGATTAATGACTGCAAACTATGACTATTTTAAACTTGCACATAAAAATGAAGGAGTTGGTAGCGGATTTGAATATAAAACTGTACCACATATTACGCTAAAGAGTATTGCTCAAAATGAACCGCCTGCTACAGAAACACTTTACGACCAACCTTTAAAAGAGAGCAGCAAAACAAGAATTACAGGCCCATTTACTGTAGAAGCTGTTCCTGCACCTTATACCAAAAGCTTTGATGACTTGGAGCAGGAAGATGACGGTTCTGATAATTCTATTGCAGGTAGTGGGGAAACCATCCGCCAAGCAGAATGGCGAGATGAATTATTGAGAACAGGTGTAAGAGCAAAAGGCGGCAACATCATTCAATTTACAAGAGTTGAGCCATTAGCAGGTACTAAATATATTCAGGCTGAAGCCGAAACCAAAGAAGATGTGCCTAAAAAGGTATTGGTAGTATTCGGTCCTGAACATGCACCGCTTGAACAACGTATGGTAGAGAATGCTTGGCAAGAAGCCCGAGCCTTAAAACCTGATATGTTGTTGTTTTGTGCTTTCCAATTTGATGAAGAAGCAGCCAAAGACATTGACGAATTGACCCCTGCCATTGCAGGTATGCAACTCATCAAAGCACAAATGAATGCTGATCTGCTGACAGATGACCTACGTAAAAAACGAAGTAGCAATGAAAGCTTCTGGTTAGTTGGGCAACCTGATGTTCGTATTCACAAAGTAGATGATGGTAAAATTCAGGTTGAAGTAATGGGATTTGACTATTACAATCCAAAAACAGGAACTGTAGAAAGTGGCGGCAAAAAGAACATTGCCATGTGGATGTTGGATACCGATTATGATAATCGATCCCTTTTTCCCTCCCAAGTATTTTTCCCAATGGCAGGTGCTAAAGATGGTTGGGCCAAACTAGCTAAGAACCTGAAAGCAGAAATAGACGAGGAAAAAATTGAAGCATTTAAAGGCACAATTTCACTTCCTTTTGAGGCAGGTTCAGCGGTTGCAATCAAGATTATTGACGACAGAGGTATTGAAAGTTTAAGAGTGATAACAATATAGATTATGGCAGGAACTATCGATAAACTCATCATCAACAGTCCTCATCAAGAACCACAACAGCATTGGTACTACGATAGAGAGAATAGGGATTTTTATATAAAAGAAGGGAGACGCCCTGCTGGTTATGTTATTGCCACACCCAACTCAAAAGCGTTCGATGATCCAGGGATTTTTGTAGAAATTGATGCTGTAAATAAAATTCGTCCTAGAGTGATTGCTTGGAAAGAAGCAGGCTATCCTGGAGTTACAGGAATTACTAAAAGACTACTCGAACACTGGCAAGACCCTGAAGAACGCAAAGACCGCAGATTCTTCTTTTGTCAATTAGAAGCCATTGAAACCTTGATTTGGCTTACGGAAGCACCAGCTGCCGAAAAAGTAGGTATTGAGATTCAAGGTGATGGTGGGGAGTTTGAACGTTGGTGTAGTAAAATGGCAACAGGTTCAGGGAAAACCATTATCATGTCCATGATTATTGCATGGAATTTTCTGAATAAAGTCACCAATCCAATGGATGCAAGATTTAGTAAGCATGCCCTTTGCGTTGCTCCAGGGCTTACAGTAAAAAGCCGTTTGCAAGTTTTGCAACCCACACATAAAGAAAACTATTACGAAGAATTCAATATTGTACCAGCAGCTTTGATGGATAAACTCCGTCAAGGAAAAGTGATTATTCATAACTGGCACTCGCTGGCTTGGGATTCTCAAGATAAGATTGACGCTAAGGTTGAAAAAGGGTATTTACGTTCCGTTGACAAAAGACAACGTATGGAAATTAGCGGTGAGGCTTATGTTCGAAATGTACTTGGCGAAATGAGCAACGCTCGAAACATTATTGTTTTGAATGATGAAGCCCACCATGCTTGGAGAACCAATACAGAAGCAACAGGAAAATACCAAAGAACAGGTTCCGATAGGGATAGTGCAGAAGAGGCAACTATTTGGGTTGGAGGTCTAGATAAAATTCATGAGCAAAGGGGTATTTTAAAGTGCTTCGATTTATCCGCAACGCCATTTACTCCTTCGGGTAAAAAATCTGCAGAAGATGCTTTATT
>JBDNFI010000113.1:0-19039 GCA_041689935.1 Cyclobacteriaceae bacterium
AAAACCTTTAGCGGGTTCAAAACAAGAATCTTAGCAAAAATAACTGCCCTGACATTGATTCAATTTATCAACAAGTTTATATTCGATAGGAACATTAACAATATTAAAATTCAAATCACTTAATTTCACCCAACGGGTAAATCTTATTAAAATTCGCATCGTATTTCACCGTTCTAGGTCTCATAAATTCACCTCCTTTTTCGTTGAGCCATGTTATTGATTCTTTATATATTGAAGGCCAGTGAATTTCATCATAGGCAAGCCTATACTCAAAGTAATGATCGCCATTAGCTAAATCAATTTTAAAATTATCATAGCTTGGGTTTTCTGCTAGCATTCTTAGATTATTAGCTACTTCACCTTCTGTAACTAAGTAACTATTTTCACCATCTCTCAGCTGCATTGGTATGCTATTATATACATCGGGATTTTCCTTAAAATCTCTAATTTGCCAAATCAATGGCTCGGTTCTATATACGATATTGATTATGCCATTATATACAGTAAAGCGGAGTCCCTGTGGCGGGATTCTTTTAGGCACATCGGAATCCTCAGGGTGTCCTCCAATCATATTCATCTTCAAAGAGTCGCTTTCAAAATCTAGCTCGATAACAGAGATATAGCGAAATAAGGATGCATTTTCATAGAAAGAAAATGATTCTCTTCCTTCGGGTAAGTAGTAATTTCGATATACAGCGATCAAATACTCTTTGCCTTCTGATGACACTAGGTATGATGGAGTGAGGCCATATTCACTATAACTTGTCATTCTCTTTCGCCATGCATTGAGCGGCTCAAAATTATCGTCATAAATGTAAAAGCCATTTGCACCAAGTAAATAAAATCCATTTCCATAAAAACCTAAACTATAAAGTCGCCCAGGATCCCAATCAGGGACATCCGTAAGAGAATGCTTATGAATTAATCGGTTACTTGAATGATCAAATATAAATAGCTCAGAGGTAGTTTGGTTTACGGCAATTATCCACGATTCTTTTTCATGGTGTGCATGCACAGTCACCATACCGTTGCTAGGGATTGTAAATGAAGCTTCTAGATTGGAGGAATATTCCTGAAGTTCCTCTGTTGCATTATCTGGTTCTGAGCTGCAAGAGAAAGTAAGCAATGCAGAAATGAGCAATAACCAGTTTAAAAAGATCCTATTCATCGGTTTTGATAATTGCTTTGTAAATAATATCATAATTTTCACCCTCATCATAGCCTTTCAAATACAGTTCGTCATTCACCACGCCAAATAAAGTATGAATATTTGCAGGAAGAGCTACTTCCGCTATTTTTTCAAATTCTTGTGTGAATACAGCCACACGGATTCGTTGGAAACCTAAATCCACTTGGGATTGAGTTGTTTCGGGATTATCAACAATTTCTTGTTCCCATTCAAATAGTGCTCTCAAATAAGGAATGTAGAATCTTTTGGAAGTAGGGTCGAAAAATATGCCCATAAGACTCATATTCTGATTCAATCTACTGCCAATATCATGGATATTATTTTTATTGCTATTTGGAATAAAATACCTGCTTTCAGGATAGTCCAGTGCTAATTCAAAATAGGCATCTGCTTTAGGATCATCCAGAGTAATAGTGGTTGCCCATATTTTTGGTTCTGGGGTGTTGGCGTGATATAATACGTCTCCTACCACTATATAAAATTCATCATTCAAAGGCAATTTTGGGTCGTCTGAAATAATGTTAGCCTGTGGCTCATAGCGTCCAATTACATGCCCTATGGTTTCTTCTGAATTAAAAGACAAAATGCTAAAATGCCTTATTGAAGCATAATCTTCTTTTTCCATTTCAAGAAGGTTATTTATCTGGCCCAACCATTTTGCCCGATATTATATGTCGTTAAGATATAAGGTTGATCGTTTATAGTAGTTTTAAAAATTGGGTAGTTTTTAAATCGAAATCCAGAGCTTTTTGGGAGCTTTTTGGTGAATTTCAATTGACATTCACTTAGTGAATAGACACTTAGAGATTGGTATCCGATCGTTATTACATTGTCCTCAACAATATCAAGGATTTTCGTAGGATCACCAAGATAAGCTAATTCCTCATTTTCCTTTTCCCAAACGATGGAATTTGATTTTAAGTCATATAGAGTAATACCGGCATCTTTGCGCCTAATCAACAAAAAGCTGCCGGTTTCATCTATTCGGACATATTCGTTATTACCAATTACAGGAATTTGTAAGGTGTCAGTTATTATCAGAGTATCTGAATGCTTTTCAGATGGATTAGTATTCTCACAAGCAGACAATAAACATAATTGGCTTATAAAAATAATTATAAGCCAATTAAGTTTTCTCAATTTTCTAAACATTATTCTATCGTTAAAGGGACACAACAATAAATTTCCATAGATGAAGGAACATCGCAAACTATTACATATGTCCAACCAATTTGTTCATTATCACTATTAAAACGCGGATGGGTATCTAGCCTTCCATTAACAACATGCTTATCTGGTCCGCAACCTGGGCCCCAGAATTTGCATTTGCATCTAATTTAGGGATAAATGTAATCCCTAATACTAATAAAATCAAACTAAATAAATTTCTTGCTTTCATAATTATTCAGGGGTTTCAGGTATACAGCAATGCATATTAGGTGTAGTTTCCATAAAAGGACATTCTACGAAAAGAGCGAGATCTTGGTTTTTTAACCAATCAGTAATTGGCATATTAGACCAACCTAATTTCAAATTTGCATCTGGAGGACACAAAGAATGTTGTTCCTCTTCGTCAGAGTTTTCATTAATTGCATAATCTCCTAAGCTGAAATTTGAAATTAGCACAAAGGAAAATACCGTTAGAATAAATGTTAATGTTTTAATATGTAATAAGTTTTATTTATTAAATATACTACATATATATATGTATTTCAAAATTATTGACAATAAATTTAAACTTTTTTTATGCGTAGGTAGCTTTCATTTTGACTTTACAAAAATTGACCTTCTTTTGTACCTAATAAATAGTTGAAGCTGAAAAAATTGTCTACAAACTAACATCATTCGCCAATCTCAACGCCCTGCCCATTGGTCTGCTTTTCAGATGCAAGGCGGCTTTTATATCCATGGCGATTTCTTTTTCTGCTTTGCGATTGGTGTCGTCTATATATATGGCTGTATTCTCGTGTATCAGCTCTCGGATTTGCAAAAAGAAGCCATAGCGAATGTAAGATTTTGCTTTGTCCGATGGGCCATCTACAACTAGTAGATCTGCTTGCTTTACGTCCGCCAATGCAAGCTTTACAAGATTGGGATCATACCATTGGTTGCATCCTTTAAAGCCGTTTTCAAGCGTAGCTAGTGGAGCAAATTCAAAATGAATGCGCGGGTCTTTTGCTGCTAAAGGCATTTTGTCCAAAAGGATTTGATGCCACGACTTTTGATTTTCGAAGGAGTAAAATTTGCAACGGATGTTTTCTTGCAATATAAAATTAGCAATAATACTTGCGGACCAACCGCTGCCAAACTCAATAATAGCCTGAGGCTTGCGGACAATAATATCATTGAGGATTTGCTGAACCACGTAAGGCATCAATGAGTAATTGCTAAAAGGGATATAGCCCAAATTCTCATATTTTCGGATCATCTCATAGGCCAGTAAATCCGCAGGATGCGTTTCTGGCAGTAGAAGTGTATTTCTGAGAGATGATTTTAGTTTAGAGAGCATTTGATGATTTTTAAGGGTAGTTGATTTCAAATGGAATGGCCATTTTACTTTGATCGGGCGGAATGCTTTTGCCATTGCCGAATGGGTTTCCAGCTGATATGTCTACCCGCATCAATTGCGGAATCCAATCACATACCTCTCCAAAATTACTCAAATGTATGCTGATATAATATTGACCTTCTGTAAGTGGGTTGCGTTCAATTTTGAATTGTAATCGATCAGCTCCCAACGGACTTTCTCCATAAATACTGCTGCTCAGCCATATTAATCTTTGGCCTGATGAGCTGTCGATCCTTACATCTACTCTTGGCTTGGAGTCTTTTAGTGGATTGTCCAGCCAAATGTCTATGATGATTTCTTCTCCACAGCTCAATGTCAATGCTCCATTATCGCCTTTATTCATCTCTATTTTCTTGATCTTGATGCTTCCAGAGCCTTTTCTATTTGGGTGATTCTCCAAGGTCGTTTCTGTTGAAAAAGAGCTTCCAACATATTTACTAATCACCTCATCGGTATTCCCATTGGCGATCAATTGGCCATTTTCTAGTAAAACACTTCGCTTACACAAATGCTGAACTGCCGACATATCATGGCTCACGAACAGGATGGTTTTACCCGAGTCGGCAATATTGTCCATTTGCCCAAGACACTTGCGCTGAAAGTCCAAATCACCCACAGCGAGCACTTCATCTACAAACAAGATATCCGTGTTCAGAAATGCAGCAATAGAAAAGCCCAATCGCACTTTCATGCCTGAGGAATAGAATTTTACGGGCGTATCGATATACTGAGTGATGCCGCTAAAGTCGATGATTTCGTCTAATTGCTTTTCTACCTCCCGCTTTTTCATGCCCAGTAGCGTGCCATTCATATAGATATTTTCTCTGCCAGTAAGTTCCGGGTGAAATCCCGTGCCTATTTCCAATAGCGAAGAGGTCTTTCCGTACAAATCTATTTCTCCATCCGTTGGTGGCGTAATCCTACTCAATATCTTCAGCAAAGTACTTTTTCCAGACCCATTCTTGCCGATAATTCCCAAGACTTCACCTTTTTTCACTTCAAAACTTACGTCTCGCAATGCCCAATGAAGATCAGAAGTTTGCTTATCCAAATTGCTCATGCTTCGAATCCGACGGAAATTATCCAACGGACTTCTAAGCGTGTCAATCAACTGACCGGCCAATGTAGGCGGGAAATTTTGGGCGCTTCCAATGCGATAGGCTTTGGATAAATTTTGGACGATTATGGCTCTTTCGGGTTTCATTAGGCTAGGTCGGCAAAGTTTCGTTCGGCACGATGAAAATACAGCAGGCCAAATACAAATAATGCAGAGGCTGTGAAGACACCAGGAATTACCAATTGCCATGGAACCGGACTATGAAAAAAGGCTGCGCGAAAGCCCTCAATTACACCCACCATAGGATTGAATGCATAAAGCGGGAGGATAGACTCGGGCACTATACTGGTGGAATAGACAATGGGACTGGCGAAAAATAATAGCTGAATAAGAAATGGAAGGGCATATTTGACATCTCGAAATTGGATAGCCAATGCCGCAAGAATAAACGCGAGGCCAAATGCGGTAAGGCCTAAAAGGAAAACCATTGGAATAAAAAATAACCAATCGATATCAGGAAAAATGCCGACAAATAAGGTGGAGAAAATAAGAATGATAAATCCAATCATAAACTCCCAGCCTTTGGCCAAACCCGCAGAAAGCGGGAGGACAATCCTTGGGAAATAGACTTTCGACAGCATAGGAGCTTGCTGTACCAAACTCAGACTTCCTTCGGTAAGTATGGCCGAGAAAAAACTCCAAGGAACAATGGCGGCCAAAGTAAAAAGAGCATAAGGGTGCCCATCGCTATCTAATTGGGCGAATTTGCCGAAAACCAAAGTGAAAATACCCATATACAATAGCGGTTGCAATATCGCCCAGCCTGTTCCCAATATGCTTTGAGCATACCTTGCCTTTAAGTTTCGGATGGTCAAGAAATATAGCAGATCTCGATAATCCCATATTTCTTTCCACGGAATCTCGGCCCAGCCTTTTTGTGCTTTTATATGTGTTTTATTTTCCTCTTCCAAAATTCAAGTTGCTAGATTTGCCATGAGAATATTCGAGGTGAATTTAATTCTTTTTAATTTGAAAGAGATAAATTAGGTTTTTCTATCCTGCTAAACTTATTTTTGTCTGTTATGAAAAAGGCATTAATCACAGGCATTACAGGGCAAGATGGCGCTTACCTTGCAGAACTTCTACTAGACAAAGGGTACGAAGTCCACGGCATAAAGCGTCGTAGTTCATTATTCAACACAGATCGTATAGATCATCTCTACCAAGATCCACATGAAAAAGGCATTCGGCTGAAACTCCACTATGGAGATTTGACGGATTCTACCAATATCATTCGTATCATTCAGGAAGTGCAACCTGACGAAATTTACAATCTAGGCGCTATGTCGCATGTGAAAGTGAGTTTCGATACACCGGAATATACTGCCAATGTAGATGGTCTCGGTACGCTGAGAATATTAGAGGCAGTGCGCTTACTTAAAATGACCAAAACGTGCCGTATCTATCAAGCTTCTACTTCAGAATTATACGGCTTGGTGCAGGAAGTTCCGCAGAGTGAAACCACGCCTTTTTATCCACGCTCCCCTTATGGTGTCGCAAAAATGTATGGCTTTTGGATTACCGTCAACTATCGAGAAGCGTACGGGATGTATGCCGTAAATGGTATTTTATTCAACCATGAAAGCCCAATAAGAGGCGAAACTTTTGTCTCTCGTAAAATCACCAGAGCAGCAGCACGTATCGCTTTGGGCATGCAAGATTGCCTCTATTTGGGCAATTTGGATGCGCGGCGGGATTGGGGACACGCCAAGGATTATGTGGAAGCCATGTATTTGATGCTGCAACAAGATACGCCAGAAGATTATGTAATTGCTACAGGCGTAACTACCCGAGTGCGTGATTTTGTGAAAATGGCATTTGCCGAATTACAAATTGACATTGGCTTCGAAGGCGAAGGCAAGGAGGAGGTTGGAAAGGTTGTGAGTTGCTCCAATCCAGAATATGACCTGAAAGCAGGACAAGTGATCGTGCAAGTAGATCCGACTTACTACCGACCAACAGAAGTAGATTTGCTTATCGGCGACCCAACCAAAGCAAATACCCAATTGGGCTGGATACCAAAGCATGATTTGGCCTCGCTTGTAAAAGATATGGTTGCTTCAGATTTGAAGATTTTCCAAAAAGATAAACTCTTGCTCAAAGGCGGACACACCATATTGAACTACCACGAATAGATGGAAAAAAACGCCAAAATTTATATTGCAGGTCATAGAGGGATGGTAGGCTCTGCCATACATCGCAGATTAAAAGCAGATGGATATACCAACTTTATAACCAGGACAAGCAGCGAATTAGATTTAAGAAATCAGCAGGCCGTAGCCGACTTTTTTGCGGAGGAAAAGCCAGATTATGTGATTTTGGCAGCTGCAAAAGTGGGCGGAATACATGCAAATAATACCTACAGAGCGGAATTTCTGCATGATAATTTGCTCATCCAAAATAATGTGATTCACCAGAGTTATGTAAATGGCGTAAAAAAATTGATGTTTCTTGGCTCATCTTGTATCTATCCCAAACTAGCACCGCAGCCTTTGCGGGAGGATTACTTGCTTACCGGCCTACTAGAATACACCAACGAACCTTATGCCATTGCCAAAATTGCCGGCATCAAAATGTGCGAAGCGTATCGCGACCAATACGGCTGCAATTTTATCTCTGTGATGCCAACTAATTTGTACGGGCCAAATGATAACTACGATCTGCAAAACTCCCACGTACTGCCAGCATTGATCAGGAAGTTTCATACAGCCAAAATACGTGGCGAATCGCAAGTTCAAGTATGGGGCTCGGGCAATCCCAAAAGGGAATTTCTACATGCTGATGACCTAGCAGATGCTTGCGTATTTCTGATGGAGAAGTATCACGAATCAACACTGGTCAATATTGGTACAGGTGAAGATATAAGCATTAGAGACCTAGCAACGCTTATTGGTGAAGTGGTTGGTTTCGAAGGAGAGCTCGTATTTGATACTAGCAAACCCGATGGTACGCCTAGAAAACTGATGGATGTAGGCAAATTGCACAAACTAGGCTGGAGACATAAAATCGAATTGAAAGACGGGATTGCTTCTGTATATGCACATGCTGATAAATCAGACTGGCCATGAAGTTGATAGAAGTAAAGGATAAGAACAGCAAACAAGAGTTTCTTACATTTCCCACCCGCCTTTACAAAGAGGATCCAAACTACATACGCCCACTCGATAAAGACATCGAGGACGTGTTTGACACAAATAAAAACAAAATTGCCCGAATGAAATCCGCTGATTGTATCAGATGGATTTTGGTAAATGATAAAAACGAAACCACCGGGAAAGTAGCCGCTTTTATCAATCCCAAAACAAAAGAAAATAATGATCAACCTACGGGTGGAATGGGTTTTTTCGATTGTATTGATAATCAGGAAGCTGCGAATTTTCTATTCGATGCATGTAAAAACTGGCTTGCCGAGCGTGGATGCGAAGCAATGGATGGTCCGATTAATTTTGGTGAACGCGATAAGTGGTGGGGCTTATTGGTAGAAGGCTTTACTGAGCCAAATTATTGCATGCATTATAATTATCCATACTACAGGCAACTATTCGAAAATTACGGTTTCCAGCTGTTTTTCAATCAATATACCTACGCTAGAGCCACCAAAAATGACCAAGCGACAGATAAGTACAAGGAAAGAGCTACTAAAATTCTTGCCGATCCAGAGTATGTATTTCGCTATATCCCAATGAGTGAAATGCATAAAGCACCCTATTATTTTCTGGAAGTGTACAACAATGCTTGGGGAGGTCATACGGGTATAAAGGAACTTACCGAAATACAGGCATTGGCTATGTTCAAGTCGATGAAGCCAGTAATCGACCCAAGGCTGATTTACTTTGGCTTTTACAAGGGCACTCCTGTAAGTTTCTTTATATCTTTGCCAGAACTTAATCAGATATTCAAGTATTTGAACGGCCAATTAGATTGGCTTGGCAAGCTTAAGTTTTTGTACTACAAAAAATTTAAGCCAAATAGAAAAATGCTCAGTTTAGTATTTGGTGTGGTGCCTAGCCATCAAGGAAAAGGCGTGGAAAGTGCCATGGTAAGAAAATATCAGGAGATGACATACGAAAAGGGATTTCCTTATGAAGTGACTGAGATGAATTGGATTGGAGATTTTAATCCTAAAATGATGCGGGTAGCCGAGCAAATAGGAGGAAAGATCGATAAAACGCATGTCACCTTTCGCTACCTTTTCGATAGAACTAAAGAATTTAAACGATATCCTTTCATTGGAAAATAAGTAAATATGAGTTTGATAATTGTAGGTTCAGTGGCCTTTGACGCACTGGAAACGCCTTTTGGCAAAGTAGATAAAATAATCGGAGGGTCAGGAACGTATGGTTCCCTTTCAGCTTCCTTTTTCACCAAAGACATCAAATTAGTTGGGGTAGTGGGTGGCGATTTTCCCAAGACAGAAATTGCCAGATTCGAAGCTTCAGGCATTGATACTGCGGGCTTGCAAATAAAGGAAAATGAAAAATCCTTCTTCTGGTCGGGTCGCTATCATAACGATATGAACACCCGCGACACATTGGTGACCGAACTGAATGTGCTGGGTGATTTTGATCCGATAATCCCTGAAGGCTACCAAGGTGCTGAGTATTTGATGTTGGGCAATTTGGCCCCAGCAGTACAGCAATTAGTGATCAAAAGATTAAAAAATAGACCAAAGCTTATCCTTTTGGACACCATGAATTTCTGGATGGACATAGCGATGGACGATTTGGCCGAAGTACTACAAATGGTAGACGTGCTTTCTATCAATGACGAAGAAGCTAGACAATTATCAGGAGAATATTCCTTGGTAAAAGCAGGTAGAAAGATCCTTGCAATGGGACCAAAGGTGCTTATTATCAAAAAAGGAGAGCACGGAGCTTTGTTGATCAATAAAGACCAGATTTTCTTTGCGCCAGCGTTGCCATTAGAAGAAGTCTTCGATCCAACAGGCGCAGGAGATACATTTGCGGGAGGGTTTATCGGTCACTTGGCAAGCACCAATGACACCAGCTTCGAGAATATGAAGCGAGCTATCATTTACGGCTCAGCAATGGCTTCCTTCTGTGTGCAGAAGTTTGGCCCTAATCGCCTGTTCGAACTAGACCAAAAGGCTGTAGATGGCCGCGTACAAGAGTTTATAGACCTAGTACAGTTTGAGATTCAGTATTAATTTATCCTTCATTTAGGAACTGAAAAGCCTGTTTCATTTAATTGAAGCAGGCTTTTTTGCTTATACAAATACCCGCAAGGTTTTCGAAACCTTGAAGGTGTTTTCGCTTTCATCAACCTGTGGATTACAAATCCTAAAATTTAAACAGTGCACTTCGTATGATCGTAATTAGAAATAGCCATAATTAGCTCATTGAAAAAGCATATCATTAGAATTTAAAACATATTTTACAATATTAGAATACATAAATACAAGAAATTAACCTACAAAATTAAAATATAGCCTTTTGTGTAAAATAAATAGTAATTGAAAGGGTAATTTTTTTTTGTTAGTACAATTTAAATATTAACAATATGAAAAATAAAAATTTTATTTTCACTATTATTATTGCTATTTCTTTTATGGACATGCCTTTAATTGGAAATAGCAGTGGCTGTATGGTTCAAGCTTGTTTTGTCGGTGGTGACGGTAGCAAACAGTGTACAACAATGCATCTTATATGTATCATGCCTGACGAAAATCAATATCTTGGTGCCTATCTCGAATGTTTGGAGATAATGCCTGGCTTTAATCAATTATTAGATTGTCATGATTACCAGAATTAAGATGAAATCTTTAGATTCGATAAGAAAAGCTATTATCCTCTTGGTAATAGTTTTTTTTGCTTCATGTAATACTTCTGATAAAAATGGTCTTGAATTCAAAGAGTTCGAACTCAAAATGCTTGAGCAGTATCAACTCTTTAGAATTGATAAAGAAACTGGATTTGAAAATAATGTATGGGATTTCAATTACCACAAGAATTACTATAGTTTTTTTAATGGCCTAAATCGTAAAATTTATATCTATGAGATGGGCGATACTAGCTATGTTAAAAGTATTGAAATACCAATTGAGGGGCCTAATGGAATTCCATACTTAAAATAGCTTCACTTGCATAGTCTTGACTCTATTTTTGTGTTATCTGCTGTTCCGGGTCAAGTCCAAATTCATCTAATAAATGATATAGGTGAAAAGATTAATAGCTTTCAGCTAACGGATAGTAGAAATGGAAATCCCGTATTATCAGTTTATCAAATAAATGATCTTACATTTCACGACCCATACCTTTTTTTAATTACGCTGCCAAGTGTAAGTACTATACCAGAAAGTAAGAAGTCTCTTTTGGTTTATAATATCGAAACATATGAAAGAGAGTTGCTGATAGACATGCCAAAAAGTTATTTCACTGGAGATCTGTCTTTTTCTCAAAATACAGGAGCAACCTATGGAGCATTAAATCCAAAGGATAATGAGTTTTTAGTTGGCTATGGTTATGATTCAGAACTGGTGCTGGTTAATTTGGACGATAGAAGTTTGCGAATGGGAGATGGCTCAAGCGAACTGGTAAACTTACCAGAACCAACGTATGACTATAAAAATAGTAGCTTTCTGGATGGAAGACACTATATTTTTGGCAACTCATGGTTCCATCAAATCCAATTCGACCCTAAATTTAATTTGTATTTACGTTCCGCTTCCATTGGGAGGGATTATGATCCTAAAGACCCTAATCCAGATTTGAAACTGGTAAACTCAATAAATGGAGATAGAGCTTTTTTTCAGATGTTTTTATTTGATGAAAACCTAAAGCCTGTTGGAAGAGTCTCTGATTTTTCATTTTTAAGTACCATTTTATTTACCAAAGATGGTAATTATAAGCAGGTAGGAAGTTACAAAGGAGAAGAAACGATAGACGCAGAAGACTATATAATTTTTCAAAAATTTCAGTATTTACCAGATTCTATTGTGCAAGCAAGAGGTAACTAATTCAGCGTTCTTGGCACTTGGGCTTAAAACAGTCCAAGCGGACGCTTGAACCAGTGGTTTTTTGATTTCTAGCAATTAATTTCCTTAGTATAAGTATAGGCTCATCCTACTATCCACAACCTTAAATTCTCCGCTTGCTCTTCTGAAATATGCTCCACTCGGCTGATCTCATAATAGGATCCAAATGAGTCTTTCCCTTCCTGCCAATTAGGCTTCAGGCTTCTTTCACCTCTCATTATTTCCATTTTAACCGCTGCATCGCCTTTATATTCTGAAGGAACTTGGCTATTAATACTCACAAGTATATCGCCCAGCATCAGGTAGTTTTTAGCCTGGCTTTCATCTATCAATTTCTCCACGGTGAGCTTTTCCGCTTCCATTTTGGCTACTATTCCGAGGGTTGATGTTAAGGCGCTTCTGGTCTGTTTTTTCTGTAAAGTCAAGCCAAAGAAAGAAAGTTGCTGGGCAAGAAAATCTTCAATTGGCTCCGTACTTCCTACAAGCTGTTGAAATAGCGATGCGGCTTCTTTACCTCCCGCTTTTTCCATCAGTTGCAAAATGTCGGCATGGGAATAGGGTTTGTTTTGAAGGTAAAAATCACTCCAAAGCCATTTCATTATATCATCCAATGAATGCTGATTTTCACTATTTTTTCTCAAATACAAATCCATCGTCAGGCTCATAATCATGCCTTTACCATAGATAGAAACCTCTTTTTCCAATGAAGCTTTATCATAGGCATTTGCCCAAAGTGCGCGGGACGAGGATTGCAAACTTGCGTAATACCGACCATCGAATTGAAAGTATTGAGCCAAGCGCAAATTCAATTCGGCCAAATAGGCATCCAAACTCATTGCACCCGAACGCACCAGCATCAAATCTCCATAATAGGTGGTAAATCCTTCGAGTGCATAGCCGGTGTCAAATAGGATGGGCTCCTGTAAGCGATACGGCCAAAGTTCCTGCGGACGAATACGGCATACATTCCATGCATGGAATAATTCATGCGAACAGATACCCAACAGACTACTCAAATTCTCCTCGGGCAATTTGCCCTGAGGCAGAGTGATTACCGTGCAATTGGCGTGTTCCACTCCATGATAAGGCGTGCGCTCATTGCAGAAAATGATGTAGTCATAATAGCTGAATGGAAATTTGCCAAAAAGCCGTTTTTGTACAAGGGCAAATTTTTTGAATAGATCAATGAGATCGACTTCTGGCAATGGTAGACTCCCGATGGTGATAATGCTAAATTTGACATCATCTAGGTGGAATTCTAAAGTGGAGGCTTTATCAGTTGCAATAAAAGGCTCGTCTATGGCTTGGTAATAAGTATCGTATTGTAGCTGGAATGAGCGGGTGGGATAAATGGCCTCGCTGCTATTTTCAGCTAGAATTTCAATTTTGATTTCCTCATTTTCTCTACCTTCTACCATCAGAAGAGAATTTACGAAGTTGAGATATATCAATTCATCGTCGATCCAGCTACCTCCAGCGTCCATTCTGCTGCAGGCATATTGGTAGCTTATTTGAGTAATTCCTCCAAATTCGGCTTGCCATTTGTTCAAATCGCATCTTCTCAAAGAAATATTCTCACCTTTTGCATTCTCCGCGGCCATACAATTAATATTCTTTTCATAGCTTGCATACTGATATTTACCAGGCCTATAATATGGTATATATAGGCAATCAGTGATACTGAGGGCAGTTTCGAAGCGTATTTCGACTTCAATAATTTGGGTCGTAGCCTTGGTAATATGGAGTTGGTAGAAAATCATTCGTTTAGTTTTCGGTAAATAATTTGAAATTTAATTTACTGTAATTAACTTTGCAGCCCGTAATCAGAAAATAATTGATCCGATTACGATCATTGGCTCAAATTTAAAGAAATCAAGATATGAAAAGAACCTTTCAACCCTCAAATAGGAAACGAAGAAATAAGCATGGCTTCCGTGAGAGAATGGCCAGTGCCAATGGTCGCAGAGTATTAGCTAGTCGCCGCTCAAAAGGCAGACACAAGCTTACTGTATCTTCCAGTCGTCGTCATAAGCAATAATTTTGTTAGCTTAGGGCTGTGACTACGTCCAAGCCTTATTCATTCTCCAAAGCGGAGAGGTTGCATAGCAAAAAGCTTATCAAGGAACTTTTTGAAAAAGGTTCCTCTTTTTTTTTATATCCCTATAAGATCCTCACTTTGGAGGCTCCCAAGGCAGATGAGCAGCAACCTGATGCACAGGTAATGTTCACCGTTTCTAAGCGAAGTTTCAAAAGGGCGGTAGATCGCAATAGAATTAAACGACTATTACGGGAGGTTTATCGCCTTCAAAAACCCAAAATACCCACTCATAGCCAAGATGTTCAGTTTCTGATAGCAATTCTTTATATTGCTAAAAAAGAGCATCCAATTACTTTCCTTCAAGAGAAATTTATTGAAGCTTTTAAGCGTTCAAACAAAAAGCGCAGCTAAGGATTATCAATAATCCAGAAGATTCGCTATGGATTTAATATACAGTATTGATGAAAGCTAAGACAAAAACGATTGCGGCAGGACTATTATTCGCTACAGGCATATTTTATTTCTCATTCAACGATCCGGGGGATAAGTATTTTCAAATTGCCAAAAACCTTGACATTTTCGCCACCTTATACAAGGAGGTAAACCAGTTCTATGTGGATGACATAAATCCTGGCCAACTGATGAATGTCGGTATCAATTCCATGCTGATGTCTTTGGATCCTTACACCAATTATTATCCAGAAGAAGAGATTGAGGATTATCGAACCATGACCACCAACGAGTACGCGGGTGTGGGTATGCTGGTCGGCATGCATGACGATAAGAATATTGTTATTATGCCACACAAAGGCTTTTCCGCAGCATCAGCGGGTATCATGATTGGAGATGAGCTCGTGGCAGTAAATGACATCAATGTACAAGGCAAAAATACAGATGAAATAAGTCAGCTACTAAAAGGTCAAGTAAATTCAGATGTGAAACTTACTGTGATGCGTTTTGGCGAAAGTGCTCCGTTGGACTTTATGCTGAAAAGAGAGAAAGTGACCATCCCAAATGTGCCTTTCTACGGAATGGTAAACGAAGAGGTCGGCTATATCAAACTCAGCGATTTCACTACCAACGCGTCCAAAGAAGTGAAAGAAGCACTTACTGAACTGAAAGAACAAGGAGCTAAAAAGCTTATCCTAGATTTACGTGATAACCCAGGCGGCTTATTGAGTGAGGCCGTCAATATATCGAATTTGTTTCTTCCCAAAGGTGCCGAAATCGTAAGTACAAAAGGGAAAATTGATGATTGGAACAAAACGTACTACGGCTTGAATCAATCAGTTGATTTGAATATTCCTATTGCCGTTCTTACATCGGGTCGCAGTGCTTCCGCTTCCGAAATTGTGGCTGGTGCTATCCAAGATTATGATAGGGGCATATTAGTTGGGCAGAAAACCTTCGGCAAAGGATTGGTGCAAGCGACAAGGCCGCTCTCCTACAATTCTCAATTGAAAATCACCACAGCAAAGTATTATATCCCAAGTGGAAGGTGTATTCAGGCCATTGACTATGCGGACAATCAAGCAGTGAAATTGCCAGACTCCTTGAAAGTGGCTTTCACCACCCGAAACGGACGCGTTGTTTATGATGGCGCAGGTATTGATCCGGATGTGCCAGTTATTCAAGAGGAGATGCCATCTGTTATTCTAGGGTTAGAAGAACAAAACATGATTTTTAATTTCGCCACAGAATATCAGCAGAATTTACCAGTAATTACTTCACCTGAATATTTTGAAGTTACAGACAAAATTTATGATGATTTCATAGAGTGGCTTAATGTTAGCGAATTTGACTATGTCACTCGCATGGAATCCTCCATCCAAATTTTGGAAAGCATTGCTAAGGAAGAGCAGTATTACACAGGCGTGAAGGGTGAGCTAGACCTCCTCACAAAAAAAGTGATGCATAATAAAGATCAAGATTTACAAAACTTTAAATCGGATATCAAAAAATTATTAAAAGTAGAATTAGTATCCCGCCAATTATTTGCAGAAGGGCAAATCAGAGCTTCTTTCAAAAATGATGAAGACGTGCAAATGGCTTTGAATGTACTTAAAGAAACCTCCCGCTATAATTCCATTCTTAAGCAACAATAATGGTTGATATACTTTGGCTACTCGCCATTGGCTTAGCCGCTGGTTTACTGTCCGGATTACTCGGAGTAGGCGGCGGAATTATTTTCGTTTCCATATTGCCAGAAATATTTTATTCCTTAGGCATAAAGGAAGAGTCGATGAGCTCTTTGATTATCGCTAATTCCATGGCGGCCATACTTGCCGCTTCATTTATGGGGACGATTGCACTCAAAAGAAGCGGGAGGTTTTTTCCAAGAGAGATCCTGCTAGTCGGATTACCCGCTTTAGTTGCATCCGTACTTCTCCAATATATTTATGTAAATACCAGCTACTACTCGGTCGATTTTTTCAACGCATTGATATTTCTGATTCTTTCATTCGCACTTTGGCTACAGATTAGTTCTCAAGTTCAATCCAAGCAAGTAGCAGAAGTTTATGATTTGAAAAAAAGTAAATATGTGTTTTCTGGATTCATCACAGGTGCAGCATCTGCATTGTCAGGTTTAGGAGGAGCAGTCGTGCTCATTCCACTTCTCAACAATTTTTTCAAATTGCCAATTAAAAAAGCCAATAGTATTTCTCTAGGGGTAATCTTTATTATTTCGTTTGCCTTAACGGTGCCTAATTTATTCTTCTATAGTTTCGACGATCCAGCAATTGCGGCAAGTGATAAATCAGGACTTATTGTTTTGCCAGTCATGATTCCAATGACATTAGGATTGTTGTTTGGTGCACCGTTGGGGGTGAAGCTTTCGGATAAATTATCATCAAAACTACTAAGTCGAACTTTTATTGCATTTTTGTTTATTGTTCTGTCTAAAATCGTTTTTGATTATCTGGTTAAATAATGAGTATAATCCTTGCCTTAGAAACATCCACGCCTGTTTGCTCTGTTGCCCTCTTCAAAAATGAAGAACTATTGAGCTACAACGAACTGCGAGTAGAAAAATCTCAATCCAGCAATTTGACGTTGATGATCAGTCATTGCTTAGAATATGCTGGGGTAGCGTTTGCCGAACTAGACGCTGTGGCAGTTTCAATGGGACCGGGTTCCTACACTGGGCTGCGTATTGGTATTTCCACTGCCAAAGGAATATGCCTTGGCAGCAATTGTCAATTGATTGGAATCAACTCCCTCGAAGGTATGTTGTACTCGGCTATTAAATACAAGAGTTCCTTTCAATATTATGTACCCATGATTGATGCCCGCCGTATGGAAGTTTATTGCTTGGTAGGCGATGCAAATGGCGCAGTTATTAAAGAAACTCAACCTGAGATCGTAGATGATTCGAGTTTCAAGGAACTAGTTGAATCGTCTGTTGTGTTTTTTGGTGATGGAGCAGAAAAGCTCCATAATATATTTAAAGGGAAAGCCAGTTTCCATATTTGGGACAATTTCAGGCCTGATGCCAAAAGCATTGGTGCCTTGGCGAATGAAAAATTTAAAATTAGAGCATTTGAGGATACGGCTTATTTTGAGCCTTTCTATCTGAAAGACTATAAAACCACACAGCCTAAAAAATTATTTTAAAAATGAGCGAAGTAGAAATTATCAATAGAGTGGCAAGTAGTCCCTTAAAAACAATTGATCTCTCTGAGTATCTAGAAAAAGAGACTACAGCTGAGTTTGACATAAAAGACGCCCTATTTCAAGAATTGATTTTGCGAGAAAAGGATTTCCGGAAATACTTAAAAGAGTATGATTGGACTGTCTTCAAGGGTAGCTGGTTGAGAGTTCATTGCTCAGCTGATGCTGTAGTACCCATGTGGGCATATATGCTAGTAAGCACCTACCTTACTGGAATGGCCAAGGGATTCACTTTCGGCTCAAAGGCAGATTTACAAAAAATAATGGTTACAGATATCCTCACTGGGCTTTCTAAAGAATTTGAAAATGCTAAAGTAGTCATTAAGGGTTGTTCAAGTTTACTCGTTCCAGAGTATGCGTATTTGGAAGCGACCAAGCAGTTATTGCCAGTAGTATCGAGTCTAATGTATGGAGAGCCTTGCAGCACAGTACCGATTTACAAAGCTCCCAAAAAATAATATTCAGGCTTTCAGGCAGATGGCACTTTTGATTGAAATTAGTTCAACTATTTATTAGAAAACCTTTGGAGGTAAGAAATGACCTATTACCTTTGTCCTCCCATCAGGCGGATGGCAGATGTTGGAATGTGGTAGTTGGAATTGGTTTCATTTTTTTTCATCTTTTTTTCTTTTTAATTTGGATGTAGGGAGTTTTTTTTTCTTACCTTTGCATCCGCTTTTGGAAGGAAGGTTTGAGGAATGGAGCGTGTGGTTGTAGTAGGATATTGACAATATTGAGATTGAGTTGATATAATTATAGGGATATGATCATTTAGCATAGCTGGAAGAGTTATGCTGAAAAGTTCTTTGAAAAGATGGATAGGATAAACAGCAAGCCGTTTTAAGGACTCGTTAGAGAACTTTGAGAGAATGCCAGGACAGACATAGATGGGAGTCGAGAGATTCTCATCGCAAATTTTCTACAATGGAGAGTTTGATCCTGGCTCAGGATGAACGCTAGCGGCAGGCCTAATACATGCAAGTCGAGGG
This sequence comes from Cyclobacteriaceae bacterium, assembly GCA_041689935.1. GTDB lineage: Bacteria > Bacteroidota > Bacteroidia > Cytophagales > Cyclobacteriaceae > CAXBDP01. The sequence goes on from JBDNFI010000113.1 coordinate 18,569, forward strand.
GCAGCACGTCTTCGGATGGTGGCGACCGGCGCACGGGTGCGTAACGCGTATGCAACCTACCTACTACAGGGGGATAGCTTTCGGAAACGGAAATTAATACCCCATAATATATGTGGCTCACATGGGCTACATATTAAAGCTTTGGCGGTAGTAGATGGGCATGCGTCTGATTAGCTAGTTGGTAGTGTAATGGACTACCAAGGCAACGATCAGTAGGGGTTCTGAGAGGATGATCCCCCACACTGGTACTGAGATACGGACCAGACTCCTACGGGAGGCAGCAGTAGGGAATATTGGGCAATGGGCGAGAGCCTGACCCAGCCATGCCGCGTGCAGGAAGACGGCCTTCTAGGTTGTAAACTGCTTTTGTACAGGAAGAACATGCTATTGCGATAGTAACTGACGGTACTGTACGAATAAGCACCGGCTAACTCCGTGCCAGCAGCCGCGGTAATACGGAGGGTGCAAGCG